>CADAOZ010000009.1 GCA_902789735.1 uncultured Lachnospiraceae bacterium
CCTGAGGCGTCTGTTCTCCTCCTTAATTTCGCTTCTCCTGATAATATCGTAGTATGAACTCTCCTGCTTCATAACCTGAAAGCCCTCCTTTTTGAATTTTATTTATACGAATATTAAGCCTTATGAGAACGCTCATGTACAGTTTGTCGATACCAAGAAGCGCCGCTATATCTCAACAACACTGTATTTTATGGGTTTTAACGAGGACGCAATGTATACGAAATCAGCACGCACTTTTCGTATGTTTAGTGATTATTGCAAATTTCAACCTTAAAATCAGCTTCCAGAATGATTGCTCCTGAACGCAAAAGCACCGTACTGACGCGGTCTGAGCCAGTACGGTGCTATATGATAATTCGATTTTTGTCAAGGATTCAGATTAACTCATGAGGACTCACCCGAAATCACCGATTTGTTGTACATTTGTTGTATGTTGTACAGCAAGGAGTCCGGAAACCCTTGAAAATACGGCATTTTACTCCTTGATGCTTTTCATTGTCGGGAATAACAGCACATCCCTGATTGCAGCCGAATCCGTCAGCAGCATGGTAAGTCTGTCGATGCCATAGCCGATGCCTCCGGTAGGGGGCATGCCGATCTCCATGGCGTGGAGGAAGTCTTCATCCGTGTGCTGGGCTTCGTCGTCACCGGCTTCCGCCAGAGCGTCCTGGGCCGCGAAACGCTCCCTCTGGTCGATGGGATCGTTGAGCTCGGAATAGGCGTTGCACATCTCCCAGCCGTTGATGTAGAGCTCGAAACGCTCGACCTTGGTGGGATCCTCCGGTTTCTTCTTGGTCAGCGGGGAAATCTCAATCGGATGATCCATGATAAAGGTGGGCTGGATCATTTTGTCTTCGCAGAATTCGTCGAAGAAAAGATTGACAATGTCGCCCTTGACATGGCGGTCCTCATACTCGATGCCTTTTTCATCTGCCAGTTTTTTGGCTTCTTCCGTGGTCTCCACCTGATCGAAATCGATGCCTGTATGCTCCTTAATGGCGTCGACCATGGTCAGCTTTCTGAAGGGCCTGCCCAGATCGATCTCCGTGCCGGCATAGGTGATGGTCGTGCTGCCGCAGACTTTCTCCGCCAGATAGCGGAACATGGACTCGGTCAGCTCCATCATGCCGTAATAATCCGTATAGGCCTGATACAGCTCCATCAGAGTGAACTCCGGATTGTGTTTGGTATCGACGCCTTCATTTCGGAATACACGGCCGATCTCAAATACCCTCTCCATGCCGCCGATGATCAGTCTCTTCAGATAGAGTTCCAGGGAGATGCGGAGCTTGACATCCTCATCCAGGGCGTTGAAATGGGTCTCAAAAGGCCGGGCGGCGGCGCCGCCGGCGTTGGAGACCAGCATGGGCGTCTCAACCTCGATAAAGTCTCTGCCTGCCAGGAAGGTACGGATTTCATGAATGATCTGAGATCTTTTGAGGAAAGTATTCTTGGATTCCTCATTCATGATCAGGTCGACATAACGCTGTCTGTAGCGCATATCGGTATCCTGCAGTCCGTGGAATTTTTCCGGAAGGGGACTCAGAGATTTGGAAAGAAGGGTGACCTCTTTGCAGTGAATACTGATCTCACCGGTCTTGGTCGCGAAAACGAATCCCTTCACGCCGATGATGTCGCCGATATCCAGCTTTTTGAACGCGTTGTAGGCTTCTTCTCCCAGGTCATCTCTGGTGGCGTAGATCTGGATCTTGCCGTCTCTGTCCTGGATATTGCCGAAAGATGCCTTGCCCATCTTGCGTTTGAACATCATACGTCCGGCTACGGATACATCCCTGCCCTCCAGTTCCGCGAAATGCTCTTTGATCTCAGCGGAATGATGGGTCTGGTCGTATTTGACGATCTGGAAAGGGTCTCTGCCGGCTGCCTGCAGCTCCGCGAGCTTGTCCCTTCTGACCTGCTCAAGCTGTGATACATTCTGTCCCTGATTCTTCTGCTTCTGTGCCACTTTCTTCTCCTATCATTACATATTTACTGCTGGCCCGTATCTGTCCGCAGACAGTGTCCGGCCGGATGTTATCTGGAAATCTCCAGAACTTCATACTGGACCAGACCGCCCGGGGTCTCTACGCTGACGGTATCACCGACCTGGGAGCCGATCAGTGCGCGGCCTACGGGGGATTCGTTGGAAATCTTGCCCTTCAGACTGTTGGCTTCTGTAGAGCCGACGATTTTGTAGGTCTCTTCTTCTTTGTACTCAAGGTCAAGAATCCGGACGGTACAGCCGATATTGATCTTGTCGGAACTGACCTCGTCCTCTACTACGACCTCGACATTCTTCAGGATGTTCTCGAGCTCGGTGATCCTGGCTTCGATATCACGCTGCTCATCCTTGGCCGCGTCGTATTCCGCATTTTCGGAAAGGTCGCCCTGCTCTCTGGCTTCCTTGATCTTCTGGGCGACTTCTTTTCTCTTGTAGACCTTGAGGTCATGCAGCTCATCTTCGTACAGTTTCAGTCCTTCATAAGTAAGAATATTTTTCTTTTCTTCCATGGTCTTAACCACTCCCTTGATATTTATTCATCATTTTGACGCCATCTGGCGGCACTACATTATATAAAGAAAACCCCGCCCCTGTCAATAAAAAGCTGTATCTGTCAAAAGGACCGGGCCCGCCGGCAGGACGGCTGTGTCAGCCTGCCCTGCCGGCGGAACCCGGTCCGTTCATGCGGTTCAGTTAATATTTATATCAGGCAGCGAAGCGCGTCATTTGACGGCTTCCGTGGTGGATACGGACTGGAAGAACTTGCCGCTGTTATCGGCCGCCTTTTCCGGTTCCGGCGTATCCGCGATACTCTTCAGGGAGGAGGCAAGGCCTGCAATCCCCTGGATATCGGAAGGGATGATGATCTTGGTCGCTCTGCCGTTGGCCGCCTGGGCGAAGGCTTCCAGACTCTTCAGGGTCAGGACGGCCTGATCGGCGCCCGCTTCGCGGATCATGCGGATGCCTTCCGCGTTGGCTTCCTGGACTTTCAGGACTGCGGCCGCCCGGCCTTCGGATTCCTTGATCATCTTCTCTTTCTGGGCTTCCGCGGCCAGAATGACAGCCTGCTTATCGGCTTCCGCCTGCAGGATCATGGATTCCTTGCGGCCTTCCGCCACAAGGACCGCGGATTTCTTTTCACCCTCCGCCTTGAGAATGGATTCACGTCTTTCACGCTCGGCCTTCATCTGCTTCTCCATGGCTTCCCGGATGGCAGTGGGCGGGGTGATATTCTTGAGCTCTACTCTGGTGACTTTGATACCCCAGGGATCGGTCGCCACATCCAGGGAGGCCCGCATTCTGGTATTGATGGTCTCACGGGAGGTCAGTGTCTCATCCAGCTCCATGTCGCCGATGATGTTACGAAGGGTGGTCGCCGTCAGATTCTCAATAGCCAGGATCGGATTCTCAACGCCGTAGGTAAAAAGCTTGGCGTCCGTAATCTGGAAGAAGACGATGGAATCGATCTGCATTGTAACATTATCCTTGGTGATGACAGGCTGGGGCGGGAAATCCACGACCTGTTCCTTCAGGTTGACCCTGCGGGAGATGCGCTCAATGAAGGGGACCTTGAAATGGAGCCCCACGCCCCAGGTCTGGCTGTAGGCGCCCAGACGCTCAATGACAAAAGCATGGGCCTGGGGAACGATCTTGATGCAGGATACTGCGATCAGAACTAAAATTACGATTAAAACCGGTAAAAAAATCATCACTTTTATACCTCCTGGTCTTCATAAATTCTTCTGCCCACCATCAGCTTGACGCCTTCGATGGAACGCACCATAACAATTTCTCCGGCCTCGATGGTCTGTTCCGGCCTGACAGACCGGGCTGTCCATTCCTTGCCTTCGATCCTGGCCGCGCCGGTTCCCTGAATATTGTCGATCCTTTCAATGACGACCGCTTCTTTGCCGATCAGACTGTCCGCGTTGGTATGAACGACTTTGGTATTCAGATACCGGACCGCAATGGGCCTGGTCAGCAGCAGCATAAGCAGGGATACACCGGCGAACACACCGATCTGGATCCACAGGTCCAGTCCCAGCGCGGCCGTCAGCAGGGCCGCCACCCCGCCGGCGGCGAACCAGATCGTTGTCAGTCCCTGGGTCAGGGCCTCAATGAAGAGCAGTACGGCAATCGTGACTGCCCAGATCAAAACCATGTTTTCAGGCATCTCGCACCTCCTTTTTGGCTGCCGGCTCCTGTTTCTGAATCTCATCATAGACGCATCAGCGGCAATTTGCAATCGTTGGCTCTGTTAATTCTATCCGGGCCGCGGAAATTCTTTTTTTACAAATATTCTTTTTTCAGCAGGTCTTCCAGCTCCCGGAATGTGGTGACCTGGTTGACCAGATTCCTGACTCTGGCGGCGCTGGGGAAGCCGGCCAGGTACCAGGCTGTGTGTTTGCGCATCTCCCGTATGGCGATGGCCTCTCCCTTACAGTCCTTCTGCAGGGCGGCGTGGCGCAGGATCATGGCAATGACCTCACGTCTTCCGGGCCGCTCCGGCGGAATCCTGCCTTCCAGAACGGCACAGATCTCCGCGAACAGCCAGGGATTGCCTCTGGCGGCCCTGGCTGCCATGACGGCGTCACAGCCGGTCTCCCGCATCATGGCAAGGGCAGTCTGCCCGCTGACAATATCACCGTTGCCGATGACCGGGATTCTGAGCGCTTCCCTGACCCTGGCGATGATCTCCCAGTCGGCTTTGCCGCTGTACATCTGGACTCTGGTCCTGCCGTGGACAGCCACGGCGGACGCGCCGCCCTCCTGGGCTGCCAGGGCGCACTCGACCGCGTTCTGGTGAGCTTCATCGATCCCCCGGCGGATCTTGACGGTGACCGGCCTGCTTGTGCGCGCCGCGGCGGCAGCCACGATCCGCTCGATCAGACCGGGATCCTTCATCAGGGCGGAGCCCTCCTGATTATTAAAAACTTTGGGGACCGGACATCCCATATTGATATCCAGAATATCAAATGTCTCCGGTTCAATGATCTCCGCGGCCCGGGCCATGAATTCCGGTTCATGCCCGAACAGCTGCAGAGAGACCGGTGCCTCTCCGGGGAGTGTCTGATACAGGTCCCTGGTCCTGCGGTTGTTATAACAGATGGCTTTGGCGCTGATCATTTCCATGCATACCAGGCCGGCACCCTGCTCATGACAGAGTAAACGAAAAGGCAGGTCGGATACGCCTGCCATGGGAGCCAGGATGACACGATTGGGTATGGTCACGCTGCCGATCTGAAAGGGTGTATTATAGTTGGTCATTCTTCCTCATCCATATCCTGCAGAAGATCCGCGGGATTCTGATGCAGGAAAGTGACCTTGAAATAGATGGACAAAGCTTCCAGCATCTCCCGTTTGTTCTTCCTGATTTCCTTGATCATCAGGGGTCCGCCGATCTCATCATAAAGAAGATCGCCTTCCTCCCTGGTGCTCTCCAGCTCCACATCCCCGTAAGGGGTGAAGGAGATGGTAAAGATCCCGCCGATCTCTTCTGTAAAGAGGACGCAGATGATATGCAGTTCCTCCTTGATGTTCTCGGGAATCTTATCAAATTTGCTGTTAAAGTAGTACTTGCGGTCATAGGCATTGGCGCCGCACAATACGATCCTGTATTTTTTATCTGACATGTCTGCCTCTTTTACTGCTGTCCTTTCTCTCAGACGTAGCCTTCCACACCGCGGACGGATACTTCGCCAGAGCTGATGATCCGGTCAAGCCCCCCGGCCCGGGGAGTCACGATCATCTCGCCGGTATCCGTGATACCTCCGGCTGTCCCTGTAAATGGACCGGCCGGATCCAGCACCCTGACGGTCCTTCCTTTATTGACAAGGCCTTCCTCATAGGCCTCCCGGACCGGCGCAAGGCTGCGGGCCCGCAGGAAGAGACTGTAATCCTCTTCAAAATATTTCCATATCGCTGCCGTGAAAGAAGCCCTGTTTACGCTGCGGCCTGTCACCAGACGGTAGGAAGAAGCGGTTTCCCGGATCTCTTCCGGAAACTCTGTCTGGTTGATATTGAGTCCGGTGCCGATCACAATATCCCGGATCTCCCTCTCCTCCAGGCGCATCTCTGTCAGGATACCGGCCAGTTTCCGATAAGGACCTCCGTCGACGGAGGCAACAATATCGTTGGGCCATTTGATGCCGAAGCGGCAGGACCTGCCTTCCTGTACCGGCAGGTCCAGGGAAGCCCTGTAAACGGCCAGCGCCATGACCAGGGTGACCATGGGGGCCGTTTCCGGACTGATCCGCGGCCTGAGCAGGATGCTCATATATACATTGACGTCCGGGGGCGAGATCCAGGTCCTGCCCCGGCGTCCCCGGCCGCCTGTCTGCATGGAGGTCACGACCAGAGTACCTTCCGGCGCCCCCTGATCCGACAGCTGAACGACATCCTGCTGAGTGGTCCGGGTCTCTTTCTTATACAGGACCGGCCTGCCGGCCCAGTCTGTCCGCATACAGGCTTCCAGCCGCTCCCGGTTCAGCAGATCCGCGCCGGAGACCTCCCGCAGCCGGTATCCCCTGTTGGTCACCGCCTCGATCGGATAGCCTTCCTCCCGGAGCTTTCCGACAGCCTTCCAGACAGCTGTCCTGGAAATCCCCAGACCCTGACAGAGCTGCTGGCCGGACACATATCCGTCCGCCTGCTTCAGTTTTTCCAGAATCTCTTCTTTCGTGCTCATACTCATTCGCTCATAAAAAAACCGGTCCGCGTCCGGTGCTCCGGACGCGGATTCCTTCTGTCCGGGCGTCTGTACGCAGGGATTCCCGCCCTTACAGTCCCAGAGTCGCCGCGATGACGGCCTTGATGGTATGCATGCGGTTCTCGGCCTCCTCAAAGACCAGGGACTGGCCGCTCTCAAAGACCTCATCGGTGACTTCCAGCTCTGCCATGCCGAACTTCTCATAGACCTGTCGGCCGATCCCGGTCCCCTGGTCATGGAAAGCGGGCAGGCAGTGCATAAAGATGGCGTCCGGATCCGCCAGCCGCATCAGGGCAGCGTTGACCTGATACTTTTTCATAAGGCCGATCCTCTCCGCCCAAGCCTCCATGGGCTCACCCATGGATACCCATACATCCGTATAGAGGATATGGGCGCCTCTGGCGGCTTCCTCCGGATCAGTGGTCAGGGTAATGCTGCCGCCGGTCCCGGCCGCGATCTCCCGGCAGGTCTCCACCAGGGCAGGGTCCGGGAAATAGTGTTCGTCTGACGCCAGCACAATATGCATGCCGGTCTTGGCGCCGGCCACCATCAGGGAATCCGCTGTATTGTAGCGGGCGTCACCGAAATAGCTGAGCCTGAGGCCTTTGATCCTGCCGAAATGCTCACGTATGGTGAGCAGGTCCGCCAGCATCTGGGTGGGATGGAACTCATTGGTCAGTCCGTTCCATACCGGGACCTTCGCGTATCTGGCCAGTTCTTCCACGATCTCCTGTCCGTAGCCCCTGTATTCAATACCGTCGAACATGCCGGCCAGTACCCGGGCCGTATCGGCGATACTCTCCTTTTTTCCGATCTGGGATCCCTCAGGATCCAGATAGGTCGTCCCCATGCCCAGGTCATGGCCCGCGACCTCAAAGGAACAGCGGGTCCTGGTGCTGGTCTTCTCAAAGATCAGGGCAATGTTCCTGCCCTCAAAATAACGGTGGGGGATTCCCTTTTTCTTCTTATCCTTGAGATCGGCAGCCAGATCCAGCAAATAGAGGATCTCTTCTTCCGTGAAGTCCAGGAGCTTTAAAAAGTCTCTTCCCTTTAAATCGATTTTTGCCATGTCGCGATACCTTTCTGTGTCTGTTCTTTGATCATTGCAGCTGCAGCAGTCCGCCGCCGGATTGACAATACAGTCCTTATGATAAATCATTTCCTCTGTGGACCGCAAGTACTATCTGCCCGCCTGTCTGCGCTGACGGTCCGCTTCGTACATAAGGATTCCGGCCGCCATGGCCGCGTTGAGGGATTCGATCCTGCCGTGCATGGGAATCCGGATCAGGTCTGTCGCGAGGGCCGCGGCTTCTTCGGTCAGTCCCCTGCCCTCATTGCCGATCAGGATCCCGCAGGGTCCTGTATAATCGGCCCGGTCATAATTGTCCTGCCCTGCCAGATGGGCGGCAAAAATCCGCAGGCCCCGGCCGCGCAGCTGCGTCAGAGCAGCGGAAAAGTCCTCCGTCACAAGGAATGGCATACGGAAGACGGCGCTCATGGTGGACCGGACCGTTTTGGGATTGAACAGGTCAGCCGTCCCTTTGTTCATCAGGATACCGGCAGCGCCGGCCGCCTCGGCCGTCCGGAACATGGTGCCCAGATTACCTGGATCCTGGATATTCTCCAGCAGGAGCAGTAAAGGACACCCGGTCAGCAGGTCTTCCATGCTGTACCGGGGCATTCTGGCCAGGCAGAGGACGCCCTGGGGCGTCATGGTATCAGACATCTTCTTCATGACCTCAGGGGTGACGATCCTGCAGCCGTGTCTGGTTATCTTTTCCCGGATCCGGGGCTCTTCCCGCTCCAGCAGGTCCGCCGTCATATAGATTTCCTCCAGAAAATCGTCCGGTGTATCCAGAAAGAGGCGGATTCCCTCGATGATAAAACAGTTTTCTTTTTTTCTTGTCCGTGCCTTCTGCTGCAGCTGCAGCACACGGCGGACCCGGGGGTTGGCAAGGGAGCTTATTTCTTCGTACATGTCTGCTGTATTTCCACCTGTCTATATCCAAAAATACAAGGCGGGCAGGAAAGATCCTGCCCGCGAAAAATCATATGGCTGTCATAATACTGACCTGAACGCTCCGCCGGGAGCCGGCACGCCGCCGCGAAGCCGTCCTGCTTATCTCAGGTTCCAGGCGATCTGATATTCGTACTCGCTGATCTCCTTGGTCATGGCCAGCGCTTCCTCGATATCATAATCAACGAAAGCGCCGTTCTTGAACGCTACGACCCTGTTGGACTTGCCCTGGACCAGGATATCCGCCGCGTAAGCGCCCATGATGGAAGCGTAGTAACGGTCTGTACAGGTCGGGCTGCCGCCCCGCTGCATGTAGCCCAGAATGGTCGCCCTGGTCTCAACGCCGGTAGCTGCCTCGATCCTCTTGGCCATGGATGTGGAATGTCCGATACCTTCGGCATTGACGATCATGTGATGCTTTTTACCGATCCTTCTGTTGTTGATGATATGGTCGACGATCTTCTGCTCGTCATAATCATATTTTTCGGGGATGAGGATATCCTCAGCACCGGTGGATATACCGCACCACAGGGCGATATAGCCGGCATGCCTTCCCATGACCTCAATGATGGAGCATCTCTCATGGGAAGAAGATGTGTCCTTGACCTTGTCGATCGCGTCCATCGCTGTATTGATGGCCGTATCAAAGCCGATTGTATAATCTGTGCAGGCAATGTCCAGATCAATCGTTCCGGGAACGCCGATGGTATTAATGCCGTGTCTGGCCAGGGCCTGCGCGCCGCGGTAGGAGCCATCGCCGCCGATGACAACAATGCCGTCAATGCCGTGCTTGCGGCAGATTTCGGCACCCTTGGCCTGTCCTTCTTCTGTACGGAATTCGGAGCATCTGGCTGTACCCAGAATGGTTCCGCCCAGCTGGATGATACCGGCTACGTCCTGGGATTTCATATCGAAGATCTCTTCGTTCAGAAGGCCCCTGTAGCCTCTCTTGATTCCCTTGACCTTAACTTTGTTGTGCAGAGCCTCTCTTACTACTGCGCGGATGGCCGCGTTCATGCCCGGGGCATCGCCGCCGCTCGTCAGGACACCAATCGTCTTAATCTCTTTATCCATGGTAAGCCTCCCTGTTTCAATACATTATATGAAATGCCGGCCTTCTAAAAAACATTCCCAAGCAAGAAGGCCCGCCGCCTTGTACCAGACCGACCGGGGCTTTGGCCGGCCCGGAACAGTCAATAATATTTTACCGTAAACAGCGTCTGATTTCAATTCTCAACCGGGTAAGGTTTACTGCAAAATAACATTTGCGCTGCCGAAAATCCGGCCCAGCCGGTCCACCAGATCCCGGTCCGCCCGGACGCCCTGGCCCGGCGGCAGGACCCTGCGCTGGTGCACGTCTTCCAGGTATAGAATGACCTTATCCCTGCCTCCGTTGCGGTCGATCAGTTCAAAAAGCTCTTTCGCGCCGGCCTCATAGGCAGCCCTGTCCGGGAAACGGATCCACAGTTTTCTGGGCACATCCTCGAAAGGAATGATCTTCTCACAGATCAGTTTGCCGTCTTTGTCCTCTTCGGCCTGTACCCGGCCCTGGATAAAGACCTTGCGGTCCTCCTGCAGGAGAGAGCCCTGTTCTTCATAACTTTTAGGAAATACAATGACTTCGATCGAACCTGTCATATCCTCCAGGGTCAGGAAAGCCATGACTTTGTTCTGCCTGGTATATTTGATGGTCTTTTCGGCGATCATACCGCCGATGGTGGCCCTGGAACCATCCTGGATCCTGGCCTGGCCTGTTTCTTCGTCCAGATAGAAATCCGCCGCTTTGGCCGTAATATTGCTCTTCCACAGGGCACTGTATTCCTCCATGGGATGCCCGCTGACATAAATGCCCAGGACCTCCTTCTCAAAGGCCAGCATCATCTCCCGGGGATACTCTCCTATATCCGGCATCCTGACCTGATACTGGGCCTTATCCTCTTCATCCACGATGTCAAAAAGGGACAGCTGCCCGGCCATGTCGTTCCTGCGGGAGCTCTGCAGATCATCCATCATCCGCATGTAGACGCTCATCATCTGCCTGCGGGTGGCGCCCAGACAGTCCAGGGCACCGGCTTTGATGAAGCTCTCAATGACCCTGCGGTTGATCTCCCTTTCCTGCATGACCATTCTGGACAGGAAATCATGCAGATCGCGGAACGGTCCTCTGGCCTTTCTCTCCGCAATGATCCCGTCAATGACAGGCCGGCCAACGCCTTTGATCGCGGTCAGGCCGTAGCGGACCGCTCCGCCGGATACGGAAAAGCCGGCTTCGCCCTCATTGATATCCGGAGGCAGCAGCGGAATCTTCATGCTCCGGCATGTCAGGATATAACCGGCCACCTTGGCAGGAAAATCAATGACTGAAGTCATCAGGGCCGCCATAAATTCCGTCGGATAATAATATTTGAGCCAGGCGGTCTGGTAAGTGACCACCGCGTAACAGGCCGCGTGGGACTTGTTGAAGGCGTATTTGGCGAAATCCATCATCATGTCGTAGATATGGGAAGCTGTATACTCCGGAATCCCTCTGGAAATACAGCCGGGAACATTTTCTTCCGGATTGCCGTATACAAAGTTGCGCCGCTCCTTTTCCATGACCGACTGTTTCTTTTTGCTCATGGCCCTGCGGACCAGGTCGCTCCGTCCCAGGGTATAGCCGCCCAGGTCCCGGACGATGGACATGACCTGCTCCTGATAGACGATACAGCCGTAGGTCGGGGCCAGGATCGGTTCCAGCTGGGGGCAGTCATAGGTAATATGGTCCGCGTGGTTCTTACCTTCAATATATTTGGGGATAAAATCCATGGGCCCCGGCCTGTACAGGGCGATTCCCGCGATGATGTCCTCCAGGCTGCCGGGCTTCAGCTCCTTCATAAAGGACTGCATGCCCGCGCTTTCAAGCTGGAAGACGCCTTCCGTATGTCCTGTGCTCAGAGATCCCAGGACTGCCTTATCATCATAATCAATGGCTTCCATACGCAGAGGATAGCCGGCGGGATTTTCCAGGACAGGCTGTCCGGATATCCGGGGCTCTCCCGGCGGATATCCGCCGCCCGCGGCCTCTATGGAACGGTTGGCCATCCGCACCGCGTTCTGGATGACAGTCAGGGTCCGCAGGCCCAGAAAGTCCATTTTCAGAAGGCCCAGCTCCTCGATGGTGGTCATGGTGAACTGGGTGGTCACGGAACCGTCCTGGGCCCTGGACAGGGGGACCAGGTCCTCCGCCGGTTCCGAACAGATGACGACGCCGGCCGCGTGGACCGAGCTGTGGCGGGGCAGTCCCTCCAGACGTCTGGCCATGTCGATCAGTTTGTGCACCCGTTCATCCTGTTCATAGGTACTCTTCAGTTCCGGGTTCATCTGCAGGGCTTTTTCCAGGGTGATGCCCAGTTCAGCCGGAATCATTTTGGCGATGGAATCCACAAAGCCGTAGGGCAGGTCCATGACCCTTCCCACGTCCCGGATGACGCCTTTGGCCAGCATGGTGCCGAAGGTGATGATCTGCATGACACGGTCACGTCCGTATTTGCGGGTCACGTAGTCGATGACTTCCTGTCTGCGTTCAAAGCAGAAGTCCACGTCAATATCCGGCATGGAGACACGCTCCGGATTCAGGAAACGCTCGAAGAGCAGGTTGTAACGGATGGGATCGATATCCGTGATATGCAGGCAGTAGGAAACAATGGAACCTGCCGCCGACCCCCGTCCGGGCCCGACCATGATCCCGTTCTCCCTGGCGTAATTGATATAGTCCCATACGATCAGGAAGTAATCGACATAGCCCATCTGCCGGATGGTATTCAGCTCAAAATCCAGCCGTTCCCGCAGGGTCCCGTCATCTTCCGGATAGCGCTCCGCCATGCCGTCATCGCAGAGTTTGTTCAGGTAAGTCCAGGAATCATAACCTTCCGGTACATCAAAACGGGGGAGCCGCGTCACGCCGAATTCAATCTCGACATTGCAGCGGCAGGCGATCTTCTCTGTATTCTCCAGCGCTTCCCGGGCATAGGGGAACAAAGCCCGCATTTCCGCTTCGCTCTTTAAATAGAACTGGCCGCCCGTATAGCGCATCCGGTTCTCATCCGAGAGTTTTTTGCCGGTCTGGATACAGAGCAGGATATCATGGGGCTCCGCGTCCTCCTTATAGGTATAGTGGACATCATTGGTGGCCACCAGGGGGATCCCGTATTTTTCATGCATGTTCAGCAGGGCGGCATTGACGGTCTGCTGATCCTTATAGCCATGGTCCTGCAGCTCCAGGAAGAAATTCTCTTCTCCGAAGATGTCCCGGTAACGCAGGGCCGCCTGTTCCGCCTCAGCCATATTGCCGCGGACGATGTTCCTGGCCACTTCCCCCGCCAGGCAGGCGGACGTGCAGATGAGCCCCTCATGGAATTCCCGCAGCAGGTCCAGGTCCACCCGGGGCTTGTAATAATAGCCTTCGGTAAAAGAACGGCTGACGATCTTCATCAGGTTGGAATAGCCGGTATTGTTCTCCGCCAGCAGGATCAGATGATAATATCTGTCATCTCCCGCGTTCTTTTCCCGGTCAAAACGGGAACCCGGAGCCACATATACTTCACAGCCTAAAACGGGCCTGATCCCTTCGGATTTGCAGGCCCTGTAAAAGTCAATGACACCGTACATCACGCCATGATCCGTGATGGCTGCGCTGTCCATTCCCAGGGCTTTGACCTGGCTGACATATTCCTTTATTTTGTTGGATCCGTCCAGAAGAGAATACTCTGTATGGACATGCAGATGGGCAAAAGCCACAGTCTACCTCCTTCTGCAGATTCGATAATTGGCATTTGTTCCTGACATTCCGGTGAAGAGCCATGAAAACCATAACGCGCGACAGCCTCCGAAGAGCTGCCGCGGTCCGCCTTTCAGCCGGTCTCCCCATCTTCCCGCATATCCCGCAGGATCAGCTCGGCCAGTTCCAGATCATCCGGGGTCGTCAGCTTGATATTGGTATAGGAGGCCATGACCATCTGGGACTTGATGCCCAGCATGGTATCCGCCACCATAGCGTCATCGGTGATTGTGATCCCCTTTGCCACGACTTCGTCCAGATGGGCGATCAGCAGCTCATGGGCCCGCAGAATGTCATGGAAGCGGAAGACCTGGGGGGTCTGGACGATCCAGACCGTATTGCGGTTCGGGGTTCCGATCATCCGGCCGGTCCCGTCGGTGATTCGCACGGTATCCTTGGAAGGGACGCCGGCGACGGCGCTGCCGGTCCGTTCCACTGTTTCATACAGACGGATCAGCGTGTCCTGATCCAGAAAGGCTCTTGCCGAATCATGGATAAACGCGTAATCACAGGGCCAGTCTACGGCCCGCAGGCCGTAATAAACGGAATGAAACCGTTCCGCCCCGCCCGCTGTCACCAGACGTACTTTCTTCTCCAGACCATGGCCGCGGATCAGGTCCCATACATAGTCCTGATCGCCGTCCGATACGGTGATAACGATATCCGTAATGACGCCGCTGCGCGTCAGGGCACGGAGAGAATGCAGAAAAACAGGCATTCCCTGCAGTTCCAGATACTGTTTGCTGACCGATGTCTTCATACGGGTACCGCGTCCCGCTGCCAGCAGAATCGCCGTAGATCTTTTCATATCTGTCCTTCCTTCCGGAATCTTCCTAGCGGGCACGTACTGCTGCGCGGACTGCCCTTCTTTCCATAAACGGATCCTTTATCTCTGTCCCAGGCGCAGGCCGGGTATGGCGTTCAGGTCATAGCCGCTGCGGACCCCGCGGATGTATTCATAGTAGGCCGCGCTGCCGATCATGGCCGCGTTATCCGTACACAGGATGGGCGGCGGGCAGTAGAAGGCCGTGCCCCTTTTTTCACATTCCGCGCGCATGGCAGTCCGCAGGGCCGTATTGGCGGCCACGCCGCCTGCCAGGGCGAACTTGTCCAGGCCATACTCGTCAATCGCCCACATGGCATGGGAGACCAGCACGTCCACGACCGCCGCCTGGAAGGAAGCTGCCACATCCTCCACGCAGATCTGCTCCCCTTTCATTTTCGCTGTATTCAAGTAATTGAGTACAGCGGATTTCATGCCGCTGAAGCTGAAATCATAGCGGGAGCCATCCACCTTGCCCCGGGGGAAGCGGATCGCCTCCGGATTGCCCAGGGCGGATACCTTGTCGATCTTGGGCCCGCCGGGGTAGCCAAGCCCGATCTCCCGGGCTACTTTGTCGAAGGCTTCTCCGGCCGCATCATCCTGGGTCCGCCCCAGGATCTCATATTCCCCGTAATCCCTGACCAGGACCAGATGGGTGTGGCCGCCGGATACGACCAGGCACACAAAAGGCGGCTCCAGATCAGGCGCCGCGATATAGTTGGCGCTGATATGTCCTTCGATATGATGGACGCCGATCAGGGGAATCCCGGTCCCGAAGCTCAGGGCCTTGGCCGCAGACACGCCGATCAGCAAAGGGCCTACCAGGCCGGGACCATAGGTGACCGCGATGGCATCCATTCCGCCCAGTGTCTTTCCCGCCTCCGAAAGGGCTTTGCGGATGACCTGGTTGATCCGCTCCGTATGCTTTCTGGAGGCGATTTCGGGCACGACGCCTCCGTATAAAGTATGGATATCAATCTGGGATGAGATCACGTTCGACAGCACCTGTCTGCCATTGACGACCACAGAAGCGGCGGTCTCATCACAGCTGGATTCGATCGCGAGTATTGTGACTGTTTCTTGATTGCTTTCCATTCTGTTCAATATCATTCCTCTTCAAATCTGAGTTCCATGCTCATGCCGTCCCGGCCGGCCCGTGCCGCCGGAAAGATCTTCCGGACAGGCTCCATACACTCCTCCGGCTTTGTCAGGGAAGGGCTGTAATGGGTCAGCCACAGGCGTTTTGCCCCGGCTTTGGCCGCCAGACGGCCTGCCTCGCAGAAGGTCATATGCTTATGCTCCCTGGCTTTGGCGATCTTGTCCTCTTCCCCGTACATGCCTTCGCAGACAAAAAGATCCGCTTCCCGGGCCGCCCGGACAATGTTCTCGCAGGGCCTGGTATCCGTGCAGTAGGTCAGCTTGAGGCCTTTTCTGGCCGGGCCCAGGACCATATCCGGGGTCAGGATCCGTACGGTTTCCCCACGGCTGTCCTCTATGGTCTCTCCCCGCTGCAGGCGTCCCCACCAGGGTTTGGGAATATCCAGTTCCATCGCTCTTTGCGCGTTAAAACGGCCGGTCCTGGACAGTTCCATGGTATAGCAGTAGCAGGTGACATTATGATTGACCCGAAAGGCTTTGATAACAAAGTCTTTTTCCCCTGCCAGTTCTATGGTCTCCTCCGGCTCCCGCAGTTCCCGGAAACGGATCTCAAAGGGAAGCTCCGGGGCGATGGTCCGCAGGGCGCCGACCACTCTCTCCAGACCTTTGGGCCCGGCCATATACAGGGGCTCCGTACGCTCCGCGTTGCCCATGGTCAGCAGCATGCCGGGCAGGCCGCTGATATGGTCGGCATGGTAGTGGGTGAAGAGCATCATGTCAATGGGCTTGGGACTCCATCCCTTTTTACGCAGGGCCACCTGGGTCCCCTCTCCGCAGTCGATCATGATTCCTTTTCCGTTATAACGGACCATCAGGGCCGTCAGGTATCTGTAGGGCAGGGGCATCATGCCCCCGGTGCCCAGCAGGCAAACATCTATCATCTGTCTTCCTTTTTTCTCCTTTTCCAGTAGATCAGGGCGTCCTCCCGGGGCCGGTCGTAGAAGCCGGGCCGGCGGCCTTCCGCTGTGAATCCAAAGCTTTCGTACAGGCGGATGGCGGGCAGGTTGCCTGCCCTGACCTCCAGGGTATAATCCCCGATCTCATCTTCCGATTCCTCGAACAGGCGCTCCAGCAGTCTCCTGGAAATCCCAAGACCACGCCAGCCTGGCAGAACCGCCACATTGGTGAGCTCTCCTTCTCCGGCCAGATTGTAGAGGCCGCAGGTCGCAATGATCCTGCTGCCGGCCGCCGTCAGGGACCGCGTCCCTTCCGCAGGCACCAGATCCGCCACCACTGCTTCTGCCACGTAATAGGTCGTATAGGGCTGCAGCAGGGCGGCCCGGTAAGACGCTTCCGACCAGGGCTCTGTAAAGCAGGCCCGTTCCACTGTCAGAACGCCCGGAAGATCCTCCGGCGTCATCCTGCGTATGATAAATTTTTCTTTCATGATCTTTTACTTATTCTGATCTGTATCCACCAGGGAATAGCTGCGTTTGTCGCCCCGCTCCCGCTCAGCCTGGGACTGGCGCAGGTATTCGGGACGGAAATCATCCGCACTGACAAGACAGGCTTCTCCCTGTTCCCGGTACAGGCGCATGGCCAGATCCGCCAGAGTACCCGGTTTCTGCCGGGACAGATGGGCAGGGGCAAAGCTGTAAGGAACCCGCATTTTCTCCTCCAGGGCCTCCCGGTTGACCGGAACCCCGTCTCCCAGGAAGATCACCCGGCGCTCCAGGGCATTGATCCTGTCTGCGATTTCCGTCAGCGCTGCGGCGCGCTGGGGCAGAAGGACCCGCAGGGACTCCCGGCACTCGTAGATACCGGTATAGACCTGCTGACGTCTGGCATCCATCAGGGGACAGACCAGGCTGTCCGTTCCGTACAGGTTCCAGGCAATACAGTCTACAGTGGGAACAGGAATCACCGGCTTCTCCAGGGCCAGTCCCAGTCCCTTGGCGGTTGCTGCTCCGATCCGCAGGCCCGTAAAGGAACCGGGACCTTTGGTGACCGCAATGGCGTCAATCTCCTGCAGGTCCAGCTCCAGACGGCTGCGGATTTCTTCCATCATGGGGACCAGGGTCCGGGAATGCTTCATTTTATCCTGGATGGAATATTCCGCTCTGAGAATATCATCCTCGATCAGGGCACAGCCGGCGACCGGGCCCGATGCTTCAATGGCGAGTATTTTCATTCTATTGTAATTCTCCTGTAGTCAAGTCCTCTGGACAGGTCTTTCTCAATGGTCACAAAGCAGGTGTCCGGGGGCAGGATTTCTTCAATCCGGGAAGCCCACTCGATCAGGCTGACCCCGTCTCCATCCACGTATTCATCAAAACCGACCTCTTCCATTTCTTCCGGCTCTTCGATCCTGTACACATCGAAATGATACAGAGGGAGCCTGCCATCCTCATAGATCTGCAGAATGGTAAAAGTGGGGCTGCTGACATATTCCGTAATGCCCAGACCCCCTGCAAAACCTTTGGTGAAAACAGTCTTGCCCGTTCCCAGATCTCCGTTCAGGGCATAGACCTGACCGGCCCGGGCCTGTCTCCCCAGGCGCCAGGCCAGCGCTCTGGTCTCTTCTTCACTGAATGATTCAAAAACCTGCATATCTGTCCTTTCTTCTTCCGATGTATCTCCCTTTTCTCCTCTGCATACCATTAAGCCCCATACAGATCGTCTCTGTATGGGGCCGTAAATATCAGCTATGCAGCGTCAGTTGCCATCTTTGCCGCGGCCGCGGGATGAACCGTGTCCCTTTCAGCCGGCTCGGAAGATGAACCGCCGCTTATCGTCCTCCGTATCGACCTTGTCGATCAGGGCACCCAGCTTCCGGAGCTTTTCCGGGAAGTCCTCGTAGCCTCTCTCAATATAATGGATATCATAGATCTCCGAGAAGCCTTCCGCGGCCATGGCCGCGATCACAAGGGCGGCGCCGGCCCGCAGATCCGGTGAAGAAAGATTGGCCGCCGTATAACCGGAAACGCCTTCGATAATGGCGGTGTTTCCTTCCACAGTGATGTGGGCGCCCATCTTGGTCAGCTCGTCCACATATTTGAAGCGGTTCTCAAAAATGCTTTCCGTTACGATACTGGTCCCATTGGACAGGCCCAGCAGGATCGTAATCTGAGGCTGCATATCCGTCGGGAAACCGGGATAAGGCAGTGTTTTAACATTGGTATTTCCCAGACGCCTGGTCGCGACCACTCTGACCGCGTCATCTGACTCCTCAATCTGACATCCCACTTCCAGAAGCTTGGCGGAAATGGATTCCAGATGCTTGGGAATGACGTTCCGGATTACGACATCTCCCCTTGTCGCGGCTGCCGCGAACATAAAGGTGCCGGCCTCGATCTGGTCGGGAATTATGGAATATTCGGTGCCGTGCAGACGTTTGACGCCCCGGATCCGGATGACATCCGTTCCGGCGCCCTTGATGCTGGCACCCATACTGTTGAGGAAGCTGGCAAGGTCTACGACATGAGGTTCCTTGGCCGCGTTCTCGATAATGGTCAGGCCGTCTGCCATGGCCGCTGCCATCATGATATTGATGGTGGCGCCGACTGATACGACGTCCATGTAAATGTGGGCCCCCGACAGGTTCTCCGCTCTGGCGTCGACCAGTCCGGGCGGCCGGAGACGGATATCGGCACCCAGGGCTTTGAAGCCCTTGATATGCTGGTCGATCGGGCGAAGTCCGATATTGCAGCCGCCGGGCAGGGCTACGGAAGCCGTCTTGTACTTGCCCAGCAGGGATCCGATCAGATAGTAGGATCCGCGGATCTTGCGCACGTACTCGTTGTCGACCGGGGCCGCGCGGTTGATCGGAGAGCCGTTGATCCTGTAGCTGTGCCTGTCGACCTTCTCGACATGGGCTCCGATACTCCGGATGGCATTCAGGAGTGTTCTGATATCACTTACATCAGGGACATTTTCGATCAGTACTGTCTCGTTGGTCATGATCGAGGCTGCGATAATGGGCAATGCCGCGTTCTTCGCGCCGGCGATCTCGACTTCTCCGGACAGAGGCGTTCCGCCTTTTACCATATAATGTTCCATTTTTATCCTCCAGGAAATCCGTCCCCCCGAGGTCCGGACTGTCCTGTTCCTTACTTTTTTATTTTCCGGTTCCGGTGTTTTTCCGTTCCCTTTTTGCGCACGGAGAAGCCGAATTTTCCCAGCTTCCTGCCCAGCGCAAAATACTCCCCGTGAGAATAGGCGATCAGTCCCGCCTTCTCCAAATCCAGCCTTCCCCTGCTGTCCAGATAGGAATCATCCACGCTGACGCCTGCCACTTCCGCGATGAAGAGATCATGCACACCCAGTCGGCGGATCTCCGTCACCCTGCATTCCAGGCTGACGGGGCTTTCCGCAATTCCGGGTGCCCGTACATGCTTCGAGGGAAGCCTGGTCAGGCGCAGATGCTGAAACTTATCGACGTCCCGTCCCGACCGGACCCCGCAGAAGTCGGCCGCGAAGGCAAGCTCCTGTGTTGTCAGATTGAGGACGAATTCACCGGTCCTTTCAATAATGTCATGGGAATAGCGTTCCGGACGGATGGCGACTGAGACCATGACAGGGTCGCTGCAGAGCGTTCCCGCCCATGCGGCTGTCATGATATTGGCCTTTCCCTCTTCGTCCATGCAGCTGACCATGACGGCAGGTACCGGATACAGCATATTGGCCGGTCTCCAGTATTCTCTGGCCATATTCAACCTCCGAAGGATCAGTGGGCCAGGGTAAGCAGCATGCTGATCAGGCCGATTCCTTCTATGATCTGCAGGATCAGTACGCCGATCACAAGGCCGAAGGTGACTTTCTGCAGGAATTTCCCGGATGTGCCTGCCTTCTGTTCCTCGAACATCCTGGTCTGGGACTCCTCCAGCGCGTGGATGGCATCTGTCAGCTCCTGTGTCTGTTTGCCCAGTTCGCTGATCATGGATGCCTGGATATTCCTGTATACCCTGACATTCTCCCTGTGATTGAACTCATCGGACTTCTGCTGCAGGGCTTCCGCTTTGCTGCGGCTTTCCTCCACAGAACCGATGATGGCAGTCCTGGTGTCCCCGACGGCCGAGATTACGGAATCACCGGTCCGGCTGACGGACGCGGTAATCCTCTCTTCCATGGCCTGGGAATCCCAGCTCTGCATCTGCGCAAGCTTATCCGATATCTTCCGGTTATTTTCTTCCAGCAGGGATTTGATATTATCCGTCGTACTGATATTCATGAACTGCAGCCTCTGCACCAGTTCATTGTTCTTATCGTACAGATCCTGAAGCTGGGCGATCACCTTGGCGTAATCGCTGACTTCGGTCCTGAGCCGGTCCGTCTGGGCAGCCTCGGCTGCGCCATTGGCACGGATCAGCTCATCCGGATTGGTCAGATCCACGAGCGGGATGGTATTTTCCAGATTGAATGCTGCCTGCTTCCTGTTCATTTCTGTTCCCTGAAAATCTCCATTCGGAGCCAATTATCCTTAATTACGTTCTTTATCATAGCATTTCCCCTTTTCTTTTACAATCCGAACAGCTGTGCCACGGAGGTCGCATTTCCGTAACATTTGCTTAATATTTTAGGGATTTGTCATAAAAATTCTTCAAAGAAGTTCGGATTTATTTATGAAAAATGCTGTGACGCCGCCCCGGAATGCCGTGGCAAAATATGAACATTCTGTTTCGTTCACTTTTTGTTCGAAAAATGTGCAAGTTTACTGAAAACTCCGCCTTCAATCCGGAAACATGCTGCTTTCGTCCCCATAGTGGCTGTGGTTCTGCGCTCTGAACTTGGCCTTTCTCCGTTCCTGTTCCAGAAGAGCTGCCGCCTTGTCCTCCATCTCGGACTGCTCCATGATCTCCTGGTTCAGGGACAGCATCTTGGCGTCCAGGGCGGAAATCATGGCAGAGCACTCCAGAAGTTCCGCCCGGATGTGCTCCGGTGCCTCTCCCACGAATTTATACTGGATCTTGTGCTCCAGGCTGCCCCAGAAATCCATGGCAATGGTCCGGATCTGGATTTCCACTTTGGTCTCTATGATCTGCTCGGAAAAATAGACCGGCATCATGACCAGCATATGGTAGCTCTTATACCCGCTGGGTTTGGGCCTTTTGATATAGTCCTTGATCAGAATGACCTCCAGATCCCGCTGGCTGCTGATGATCTCAGCCAGATGATAAATATCGGATGTAAAGGAGCAGATGATCCGGATACCGGCAATATCATTACAGTAGCGCACCATATTCTCCAGAGAGGATTCACATCCTCTCCTGCGGAGCTTTCTGGCGATGCTGTCGCCTGACTTAATTCTGGATTTAATGTGTTCTATGGGGTTGTATTTATATCTCTGCTGGAATTCCTCGCTCAGAATCTCCAGCCTTGTATTCATTTGTTTTAACGCAGCCCGGTAGATCAGCATCACCTGTTCATAAGAGTTGATGCCGTCTTCCCTGATTTTCAGTTCCATTGTGTTTTGTTACCTCTCCCGTCAGGCCCGTCCGGCCTTTTTGCTTTTGCGGCAGATCCCGGTGGATCCCCCGCGGGCCTGCCGCCTCCGCGGCAGGATCATGGTCATATGGATATTTTATATTCCGGATATTTCTTATTTCCCCTTCGGAAACTCCAGACATCCCGCCAGCAGCATCCCTTCCAGCCGGATCCAGGCCGGCAGAAGATCCATGCCCGGGCAGATCCGTCCGCCCAGATAGAGGGGCAGGACCCGGTCCAGAGCGGGATCGGAGGCCGTCAGGCAGGAGGCTTCCGGAATGGACATACCTACGCAGTTATCCCCCGCGTCCCTGCGGCGGTCCTCATGGGCCGACAGGGCGATCAGATCCTTTCCCCGTCCGGCGCCGGCAGGCTCTTCCTGTCCGCTGCCGTTCTCACGGCGTACCTTTCCTGTCCATCGGGCCGCTGTTTCCAGGGGTCTGTGCAGCCCCCGCAGCAGGAATGGGATATTCTTATACTGCAGGTATGGAAGATTCCCTGCCTCCAGAGTCCTCCTGTAACGCTGCTCTTCCGCTGACGCGTACGGCTGGCCCTTTCTGCAGACGGCCCGGGGTTCCAGCATGCTGGTCCATCCGTACAGATTCCCCCGGATGCCCAGATCCAGCTGCTCCAGTGTCTGGTAATGGCGCTCATCGAACAGGCCGATCTCACGCAGGGCTTCCATCCGGTACAGAACGGCGTGGCCTGCCGCCATGATCCTGCCTGCGCGCCGGTATTTCCCGGGCGCGCGGCCCTGTCCCCGCTGAAAGGTCTGTCCGAAAGCGTTCAGGCCTTCCCCGGCGCTCCAGACACGCCGCGGTTCCCGGCCGGACAGGACCAGAGCCTGTACCGCCATGGCCTCCGGATGGGCGCCGGCTGTCTCCAGCAGCCTCTCCAGGCAGTGCCTGCCGCATAGAATATCCTGGTCGATCAGAAATACGTATTCTGTTCTGGCCAGATGAAAACCACTGTTGGCACTGTTGCAGTAACCGGTGTTGACGGTCATGGGGAACCGCCTCACCTGCGGATAACGTTTCTGTATCATCCGGCAGCTCCGGTCTCCGGAAGCCCGGTCGACCAGCAGGACACCGGGAACGATCGTCCCTGTCAGCAGCGCCCTGACTGCCTTATAAAGGTCTCTGCCGCCCCGGCGGCAGACGATTACCGCTGTAACGCGGCTGTCCTCCCTGTTTTCATTCATGATCTGATGATCCCGTCCCGTATCACACTGACCATTTCAGGATCCCATACGATCAGATAACCCAGGGACCTGACCCGGTCACAGAAATCTATGCTCTTTTCCTTCAGACCGGTCTGTCTGTTCAGAAAATGGCTCTCATAGGAATGGCCGAAAATTTCTTTATAGACAGAATACAGCTCCCGGCGGATCTTCATACAGCGCACATCGACTGCAGGGGCATCCTGCATGGTCATGGCCGCGCAGCCGGGTCCTTCTTCCAGTTCATCCAGGCCTTCAAAGAAAACATTTCCATCTTCATCCATCATGCCGCCGATGACCCTGTGCCTTCTGTCCAGGACCTTGCCGCCGACAACGCCGACTTCTTTCCGGGCTGTAAATATATCCGGCAGATATTCCACTTTCAGGAAGCCTTCCTTCCTGCCCGGGGTGACCCGGGCCCGGATGCCCCGCTCCCGGAAATATTCCTCCAGAGCAGCCCTGCAGGCTTCTCCGGTCCGCAGGCGCAGCGCCGGCTGCCGGATGCCTCTGACATGATAAAGGATCCTGGGGACATGATAGATTCCGGACTTGGGCGCCCGTAGAATCATATCATAATCATGGGCCCCGTCAAATCTGGGCCGCAGACGCATGGCCAGAAACAGTTCCCTGCGTATGGTCAGAAGATGCCGGGTATAATTATTGGCGAACAGATAGTCCTTATTGAAATCCGGTTTAAAGACAGGTTCGAAAAAGCGTCTTCCGGCCATGTCGCAGTGATCCTCATCCGTATAGATGATCTCCGCGCCTGTCTCCATGACCGCGCACGCGATCTCGTAGAGAGCGTCCACTGTCAGCAGATCCCCGTATTCGAGGATCGCCACGTAATCTCCGGCTGCTTTCCTGGCAGCAGCGTTAAGCTCGGCGGAGGGGCCTTCCGGCTGCCGCAGGCGGCAGTAGCGGATCCGGTCATCCTGATATTCGGCCAGGGTGTCCCGGGCCACATTGGTCAGGCTGCTGTCCGCCACAATCAGCTCCAGATTGCCATATGTCTGGCCCAGAACGGAAATAACCGACTCCTCCAGCTTTTTCCGGTCCGGCTCGCAAATCGACATAAGGATGCTGAACATGGGGGCCCGGGCGGCCCGGCGCATACGAAAAGAGGAAAAGACCTCTGAAGGTTCTTCCCCTTTTTTGATCCGGTCATAGCGGGCCCGCTGGGAGAAGACCTCCGACGGGGCAGGCTCTATATACCTGTACCTGCCCGCCCTTCTGAGACTCCTCAGTCTGGCCACGCTGCCGCGGACATTTTTATATCCTGCCTGACCTGCGGTGCTCAGCAGATTTCCAATCACATTCCAGACTGCCAATACTTCACTCCAATACCGGAATACGGACCGGTCCCGGGACGTGCCCGGGGCACTGTCAGATCGTCAGGGAACCCGCGTCCAGAATAAACCCGGCTTCTTTAATGTTCTGTGTCAGATACCTGTGATAGAAAGGATCCCGCGCGCTCAGCTCAGGGTGGACGGCCCGGAGGGTCTCCAGTTCGCTGCTGCGCTGCAGTTCTCTCTGCCTTCTTACCTCTTCTACCGGAGCGGACGCTTCGTGGTAGAAAAGATACATGTTGTTGCGTACCACATTGTAAAATCCCTGCTCATGGATCCTGTAGCAGAAATCGATATCACTATAGCAATGGGGGAAACGTGCTTCATCGAAGCCGCCTACTCTGTCGAACAGCTCTTTGCGGACCATCATGCAGGCACCCGTGACCGCCAGGACATTCCGGATTCCCTTATTGAATCCAAAATACTGGGTCTCCGCATTCCTGCGGTACTGCAGCTTGTAGACCGGCGTCCCCTGCACGCTCATGATGCCGGCATGCTGGATGATATTGGAGCTGGGATAGAGCAGCTTCATGCCGACCGCTCCGACATAGGGGAGTTTGGCCTTTTCAGACAGGTGGGACAGCCACTCATGTCTCTGCACGACCACATCATCATGCAGGAACAGGAGCAGACCGCCGTTCGCGTAGGACGCGCCCAGATTGTAAAAGGCGGACATGTTGAATTCCATTTCCCGATATACATAAATGGCGCTGTTATTCTCATTGATCTCGTCGACCAGCGCCTGGACCTTCTGCCGGTTGGCTTTATTGCTTCCGTTATCCACAATGATCAGTTCAAAGGGAATCCTGGTATGTTTCTCGACCGATTTGACGCACCGGCGCAGAATCTCCGGATTATCCTTGCTGGGCAGAATAATGCTGATCAGCCGGGTCGCCGCGGAATCCGCGTCATAGCGGCCGGTCAGGGACCCTTTGATCAGGTCGGAATCCCAGGCCTGGAATTTTTCTGTAGCATGGAACAGTACTTCCGGGATATGGCCGATGGGGAATCTTCCTTTCCGCCGGATTGAAAAGCCGCCTTCCGCCTGCGCCAGTTTCATACAGAGCTTGCCGTAGATCCAGGACCGCAGTGATTCGTCCGGTTCATCCCGTCTGGCCAGCTGTTCCTCAACGGAATCGGCCTTGATCGTAGACACCGATTCGATATCCTGGGCCCTGCGGGCACCCGGATTGACAACGGACAGGGCGATGGAACGGATCGCAAAGATATTACCGAAATAGAAGGTCGACAGGAAAGTATCCGGGGCCCAGTCCGATTTCAGCCAGGGATCCACATACTCTCCCTTGGAGGTCACCCTGTCCTCATCCGCGTACAGAAGGTTAATATCCGGATTCTCCGCGAAATAATCCCGTATCATGGTCCTGGCGCAGTCGGTCAGGTAACCGTCATCATCACAGGCGATGATGATATCCGGCCGGGGCTCGCCCGACAGTATATAATTTTTCAAATGGGAATAGCGGACGACGCCGCAGCTGAGGGCACCGCTCTCCGAATGGTCTTTTTTGGCCAGCGCCGCCTCCAGCTCGATCTCATGGAGCTGGTACCAGGCATGATAGTAGCCTGTGATCTGAGAGGATGCCTGTCTGCTGAATAAATATTCTTCTCCGTAGTTGGTCATAATGCTCCTTTTCCTGTCCGGCGGTCCGGCCGCCGCGGCAGACTGATACAAAATTATGATACCTGCGTTTCCCGTCGCAAACCATAAAAATCTCATTAAAAAAGTCTTATATAAGCATAACATCATTTGCCCTTTTTCACAATGCGGGCATGCCTGTCCCCGGCAAATGAACCGGGAAGTCTGACGCCCGGTTCACTGTCTGCGGCTTTTTGGGCAATTATTCCCGAAATAACCCGGACTACAGGCGGATTGTAGTCATTTATTGACAATAAACATGGAAACCTTTAATATTGAGTTAGGAATTTTTTCTAAATTAATGGTGCATCAATAACTGGAATTTTTAAAAGAAAGCAGGTGTAGATTATGTATCAGGATGAATACAAACGCTGGCTGGAAGCTGATCTCGAGGACCCGGATCTCAAGCCGGAACTCCTTGCCATTGCCGATGACGACGACGCGATCAAAGAGCGCTTTGCCGTTTCTCTGAAGTTCGGTACCGCGGGACTGCGCGGCACACTGGGTGCCGGCACGAACCGTATGAATATCTGGGTAGTCCGTCAGGCTACGCAGGGCGTTGCCAACTGGGTCAAGACACAGGGCGGCAACCAGACTGTTGCCATCGCTTATGACAGCCGTCTGAAGAGTGATATCTTCGCCAAAGAGGCTGCCGGCGTTCTGGCAGGCAACGGCATTAACGTCCGCATTTACGATGCCCTCATGCCCGTTCCGGCCCTCAGCTTTGCGACCCGTTACTACAACTGTAACGCAGGTATCATGATCACCGCGTCCCACAACCCTTCCAAGTACAACGGCTTTAAGGCTTATGGCCCTGACGGCTGCCAGATGACTGACGACGCCGCAGCCATCGTTTATGACGAGATCCAGAAGACCGATATCCTGACCGGCATCACAAAGATGTCCTTCGCGGCAGGCGTCAACCAGGGAATCATCAAATATGTCGAAGATGACTGTAAGAATGCCCTTTATGAAGCCATCGAAGCCAGACAGGTACGTCCCGGCCTCTGCAAGACCGCCGGCCTGAAGCTGGTCTACTCTCCTCTGAACGGCACAGGTCTCGTCCCTGTTACCAAGGTTCTGGGCGATATGGGCATTACGGATATCACCATCGTTCCCGAGCAGGAATATCCCAACGGCTATTTCACCACTGCTCCTTATCCCAACCCTGAAATTTATGAGGCAATGAAATACGGCGTAGAACTGGCCATCAAGACCGGCGCTGACCTGATGCTGGCCACCGATCCCGACGCGGACCGTGTCGGTATCGCCATGAGATGTCCGGACGGCAGCTATGAGCTGGTTTCCGGTAACGAAATGGGCGCCCTGCTGCTCGACTACATCTGCGCGGGCCGTATTGAAAAAGGCACCATGCCCGAGAAGCCCGTCGCTGTCATGTCGATCGTTTCCACGCCTCTGGCAGACAAGATCGCGGAGAACTACGGCGTAGAACTGCGTCATGTCCTGACAGGCTTCAAGTGGATCGGCGACCAGATCGCCCAGCTGGAAGCTGCCGGCGAAGTAGACCGTTTCATTTTCGGTTTCGAAGAGAGCTACGGCTATCTGGCAGGCCCTTATGTTCGTGACAAGGACGCCATCATCGGCTCCATGCTGATCTGTGAAATGGCTGCCTACTATCGCAGCATCGGTTCCTCCATCAAGCAGCGTCTGGAAGAGATTTACGCCCAGTATGGCCGTTATCTCAACAAGGTCGACAGCTTTGAGTTCCCCGGACTGACCGGCATGGACAAGATGAACGGCATCATGAGCGGCCTCAGAGAGAACGCTCCCGCCGAGTTCGCCGGCAAGAAGGTCGTTGAGGTCGTTGACTACGCGGAACCCGAGAAGACCGGCCTGCCCAAGGCAAACGTACTGCTTTACAAGCTGGATGACGGTGCTTCCGTCATCGTCCGTCCTTCCGGAACCGAACCCAAGATCAAGACCTACTTCACGACCCTGGGCAAGGATCTGGCAGAGGCAGAAGCTGAAAAGGATGCTCTTGCGAAAGCCTGCAAACCTATCCTCAGCTGATCATCACCGATCTTTGTTTTTCATTCTCATATAAAGAAAGCCGGACGTTCACACGTCCGGTTTTCTTTTCTGTTTCTGTCTATTTTCCTGCTGATCTCCTGTGCGGCGTTTCTCTTACGCTCCGGTCCAGTCTGTGCCGGTCTCTCAGCTTTCTTCTGTGCCGATCCCGGCTGTCTTGAAGATGAATCTGACACTGTTGTTATCATCTCTGACCGCGCCGGCGTAATTGTTGTAATCAACCGCCGCGTCCTTCAGGCTCCTGATCCTGTCCGTGACCTCTGTCAGGTCATCGCCGAACATGCCGACCAGTTTCTGGATGCCTTCTTCGTTGTACTCCTTCAGTCCATCCACCAGGGTCTGGACGCCGTCATCCAGCTCCGCGCTGCCGTCCGCCAGCTGACCCGCGCCGTCTGCCAGCTGACCCGCGCCGTCTGCCAGCTGACCCGCGCCGTCTGCCAGTGTATCACTGCCATCGGAGAGCTGGGCCGTACCGTCTTTCAGCTGATCCATGCCATCCGCAAAAGCGCCTGCGCCGTTCGCGACCTGAGATGCGCCGTCCGCCATCTGGGCAGCGCCCTCTGTCAGTTTGCCTACGCCGGCCGACAGGAGAGACGCCTTACTGTCCAGCTGTCCAAGACCATCCGCAATCTGGCCGCTGCCTGTATAGAGCTGGTCAACGCCGTCCGCCAGAGACGATGTCCCTCCTGCCAGAGGGGTCATTCCCTGTTCTTCCAGCTGCTGAATGGCTGCCGCGATGGCGCTTGTGCCTGCGCTGACCTGGCCGGCACCGCTGAGCAGACCGGTCTCATTCTGTTCCGTTTCAGGATCATCGGTCGACTCAATGCCGTCAATGATCTGGCCAAGGCCTCCATAGGCCTGCTGCATCCCCTGATTGAGGGTGGGTACGCCCTGTCCTGCCGCTTCCGGAACAGCTTCCGCCATGATTTGGGTTCCCGTGTAAAGCTGTTCGGCACCAGCCGCGAGAGCAGGCAGCCCCGTCTGGGGGTCAGCCAGCTGGCTGACCGCCTGCCGCAGCTGCTGCAGTTTGTCCGCGTCCGCCAGGGCGCCGTCCAGCAGCTGTGCCTGCGACGCCAGCGTCGACATCTGTTCCAGCAGGGAGCTCAATTCTTCCGCTGATGCCGTCATGGCTTTAACCGTGCTGTCGTCCGGCAGGGAGGATATGGCAAGCCCGGCAATATCTGCGACAGCGGTCTTCTGATTATAATCTGCCATGGCATCCTCATAGGAAGCCTGGGCGCTCTGATAACGGCTAAAAGCGTCATCATAATCCGCTTTGTCGCCGGACTGATCCGCCGGCCCATTGGCTTCGGCATAAGCCTCCATATCCTCCTGATACGCGTTGACCGCGCTGACATAATCATCCAGCGCACTCTGAACATCTCCCCTGCCGGTCAGGTCGGCACCGGTAACATTACCTTCCTCATCCTTGTTTTCACTGACGCCAAGATTGTCAATAGCGGCGTATACTGCGTCCGCGCTGGGTTTGGAAGGCTCCTCCGCGCCGCCTTTGGAAGGGGTTTCCGCCAGCTTCGCAGCCGCTGCTTCCATATCTGCTTTCGCGCTGTCCATATCGCTTTTATATCCGTCTGCCCGGGATCCGGCGGCATCCCGTGCGGATTCCGCGGCAGACTTCAGATCCTCCAGATTCTCACGCAGTCCGTTCAGCCTGCCTGCTGTCGAGCTAAGCGATTTCGCTTTACTGCTGAGCTCTTCCGGGTCGACCTGGGTCAGCGCGGACAGAGAGGAGCGGATCTGATCCGGATCCAGGTCATCCAGCCCGGAAAGGCCCTTGTCCAGCTGCTGGACCGCCTGGCTGGCCTGCTGCAGGCCGCCGGCCACCTGGGCCATGCCGGTATTCAGGTTCTTTGTATTCTCTTCCAGAGCGGCCGTTCCTTCCGCCAGTTTTCCCATACCGTCGTACAGGGTATTCAGATTCCGGTCCACCAGTCCGATCCCGTCTGACACATTCTGCGCGCCTGCTGCCAGCTGATCCGCGCTGTCCGAGAGCTGGCCGCTTTTGATCAGGAGCTCGGCAGCTGCCGCTGCCAGCTGATCCGCGCCGTCTTTGGCCTGAGAGCTTCCGTCTCTGAGCTGTTTTGCTCCTTCATAAAGGGCGCTGACGCCTTCCGTAAGCGCAGGCACCTGGCCGTTCAGCTGAGAAGTGCCGTCGGAGATCTGCGCAGCCCCGTCCGAGACCTTATTGGCCCCTTCCGCCAGCTGGTCTGCCTTATCCTGCGCCTGACCGACAGACGAATCCAGCGTTCCGGCGCCGTCCGCAAGTTTGTCCGCGCCATCCGAAAGCTGTCCGGCACCGTCCGAAAGCTGACCGGCGCCGTCCGCAAGTTCACCGGCACCGTCTGCCAGCTGGCCGGTCCCGTCTTTGAGCTCATCTACGCCGTCGATCAGTTCCTGTGTCGCCTCATCCAGATCCGTCATGGAATCCTTAAGTTCACTTGTATCGATGTCATCCAGATCCAGATCGTTGAGCAGATCCGAGGACGCCATCGTCAGGGTCATATCCAGCTTGAAATCCGTGACATCTGCAGTGATCTCCACATAATCAGGTATATCTTCTTCAAGATCGTCCAGTTTCTTTTTATCCTCTTCTTCCTCAAAATTCTTTTTGAGTACCGACAGATTCAGGCTTTCCTTCAGACCCGGAAAAGCCATGCCGACAACAATATTGTTGCTGCCTTCGGAAATCACTTTTCCATTGGTGACTTCGATATTGCTGAACCGGTCCCCGTCCAGAACAGCACCGCTGATCATGGCAAAAGGAACCGCAATGGTCTCCTCTTTTCCATTGATCATGGCCTCCGCAGTCAGGTTATTGGTATAGTCAAAGCGGATCGTGACCCTGCCGCTCTTTCCGGACAGGTCATCCGCCGCAATCTCTTTTCCGTCCAGCTTGTAGGACAGGCTGACGCCGACCGGAAGCTTCGCGTCGGTCTTTCCCTGATAATAGATGTCAGAGCCGTCCGCCTGCCAAGTCAGGGAGCCGTCGCTGTTCTTTGTGAATTCCTCATAGCCTTCTACATTTTCAATATCTGTCAGGTTGGAAAAGTCCTCCAGAACAGAAGCGCCTCTCTGATTCCGCAGCCATTCACTGACGATGATCTCATTGGCGGCGCCGCTGGCATCCGCCATGACATATACGGTCTCAGCCTTACCGGACTCGCTGCTGTGTTTTTTGCCAGTCCTGCGGGTCTCCGTTGTCCGGACTGTTTCAGTGGAAGATCTTTCCACAAAAGATCTTTCCACAAAAGATCTTTCCACAAAAGATCTTTCCACAAAAGAGCTTTCCCCAAAAGATCTTTCCTCGGCCTGTACGGTGGTCGCAAAGTTTCCGAACATGCTCATGCCCAGTGTGACCGACAGCAGTACACCGAGAACCCTGGGAGATTTTGCGACTGCAATATTCCATCTTTTCATAATCTGTTTCCCTTTCCGGCAGCATTGCTGCCGCGACCTGTCCATAAGGATATTGACAGGTTAGAACAATCTAACTATTAACTTACCCGTTTTTCCCGGAATGTCAACCTTAAATCTTATATGCAAAATCCTGTTTACACCGGCTCATTCCATATCGGCCGCCCGGCTTCCCTTTCTGGTGGAAGTAGCCATAATGACCTTATCCAGGAGCATCAGGAAGGCAGGCAGGACCAGAATGACACAGACCATGCTGATCAGAGCGCCCCGCGCCATCAAAGTACATAACGAACTGATCATATCGATGTTGGAATAAACACCCACACCGAAAGTGGCCGCAAAAAAGGAAATGGCGCTGACCATAACAGACTTGGCACTGGTGTCGACGGCCGTCTCGATCGCCTCTGTCTTTTCCCGGCCGGCCAGTCTTTCCCGTCTGTAGCGGGTCGTCATTAATATGGCATAGTCTACGGTCGATCCCAGCTGTACCGTGCCGATTACAATCGAGGAAACGAAAGCGATCACCGTACCGGTAAAGGCCGGAATGCCCAGGTTGATGAAGATACCGAATTCAATGGTCGCGACCAGGATGAAAGGAAGCGACAGGGACCGGAATACCAGCAGGATGATCAGGAAGATCACGCCGATCGACACTGCGGAAACAGTCTTGAAATCCCTGTCTGTAATCCGGATCAGGTCCCTGGTGCAGGGAGCTTCGCCGATCAGCATGGCCCCGGCATCATATTGCTTGGCAATGGCCTCCAGGGCATCACACTGTCGGTTGACCTCTTCACTGGCGACTGCGTATTCGGAACCGATGATCAGCAGCTGCCAGTTCTCATTTCCCAGACTCTCCTTCAAATGGGCAGGAATCATCTCGTCCGGCAGGGCACCGCCTTTGATCGTATTCAGTCCGATTACAAAATTAACGCCGTCGACCGATTCCATCTGTCCGGCCATGGCTGCTATATCCCTGGCCGGGATATCCGCGTCGATCAGGAGCATGTCCGTCGCGCCCATGTGGAAAGAAGCGTCCAGCTTCTCATTGGCAACGACGCTGGGCAGATCCCTGGGCAGGGTGGAATCCAGATTGTAGTAAACACTGGTATGGGTGTAGCCCCAGACTGCAGGCCCCAGCAGGGCCAGGAAAAGGACCAGCCAGATCCTGTAATGCCCGGTGATGAAACGGCCCAGTCCTTTGAAGTCCGGCAGCAGTGGTCTGTGACGGGTCTTCAGCAGGATCTTATCCATGCAGAGGATCATGGAAGGCAGGACTGTTACGCAGGCGACTACGCCAAAGCATACGCCCTTGGCCATGACAATGCCCAGATCCAGGCCCAGTGTGAAACTCATGAAACACAGGGCGATAAATCCGGCAATGGTAGTGACCGAGCTGCCTACGATGGAACTGAATGTCTCCTCGATCGCGGCTGCCATGGCGTCGTCTTTCTCTTTCCCCGTGTCCAGCTGGGCTTCATAACTGTGCCAGAGGAAAATGGAATAGTCCATGGTGACACCCAGCTGCAGGACCGCTGCAATGGCTTTGGTCACATAGGAAATACTGCCTAAGAAAAAATTGGACCCCAGGTTATAGATAATGGCCAGGCCGATACTGGCCAGGAAAAGATAGGGAATTATAAAAGAATCCATGGTCAGGGAGAGTACGATGGCCGCCAGTATGACCGCAATAGCTACATAGGCCGGTGTCTCCGCTTCAGACAGATCCTTGGTATCGACCAGAATCGCCGACATTCCGCTCAGGAAACATCGCTCATCCGCCACTTTCCGGATCTCCTGGACCGCCTCCAGCGTGCCGTCCGCCGAAGTCGAATCGTCGAAGAGAATGAACATCAGGGTCGCGTCCCCTTCGTTAAACGCGTCATAAACTTCCGCCGGCAGCATTTCCTTTGGAACAGACAGGGGCAGGAAGGAATCATACCAGAGCACCTTTTTGACATGGTCGATCTGTTCAATCTCTTTTTTCAGATCTGCCGCCTCCCGGTCTTCCAGCCCGTCTGCCACAAAGAGGGAAAAAGCGCCTGTGCCAAATTCATCGATCAGGATATCCTGCCCCTTCATGGTATCGATCTCATCCGGCAGATATACCAGCAGATCATAATTGACCCTGGTATGGATGTAGCCAATGACTGCGGGGACTGCCAGTAAAACCGCCAGGACCAGAATCAGGACCCTGTTTTTTACAATTGCCTTGCTGATATTTCTCATTTTCTACTCCCGAAAATATACCCGGCCGGACAGGTCCGGTCCGTAATGTGCTCCGCTTCTGCAGTCCGAATTCTTTTTGCATTTCTCTTGCAAAGAATCCCGTCCTGCGTTATCGTATCAATATGACCGTTGGTCATTTTTATTTTGCATGAGTGTTATACCACATTAATGACCATTGGTCAACATTTAAACCGGCCATTTGGGATTCTTCTGCAGATTATTTTGATTTTTTTAACAATCCTGCAAACATGATGCATAATCTCATAAGCATTTCAGGGCGGAACATACAGGATCATACCGGATCCGCGAAAAGAGGCAAAACAGTGAAATCGAACGGCAAAGCCGCAGCAAATAAAAAGCAAAAAAAAGACGCCCTTCTGAATACAGCTTTTGATCTGTTCACCAGACAGGGCATCCACAATACCACTATTTCCAATATCGCCGAAAAGGCCGGGGTCGCCAAGGGGACCTTTTATTTGTATTTCAAGGATAAATACGATCTGCGCAACCGGCTGATCGCCAGAAAGGCTTCCCAGGTCTTCCTGGTGGCCGACAGAGCCCTGCAGGAAACCGACCTGCAGACACTGGAGGACAAAATCGTCTTTCTGGCTGATCATATCATCAACCAGTTCAGCCGGGATCCGGTCCTGCTTCGATTTATCTCCAAAAATCTGAGCTGGGGCATTTTCAAGTCCCAGCTCATGATCGTAGGCGAGGAAGACGATGTCAGCCTCCCTTCTATTATTGATGAAGCGTTCCGTACCTCCAAGGTACGATATAAAAATCCGGAAGTGATGATCTTTATGATCATCGAACTGCTCAGCTCCTGCTCCTACAGTCCGATCCTGTACCAGGATCCCCTTCCCATCGAGGCGCTCAAGCCTTATCTGTTCGAATCCATCCGCAGCATCATGCGGCAGCAGGAAATCACCCCCACTGCTGAATAGCCAGCACGATCAGATAGAGGATGGGCTGGTGGAGCAGATAGACCGCCAGAGAGTGCCGGCCCAGCCAGTCCGCAACGGGAATTTTGATCTTAAAAATCCTGTTCCTGAACAGCCTGGCCTGCTTGAATGTTCTGCAGAGAAAATAGCCGCAGTGATACAGGAAGATCCAGGGTATGACCGAAAAGTAGTCGGTCGACCGGAAGCCTGCGGGGGGAAATCCCAGATAGGCGGAGACCCAGCCGCTGTACAGGGACGCCGGAAGCTGCAGGAGTTTAAGCGGGCCGATTCCAAGATAGCCGCTGTTGATAGACCTGGTCAGAAGAAAGAAGAGGAAACTAAGCGGCAGCATTTCCCAGGCGGGCAGCCTTTCCAGAAGGGGCTCGAATATCCCCAGCAGGATCATACAGGTCCCGATCAGTGTAAGAACACCGAAGACCACCCTTTCATCCGGTACGAATACCATGGTCACGCCGGTGATCAGGGCTCCCATGACAAAGATCAGGATGCCTCTGCGGACCGGCTTGCGGGACATGGGTATGCAGAATCCCGACAGGAGGATAAATGTCCAGCATATACTCTGCTGCCACAGGAAGGCGCCGCTGCTCCGGTACCATCTCCATGGATAATCCAGCAGATAGACCGCATCCCAGGCAGCGTGATACAGGATCATACTGATCAGGGTCAGCCCCCGGATTCCGTCGATCAGATGCAGGCGCCTGCGGCTGTTTCTTTTTTTTCTTTGATTCTTTTGATTCACTACGTTTCTGCCGCTGTCATCTCTGCGGACACCCATCAGACATCTCTTCCTTTACTGTACTTTTTGTTTATTCTGTATCTGCAGCCGGCTCCGCCGGCTGCTTTTTGTGATTTCATGTGAGCATTATATCATTTTTTACAGGCGGCTCAAGTGCAGAATGAATTTCCGCTTTTATTTCCCTGTTTCCGTGCTACACTATAAGCGAGCCGGCATATCCGGCACCCTATGGAAAGGAATCCCGGTCAGTCCGGAACAGAAAATGGAAATCGAAAGAAAATGGATGGTAAAGGGATGGCCTTCTCCGGAGCTTCCCCTTTTATTTGAACAGGAGATGCGTCAGGGTTATATCAGTCTGGCGCCGACAGTCAGAATCCGGGAGGAAGCCACGGTAGGCGGCAGGACCGAATATGTACTCTGTATCAAATCTCCCGGGCTTCTGGCCCGTCAGGAGATAGAGATCAATCTGGAAAAAGAGACCTTTGACCAGCTGGAGGATCTGATCGGACTGCCTCTGATTCCCAAGACCCGCCGCACATATCAGCTTCCTGACGGCCTGCGTCTGGAAGTCAGCCATGTCGATCAGGGCCTGCCTACAGAGTTCTGGTATGCCGAAGTAGAATATCCGACAGTGGAACAGGCCACTTCCTGGAAGCCCGCTTCTGTTGGCCTGGCGTCTTATCTGGATGATGAAGTGACCAGCCAGCCGGGCCAGTCTATGGGCGCCTACTGGCAGCAGACAAGAATAAAGGAGAGAGAGAACTGACCGTTCTCCCTCTCCTTTTTTCTGCATATTCCCGGTATTCAGCGCCGCGCAAGCCGGGCGACTGCCTCCATATCTTCAAAGGCTGCCGGAATCTTAAGGACATCCGGTCTCCTGCCGTTCTCCCGGTTCAGGATATCTCCCTTCAGTGTCAGATAGCGTTTGGACTGCTCGGCCGTCCTGATTCTTTCAACGGACAGGGGCGTATAGTGGGGCGTATTGAACGTCTTACTGTCACATTTATAGTAAATAATACTGTCTTTATAGACTTCAATATAACTTTCTTTCAGCAGGCGGATCCTGCCCTGCTGGATAAAAAAGCTGGTAGGCCAGACAAATACACAGATACTGCCGTAAATGATTCCAAGATAAAGAAGGATTTTGGCCGGCAGCGGCAGGCCTGCCACATCCATTCCGGCGTTTATGACTGCCAGGACCAGTGCCAGCACCAGAACACCGGGAAGCGACCACCGGTTGATTCTGTCGTAGATCTCCCCGAAACCTTCGTTAAATACAGCTCTGCTGAATACCAGCCCCTTTTCCAGTTCTGCTGCTTTTTTCTTTTTTTTGGCCATACGCCTTCTCCTGTCTCTTCTTCCCGGCCGCCTCCGGACGGCCGTTTGTCTACGTTTACATCTGCTGCGCTCTTCCTGTCTGTCAAAGCCGTTGGTAAAGCTCCGTCAGGCTGCGGATCCGGTCCGCCAGCTGCTCCGTCAGCTGGCCCGGGACCAGCCGCCACTGCCAGTTGCCGCCAAGGATGGATGGGGTGTTGAGCCTGGCTTCGTCACCCAGTTCCAGATAATCCTGCATGGGAATGACGGCCAGAGAAGCCACACTCATCAGGGCAGTACGGATAAAATCTTCAGGAGTGGCTTCCCTTCCGAAAATTCCCAGATATCTGTGTATAAAAGCCCTCTCATATTTAGCAGCGCTCTTATACCAGCCAACTGTCGTCTGATTGTCATGCGTCCCTGTATAGACCACACTGTTCTCCACATGGTTATGGGGCAGATACAGGTTGGCAGGATCGCCGGAAAAGGCAAACTGCAGGACCTTCATGCCCGGATATCCCGAATCCTCCAGCAGACGGTGGACAGAGGGCGTCAGATAGCCCAGGTCCTCTGCAATGATATCCCTGTCGCCCAGTCTTTCCTTCATGACCCGGAACAGGTCGATACCGGGCCCCGGCTTCCACTGGCCGCCAATGGCAGTCTGTGAACCGCTGGTAATCGTATAATACTCATCAAAACCTCTGAAATGGTCTATTCGGACCATATCGTAGAGGCGGAAAGCATGGCCCAGACGGTCCATCCACCAGCTGTAGCCGGTCTCTTTATGATAGTCCCACCTGTAGATGGGATTCCCCCACAGCTGCCCCGTTTCGGAAAAGGCATCCGGCGGACAGCCCGCTACCACAGTCGGATAGCCGTCTTCATCAAATTCAAAAAGCTCCGGATGACTCCAGGCATCCGCGCTGTCAAAGGCCACATAGATCGGCAGATCGCCTATAATACGAATCCCCTTCTCATTGGCGTATTTTTTCAGCTCTGTCCACTGACTGAAGAACATATACTGCTGGAACTGGATAAAACGGATATGTTCTGACAGGCGCCCTGTCCATTTGGCCACAGCCTCCGGCTCCCGCAGGCGGATGCCGCGTTCCCATTTGATGAAGGGAATGCCGCCCATCTCCTGCTTCACCGCCCAATAGAGGGCGTAATCCTGCAGCCAGTCAATATTTTCCTGGATAAAGCGGTTGAAATCCTCTCTTTCCCGGTCATAATCAGGGCTCTTCCATCGGTCTTTAAGCTGCAGGGCAAAAGGACTGTTCCGGTAGGCTTTAGCCAGCAGCAGGTAGCGCCTGTCATACAGGTCCGCATAACTGACCCTGGCAGGATCCCCGCTGCAATCGGCAGCATCCGCCTCTTCTCTGCTGATATATTCCAGCTGGATCAGTTTCTCCGGATCGATAAAATAAGGATTGCCCGCGAAGGTTGAAAAAGACTGGTAGGGCGAGTCCCCGTAGCCGGTCTGGCCAAGCGGCAGGATCTGCCAGTAGGTCTGGCCTGCCCGGACCAGATAATCCACAAATTCATACGCCTCTCTGGAAAAACAGCCGATGCCGTATCTGGAAGGAAGACTGCTGACCGGCAGCAGGATTCCGCTCTTTCTCTCCATAATATTCCCCTTTTATACATACAAAGGTCAAACGATACTGTACTGTAATCGCTCACCGGATTGTATGTCTACTGCGGGACCGTCCGGCAGTCCCCTCAGAGTTCCTGTTCTACAATGCCTCTACCTGATCACGCTGCAGCATTTCTGCAGCCGCTCAATCTCTTCCGGTGTCGCGCCGGTAAAAACAATCTCGAGCAAATACGAATCACTGGCCAGAAATATCTCCCGTTCCAACAGGATCTGACCGTCTTTCCGGCAGCTGATCTCCACCGTTCTGGTTTCTTTCCCCAGAAATACAGCATTCGCCGCTGTCACTTTAATATCCTCCGCCCCTTCTGCCGTCAGTATCTCCGAGACCCGGGATATGGCAGTCTGAATGGTCAGGTCCATGGTTTCCGGACTGATCCCGGAATCCAGGCTGCCCAGAAGAACCGAAATGGACTGGAGGGATCCCTCCCCTTCCTTACGTCCATACATATCCATAAAACTGTTGGCGGTTCTGGCAGATTCCAGCCGGCTCCTGCCCTGAAGCTGCTCCGTCACATTGCTGCCATAGAGGGAGAATCCTTCCGGCGCGGCAATCTGCAGCCTGAAACAGGGATTGGTATAAATCCTGCCTTCAATCTTCCCGGCTGCTTCCTCCAGCTTTCTATAGGATTCCGGGATGTCCTCCTCTGCTTCCTGCGCAGCCGCTGCTGTCGCGGATGCTGTGTCCGCCGTACTGCCTGTCTGGGATGTCCCGCCGCCGCAGCCGGACAGGACCAGCAGGACCAGGAGAATCCACAGCAGGACCTTCTGTTTTCTCTCTGTTCTATTTTTCTCCTGTATGCAGCGCCTGATTTCCAATATAATCTTCTCCTGTCTTCACCCGGCCCGCGGCCGGAATTTGTTCATGTTTCTGCCACGCCCGGATCCTCTTTTGTATGGATAGCACAAAAATATCCGTCATACCGTCAAGGCCCTTTTGATTATAGCAGATAATTGAATTTCTTCCTAAAAAAAGTCACAGCAGACAGCGAAAAATGATGCTTCTTGAGTAATCCGCCTGTTTGTTATATGATGCAGACAGGATTCCACCTATAGCCGATACAGGAAAAGGAGATTTATATATGCATATCGGATTGCAGGGAACTCATGATTTTATTGTTACAAAAGCCCATCTGGCAAGCAGCGTCGGAAGCGGACAGGTTAATGTCCTGGCCACTCCGATGATGATCGCAGCCATGGAATACACGGCCGCTGCTTCTGTAGCGCCGGTCCTGGAAGCAGGCAGGACAACTGTCGGAACACAGATCAGTGTCTCCCATGTCGCCGCTACGCCGGCAGGCATGGAAGTCCGTGTGGAGACCGAACTGACAGAGATTTCCAATAACGGCAGGCTCCTGACTTTCCGGGTCCGGGCATTTGATGAAGCCGGCCTGATCGGGGAAGGCAGCCATCAGCGGGCTGTCGTTGACAAAGCCCGTTTCGAGGCAAAAGCCGCCGCTAAAAAAAGCTGAATACAATCGCAAAGAAAGAACCTCCGGCGGATCTGCCGGAGGTTCTTTCTTCATTAAGGAGGTAATGAAAAATCAACTGTTATCGATACCCGGAATCACTCCGGAATCGCCTTTTTTTGCATTGCGGGGATCAGCCCTTGACGCCGCCCAGTGTTGTTCCGCCGACAATGTATTTGGACAGGAACAGGTAGACCAGGATGACCGGGAAGATGGAGAAGGCAATCGCCGCGTACACATGTCCCATATTGAACTTCAGGAAGTCCGCGGAACGCAGCTGCGCGATCAGGATCGGCAGGGTCTTCATCTTATCCTTGTGCAGGATCAGGGCCGGCGTGAAGTAGTTGTTCCAACTGCTGACGAAGGTGAAGATTGCCTGTACCGCGATCGCGGGTTTCATCAGCGGAAGGACAATGCTGTTAAAAGTACGGAATTCGCCGGAGCCGTCAATTCTGGCCGCTTCGACCAGCGACAGGGGCAGGGTGGATTCCATATACTGCTTCATGTAGAAGTAAGTGACCGGCGCCGCTACCGCGGGAACGATCAGGGGAATGAAGTTGTCTTCCAGTTTCATTCTGCCGACCAGCTGCAGGAAACCCAGTGCAGTGACCTGCTGAGGAATCATCATGACTGCCAGAATAAAGGTAGACATGAATTTCTTCATCTTAAAATCATATACATGGATCGCGTAGGCGGTCATGGTCGAGAAGTAGGTGCAGAGGGCCGCGCTGCAGCCTGCTACGAACAGGGAGTTCAGCATGCCTCTGACAAAAGGCAGTGTACCGTGAAAAACACCGTTGGACAGGTTCTCGATCAGATGGGTACTGGGAATCGGCGTGAAGCCCCTGGTCAGTTCACCCTTGGATCTGGTCGCGTTCACAAAAAGGATATAGAACCAGACCAGGCAGAGGATGGACATAAAAATCAGTACGATATAGGCAATGGCTCTTCTGACACCGATCGGAAGGCCTTTACTCTGTTTGTTCTCTGTATTCATAACGCCCTCCTTTACTTATCTGTTCTCGTATTGATCTTAAATACGATGAATGAGAAGATACCGGTTATGATGAAGAGCAGGACTGACAGGGCGCCGCCCATACCATAGTTCTTGCTCCACAGATGTTTGTTCAGGTACATGATCAGGGTCATGGACTTACGGACCGGATCGCCGGTACCGTTGGTCAGGATCTGCGGTACGTCGAACATCTGCAGACCGCCGATCAGGGATGTGATCATGACGTACAGCAGGATGGGACGCAGCAGCGGAAGGGTGATCCTGTAGAAGATCTGGGTCGCTGTCGCGCCGTCGACCTGGGCCGCTTCATACAGGGCCGGATCGATACCCATCATACCGGCCATCAGCAGGATGGTGGTATTGCCGAACCACATAATGAAGTTCATGAAGGCGACCAGTCCGCGCACGCTCCAGACATGGGACATGAACTTGAAAGGACCGGAAATAATGCCCATGCTGATCAGGATCGAGTTGATCGGGCCGCTGTCCGCGAACAGCGTGAAGAACAGCATGGAAAAGGCGGATGCCATGATCAGGTTAGGCAGATAAATAACGGTCTTGAAGAAACGCTGTCCCTTCAGGCGGAGGCTGGGATCCGAGAACCAGGCGCCCAGCAGCAGGGATACAATAATCTGGGGCACAAAGCCCAGGATCCACATGATCATGGTATTCCTTGTATACATAAGCAGATCACCATTGGTGAACAGCGTGGCGAAATTCTTAAAACCAACAAAGTTGGGGCCGATCTGGGTCAGACCGGAGCGGTAGTTTTCAAAAAAGCTGTTGTAGAAAGTGCTGACCATGGGAATCAGCTGAAAGACCGCGTACACTACAACGAAAGGGATCAGGAAGATATAGCCCCATTTATTGTAGCTGACGACTTTACCCCGTTTGGCGTTGTTCATAATGTACTCCTCTCCCCGGAAATAAGCCTTGCGGCAGCTTGCCCGGAAACGCAGGCATCAGACCAGACGTCTGTACAGTTGCTCCTGCTTGGCCGGACCCTGCAGCGTATCTGCGCAGGCGTCTGAGCTCTTGCATTCTGACATTTACAGCAAGCGCCAGCAAATGCTGAAAATCGCTTAAACGTTTACGTTCCCTATTTGAAGAGTGGCCTGCCCGGACGAACCGGGCAGGCTCCCTTTTCATGTTTTACAGGACTTTCTCAAAATCGAGACCTGTCACTGTAACTCTGTTCAGTTAAGAATTAATATGTCAGTTCAGGATACTTCTCAACAACAGCTTTGCAGAATGCTTCGTAAGCAGCGTCGAAATCCTGCTGGCCTTCGAAATAGCCCTTCATAGCCTGCTGGAATTCCTCTGTGCAGCCCTGATCATAGATGGAGATGTTGCTCATGTCGATCTTATCAGCGCCTGCGCAGAACATAGCCAGAGCGTTCTGTCCGCCCAGAACAGCGTCGCCGTAGGTCTCATCCTGAGCCATGGCTTCCATAGCGGGCTTGTTGTTAACGAAATCATTGTCAGCTTTAACGATGTCAGTCATGATGGCCTCGTTGGTGGTCAGCTGTCTCATGATATCAGCAACCAGTGTAGGGTTATCTGTGCCTGTTGCGCCGCAGATCCATGTGCCGCCCCAGCTGAAGCCCTGAGGTCCTTCGGTTGCTGCCCAGCCGCCGGCGTTGGCGATGGAACCTTCGGTATCAGCAGCCATGCAGAAGTCGATCAGCCATGCGGGTCCAAAGTAAGCGAATACCTTTCCTTCGGGATAGAAGCCCTTGCTCCAGTCATCAGACCACAGATCGTGGGTTCCTGCATAACCTTCATCTACCAGTTTCTTGGAATCGTCTACCCATTTCTTGATGTTGTCGTCAAGGTTGATCTTGCCGTCAACGACCCAGGGAGAGGTAACGTTGTTGGAATATACACGATAAGTATCGTTTACGGAAGAAACCGCCTGATAGCCTTTCGCCTTCAGTTCAGCAGCGGATGCTACGAAAGCGTCCCAGTCAGCGAATTTAGCCTGGATCTCAGCGGGATCATCGGTGCCGAAGGTTTCCTTGGCGGCTTCACGGTTGTAAATCATAACGCCGGGGCAGCACTGCCATGAAACACCCTTCAGAACGCCGTTGGAATCCGTAACGACATCTTTTGTATACTGATACTGATTTGCCAGCTCATCTTCTGTCAGGCCAAGATCCGCTACAGGCATTGTGTAGTCAGTGCCGACATATTTAAGCGCGTAGTCAGCCTCTACCAGGAAGAGGTCGATCTTGTCATCAGCGGCAGCGTCAGCCTGCTTCAGCAGGGTCTCATCCAGATTGTTCTGGTAAGCGTTGTCATCAGAAGGAGTGATGTTCCATACTACATCGACATCGCCGATCTTGCCGTGGGTGGCGTCAACTTCTTCATAGCCCGGATAGTGGTCTTTCAGACGGCTCTTGAACTCTTCGTTCCAGCAGTAGATGTTCAGGACTTTGCCTTCACCGGAAGCATCCTCTTCCGCAGGAGCCTCTTCCTCAGCGGGAGCCGCTTCGGTTGTTGCTTCTGTTTCCTCGGCGGCGGGCTCTTCTGCAGCGGGAGCTGCGCTGGAACCACAACCAGCAAGGAGACCGGCTGCGCAAGTTGCTGCTAACAGCAGACTCAGTGTTCTTCTCTTCATAACTTTTCCTCCCTTAAAGAAAAAATAAAATTGAAAATGGTTGAACAGTTTAACTAACGGCGGAAAACGGTCCGCCTCCGTCTATGCTTTCAGGCACTGTACTGACGCTTATGATTCGTTCAGATTCAGTACCGATTCGCCTTCAATCAGATGTCCGGGAACGGTGATGGGCCGGATAATGGTCGTCCTGGGAGATTTGATCAGTCCGATCAGGCTCTCCGCCGCGTAGCTCCCGATTTTTTCCGTATCCTGTTTCAGGGTCGTCAGGCTGGGCTCCTGGAACAGGGCCATACTGATGCCGTCGTAGCCAACGACCGAAATATCATCCGGAATCCGCAGTTTTCTGGCCCGGATCGCGTTGATCCCGCCGAAGCTGGCAAAATCATCCGGATAGAAAATGCAGGTGGGCCGTTCCTCCAGATCCAGCAGCTCCATAGTCTTCTCATAAGCCGCCGCGGTATCCCTGTAGGCCGCAACCCGCAGATATTCCTCGGGAATCTCGACCCCCAGCTTATGGACCGTTGTAAAAAAGGAGGTCAGTCTCGCCTGTGTGACAGAGGAATCCGCCCCGTGGATATAGGCAATTCTGCGGTGGCCCATGCTGTATACATATTCAACAAGGTCTTCCATCCCTTTGACGTTATCGGAAATGATGCCGATTGTATTATTGAATATGTAGTCGATCGTAACGACCGGTATGTCACTGGTGATCAGCTCGACGACTTCCGGATCCTGAAAATCAATACAGGCTATGGCGATACCGTCGAATCCCCTGTATCTGGCCCGTTCCAGATAGGTCATCTGCTGGGAATGTCCTTTACTGCAGTTGATCAGGGTCAGATCGTAGTCATATTTCTCAATGCCCCTTTTAAAACTGTCCAGGACATGATTGAAATAATCATGGGTCAGGCCGCTCTGCGCTTCGTCTACAAAGAGAACGCCTATATTTCTGGATTCATTGGTCTTGAGCATCTTGGCTGCCGAATTGGGGAAATACCCGAGTTCCTTTGCCTTCTGCCTTACCAGTTCTTTCGTTTTCGCGCTGACGTCATGCTGATCGTTGAGCGCCTTGCTTACAGTAGCCACCGATACATTGCATGCAGCAGCGATATCTTTCAGAGAAATCATTTTTCTGCTCCAGCTTTCCTTCACTATTAAATTGACCGGCTGTAATGCTTTACCAGCAGCTTAAACGTTTTTCGATTTTTTTGTTTCGAAATCGTTTTTGTAGTTATACTGTACTTCAAATTCGCCATAATTTCAAGTACTTTTTTCGTGATTTTCGGGATTTTTTTTGAACCGCAGTCAATATCACTTTTTTTATCTAAAAATTGTTCGAAATATATTGCTATTTTTTCGAATTTCTGCTTAAATTATATTAAACGTTTTCGTTTATTCATCACATCAAGATCCGGCATTGTCCGGAGAGGGGAGTACGTATATGAAATTCGGTTTTTTTGACGACGCGCGCCGTGAATATGTGATCACGACACCCAGGACCCCGCTTCCCTGGATCAATTATCTGGGAAACAGGGACTTTTTCAGCCTGATCTCCAATACCTGCGGCGGTTATTCTTTTTATAAGGACGCCCGCCTGCTGCGGATCACACGTTACCGCTATAATGATCAGCCTTATGACACCAACGGCAAATATATCTATATTAAAGAAGGAAACAATATCTGGAATCCCGGCTGGCAGCCCACCAAGACAGAGCTGGACAGCTATGAGTGCCGCCACGGCATGGGCTACAGCTGTTTTACCGGTGCAAAGAACGGGATTGAAGCCAGCCTGCTGAACATGGTCCCCCTGAACGACGCCTGCGAGCTGATGCTGCTCAGGGTCTCCAACAAGTCCGGGGAAGCCAGAAAAGTCCAGGTATTCCCTTATGTGGAATGGTGCCTGTGGGACGCGGATGACGACCAGAAGAACTTCCAGCGGAATCTGTCCACCGGCGAGGTCGAGATCGAGACCAATCTGGGTTATGAGATCTCCGGTCTCAGGAAACCCGAAAAGACTTCCATTGAGGATTACAGCAGCCTTCCTTACGCTGCCATCTATCATCGCACCGAGTACAGAGAACGCCGCGCCCATTACGCTGTCTTCTCGGTCAACACACCTGTCAGCGGATTCGAGACGGACCGCCGGACCTTTATCGGCGATTACCGCAGCCCGCAGCTGCCCCAGGCCGTGGAAAACGGCGCCTGCGCCAATTCCGTAGCCAGCGGCTGGTCTCCCTGCGCTGTCTTCCAGATCGATCTGGACCTGCAGCCCGGTGAGGAAAAAGAGCTGGTATTCGTCCTTTCCTACATCGAAAATCCCGTGGAGGAAAAATGGGAATCCTATGGCGTCATCAACAAGACCCGGGCGAGAGAAGTCATCGCCAGATACAGTACCGCGGACGCGGTACGCGCTGCTTATGATGAACTCCGTGCCTACTGGGATGACCTTTTCTCCAAGTACCATGTGACCAGTTCCCATCCCGAAATCGACCGTATGGTCAATATCTGGAACCAGTATCAGTGTATGGTCACCTTCAATATGTCCCGGTCGGCTTCCTATTATGAGTCCGGTATCGGCAGGGGCATGGGCTTCCGTGATTCCTGTCAGGATCTGCTGGGCTTTGTCCACCTGATCCCCGAAAGAGCCAGGGAGAGAATCATTGACATCGCTTCCACCCAGTTCCCGGACGGCAGCGCTTATCATCAGTACCAGCCCCTGACCAAGAAGGGCAACGCGGATATCGGCAGCGGCTTCAATGACGATCCGCTCTGGCTGATCGCCGCCACCAGTGCCTATATCCGTGAGACGGGCGACGAGACCATCCTGGACGAAATGGTCCCCTTCGACAACGATATGTCCATCGCGAAGCCTCTTATGGAGCATCTGCGCAGAAGCATCAATTACACGATCACCCACAAGGGCCCCCATAAACTGCCCCTGATCGGACGCGCGGACTGGAACGACTGCCTGAACCTGAACTGCTTCTCCGAGCATTCCGGCGAATCTTTCCAGACTTCAGGTCCCAGCGAAGGGCCTGTGGCTGAATCTGTCTTCATCGCGGGCATGTTCGTCAAATACGCTCAGGAATACGCCGATCTGTGCGGGCTCAAGGGCCTGACAGACGAAGCGGCCGCGGTTCTTGCCGAGAAGAAGGCTATGGAAGAAGCCATTCTCACGGACGGCTGGGACGGCAAATGGTTCCTGCGTGCCTACGACGCCTTCAGCAACAAGGTAGGTTCCGAGGAGTGTGAAGAAGGCAAGATCTTCATCGAGCCCCAGGGCTTCTGTGTCCTGGCCGGCGTCGGCGTGGAGACCGGTGAAGCCGAAAAAGCCCTGGACAGCGTAAAGGAAAAACTGGACACCAAATACGGCATCATGCTCAACCAGCCCACCTATACCAGATATCACGTCGAGCTGGGCGAGATTTCCTCCTATCCTCCGGGATATAAGGAGAACGGCGGTATCTTCTGCCACAACAATCCCTGGGTCTCCATCGCGGAAACTGTCATCGGACGCGGCAGCCGCGCGTTTGAGGTTTACTGGAAGACCGCTCCTTCCTGTGTTGAGGAATTCAGCGAGATCCATAAGACCGAGCCCTATGTCTACTCACAGATGGTCGCGGGCGCGGACGCTCCCCATCATGGCGAAGGCAAGAACAGCTGGCTGACCGGTACCGCAGCCTGGACCTTTACGGATATCTCCCAGTACATCCTGGGCGTCTATCCTACCCTGAAAGGCCTGTCTGTCAATCCCTGCATCCCCGGTGATTTCGGTGATTTTGACCTGGTCAGAAAGTATCGCGAAGGCACCTACAGGATCCATGTTTCCAACCCGGATCATGTTGAAAAGGGCGTTGCCTACATCACGGTAGACGGCGAAAAGATGGACGGCTGTGTCATCCCTTATATCAAGGGCAAGACCGACTATCAGGTCGAGATCGTTATGGGCTGACCCGCGCGTGACCGGAAATGATCCGGTTCCGGAAAACAAGGCATACAAAAACAGGACGTTTCGTTTGAAACGTCCTGTTTTTGTATGCTGTCCGTTTTATTATCTCTTCCTGCCGCTGCCGCGTCAGATGGCAGCCATTTTAAATGGCCCGTACGGTCACCTCGAAGTGAAGGGGAGCAGATACATCCAGCAGGTATTCCTCATGGGTCCTGGCGCCCCAGCTGTCGTCACCGCCGACACCCATCTGTTTCAGGCTGCAGCGGACGATGGTATGGAAGACCGGCGGCAGCTCGCCCGGATGGGAAGCGGCTTCCAGTTCTTCGGGCGTGTAAGGGATCGCTGAAAAATCCATTCCGTCCGGAAGGCTGCTCTCAAACCTGTATCCCCGGCCCGGACGGTCGGTCACCTCGGCCCACCTGACCCCGGTCCTGTTCCCGGTCTCCTGAGGAACCAGGTAAGCCTCCATGTTCTCCGCGGCCGTACGGCTGTACACGCCCAGCTTCGCCCCACGGCTCCTGTCACAATAGTTCTCTTCCGGTCCCATCCCGTACCATTTCACCTGGTCATAGTCCGCGTTCAGCGTGAACAGGAAACCGAATTCGGGCATTTCCGACAGCCCCGGTATCGGGTCATAGTCCATGATGAAGGTAATGGCGCCGTCCGCCAGGAAGCGGTAGGTCACGATGGCCGACGCGGCGGGCGCTGTCGGCAGCAGATATTTCATGATGATCTCTGCCTGCCCCTTCTTTTCTTTGATCTGAGGCCAGAGCTCCGCGTTATGATCCGCTTCCGCTGCGTGTTCCGGCGCTGTAATGGCCGGAAGGGCGTAGAGACTGGCCAGCTTCCACTGACCGTATCTGGCTGCCATGGCATTGCCCGTGTCATTGCTGACAGGCGCCCGCCAGAAGTTCATACGGGGCATCTTTTCGATCAGTTCTCTGCCGCCGGCCCTCCAGGAAGCGAGTCCGCCCCGCAGCAGGGAGAAGAGGGCATCACTGGTCTTCCCCCGGATCCCGATGTTAAAGTCACCATGGATCAGCTCAAGCCGGGCGGGCGCCGGCAAGACGGGATACGCAGGTCCGGGACTTCCCGTGACCGTAAAGACACGCTGGTCAAAAGCAACTTCATGCCCCGCGCCGGCCCAGGCGGTATCCTGCCGCAGCCGGAAGCTGACCGTCAGGACATACTCACCGTCCGTCAGGGGCGGCAGGACCGGCATGGCAAGCTCCTGTTCGGAAAGGGGTGCCGCTGCCGTAGCCAGGCTGTATTCCGCCAGCCGGCATCCTTCTTTCTCCAGCAGGAGGACGCAGTCCAGCTCCTCCGTATTCGTGAACAGGTTCTGATTGCGGATCAGGATCCTGTCTTCCGTTATTTCGGCCCGGATATTCTGGTAATTGTATCTGACCTCCTGCATCTTGGCATAAGGGCGGCGGGTCCCGTCCACAATGCCGTTGCCGCTGAAGTCATAATCGGTGGGCCGCTCTCCGCTGTCCCCGCCATAGGCCTGGAACTCTTTGCCGTAACGGTCCTTTCTGCGAAGAGACTGATCCACAAAATCCCAGATGAAACCGCCCTGGTAACGGGGCTCCCGGTCAGCAAGATCCGTGTATTTATGCATGCCGCCGTTGGAATTGCCCATGGCATGGGTATATTCACAGCAGATGAAAGGCTTTTCCGGATTCTCCCGCAGAAACGTTTCTATGGAAGCGGCGGAAGGATACATCTGGCTTTCCATGTCACTGGTATCCGGATAAGACCTGTCATGGAAGATGCCTTCATAGTGGACCAGACGCTCCGGATCCAGCTGCCGGAAGCGCTGTGCCATCTCATGGATCACGCTGCCGCCGAAGGATTCATTGCCGCAGGACCAGATCAGGATGGCCGGATGGTTCTTGTCCCTCTGGTAACAGCTCTCGACCCTGTCCAGCAGCATGTCCTGCCATTCGATATGGTCACCGGGCAGGATCTCCGACCGGTCCTGGAGGCCGCTTTCATACAGGGCCCAGCTGCCATGGGCTTCCATATTGTTCTCGGCGATCATATAGATGCCGTACTCATCACAGATCCTGTACAGGGCGCTCCCGTTGGGATAATGGGAGGTCCTGACCGCGTTGATATTATTCCGCTTCATGGTGACCACATCCTGCAGGGCTTCCTCTCTGCCGATGGCCCGGCCCCTGTCGCAGGAAAACTCATGGCGGTTGACGCCCTTGAAGACGATCCGCTTCCCGTTCAGGCACATGATCCCGTTCTTCATTTCGAATCTGCGGAAGCCCACTTTCTGCAGGACCACCTCCTGCAGGCTGCCGCCCTGACTTCCGTCCTCTTTGTATACCTCCAGCCGCAGGTCATACAGGACCGGCTTTTCAGCGCTCCAGAGCAGAGGGCGGGATACCTTCCGGCCGATCCTTATGTTCTCTTCCGGGCCTTCCCCGTTCTCACCGGGTCGGAATTCACCTTCCAGGACAGAACTGCCGTCCAGGGACAGGGCATACCGGATCCTGCATCCGGCCCGTTCCCCCTGCAGCTCCAGCTCCGCGGTCAGGGTGCCGTCCGCGTTTTCATAAGATCCGTCCACCGCCTCAGGAACGGCCGTGATCTTCAGATCCCGTACATGGATCTCCGGGACCGTATATAAATAAACATCCCTGAAAATGCCGGAAAAACGGAAGAAGTCCTGATCTTCCAGCCAGCTGGACGCCGTCCACTTAAAGACCCGGACAGCCAGCTTGTTCTCACCCCTTCTGAGATAGGGCGTCAGATCGAATTCGGAAGGCGTAAAGCTGTCCTCACTGTAGCCCACATAGCTGCCGTTCAGCCAGAGGGCAAATCCGCTCTCCACGCCCTGGAAGGAAATATAAACAGGCCTCCCCGCGAAGGCGGCCGGCAGACGGAAATATCTGACATAACTGGCCACCGGATTATAGCGTTCCGGTATCTGGTCGTGTCCGATCTCCTCGCGGCCGTCCCAGGGATACTGATAATTGACATAGGCAGGCCGGTCCCAGCCTTCCATCTGGATATGGGCCGGTACCCGGATTTCTTCCCAGTCGCTGCAGTCAAAGGAGACCTTTTCAAAGTCCCTGACTGCCCCCCGGTAATTGGCGGCATAGGAAAATTTCCACAGGCCGTTGAGGGAACAGGTAAAGCCTGTATCCCCATGGTCCGAAGCGGCCGCGCTCCATTTTCCTGCCGGTGCCAGATCCGGCCGGTAACAAAAATGGTCCGAATGGGCCGGCAGACGGTTTTCCTCAAAAATCTCCGGATTTTTGACGATGGAATAACTGAAGGCGGTATTTTTCTTCATCCTGCCGGTAAAGGCTTCAAAGTCGAACCGGCTGTCACCGAAATAACGGGCCGCGAACCGGGCCAGTTCCTCCCGGGCCGGCGTTACCGCCCGGGCGGCCAGATCGATCCCTGTCTTTCTTTCATAGTCCAGGCACTTCCTGCGGAAGCGGGACAGCGTCGTCTGCCCGAAAGGCCGGCGGTCCGTCCCTGTCGTGTGAAGGGCCGTCTGAAAGCGCATATCGAACATGGCCGCGTTTGTCAGTTCTTCATCGCTCAGTCCCATGAACCCCTTCAGCAGCAGAGCGCCGATCAGGACATTGACGGGAACGTTGGGTTTAGAGGGGCCTTTGCGGAAGAGGACCGAAAATTCTGTTTCATCCAGTAAAGGAAAAATCTTATCTGCGAAATACCTGGCCCAGGATTTATCCAGGGCTTCCCGTTCCTTTTCGGAAAGCGGCAGCAGTGTTTCCCTCAAACCGATCTGTTCATAACTATTGCGCCGGAATGCCATATGCCGAACCTCCATCCTGCCTGATCCTGCAGTATTACTGTGGTATAAGTCTACTCATTCAGTATACCATTTCCGTCCGCTCCAAAAAAGACAGACGGGAAAATCCCCTTTTATCAACGTTTTCAGAATGATTATTTTGTTCCGTGCAATTCGGACAGACAGAACGCAACTGCCGTGCGGACCTGAAAAACGCATAGAAACAGAAATCTCCGCCGGCCTGCGCCAACGGAGATCCCTGCCAAAGACAAAACGAATATGAGAAAATTTAAAGGGGCCAAATGAATAATGATTATGCCAGAGCTTTGCCAAGTGCCTCACAATCCGCGACAGCGTCATCGTCAGGCATGCCATTGACCGCCAGGCTCTCTGCCGCGATCTCGGCACCGGCTGCTTTAGCTTCCTCTTCCCATGTGCGGAGCCATTCACCATCGCCCCAGCCATAGGAACCGAACAGAACGACCTTCTTACCGCTCAGGGCGCCCGCTGTTTGGTTAGCCATCTCTAACTGTCGTTATAATACTCTATTCCGACGGTAAGGTCAAGTACTATTTTGATAATTTTTTCTATTATTATTTTTCAGACAACGGCTGTCCTTATCGTTCCAGTCCGGTCAGATACGCTTCCAGCATATCCAGCTCATCCCCGTAGATGCAGTGGGGTATAGTGCCGGCATGCACTGCCCTGCGGCATTCCTGCCAGTCCATCCAGAGGACGGATTCCACTTCTTCCGGCTGCAGGACCAGGTCCTCCTCCCGGACAGGCTCCTGATAGATATAGACGCTGCTGAGCTCCCGGTCCCGGAAGGGAAGGCCGTGGAAGACGGCCTGATACTGGCCGCGGTGCTGGCCGACACAGATCAGCTGGTCCGGCTCCGCCATGATCCCCAGCTCCTCCCGCAGTTCCCTGCATGCGGCCGGCAGGGCGTCATCCCCCGCCTCTATATGTCCGGCTGCGGAAATATCATAACAGCCGGGATTGGAATCCTTGACCTGACTCCGCTTCTGCAGCAATACATCCCTGCCCCCGTCGGGCCTGTTCCGGAAAATCCAGATATGGACCGTGCCGTGCAGGCTGCCGTCCCTGTGGGCCACGCCCCGTTCCCGGACGATTCCGCTTTTGCTGCCGTTTTCCTCCAGGATATCGAACAGCTCCATGGGGCGGCCGTTCAGGGCCGCTTCCCGCAGGATTCCCTTTCCGTCATAGACCAGCTTCAGGGAAAAGAAGGGGGCGTCTTCATCGATCAGGCGGAAGAATATCTTATCCCCTTCCCACAGATTCAGTTTCCAGACCCGGTCTATGTCCACCCATTCCAGGACGCCCTCATCACAGGGAGCCGGTTCGCCCGTAAACCCGTCGGCCGTGAACAGGGACATATATTCCGTAACCCCGTCCCCGGATACAAAGGTCACCAGGCCCCTGTAGCGCCAGGAGGTCAGTTCATATCCTGTCTCTTCCCGGACTTCCCGCAGCAGACATTCCTCCGGACTCTCCTCCGCCTCAAAATGGCCTCCGACGCCGATCCACTTATCCTTATTCACATCATTTTTCTTCACGACCCTGTGAAGCATTAAATATTCATGTCCCCGCTGTATATAGCAGAGCGTGCTCATTTCCGTCACTTTAAATGTATGCCTCCGTATTCTGATTGCTGCCCGCGGATCCGTCTGTCCGCGTCAATATCCTGTCACCTTAAAGGACCGTTCCTCCGGCTGCACCGGTATCTCCGTGGTCTCCATATCCCGGATCACGATCCAGCTGCTTTTCTCGATAAAAAGCAGCATGCGGCTGATCGCCTCTTCTGTCCCCTGGGCCTCCATCTCAACGCTGCCGTCCGCGTTGTTGCGTACCCAGCCGGTCACGCCCGCGGCATTGGCCGCATGCTGGGACTGATAGCGGAAGCCGACGCCCTGTACCCGGCCACGGAATATGATATGGCGGCGGACGGTCCCGCCGCTGCCGGATCCGATTCCCTGTCTTTTCCCATATGCCTCCACTTCTTCTGCCGGCAGATCCCGGGGACTGCGCAGAGAACGGCCGTCCCCCTCTGAGATGCCGTATTTTTCTCTGATCCTGCGGTAAAATTCCCTGCACCAGGTTATGGCCGCTTCAATGATCTTTTTCAGCCAGCGCATCTGACGACTCCTTTCCCTTTCCGGCCGCCGCAAGGCGGCCTGCTCTTTCCCTGTGGAATCCCTGTGAAAGCCCGCCTTCCCGGCAGAAACAGCCGGCACGGCCGCGGCAGTTTTTATCATTATAAAGAATCCGGAAGGAAAACGCCACCTGCCGGAGCCCGGCAAAGCAGGGCCTGCCGCGCGGAGACATCCGGATGCTCCAGCAGCCTCCAACAGTCTTTCCCTTACGGACCGCTTATGGTATACTGAATGAATCGAATATATATTCGAATCACCTGTGTGGGAGGATATTTTATCTGTTATGCTCAAGATCATTCACTGCGCGGATCTGCATCTGGATTCCGGTATGGAGACCCGTCTTTCCCCGGACCGGGCCGCCCTGCGGCGGAGTGAGCTGCTGGCCTCTTTCCTGCGGCTGGTAGAATTTGCCGCCGCAGAAAAGGCAGCAGCCGTCCTTCTCTGCGGGGATCTTTTTGACAGGGAGCGGGTCTCCCCGTCCACAGCGGCCGCCTTCTGCGCCGCCATCCGCAGGCACCCGCAGATTCTCTTTTTCTGCCTGGAAGGCAACCATGACAGAGGCGTCTTCAGCCTGCCCTGGTTCGAAGACCTGCCGGACAACCTGCTTCTCTTTGAAGAGGACTGGACTGTCTATACCCTGGGGAAAGGCCTGCGCATCTTCGGCGCTCTTCAGTCTTCCCGTTTTGCTTCCGGGGATTTCTGGGACCTGCTTACCCCCGATCCGGCGGACATGAATCTGGTCCTGCTGCATGGAACACTGACCACATCTGCCCATCCCGACCTTTCCCGGGATGAGATTCCCCTTTCACGGCTGCAGGACAGAAATATCGACTATCTGGCCATGGGCCATATCCACGCCCCCAAAAGCGGTGTCCTGGACAGCAGGGGGAGCTTCTGCTACCCGGGCTGTCTCGAACCCAGAGGCTTTGATGAGCCGGGCCCCCACGGCTTTGTCGTGCTGCTGATCGATCCGGACATGCACAGCCTGTCCCGCCGCTTTGTTCCCTTTGCCCGGCGCAGAGCTTTCCGGATCCGGACAGATATCAGCGGCTGCAGCAGCGTACCTGAGATCATCGATCAGATCCGCCGGAATCTGGAGAGAGAAAACTGCGGACCGGAAGATATGGCCGATGTCATCCTGACCGGCAGCCTGCAGCCGCAGCTGACCGGCGACATGGCCCCGGTCCTCTCAGCCCTGCGCCATGACTATTTCCTGCTGCGCCTGACAGACAGGTCAAAGGACGCTTTTGATGCCGGCAGATACGCGGACGACCGCTCCCTGCGGGGATATTTCGTAAGGAGCGTTCTGCGCGATTCCACCATTGAAGACAGGGACCGGCAGGCCGTCATCCGGTGCGGCCTGCTGGCCCTGCAGGGAGAAAGCACGGATTTGATTCATGAAACTGATCAGCTGTACGATTGATAATTTCGGAAAACTGCATGACTGTCACTGCCGCTTTGATCCGGACCTGCATGTGACCGCCGAAGAGAATGGCTGGGGCAAGACCACCCTGGCCGCCTTTCTGCTGGCCATGTTCTACGGTCTGGACGGAGACAGCCGCCGCAAAGACAGCCTGAGGAGCCGCTACCGGCCCTGGAACGGAGGAATCTGCGGGGGCCGTCTGGTATTTGAGACCGGAGCGGGCCGTTTCCGTGTGGAAAGGACTTTCGGCGAAAGACCCAGGCAGGATACCTTCACGCTCTATGACGAACGGACAGGGCTGGAAACCGGCCGCTACTCAGCGGACCTGGGCCGGGAAATCTTCGGCATCGACCGGGAATCCTTCTGCAATACGGTCTTTACCTCCGGTTCCGCCGGAGATACCGCGCCGACGGCCGGTATCCAGGCCCGCATACGGACCCCCTTCGCGGACACGGATGACCTGTCCGATTATGAAGCCGCCCTGCACATCCTGGACAGACAGCGGCGCAGTCTGGGTACGGGCAGGTCCGCCGGCAGGATCCGCCGTCTGGAAGAGGAATTCTCCCGGCTGTCCGGAACTGCGGCGCGGCAGGCAGACCTGGAAGAAGCGTACCGGCAGCTGCTGGACGAAATCCGGGAACGGAAACGGGCCGGCGCGGTCCTGCAGGCCCGCAGAGAAGCACTGACCGCCTCCCTGCGCGGGATGCAGACGGAAGCTCCGCCGGCTGCGGCATCTGAGGCTGTTCCCGCTTCCCCTTCGGTCTCCGGCAGGGATAATCCCGGCCGCCGCCTGCCGCCTGCCCTGACGCTCTTTTGCCTGTTCCTGCTGCTGATCTGCCTGATTCCGGTCTTTCAGGGAAACCTGCTCTTCCTGCTGCCGGCTGCCGGCGCGGCCGCGGCTGTATGTATCGCTTACAGTCTGTACCGGAGCCAGCCGGACGCCCCTTCTCCTGTCCCTTCCCGGGAGGAGCAGGTCCGGGAATCACCGGCAGAGAGCCTGCGGCAGACCACGGAAGCGCTCCGTTCCGTTTCCCTGCAGCTGGAAGATATGGCTGCCGCTTCCGCAGCCTCCTCTCTCCGGATCCAGACTCTGCAGCAGGAACTGGACCGGGCTGTCCGGGCCCGGGACCGCTGCGCGGATATACAGAAGGAACTGATAATGCTGCGCAGGCAGGAACGGATCCTGGATCTGGCCGCCAGTCATCTGCAGTCCGCCAGAGACCGTTTCCTGTCCGAGATCCGGGACCCCTTCCTCCAGGCCTTCACGCACTATTATACGGAACTGTCCGGTGAGGAGGCCCCCTGCTTTGAAACGGACGCGGATCTGCGGATTCTGGTACGGGCAGGAGGGCAGCTGCGGACGACGGAAGTCCTCAGCAGCGGAAACCGGGACCTGGCCGGCCTGGCCCAGCGCTTTGCCATGCTGGACGCCATGTACCCTGCCGAAAAGCCCTTCCTGGTCCTGGACGATCCTTTCGCCTCCATGGATGATGACCGTCTCCGGAGCTGTCTGCAGGCCATACGGATTCTGTCCTGCCGTTTCCAGATCCTGTATTTCACCTGCCATTACAGCCGGATCCCCTGATCTCCTCCCATCGTCTCTTGCCGTTCTTCCGGCACAGGCAGATACATCCCTTCCACCATCCGCAAAGACGAAAAAAGCCCTGACAGCATGTCTCATTACTAAGACGATGCCGTCAGGGTTCTCTTATTGTCATAAGGCCGCTGCCTTATTTATGCTCGGTATTGCCTGCCCGCAGCCTCTTGACAGTGGCGTTCAGGAGGCGGATATCCAGAGGCTTGGTGATGTGGGCGTTCATGCCCGCCGCAAAGGACTTATCCATATCCTCAGCGAATGTATTGGCTGTCATGGCCAGGATCGGGATGGTCGCCGCGTCTTCCCTGTCCAGCTTCCGGATCTGCCGGGTAGCCTCATAGCCGTCCATGATCGGCATGGAGACATCCATCAGCAGCATATCATAATAGCCCGGCTTGGAGCTGCGGAACATGGCCAGAGCCGCCAGGCCGTTGCCGGCGATCTCACATCTGGCTCCTTCCATCTCCAGCAGTTCCTTGAGGATGTCGGCATTGATCATATTGTCTTCCGCCGCCAGGAAACGCAGTCCCGCGAGGGGATTATCCTTCTCGTCCGCCGTCATGGTGCTGCCGCCTGAGAAATAGATATCTTTCGCTTCGATCGCTTTCCGCAGGGAAGATACAAAAAACGGCTTCTGCAGGACATCCAGGATGCCTGCCCGGCCGGCATGATCACGCATGCCTTCCGGATCTTCGGTCATCAGAAAAACTGCCGGCATATCCACCCAGGCCATGGACTGGATGCTGCGGGAAACGTCCAGGCCGCTCATTCCCTGGATGTTCATATCCAGCAGGACGATATCATAGACTTTCCCGTCCATCCTGGCCTGTTCGATCATCTGCAGGCCGCCGTATCCGCTGGTAGTGCAGACGGCTTCGACGCCGGCCCCTTCCAACAGATCCTGGATCCGGGCCGATGCCGATATATTCTCATCAATGATCAGGATCCTGCGGACGTTCCTGACCTTCCAGAAATCATCATTGCCGTCATCGACCGTCTGCAGACGGAGAGTGACAGTCACAGAAGTTCCTTTCCCTTCTTCGCTTTCCACCTCTATGGAACCGTTCATCAGCTCGATCAGCTTTTTGGTGATGGCCATGCCCAGACCCATGCCTTCTCCCCGGGAAATGGCTTCCGGGCCCCTGGCAAACGGCTCATAAAGGGTATCCAGCGCCTTCCGGCTCATCCCGATCCCGGTGTCCTCCACATGGAATACAATGTCCTCAAATTCCTTGTCCTGGGTCTTGACGGCGCCCGCCTTGAGCGTGACCCGTCCGCCCTTACCCGTAAAGTGAACGGCATTTGACAGGATATTATACAGGATCTCGCCGATCCTTTTTTTGTCGCCAATGTATATATCTTTCTCCAGAGGATCGAAACAGACTTCAAAGGCGATCCCCCTTGCCGCCGCTTCTGCGGCAGGCATGGCTGTGGATTCCTCTACCAGCTCCTGCAGGGAGAATTCTCCGGTCTGCAGGGTCGTATTGGCGCTGCCGGTCCGGCTCATATCCACCACATGGTTGATCAGTGTCATCAGGGACTGGCAGGATATGCTGATATTATTGGCGTATTCCAGAATCTTCTCCGGATTATCCGCGTTCTTCCGCAGCAGGGTCACATAACCGGCAATGGAGTTCATGGGAATCCGGAAATCATGGGACAGCCCCGCCAGGAAATTGCTCTTAGCCTGATTGGAACCTTCCACCACATCCAGGATCTCCTGCACATGCTGGTTCATATAGTTCTCCGAAGTCCGGTCCTTAAAAACAACCACATAGATATCTTCGCCGCCGAAGCCGGTACGGGTGATCCCGACCGTATACCACATGCGGGCGCCGGAAGCGGCATTCTCAAACTCGCCGGTGAATTCAATGGTCTGGTCGTCCTCAATGTTTCCGATGTCCTTCTCATCCGGGAAAAAGCCCGCGGAAACACTCCGCCGGCAGAGGACTGTTACATCCTCCAGAACAGCTTCGGCACTGACTCCGAATACTTTCTCCACATTGGACGTGACATATATGCCCCTGTGCTCTTTTCCGGAAAATATAAGAAGAACATTGCCTGAATTCCTGACCAGAAGGTCCGCAATGTGGCTTTCGAAGCGTTCCCGGCTTTTGTACTCTTCAATTTCCCGTTTCAGCCGCTGATTCTCTTTGAATAAGGCTTTGCATTCTTTCTCTGAAAATTTCATATTATCTCCTTCGCCAGGCTGCCTTTCCTGCTGCAGAATGAAACAGCTCCGGGCAAGAAAGAGGGCATATTCGCCATGCCGATTTTTATTATATAAAATTATAGTATATCCTGACAAGATAATCAAACAACTTACATCCTCTCCTGAAAAGGCCGGAAAAGAATTGCTGTTATTTATTCGCTCTTACCGCTCTCTGCGCGGATCATCCTGTAAATATCATACAGGGAGCGGCCGCTTTTGCGGGCCAGGTCCGCCGCACTTTCATATTCCGGATACACCCGGGTATTTTCCCCGCTGCCGCAGATCTTGACCTCCGCGGTCCCGGCCTCTGTGAGGACCGTGCCACGGCTCCTGTCCAGGACCGTCCTTTCCATGAGGGTCCGGCGGATCCCGATGGTCGTCGTCTCACGGAAGATGATCTCCTCCAGCTTTTCCCTGTCTTCCGGACTGCACAGGACGGTCAGCAGCCAGCCGGGCCGGTTCTTTTTCATCTGGACCGGCATATAGAATACATCTCTGGCACCTGCCTCCAGCAGTCTTTCCATGGCGTAGCCCAGCAGCTCCCCGCTGCAGTCATCAATATTGGACTCCAGCTTCAGCACCCTGTCCGCCTCTGTCCGGACCGGAGCGGGGGCGGTTTCAATCTCCATGGCCCGCAGAATGCTGGGCCTCTCATAAGAACGTTTGCCGGCTCCCATGCCGATCCTGCGGATCATAAATCCATCCGGCAGGCTGTGGTCCGTAACAATGGCCGCCAGGATCGCGGCGCCTGTCGGAGTGACGAACTCGCCCTGTACCTGCATAATACTGAGGGGCAGGCCATAGGCGCTGATGATATTCGCCGTCGCAGGTACCGGTACCGGCAGGATGCCGTGCTGGCATCTTACCGTCCCTGTTCCTTCATACAGGGCCGGCAGAAAGACCCGCCGGATCCCCAGGCTGTCAAAGCAGACAGCGGCGGCTACGATATCCACGATGGAATCAATGGCGCCCACCTCATGGAAGTGGACATGTTCCGGATCCGTTCCGTGGGCTTTGGCTTCCGCCTCCGCCAGTATCCCGAAGATCTTTCCGGCCAGGGTCCTGGCGCCTTCTGTCATGTCACAGCGGTCCAGAATGGCACGGATGTCAGCCATATGGCGATGGGCATGATGATGGTGATGCCCGTGCCCGTCTTCATGGGCATGCCCGTGTTCATGCGCGTCCGTATGGCCGTGTCCGTCCTCATGGATGTGCCCGTGTTCATGCGATCCGGCATGGGTATGTTCATGCGCGCCGTCTTCTTCATGGCTGTGTGTATGGCCTTCCTCATGTCCATGTCCGTGCTGATGCCCGTGCAGATATTCCATATCGTGGTCATGGTTTTCGTGGTCCCGGTCCAGGACCACATTGAAGTCGCAGCAGTCCAGGCCGGATTTACTGACACGGCTGATCACCGTTTCAAAGCAGGGATCGATCTCCCGGATGCTGTCTGCCGCCTTCTGCAGGGCCTGTCTGTCCGCGCCCAGATCCAGCATGGCTGCCACGAACATGTCACCGCTGATACCGGCACTGCATTCCAGATATAAATTGTCAAAATGTTTCGTCTTCATATATCCCTCTCTATATTCTCTCATCCCGGGAACCCCGCTTCCCATACGTAACTATCTGATCACCCGCACCTGTACTGAAAAATGTCCTTCTCCCCGGTCCTGCCGCCGTCTCTTATTCCCCCTGCCCGGGCCGGCAGGCCAGGCGGTTGATCTGGGTCGCCATATATCCGGCTCCGTAACCGTTGTCTATATTGACCACCGCAATCCCGTTGGCACAGGAGTTGAGCATGGACAGGAGGGCTGAAAGGCCATGGAAATTGGCTCCGTAGCCCACAGATGTCGGCACGGCAATGACCGGACTGCTTACAAGGCCTCCGACCACACTGGCCAGGGCTCCTTCCATACCGGCCACCGCGATCACGCAGTTGGCCGCCTGGATCGTATCCAGTTCCGTCAGCAGCCTGTGCAGGCCGCTGACGCCCGCGTCATAGATCCGCTCCACCCGGGCGCCGAAATATTCCGCTGTTGCCGCCGCTTCTTCTGCTACCGGCAGGTCCGCTGTCCCGCCGCTGCAGACCGTGATCAGACCTTTCCTTTCCCTGCTCTCGGGTTCGATCCGGAGGATCCTCGATACAGGGTCATATTCTGCCTGGGGCAGGACCTCCTTCACCAGATGGAACTGACGCTCACTGGCCCGGGTCCCGAAGACCCTTCCATCCTTTTCAAACAGCTTCTGATAAATAGAGACCAGGTACGCGTCCGGCTTGCCGCTGCAGAAGACCACCTCCGGAAATCCGGACCGGATCTCACGATGGGTGTCCAGTCTTGCAAAGCCCATGTTTTCAAACGGTTCTTTTTTAAAATAACGCTCCGCGTCACGGACTGACATTGTCCCGTTTTTTACCTGTTCCAGAACTTCTCTTGCTTCCATATTCCTCTTTTCTCCGTTCCGGACGGTCCTGCCGTCTCCCAGGATCAGCCGTTCGTCTCCATGTCTGATCCGTTCCCCCCTGGAACGGATCTGTTTCGGTCTTTTTCTTCTGCTTTTTCCGCTCCCGCCAGACAGCGCAGTGTGAAGGGATGCTCCTCTCCCAGGGCGCGCCTGCTTTTCCGGTAAAGGGTCCGGTAGAGTTCAGCTGCCTGTCTGTCCTGGCCCATCTCTTCTCTGGCCCGGGCGGCCCGGGCCATGCCTGCCAGGATCCGGGGATCATCCGGCGGCAGACGGCGCGCTCTGCGCACCAGAATATCATTCAGGTCCCGCAGGGCTTCCTCCTGCCGCCCCAGCCCCTGTCTGGCTCTTGCCATGCCGTAGCGGGCTCTGAGCTGAAAACCATTATCCGGACCGTCCAGATCACGGGTCTCTTCTTCCAGCTCCGTAAAGATCCGCAGGGCCTCTTCAAAAGCACCGGCCAGCAGGCAGGCCTCTCCGTACAGATTGGCGGCAAATACCGCCGGAATCGTTCCTGCGGCACATTCCTGTAAGACAGTATGCAGGCTGCCGCAGATCTCCATATAATCCCTGTACATTTCCTTTCTGCGCAGGCCGTACAGAGCTGAAGCGATCTGCGCATAGTCCATCTCAAACAGGATCAGTACATCTCCCCTGCGGGAATCCGTCCCTTTATAAGACCGGACCATCTCCCTGACGCCCCTGCGCAGGAGCCCCGGAGAAGTTTTTTCTCCTGCAGCAGATATTCTTTTCAAACAGATCCTCTTCAGAAAATCCATCTGTCCCTTCCCGCCTGTTCATAAGATGAGAGGCAGTGAAATAAAAATCTCACTGCCTCCTCGTCCATACACTTATGCCTGTCTTCTCTCAGTCTCCAAAGAGGATGGTGCTGAAATAACGCTCGCCTGTATCCGGCAGAACTGTAACGACCGTTTTTCCTTTGCCCAGCTCTCTGGCCAGCTTCAGGGCAACACTGACATTCGTTCCGCTGGAAATACCGCACAGGATTCCCTCCTTCGCGGCCAGCTCTTTTGTCGTGGAAATCGCCTCCGCATCTGTCACGATACGAATCTCCGAATAGATCTCTGTGTCCAGGATCGCGGGAATCACGCCGTCACCGATACCCATCTGCAGATGGGTGCCGATGCTGCCGCCCGACAGGATCGCCGCGTGTTCAGGCTCACAGGCACAGATCCGGATATCCGGATTGGCCCCCTTCAGGATCCTGCCGATACCGGTGATCGTTCCGCCGGTGCCGATACCTGAGCAGAAGGCGTCAATGGGTCCGTCTACCTGCCGCAGGATCTCCAGCCCTGTATTCTCCAGATGGGCCGCCACATTGTCCGCATTTTCGAACTGATTGGGGACGAACACTTTCTCATTCTCCGCGGCCATCTGCGCCGCCAGTTCGATACATTCCTCAATACATTTGCCGATGTTGCCGGCGTCATGAACGAGCTTCACTTCGGCCCCATACTGGGATACCAGATATCTGCGTTCCACGCTGACGGAATCCGGCATGATAATGATTGTCTTATAGCCTTTGACCGCCCCTACAAGGGCCAGCCCGATGCCCTGGTTGCCGCTGGTAGGTTCCACAATAATGGAATCCTTACTAAGCTCTCCCCGTTTTTCAGCCTCTTCGATCATCTTCAGGGCTGTCCTGGTTTTGATAGAGCCGCCAATGTTCATGCCCTCATACTTGACCAGGACCCTGGCGTCCTCCGGGCCGGTCATCCTGTTGAGCTCGACCATGGGCGTATTACCGACAGCTTCCAGAATATTCTGATATACCATCTCTTTTCCTCATTTCTGTCATATATCACTTCCGCCTATTATTTAAGACGAAAGACCATATTATTATAGCCAGAATATGAGCCGCTTGCAATGTATATTTCTTCGCCCGTTCCTTTATTGCGCATTCCTTTCCATGGACGCCGGCCTCATACTTTTTATTTATACATTTTTGACCGCCAGACAGCGGATCGCGTTCAGGACGCACAGGACCATGACGCCGACGTCCGCGAAGATGGCCAGCCACATATTGGCGACGCCCAGAGCGCCCAGGAGCAGGCACAGAAGCTTGACGCCGATGGCAAAATAAATATTCTCCTTTACGATCCGCATGCATCTGGAAGCGATCCGGATTGCCTTGGCGATTTTGGCAGGATCATCATCCATCAGGACGACATCCGCGGCCTCTATGGCCGCATCGCTGCCCAGAGCGCCCATGGCGATCCCGATATCCGCCCGGGACAGGACAGGTGCGTCATTAATGCCGTCGCCGACAAAGGCGACTGTTCCCTGTCCTCCGTTTTCCTGCAGGATCTGCTCGAAAAGCTGCACTTTATCTCCCGGAAGCAGGTCTGCGTGGAACTCATCGATCCCTACCTCTCCGGCGACCTGCCGGGCCGTCTTTTCCGTATCGCCGGTCAGCATGACCGTCTTCCGGACGCCCGCTTTTTTCAGTTCCCGCATGGCTTCCGCCGCATTGTCCTTGAGCTGGTCGGCAATCACGATATGGCCCGCGTACTGCCCGTCAATCGCCGTATGTATGATCGTGCCTGTGCTGTGGCACTCCGCTGCTTCCAGGCCCAGATCTCCCATCAGCTTCCCGTTGCCTGCAGCCACCATATGGCCGTCCACCACTGCGCGGATTCCTCTGCCGGCAATCTCTTCCACATCGCTGACCCTGTCCATCCGCAGCGCTTTTCCATAGGCCCGCTGCAGGCTCAGACTGATCGGGTGGGAAGAATGCCCTTCCGCGTGGGCTGTGTACTCCAGCAGCTGCCCTTCCTCTATAGGACTGTGATGGACGCCTGTCACCTCAAAATTTCCTTTTGTGACCGTACCGGTCTTATCAAAGACGACGGTCCTGACAGACGCCAGGGTCTCCATAAAGTTGGACCCCTTGATCAGGATGCCCTGGCTGCCGGCACCGCCCAGGCCTCCGAAAAAGCTGAGCGGAATGCTGACCACAATGGCGCAGGGACAGCTGATGACCAGGAATGTAAGCGCCCTGTAGACCCATGTCCCCCACTCCGGCGCCGTTCCCATGAGCATCCGGACCACCGGCGGCAGGACCACCAGGGCCAGCGCGCTGTAACAGACAGCCGGCGTATAGACTCTGGCAAATTTAGTAATGAACTGTTCGGACCTGGATTTTCTGGAGCTGGCGTTCTCGACCAGATCCAGGATTTTGGAAGCTGTCGATTCATCAAATTCACAGGTCGTCTCCACATGGAGCAGGCCGGATGTATTGATGAAGCCGGACAGGACCTCATCCCCGGGGCCCACTTCCCTTGGCAGGCTCTCTCCTGTCAGAGCTGCCGTATTCATGGTGGAACTGCCTTCCGTAATGATACCGTCAATGGGCACCTTTTCACCGGGCCGGATCACAATGATACTGCCGATCTCAACTTCATCCGGATCCACCTTCCGGATCTGCCCGTCCTCTTCCAGATTGGCGTAATCCGGCCGGATATCCATCAGCTCACTGATGCTTCTGCGGCTGCGGCCGACGGCCCAGCTCTGAAAGAGCTCACCGATCTGGTAGAACCACATGACCGCCACGCTCTCGGTATATTCGCCGAGGATCATGGCGCCGATGGTGGCCACAGCCATCAGAAAGTTCTCATCAAATACCTGCCGGTTCATGATGCCTTTCCAGGCCTTGCGCAGAATATCATATCCCACCGTCAGATAAGGGATCAGATAGAGCAGAAAGCGCAGGACCGGATACTGATCCAGGGGCAGGAAAGCCAGAATGAACATGCACACGCCCGCGGCCAGGATTCTGGTCAGCAGATTTTTCTGTTTCTTATTCATGCTAAATATCCTCTGTTCCGGCCGTGCTTTCCCGCTGCCGGGAAATACGGCCGGCTGTCTTTGCGGGCGCAAAGCCCGCGATAACAGCAGCCTCAGGATCCTGTCATCCGTGGGCTGCTGTTTTTTATACATATGAAAACTATATAAGGCAGGTTTTTATTACAGGAAAATCTCGCAGTCATCCTCTACGACCTTACAGTTCTTTACGACCTGCTGCATGACCGCGTCCACATCGGCGCCGTCTTCGAATTCCACCTTCATCTTCAGCGTCATGAAATTGACGACCGCGTTCTTTACGCCGGGCGTGTTTCTGGTGGCTTCTTCCATCTTGTTGGCGCAGTTGGCGCAGTCTACTTCGATCTTGTAAGTTTTTTTCATCTGAGCATCCTCCTGTCTGTGTCCGGATATAAATGGTAAATTGAAAACCGTTTTTAGTTTAAAACATATGAACATTTATTCATACGTTTGATATTATTGTAGCACCTTCCTGCCGGATGTCAACAGAAAAGGTGCTTTCCGTAAAAAAATATCCCAGACCATTATTCCTGGATATGATCCAGTCCCTGGTCAATAATGGTCCTGACATGATCATCTGCCAGGAAATAATAGACCTGTTTGCCCTCCCGCCTGGATTTGACCAGCCGGGCCTGTTTGAGAATCCGCAGCTGATGGGAAACAGCGCTCTGGGTCATCTGCAGGAGCTCTGCCAGATCACATACACAGATTTCGGACCGGAACAGGGCAAACAGGATCCGGATCCTGGTGGAGTCCCCAAAGACCTTGAACAGCTCCGCCAGATCGCAGAGTTCATCCTCACCGGGCATCTGCCCGCTCAGCAGCTTCACCTTATCCTCATGTACTTCCGTGCATTCACAGCACTCCACGTCACCGATTGCCATACTTTTCTCTTTCCATTCTTTTCAATAAACATATGATTATTTGTTCATATGTATAATCTATCACGTTATTCTCCTCCGGTCAAGGCCCTGTCTGATCGGGACGGTCCGCCAAAAAAGAGACGGACCAAACGGTCCGCCTCTCATTTCCTTTTTTGTATACCGGATCTTTCCGATCAGTCAACACGCTTTGTGATGATCTTGGCAGGACATTTGCTGGCACAGCGGCCGCAGCTCTTGCACTTCTCATAATCGATCTGGGCGATATTGTTGGTCACGGAGATCGCTTCGAATTGACACTGCCTTGTGCACAGGCCGCAGCCGAGACAGCCGGCATCACACTGCTGTTTGACCATAACGCCTTTTTCGGTGTTGCGGCACTGCACAGCGTATTTGGATTTATCCGGGATAATCTCGATCAGCTTCTGCGGGCAGGCCGCGGCGCATTTGCCGCAGGCAACGCACTTCTCACGGTCAACGACCGCTACGCCGTTGATGACATGGATGGCGTCGAATTCACAGGCCTGGACGCACTCACCAAAGCCAAGGCATCCCTGCTGGCAGGCCTTGCCGCCGTGGCCGGGCACCGCCTGGGCCGCGGAGCAGGTACTGGGGCCCACATAATTGCCGTTGGTCTTTGCTTTGTCACAGGTGCCCGCGCATCTGACAAAGGCCACCTTCTTATCGACCGCGCCGGCCTCCACGCCCATGATGCCGGAAATCTTTTCCGCCACCGGCGCGCCGCCGACGGGACAGGCTGTTACAGGCGCTTCGCCCTTTGCGATGGCCGCCGCGCAGCCGTCACAGCCGGGGAAGCCGCAGGCGCCGCAGTTGTTGCCGGGCAGGCATTCACGGACCGCTGATTCCTTGGGATCGATCTCGACCGCGAATTTCTTTCCCGCGAATACCAGGAAAGCGCCGATCGCCAGGCCGATGACCGCCAGGAGAATAATGGTCACAAATGTAATAATTCCACTCATATCCGAACGCCTCCTTTAACCCAGACTTGAAAAGCCAAAGAAAGCAATGCCCATCAATGCGGCGCAGAACAGGACCAGGGGCGCGCCCTTTACAGGCTCGGGGATATCATTATCCGCGATCTGCTCTCTGATGCCTGCCAGCAGTACGATCGCGATGGTGTAACCCAGAGCGGTACCGAAACCGGACACAACACTTTCAATGAAATTATAACCGTCAGTTACGTTGTTCAGCGCAACACCCAGCACCGCGCAGTTGGTGGTGATCAGGGGCAGATAAATGCCCAGTGCCGTATACAGGGCGGGTGAAGTCTTTTTCAGGAACATCTCAACGATCTGGACCAGGGCCGCAATGACCAGAATGAATACGATGGTCTGCAGATAATCCAGTCCCAGAGGCGCCAGGATAAAGGTATAAAGGATGTAGGCGACCGCCGAAGCGATGGTAATAACGAAGATGACCGCGCCGCCGAGGCTGGCGGAGGTCTTGATCTTATTGGATACGCCCAGGAAGGAGCAGATACCCAGGAACTGACTCAGGACTACGTTATTCATGAACGCAGCGCCGATCACAATCATAATGAGGGAATTCATGCTTTCTTACCCTCCTTTCCTTCACAATCCGGGTCCGCGCCGGGAGCACCGCAGCCGGGGCAGTTATCGCAGCCTTCCGCCACATCATTGGCTCTGGTCTTGATATGCATGGCGTTCATGGCCATAACAATGAAACCAAGGACCAGGAAAGCGCCGGGCGCCTTGACCAGGATGTCGATGGGCTTATAGATGGAAGGCATGACCTGGATCCCTGCGAATGTGCCCGCGCCGAACAGTTCACGGAAAGCGGACAGCAGGAAGAGGCCCCATGTGAAACCGATGCCCATGCCGATGCCGTCAAAGGTGGACGCCAGCGGCGGGTTCTTGGAAGCGTAGGCTTCCGCACGGCCGAGGATGATACAGTTTACAACGATCAGCGGGATATAAACGCCCAGTGAATCGTTCAGCGCTACGAAATAGGCCTGCATGATCAGCTGCGTGACTGTTACAAAGGACGCAACGATGACAATATATGCAGGAAGCCGGACATCATCCGGGATCAGCTTTCTGACCAGGGAGATGACCAGGTTGGATACGACCAGAACGGCGGTCGTAGAGAGTCCCATACCGATGCCGTTGGTCACGGATGTGGTGACCGCCAGTGTAGGACACATGCCCAGCATCATGATAAAAATGGGGTTCTCTGTAGCAATACCGTTGATGATCCGCTCAATTGCGACATTGTTCTTATTCATGCTTCCACCCCCTTACTGCGCAAGATAGTTCTGATAGAAATCAATCGCGGCGTTGACCGCGTTGACAACAGCGCCGGAGGTCGTAGACGCACCGGATACCGAGTCGATCTCGTTATCCGCTGTACTGCCGCCCTGCTTCAGAAGGACGAAGGAATCGACCTGCTTGTCCTGGAACTGGTTTCTCCAGGATTCCTCATTGACCAGCATGCCCATGCCGGCCGTCTCGTTCAGAACCGTGAAGGAAACGCCCAGGATCTTACCCTCGGTATCCATACCGACGGCCATGGTGATCTCACCGTCGTAGCCATCCATTGTGGTGGCGCTGATGCCGTAGCCTACCACATTGCCGGCGTCATCCTTGGCGACCGCCACCTCATTGATATAGGCCTTGCCGTAGGCACCGTCACCGTAGACAGCTCCGTTCAGGCCCTCTACCGCCGCGCTGATAGTCTCGTCATATTCGAAATTCTTGCCGGTCGGAACGACTTCCGCGTAAGCCTGAAGCTTTTTGGCTTCCTGGTTGGCGTCGATCGTGGTCTTGGTCGTGGCGTAAACACCTGCCAGGGCCGCGCCGGCGATCGCTGTGATGATCATCAGGATCAGAGCGGATTTAGGGAAGGCAAAGCCTTTCTTCTTCTCGTCGGGATCGTAGACCTGCCCTTTTTTGCCGACACCCCAGGGAACGGGGATGATGTACTTGTCAAGGAGCGGTACCACCAGGTTGGAAATAATGATGGCGTAGGACATACCGTCCGCCATGCCGCTGTAGAAACGGAACAGGGCTGCCAGCGCGCCTACCAGAGCGCCGTAGATCAGCTGGCCGGTCCTTGTCATGGGGCTGGTGACCGGGTCGGTGGCCATAAAGAAGGCACCCAGGACCAGACCGCCGCCGCAGAAGTGGGCCGCCAGGAACATGGGGTCGAATCCCTGTCCGCCGAACAGGCCCATCATGACCAGGAATACGGCGATACAGGAGACCGGGATCTCCCATGTAATAGTCCCTGATACCAGCAGGAAAACAGCGCCGATCAGCAGGGCGCAGATGCTGACACCGATATGGCCCATGGCATGGCCCAGGAACATATCCAGAATGTCAATGGTCTCACCATTGGCAAGCTGTGCCAGAGGTGTGGCGCCGGATACGGTATCGTAGCTGTAATCGGTCATGACCTTGCCGAAAGAGATCAGCAGGAAGGCACGGCCGGCCAGGGCGGGGTTCATAAAGTTCTGTCCGAGTCCGCCGAAGAAGCACTTGGTGACCAGGATGGCGAAGACGCCGCCCAGGATCGGGGCGTACAGCGGGATGGACGGAGGGATGACCAGGGCCAGCAGAATGCCTGTCACAACTGCGGAGCAGTCTGTCAGGGAGTTCTTTCTGTGGGTGATCATATTGAACACAAATTCCGTCGCCATACAGGAAGCAATACTGCACAGGATGACGAGCAGCGTATAAAGTCCGAAATGGAACACCGCGAAAATGGTCGCGGGCAGAAGGGAAAGGATGACATTGTACATTTCCCTTCCGGTCGTATGGGAGCTTCTCAGATGAGGAGACGATGATACATTCAGCATATTACTCATTTGTTCCCCTCCTTCTGCTGTTTCATCCTGTTATAAGCCATCGCGCGGGGCTTGAACAGTTTAAATACGGGAACCAGAGGCCTGCGGGCCGGACATGTATATGTACAGCAGCCGCACTGGATACAGTCGAGGCCATGCAGGGCGATGAAGCGGTCCAGATCATTCCTTTCAGCCGCCTGCAGCATCAGCTGGGGAGACAGGCCCAGAGGGCAGGAACGGATACATCTGCCGCAGCGGATGCAGTTGGTCTGCTGGCCTTCCGCGATCTCCACTTCGTCCTCCGTCATGCAGTAAAGGGCGTTGTTGGCCTTGACCAGGGGAACATCCGTTCCGGGAATGGCCATACCCATCATGGGGCCGCCCAGCAGGATCTTTTTGGTGTCTTCGGTGGTGCCGCCTGCCGCTTCCAGTACTTCGGATACAGAAGTACCGATCCGGATCAGGAAGTTGCCGGGATTCACGGCGCCTTCACCGGTCACGGTAAAGCCCTTTTCCATCAGGGGCTCATTGAAGCAGACTGCCCTGTAAATGGCTGCCAGCGTCCATACATTGTCTACAATACAGCCCAGGCTGGCGGGCAGGGCACCGGATTCCATGTACATACCGGTGGCGGCATGGACCAGGTTACGCTCAGAGCCCTGCGGATAACGGACCTGCAGGGTCATGACAGAGATCCTGTCATCACCTTCCAGGGCTTCCTCGATTGCCTCAATGGCTTCCGGTTTGTTCTCCTCGATCGCGATAATGCCTTTCGCCTTGTCGAAAAGGCGCAGAACACAGCGCATACCCTCGATGACCCATTCCGGGCGTTCACGCATCAGCCTGTCATCACAGGTGATACCGGGCTCACACTCCGCGCCGTTGGCAATGATCCAGCGGATCTCTTCCGGATTCCTGGGCGAAAGCTTGACATGCGTAGGGAAGCCCGCGCCGCCCAGACCGACGATACCGGCCATCTTGATCCTGTCGATAATCTCGGAATTGGTCAGCGTATCCGGGTCACACTCTTCCCCGATTCCTTCGACGGTATTGTACTTGCCGTCATTGGTCACGACGATACAGTCCGCCGGCACACCTGCGGAAGTCCTGCGATGCTCGATCGCCTTGACTTTACCGGATACGGTCGCGTAAATATTGGCGGATACAAAACCATCCGCCTCTGCAATCAGCTGCCCCGCAAGGACCTCATCGTTACGCTTGACCACCGGTCTGGCCGGCTTGCCGATATGCTGGCTGATCGGATAGACCATTTCCCCTTTCGGCAGCAGCGTCTCAAAAGGCTTGTCCGCGGACAGCTCTTTGTTAGGTTTGGGATGTACACCACCCCTGAATTTGTAGCTCATATGTTTCCCCTTTTCAAACATACTATTTAAAGACCCCCCAGGACCTATTCCTGACCGGTCATTTAAAACAGCTTCTGTTCCCTTGCTCCGCAGGGCAGCGGCGCTGCGGGCGCCCTGTTTCCTGTCCGGCATGTTCTCTGCCGCGGGCCGTACATCCCGCGTCAGATCTGAAAAAAGTCAAACTCCGCCATCGTCGGAATTTACTGCTAAAAGAATACCATTGTGCAGGATAGTTAGTCACGACTTACCTCAAAACCTGCATGAATTGTATCCCTTTATGTACATTTCTTTTCTATTACATCACCAAAAATGATAATCGTTCTCCTTATTAACTCAGGATTTTCCGGGGGGTACCAGAAACGTCATGCCCCCCGTTCCGCGGCGTTTCAGCCGGTCATACGGGCCATAATCCCGCTCCCGTGATCCCTGAGCCACTTCCTGGGCACCCGGTAATCTGGCATGACCCGCTCGACCTCCGCCCAGAAGCGGGCGGAATGGTTCATCTCGATCCGGTGGCAGAGCTCATGGACGATCACATAATCAGTCACCCCGGGAGGGGCAAGCATCAGCAGACAGTTGAAATTCAGATTGCCGCGGCTGCTGCAGCTGCCCCACCGGCTCTTCTGGTTACGGATCGTGATCCTTCCGTAGCTGACGCCGGCTTTACGGGCAAACATTTCGACCCGGGGCGGAATCTCCCGTCCGGCCCTGTCCGCCAGCGCCCGGATCTCCTCAGCGGTCAGCCTCTGTCCGGAAGCCTGCTCCCGGATCTGACGGACCTTTTCCAGATGGGTCCGGATCCATTCTTCCTTACCGCTGACAAAGCGCGCGATCTCCGCGTCACGCATGGAAAGGGGTGCCCTTACCAGGATCCGTCCCTGTCTGCTGATCTCCAGCGATATGCTCTTTCTTCTGCTCCTGATCACTTCATACGGATACCCGTCCATTCTGTATCACTCCCTGCCGTCAAGTACGCGGTCCAGCATCCGGTCCAGCGCCTCGCCTGCTGCCTGCAGCCTTTTCTCCAGCTGCCGCAGCTGTTCCCGGAGCCTGACGACCGCTTCCTCTGCCCGGTCTTCCTCATCTTTTATATCCCCCGCAGACATATTTTCCGGCCTGTCACCTGCACGTTCCATAAAAGCCAGCATGATCCCGCGGCAGAACAGGGCCGCTTCCCTGTGGCGGTAACGCGCGCCGGCCGCCCCTGCGGCCGCATCCAACATCTCCACCGCCTGCCTTCTTCCTTTTTCATCTGAAAAGCCGCAGTCTCCCGCCAGGGAAAAGAGATTGCCCCACAGGGCTTCCTGACCGCTTTCCGTACAGAAGGCCGCAATCTCATCGAACAGACCTTTCTCCGCTGTAAAGCCTGCCTGCCTTCCCGCTTCCTCTATTGTCTCTGTCAGTTCTTCCGGTCTGACCAGATCCGGCAGCCGTATGGATAAAGCTTCTGTCCGCATCCTGCGGGGCAGGTCAATCCCTGTCACGGCACTGTTCTGGTCCAGAAAGCGGAAGAAGACCAGCAATACGGCCGCGCCGGCAGGATCTGAAATATCCGCTCCTTTTTCCGCGTATTCCAGCAGGTATTTCACCATCTGACCGGCCCTGACCGTATTCCTGTCCGCCTGCCGCGATACCTTTTCTTCTATGATCGTGTAAGACGCCAGTTCTTTACGGAAAGCCTGCTGGGTCTCCAGCAGCTCCTGTGTCAGTTTCTCCTTTTCAAGGGAAAGACGGACCGCCTCCCTGCAGCACTCCTGCCGGTCCATTTCCATTTCTTCCGGTCTGATGATCATGATTCCATCCTTCCTGTTCTGATCCCGCTGTCCGCGGAAGTCCGCTCTTTACTTATCCCCGGCATCCGGGGGGCGGGCGGTTCACGCCTCCTTATAATCAGGCCTTGCCTGTTTCCAGCCGCAGCAGTCCGCGTAAGTCCGCCCGCTGCCGCAGGGACATGGATCCCGCGGATAAACAATTTTCTCTTCTGCGGCTTCTTCACCTGCCGTACCGTTCCTGGTCAGCCGGACCCTGTCCGCTGTCATCTCCAGATCCACCCGCAGGCCCGCACTGAGCAGGAGCTCCCTGGTCATCCGCAGCTTCAGGGCCGCCTCCGTACATCCCGGCATCACAAATGTCGCGATGAACATGGCGTCATTGTTTTCGCGGATCCGCAGCTCCATCGGGGTAAACCCCCTGTGTATGCGCATACGGGTATGGTCATTGGCCCCCCGCAGCAGCTTTGCAAGCGCCAGCAGTTCCTTCCCGCTCCGCAGGAACAGGACCTCCCCGGCCAGCCACAGATAGGTACGGCTGTAGTCTTCTCCCGAAGCCAGCTTTTCCCAGGTATCCCGGACCAGGTCATCGACTGCTTCCCGGGAAGGGATATACTTTTCCCGGATCCACCGGGCCAGCTTCTGCCAGCCGTCCCTGTATTCTATATATCCTTTTTTCCAGAGTTCTTCTACTTCCTCATAGGCAGGAAGGTAGTATTCCTTACCCGCCTGTTCCTGCAGCAGGGCCCTGCATTTATCCACATCATGAAATTCCGCGCTGATGATATAGCTGCCGGCAATATGGCAGCTGCGCAGATCCTCAGGAATCTGCTGCAGCAGACAGAGGAACCTTTCCCGGGACATTTTCAGAAGCGGATGGGTCAGGTAGATCTCATAGAGCCGGTCTGCAGGTACCACGCCGTAAAATGTCTCGCTGAAATACAGGCAGCGCATGATCCAGGAGACCCGCCGTCTGTAGTAATGGAACGACCTGCTGCTCAGTTCTCTGTAGGCCGCGGCCACATCATCGGGCACACAGATCCGTCCGCTGTCATCCCGGACGACATAGGCCAGGTCTTCCAGCCTGTACAGGTCCGTCTCCTCTTCCTCCCGGGGCAGGCAGGGCTCCTCCAGAGCCTTTTCAAAGATCCGGATCTGTTCATCCGTCAAAATGCCCATTCTCCTGCGCATGACAGAGGGCTCCAGAAGAAGGCCGGCGATCAGATCCGCCAGCCGGTCCTTGCGCAGACCGGAATAACCGCGCAGTCCCAGTTCCTTCGCGTAGGCTCTGAGCTGATCTTTTTTTAATGATGCCAGATATCCTTCCAGTTCCGCCATGGTATCCTCCACCGTGAAGCTGTCCCCAATGCCTGATTCTGCCGCAGCCTGATAGTGTTTTTCCGCCATTTCATATATAATCATGCTATGAAAATATTGCGAACACTCTTATCTATTATACTATGTTCTGTCCTTCTGGGACTGATTTTTTCGGAGGCCGGCCTGCGCCGGCAGATCGAAGAGCTGCTTCCTCTGGAGAGAACGACAGATACAGAAGCCGGAACAGGCGGAACCGGATCTGCTCCCGCGGGCAGCGGTCAAAACGGAAACAATCCTGACACGGAAAACAGCGGGGAAGAGGCAGACGGAAACGGAAAGCCCCGGGACGCCTCCGGACTGCTGCTCAACCGTGCGCCGTCCTTTTACTATTATTCCTGCCTGACGCCGGAAGAGCAGGCTCTGTATGATCTGCTGCTGGAAGCGGCTTCGGACCCCATGTCGACAGAAGAGGGCCGCGGCCTGCAGACCGGTCTGGATCCTGGCGGAGAAGATTTCCATGAACGCTTTATGCGCGTCTGCGACGCCCTCCTGTATGACCATCCGGAATTCTTCTGGCTCTATCAGGGACAGTCCGGTTTTCAGTTCAGCTATTTTTCCCTGCCGGACGCCGCAGGCAGCTGGACGATCCACGCCTCCCTGACAAAAGAATGGTCCGAATACGGCAGCAAAATGGCCCTTTTCAACGCGGCTGTATCCGATTTTCTGTCGGATATCGATACCGAAGCCCCGGACGCCGCCGTAGCCATGGCCATCCATGATAAACTGATCGACATGGTCAGTTACGGGGATACCTCTGCGGCTGCCAGCGATGATTCCCATACCGCTTTCGGGGCCCTGGTGGCGGACAGCAGCGGCAATCCCTGTACCGCTGTCTGCGACGGTTACGCCTTCGCCTATGAATATCTGCTCCAGCAGTGCGGGATCCCCTGCACCATGGTCTTTGGTTATGCCGGCAAAAACGGGGAAGAAGCTTCCCGTCACGCCTGGAATCTGGTCTGCCTGGATGGAGAATGGTACGAGGTGGACCCCACCTGGAACGACCGGGAAATATGGAGAGAATATGACGAAGAAGCCTGGCTGCTGCTGGATGACGCCATGAACGATACCCGCTACTGGAACCGGATCCGCCATTACCTCTTCAACGTAACGACGGAAACGATCACCTGCTTTAACCCGGATGACTCCTGGCGTTATGAAGGGGCGGGCGGCTGGGTCACCTTCCTGGAGTCCTCCGTCCACATCCGTTTTGAGTATAAGGAGCGGGCGGAGACCGGCGATTATGTGGCCGACCTGCCTCCTGTTGCCACAGGCACCCGCTACAGCTATGATATGCTGGTCAACAATGACTGGACGCCCTGAACGATTCCGGAGCGGTACCCAAGGAAAGGATCCCGGAAATTACGCAAAAGAAAAAGCCATAGAAAAGTACATAAAAACCCCCGGAAGCGTCCGCACTTCGCGGCCGCTTCCGGGGGTTTTACAGGCTCCTGCCCTTTATTTACCATTGTGTCTGAAGAAATGTCTGGCCAGATAAAAGACCACGATGAAAAAAGCCAGTACATAGCCGACCGCCCCGATCAGGGGAATCCCCAGCACCTGAGGCCGCATATCGGTCGTGCATACGATACTGGAACTGATCAGCAGGGCCACGACCCAGAAGCCCATCAGCAGGTTGCGGACCAGATGCCGCAGCAGATCCGAGAATTCCCGGGTGGCCCGCAGATCCATATTGATCCTGGCCTGGCCGCGCAGATATTCCTGCATGATATCCACGGTCAGATTGGGGATCTCCATGGTCTTATCCACGGTCCGGTAGAGCCTGCGTCCGCCTCTGGAGATCTCCCGCTTCCAGTCAAAATCCGCAAAAAGCGATTCCTGGACTTTGGCGGCCGCGATCTGCACCATATTGATATCGGGACTGATCTTGACCAGGACCCCTTCCATATGGGTCAGGCCTCTTGCCAGCATGGATACGCCGTGGGGCAGGCCGATCTTGTTTTCCTTCATGATCTCCATGATCTCCTGAAGGAACTCGGCCACGTTCAGACTGCCGAAGGAAGCCTTGCCATACCTTTTCAGCAGCTGCCGCAGATCTTCATACAGCTTGCCCTCTTCGGGCTTTCCCCAGAAATCTCCCAGCTTAAGAATGGCGTTCTCCAGCATGCTGATGTCATTGAGCGCAATGCCCTTGACCGCCTCCCGCATGAGCCTGCGGTCCCGTTCCGTCAGCCGCCCCATCATGCCCATATCGATCCAGATGATCTTACCGTCCCGGACCTTTACATTTCCGGGATGGGGGTCGGCATGGAAAAAACCGTCATCCAGGACCTGCTTGATGTAATTGCTGACCAGCTTCTCCCCGATCTCATTCAGATCGTACCCGGCCGCCAGCAGGCCTTCCCGGTCGTCAATGGCAAAACCGTCAATATATTCCATGACCAGTACCCGGGTCGTCGTATATTCCTGATACTTTCTGGGAACGCCCACGTATCTGACATCCCTGTTGTTCCTGCTGAATTCCTCTATATTGGAGGCTTCCTTGAGGAAATTCATCTCCTCCTGGGCAATGGTCCACATTTCATCCAGGACCATTTCCATGTCGACCATATCCTTGATATTCCCGATGGGAGGCAGCAGGCGGACGGCCCGTTTCAGCAGTCCGATATCCCTGGCCATGATATCATAAACGCCTTTGCGTTCTACTTTGACGACCACCTCTTCCCCCGTACGCAGCCCGGCCCTGTGGACCTGGGCAATCGAGGCGGATCCGAGCGGGACCGGATCGATATAAGTGAAGATGTCCCTCCAGTCAGCTCTGTAGGAACGGTTGATCACTTCCTCGACCTCCGTGAACTCCATGGGCGTCACATCGGAATTGAGCTTCATCAGCTCTTCGCAGTAAGCCGCCGGCAGAATATCCGAATGCAGGGACATGATCTGCCCCAGTTTAATATAGGTGGGACCCAGTTCCTCCAGAATATTTCTGAGCTTTTCGGGCGTGATCCCTCTGGTAACGACTTTATATTTCAGCAGGATGTCCCGCATCTCTTTCAGCCTGGACCGGTTGTCCATGACCGCTTTCTCATTCTGTACATGCTCCGGCATAGATCATTTCTCCGAAAGTCCTTCAGGCGGGGTCTTCATCCTCTGCTTCGGCTTTGGCAATCGCCTCTTTCAGCGCGTCCAGTTCCTCCCGGGACATAGCGGCAATTTTATCCGCGAATCCTTCCGGCTCTTTTCTGTCTTTGATCGTCTTCGAGATATTGTGTCTGAGTTCCTTGTTGAGCTCCTTGCCCTGCTCGACCGTCAGTTCTCCTTTTTTGACCATTTCATCCAGAAGCTCCTGGGATTTCTCAGCGGTCAGGGCAGCCGCGCCGATGCCGGCCAGCAGCAGTTTCTTGATTCCATCTGTAAAGTTTTCCATATTGACTCCTTTCCGCCCTTCCTCCGAAAGGCCCTGTTTGTTTCTGCTTCATTATATACGAAAAATGCCGGAAACTCCATTGCCGCCCGCGGCGTCCTCCCGCCGGAACACGATATGTCCTGCTCAGAGCAGGCCGAAATAGAGGGCCAGCTTGGGCAGAAATATGATGCAGCCCATGATGGCGGCAAAAAAAGCCGCAATCAGGACTGCGCCGGCCGCCACATCTTTGGCCTTTTCAGCCAGGGGCCTGTACTCTTCCGTGACCAGGTCTACCACAGCCTCTACCGCTGTATTCATCAGCTCCAGGCCCATGATCATGCCGAACAGGCCCAGACAGGCCAGCCATTCCGTAACGGAGATTTTCAGCCAGGCTCCGAAGATCACGACCAGGACCGCCGCCAGGCAGTGGATCCTGATATTCCTTTCTGTCTTCAGGCAGGTCCAGATACCCCGGATGGCGAAACCGAAGCTCTTATACAGAGGCGTCCTGCGTCTCCTTCTCCTGTCTTTTTTCTTCTCTATCATAAATATCCTCCAGAGAATTCCCGCCATAATGGTATCAGATCCTGTCCGCTTTTGAGAAAAAGCCCCTGCGTCCTCCGCTGTAGATCTCCTCGGGAATATCCAGGATATGATACCCGAACCCGTTTATGATCCGGGTCCCGGATGAATGGACCGTCTCCCGCTGGAACTGATAGCTGTAGGTCTGGTGTACATGCCCGTGCAGCATATAGGCAGGTTTCCATCTGTCCAGCAGCTGGTTGAAGCATTCAAATCCCCTGTGAGGCAGATCTTCCATATCCCGCCAGCCTCGGGCCGGCGCGTGGGTCAGCAGAATATCGAAACCGTTTGTAAAGGTGCTCTTCATTCCGGCCGTCAGGACCCGCCTGTACATCTGGCCTTCCGTATACATATGCGGACCTTCCTTATAACGCATGGAGCCTCCCAGTCCCAGGATCCGCAGCCCTTTATAGCTGACGATCCGGTCCTCTATATCGATGCAGCCCTCCGGGGGCTGTCTGTCATAGCGGTTGTCATGGTTGCCGTGTACATACAGAAGGGGACAGTTGACCATCGTTACCAGGAATTCCAGATATCTGCTGTTCAGGTCCCCGCAGGACAGGATCAGCTCCACCCCTTCCACTCTGGCGGGATCATAATAGTCCCACAGCGCCTTCGCTTCCTCGTCCGCTACGATCAGTACTCTCATACTCTTACCCGTTCCCCTCCGGGCCATACCCCCTCATTCCGCTTTCCTGCTGTTACATTCCCTGCCATTACACTCCCTGCTCCGCTCCGTCCGCCGCTACCGCGCCGGTGCCTTCCGCTTTCAGCCGGGCCGCGTCCGGAATGCTGCCGATCACATTGTCATTGAGCCAGTTCATGGTTATGATCTCATGGGCACTGAGCGGCGGCTGATCCGCCCTGCGGATCACCGCGTTCTGACTGTGCAGCTCGCCGCCGAAAGGAGAAAATGTCCCTTCCTCGATTCCTTTGCGCAGAGCCGCGAGCAGCTTGACATGGTAGTAGGATACGTTCCGGGTCATGACGATATCCACGACGCCGGATTTCATGCCATACCAGTAATTCAGGGCCTTATCTTCCCTGACCAGGTCTTTACTGTCCCAGAGGCCGTTCAGGACAGATTTAATGATCAGTTCATAGTAGCGGCCCCAATGCCAGATCGGCGCCGCCAGGACAGTCCTGCTGCCGTCCGCTTCCAGTCTGTAGATACCATGCCGCCTGCTCGGATCATCCGGCCGGATCAGATCCGGTCCGGAAAAGACGCTGACACCCTCCTCTGCCAGTTCCTGCTCCCAGCTGTCATCCCCGGTTCCGGCCCATTTCAGATGTATCCTGCATGCCGGATCGATCATGGCCGCGCCGATTGCGAAAGCGTTAATGTTGGCGATGTTCCCGTAGACCGGATGGTCTGTCATATAGCCGATCCGATGGTTCCCGGTCTGCAGAGCGGCAAGGACGCCCATCAGGAATTTGGCTTCGTACATGCGGGCATAATAGGTCCTGACCGCGTTGTAGGGCAGGTTGGAGGAACAGTTGAGCATCTTGATCTTCGGATGGGCAAAGGCTCCTTTCAGGACAGCCGGCATCATGGCCGGTGACGTTGTGAAAATAACGGCACTGCTGTCCGCGGCCGCGGCTTCAATTGCCGCTGCCGTCTTTTCTTCCGTATCGCATTTATCGAACCTGCTCGTCTCCACCAGCCCCCGGAAATGTTCCTCCATTTCCAGGCGCCCGAGCTCATGTCCGTAGGTCCAGCTGGAGTTCTCCGGGCTTCCGGCATAGATGAAAGCAGCCCGCAGCGGTTTCTCCCTGCTGTAACCGGAGCCTCCCTTCAGCATGCTGACCAGATCCGGCACGACAGAAGCTTTTTTGAATTCCTCCGGCGTTTCCACTACCTTCAGCTTATCTTCTTCCGCGTCTGTCCGCAGTTCCTTGCGGATGCTGGCGATCCTGCGGCTGATCAGGTCCCTGCTGTCCACCGGCAGGGAGTCATAGGGATAGATCCGGCTGTAGATCAGAAAAGCGTCCCCGACGGTATAGGCCGTGTTTCTGTCTGCCTTTGCCGTATAAGCTTTGGCGAATGTCCGGAACGCGTCCCGCAGTGTCTCCACCTTCTCATCCGGCCAGGGATCCGTCAGGTTCTGTCCCGCCATCTCCGCCAGTTCCTGATAGGCGCCCGGCCTGGTAAAAACAATCTCAAAGAGCCCGGTCACCTTATTGAAATCCACATACTCGTAGTAGGCAACACTTTCCGGATCTCTGGTCCTGGGCGGCATCAGCCGGATCACATCGGCCAGAATGGAAACCGCCTTCATATATTTCATGACCGAAACTCTTTTGTTGCCCTCCTGTACGTAAAAGCGGTGCTTATATTCATACGCTTTTACCGGATCGCGCAGGCCTTCGTCCAGCTGCGCGTCGTAGAGATTGGACCATTTCATGGCAAATTCGGAATCCTCCGCGATCAGCGGCATAAAATTGCCGGCAAAGGAATTCTGTCTTCCGATGGTCCTGGTCCCGACGATCATGTCCAGCGGGATCTCCGCGATTCCCACATGGATCTCTTTATACCTGCTGATGTCTTTGATTTCTGTCTCCAGAGAAGGCAGATACGGCTCCTTCCCCTTCAGAAGGGCACTGGCTTTATACTTATCGCCAATCTTCTTGGCATTCTGATAATCATCTCTCATTCCCGATACTCCTTTCGCTTCCCCCTCTATTATCCCACAGGATCCGGCGATATGAAATATAAGGAACGCCCAAAAGGAAACGGCCGTTTTCGGAAAAGCCATTTCCTTCGGGCAGATATTCCTACATGATGCCGGTCGTTCTTACGATCTGTATGAATCTGTCCGTGATCCTTGCGGTCATCCCCCAGATCAGGGGATCCGTCCCCTCATAAAAAGGTATGTCCATTTTCTTTTCCCGCCACCGGTAGTTCTTTCCGCCCGGAATCAGGTCATAGGGAAAATCCCGCTCCGGAATCTGCTGCATGGACACACTGTAATGGACCGGATAATGGTCCATGAACCACCGGAGCGGCACCCGGAAAACATGATCCACCTCGTCACGGGAAGGAAGATTTCCGGAATCGTATCCGCGCAAAAGCCCCAGATATACAAAGGCCGGCGCCATGGACGGATTGACCGTCTCCATGACCAGACCAAGGACCTCGATCCCGGATCTGTCCATGCAGAGTTCTTCACAGGTCTCCCGGACCGCGGCTTCCCGCGCCCCTTCTCCTTTTTCGATCTTTCCTCCGGGAAAACAGACTTCACCGGGCTGGTGCCGCAGGCCGGCCGCCCTGACTTCAAACAGGATCTCCGGCCCCTCCTTCCCCTCCACCAGAGGAATCAGGACAGCAGAACCTCCCGGTGAAGCCAGCTCCGACAGGCTGGCTGTCTTCGAAAAGACACACCGCAGATTCCGCAGCCAGTCTGGTCCTGTCATACTTCCTCACCTGCCTGCAGGAAGCGGAAAGGTTCCTCGTCCGCCAGAAAGTGCATGAGCTGATAAGCGCACATAATGGCGACCCTCTCCTCTTTCAGGATCCTGCGTACCTCCCTGCGGTCCGCCAGGACCACTTCGATCTCCTCACTGGCCTCCAGATATTTTCCGCTCACACTGCCGGTCGAATAGCCATAGACCGTGGCGCAGGACTCATCTGTCAGGCCCACCGTCGTAAACCTGGGTTCCTGATACATGGGATCCGTTTTCAGCGGCGTGAAGACCAGGCCTGTCTCTTCATGCATTTCCCGGACCGCCGCCTGCTCGTAATTCTCACCGGCATCCACCAGGCCCGCCGGGAATTCATACACATAGCCGTCCACCGGATATCTGTACTGGCGGATCAGGACCACGCGGTCCCGCTTCTCCCCGTAAAGACTGTAAATGATCACGCCGTCCGGCTTGTTCTGCCCGGTACTGATCTTCAGATCTTCCACCCGCTCCGCTCGCGAAGCCACGAAATATCTGGCCGGCCGGCCGTTCTTGTCTGTCGCGTCCACTTCGAACATGTTCAGAAAACGGTTGGCTGTTGTCATCTTTACATCATTGATCTTTGCCATTTCACTCCTCCGTCTCCGCAGTACCCGCGGTGCTCTCTTTTTCCGCGTCCCGCTCCGAATAAGCAAGGCGCTCCGCCGGAGTCTGTCCGCGGAGCGCCTTCCTGATCCGCCGGCAGCCTGCCGCGGTGTTCTTATTATAATCCTTTTTACGTTTCAGCGCTTACGCAGCCTGCCGCCGGTCAGGCGTCATTATGAGTAATAGATAATGACCGGCATCCCTTCCTCCACACAGCTGTAGAAATCCGCCGCCACCCAGGAAGGCAGGTTGACACAGCCGTGGGATCCGTTATTGATATAAATGGAACCCCCGAAATTACTGCGCCAGCTGGCGTCATGGAAACCGCAGCTGTTATAGAAGGGCATCCAGTAATTGACATGAGACACATAGGAATACTTGCCATCCGCCAGCTGCTGGCCTTTCAGGTCTACATCCGTGGCTTTATACAGAATCTGATAGATGCCCGTAGGCGTCGCCCTGGTGCCCGAAAGCATGCCGGTCACGCAGTCTGTATCCAGTACGCAGGACCCGTCCCTGTAGATCCAGACATGCTGTCTGGAGATGTCGACTTCAATATAGGAGTCGCTCAATCCGTCATTTCCGGGTCCATATTCTCTGGTGAAATACTCCGGTTCCCGGGTCACTGTTTCACAGTCCTCCAGCTGCTGGGCCAGCAGTTCCCTTTCCGCGGACTTGTTCACGGAATAGCCGTAGTCACCGCCGCCGACGCTGATGGTTCCGATTCCGGTCGCGGGGAAGGACCTGGTGTCCGCGACTGTGTTGACGTTTATGGCGATCTGGTCCACGTAGTTCCAGATATGGTCTGCCCAGACTTCCTCATCTTTATAATAATGGCCGTCCTCATCCACAGACAGCCAGGTCTGCAGCGTTTTGGCGTTCAGCCGCATCTCCTCGTCCCCTTCGGGCACGATATAAGTGATATCGGCTCCAATGTAGCCGTTGAGCTTATCGGTCTCCTCATTCAGCTCCTTATTGTCAGCGCGGATTGACGGCTCCTTATAGGCTCCCTCAATCTCTTCCACATTGACCGAGGCAGCGTCTTCGTCCAGCGCCGCCAGTATGGCCGCCGTCACCGGTTTCGTATTGACCGCGTTGCCTTCTACTTCCGGCACGATGGAGAAGCCTTCGTCTTTCAGGACCATATAGGCATTCTCGGGCTTGACCATGTTCTCTTCTTTCATCTGGTCAAATCCTTCGATCAGCTTCGTCGCCCGCTCATGATTATATTCTGTTTTTTCTTCCACATTGTATTCGACCGGCTGGAAGATGCCCAGGGGCCATTTGTAAGGATCCTGCTTCGTCAGCAGTTTTTCAATGGAATCTCCCGGGGCGAACTTATAATCGATCTGGGCCGCCTTGATGGTCTGTTTCTGGTTGTCCCGGAAGGTGATCTCCATCTGGTATTTTTCCATGCGGAATCCGATCCGCTCCGCGGTCTCGGCCGGCGTCAGCCTGCCGCAGACGACCCCGTTGATTTTGGTATTGTAAATAAAACGGTCGCGGAAATAGAAGACGCCGTACATATAGCCGCCGGCCGCGGCGCCGATCAGCAGCAGGATCAGCAGGATCGGAATCCAGATCCTGTGTTTTTTGCGGGGCTTATTCTGTTCACCGTCTTCCTGTCCGGGTGCGTCCTCCGCAGGTCCGGCAGACGCGGCGCTGTCCGCGTCATCCAGCATTCCGGAGAAAGAACGTCCTGCGCTGCCGGTTTCTCCGGCGGGCGCGGATACGGTCTCTTCCGCTTTCTCTGCGGGGCCGTCCACAGGGGCGGCATCCTCCGGCTCATGTCCGGCTGCCGCCGGTTCTTCCGGCTCCGGTTCAACTTCCGCTGCAGAATTTTCCGCCTCCGGCTCTGATCCGGCTTCTGCTGCGGAATTTTCCTCTTCCGGCTCTTCCGCTGCCGAAGGCTCTTCCGTCTCCGGCTCCGCTGCCGCGTTGGAGTCTTCCGGCCCTTCCACAGCTGAAGGCTCTTCTGTCTCCGGTCCGGCTGTATCAGCCGCCGGCTCCGGACCGCGGTCTGCCGCTTCAATACTGGTATCTTCCTCTGTAAGAGGAGTATCCTGCAGGATCTTTTCTTCGTTATTATCCATATACTCTGTCTTTCCTCTAAACCGGACCGTCTCCGGCCGTCCATCCATCCATATCAGAAAAGCGCGTTAAGGCGGCATCACTTAATATATGACTGCCGTCATTGTATCCTGATTCATGATCACCTGTACGTGCAGCATCCGGATCAGGTCCTCGATGGAGAACCATCTGCCGGAAACTGTCCCGTTGGTCTTTCCTTCCGGCGGGCGGGTCAGTATTTTGCGCACGCCGTTAAATTCCATATAGAAGTCCTCGTAGACATATTTTACACCCTGCCGGTCCGATACCAGCAGGCGGGCTTCCCAGATATCATCCCCTATTTTCCAGCGGGCTGTCCAGTCCGAAGAAGTGTATGTGCCATTCATCATTCTGACCAGATCCGCGAATCTGCCCTGCGGCTCGTAGAGATATGGAAATCCGTCAAAATCCTGACAGGGATCCAGACAGGCCAGCCAATAGGTTTCGGAATCTTCATCATAATAGAATCTGTACGCGCCCGGATCGACTGCGTGCGTCCCAACCATCACGACATCCAGCCAGGGGGCCGGATACCGGTCCCAAAGCTCGTCAGAAATCCTGTAGACTGCCTGCCGGTTCCATTTGGCCGCCATGACATAGCCCTTCTCCAGCTGCGCGGCCGCGTCGTCCGCAGTCAGACGCTGGCGGGAATCGGTCGAAAGTCCAATCTCCGCAATCTTGTAGTCCCGTATATTGTCCGCATCCTTCCATTTGTCATCTGTGGTCTGGTCCGGCTTCAGGTATACATGTACCCGGCGGGTCATCTCCGCCCCGGAGCCGATTCTGGCATAAGTCCGGTTGCAGCGGAACTGCAGGATCTTATCTATTTTCTCAATCAGTTTGGCGGCATCATTGAAACGGCCTGCGTCTTCCAGGTAAATGGAAAGATTCCAGGCCGCCCCGCAGTCATAATCGCCTCCGCCTGTCCTGACCAGCCTGGCATCCAGGTCCGAATCCTCAAACAGACGCTGCAGGTCTTGCTGCCGGCAGCCGATGACTGCGTCCAGATAGCCGTCGGACAGAACCGGAGATCCGGAGGTCACAAAACCGAAACGGTTATGGAAGGTCCGTGAGGAGGTACTGACCATAAAAGAAATACCATCCTCTTCCGCAAAGATATAATCATCCCGGACCGTGCCGTCCGGCAGGACCGCGTGGTCCGTATCCGTCAGGCGGTAATCTTCTCCGTAAACATCTTTGACATATTGTATGATCTCCGATTCGGTATAAACGGTCTGCTCCCCGCCGCAGCCTGCCAGCAGCAGGCAGACAAGAGCCAGCCATCCTATGATCCCTCCCGGGAGATAACTCCACTGCTTCCTGTTCCGCATCCTTATCCTTAGTCTGTTATCCGCTCCGTTCCGGTCTCTCCGGCCGTACTGCCTGTCCGGGAATCCGCAGCCGCTGTGCCTGTAGTGGACAGGGCCGCTGACGTCTCTGTTGCAGCCTGTGCGGCTGTCATGTCGTCCCCGGCAGTTTCCGCCATGTCCTTCCGGACTTCAAAATAATCATCGATCCCGTTGGCGATTCCGGTCACCATGATTTTCTGGAAATCGGGATCCTGCATCTTCTCATCTTCCGAGGGATTGGACATATAGCCCATCTCCAGAATTGTGACAGGTACCTGGCTCCAGTTGATCCCGGACATGGTATCCGTTTCCCAGACATATTCCTTGCTGATTCCGGTCTCCGCCACGTAAGCATCCAGAACACAGTCTGACAGATGCCTGGATTCCTCATACAGGTCCCCATTGAAAGGATTGCCGGGCGTCATGCAGATAGTCATGGATCCGTGGGCCGACGAGCTTCCGGATCCGTTGGCGTGGATCCTGATAAAAGCGTCCGCCTCATTTTCGTTGGCGACTGCCGCCCGCTCGCTGTTGCTGATATCCACGTCGTTGGTCTCGCGGCAGAGAATGACATCATAACCTCTGGCGATCAGCTCATCTCTGAGCTGCAGAGTAATATCCAGGTTCAGCTGATATTCCGGCACGCCGGTCGATACGCCGGCTGTTCCGCTGGACACCTTTGCCTTTGTGGAAGAGGCGCCCGGTCCGATGGGTTCCTGTCCGGAATTGCCCTGTCTCTGATGGCCCGCGTCTATGACCACCAGAAAACCGTTGCCTGCCGGCTTCAGATCCGGTGAGGCCGAAGTGGCCGCCGCCGCGCTCTGCGTTGTAGCTGCAGCCGCTGTTTCTCCAGTCACCGCGGCTGCCGTCTGCCCCGCAGGGGCTGCTTCTTCTGTCGAAGCGGCTGCAGCCGCTTCCCCGGTCGATCCGGCGGAGGCGCTGTTTTCAGTCTGGCCGCCTGTGCCGCAGGCCGCAGTCATGACAGCGGCCGCGCAGAGAAATACTGCAAGTAATAACGTGTTGACTCTCTTTATCATCCTGTACTGCTCCTGTTTTCAGATATATCCTTCCGGCGTGTTCATTTCGCGACATCGATCCAGCCGCAGGACTTTGAATACTGTTCCAGCTCCGCCAGGTTCAGACGGACGGCGCTGTGACCGCTGCCTGCCGCGGGATAAACGATGTCATATTGTTTCAGGGAATCATCCAGAAAGACCTGCACGCCGTCCTTTACTGCGAAAGGACATACCCCGCCGGGAGCATGACCGACATATTCCTCCACCTGATCGCCCGGAATCATCCTGGCTTTTGTATGGAACAGCTGCTTGAACTTCTTATTATCGACCCTGGCGTCTCCCGCGAACAGGATCAGCACAGGTTTTCCGTCTACCAGAAAGGAAAGTGTTTTGGCAATCCTGCCCGGTTCCGTTCCGAGTGCCGCTGCCGCTTCCTCGACCGTCGCGCTGGACTGCTCCGGCACAATGACCCGGTCCGCCAGGCCGGCAGCGGCAAAATAGGCTTTTACTTTTTCCAAAGAAGACAACTCTTCTTCCTCCTTCTGTGTCACATTTCAGACCATTATACTATAAACCCGCCGATTCGGAAAGAAAAGCATATTTCCCGCAGGTCAGACAAGGCATCTGCAGATACTTTTCAGTCCGTTCAACTGCTGACTCCGCCTTTGATCAGCCTGCTCCGGAAGCGGAAGTAGACATAGGCCGACAGCGCCACTGTCAGGATATCCGCTGTCACCTGAGACCAGACGATGCCGTACATGCCAATGAAGTGATTGAGCACAAAGAGCATCGGAATATTGAATACCGCCCAGCGCATGATTCCGAGGAACAGGGACCGCTCGCCCCTGCCGAACCCCTGAAATGTATAGACCGTAAAAAAGCTCATGAACATGAGCGGCGTCGCCAGACACCGGATCCGCAGGAAGTCCGTCCCCAGACGCACCGTCTCCGGCTCCGCGATAAAGATCCGCAGGATATGACCGGCCATGACCTCGTACATAGTGACGCTGAGCGCGCCCACGATCAGACCTGCGGCCAGTGAGAACCGTATGATCCGGAACATTCTTTCGCGGTCGCCCGACGCGAAATTGTAGGCAACCAGAGGCATCATGCCCTGACAGATGCCGATCCCCACATTCAGCGGCAGGCGTTCCGCCTTGAGCACGATCCCCACCGCGGCCAGGGCGATATCACCATAGGCGGACATCAGTTTGTCAATTACAATGTAATCTATATCAAAAAGAAGGGTCGCGATGGAGGACGGTATCCCCACCGTAAAGACCGACCGGATATTCTCCGCCGCCGGCAGCCCGTCCGGGAGCCGGAACCGCAGCACTGTCTCCGCCCCTTTCCGCAGGATCGTCACAATAAAAAATGCGCACGCGCAGCAATTTGAGATCAGCGTGGCAACACCTACGCCCAGTACTTCATAGCCGGCCGGGAGCAGCACGAACATGAACAGGGGATCGAGCAGGATATTCAAAATGCCGCCCATCGCGATGCCGAATCCGGCTTTCCCTGATTCTCCCACACTGCGCAGCAGATTCGCCATGACGTTGGAAAGGACCGTCGGGATCCCGCCGAGCACGATCACGCAGAAGGAATACTGGGCCGCGTAGGCCCGGGTGTTTCCGCTTGCCCCCAAGAGACCCAGGACCGGATCCATGAACAGCAGCATGCCCGCCGAGAACAGGGCGGTCGTAACAACAGCCAGCCGGAGACTGAAGGCGGAGACTTTTTCCGCCTCTTTGGAATCCCCCGCGCCCAGGAGCCTGGAGATCAAAGCTCCGCCGCCGATTCCGGCAAGGCCGGCCAGGGACAGGCATATATTGAAGACCGGCAGGATCAGCGATGCCCCGGCCACCATAAATGGATTGTTCGTTCTTCCCAGGTAGAACGTATCCGCCATATTGTAGATCAGTACGATCAGCTGACTGATGATCGTAGGAAGAGCCATGATCCTGACCGCCGTGGGCACAGGAATCGATTCAAACAGGCTCTTATTCCTGTCTTGTTCCATTGCTGTTCCTTCATTTCATATGCCGGCAGTATGCCGGGTTTCCTGTTAAGCAGTATCATCTGTTTACATGGCCGCCGGATGTTAAACACACGCCGGCTCCGTCGTGTATCTCCACCCTACCACACTTGGGCCCGCTTTTCCACCAGCCCAAAAGAACCCGCTGCCATTTCAGCAGCGGGCTCCGGATCCTGTATTATGATTGTTTTCCTGCCGCGGGCTTTTTCTTCCGTTTCACCTCCGGAAGCTCTTCCCACATACTCTCGACCAGCGCGCACAGCAACCCACTGTTGTCAACATCCTCTGCCAGAAGCATTTCTTTTGCTCCCTCGTAGGGAAGCTCCATGGGGGCATCCGGCAGCTTCCTGACTGCCGCAGGGACTGGCTTTATCAGAAGCCGGTCATCATAAATACCGCCGAACACCTTTCCCCTATAATACAGGATGTATTCTCCCATCATGGCCCGGTAACTGATCTCCTCCAGACCTGACAGCTGTTCCAGAACATAATCCAGATACGCTTTTGTTGACGCCATACAATCCTCCTTACCTGCTGATTACTTATGAACGTAAGAAAAATCCGAAGAATATTGATTCGATATGCTATAATATATATTACAAATATTACTTTGACAGGAGGTTCGCGGCATGAGAAGAAAAGAAGACCGCACCAGTCAGATCCTGGAGCTGTTAGTAAAAGAAAAGAAGATGGAAGTCGCCGGGCTTTCCGCCCACCTGGGGGTCTCACAGGTCACTGTCCGCAAAGACCTGGACGCCATGGAGGCCCAGGGACTGATCAAAAGAGAACACGGTTTTGCTGTTCTGTCCAGCACGGATGATATCAAGGGACGCCTGGCCTACCACTACGAAGAAAAGCGCAGGATTGCCCTGCGCGCGGCGGAACTGGTCAGGGACGGCGATACCATCATGATTGAGAGCGGCAGCTGCTGTGCCCTGCTCGCCGCCGCGCTTACGGAATCGAGAAGCGGTGTGACGATCATCACCAACAGCGCTTTCATTGCGGACTATATCCGCCGCTCCTCTGATTTCCAGATCATTCTTCTCGGCGGCATTTACCAGCAGGACGCCCAGGTCATGGTCGGCCCCATGGTACGTCAGTGTGCGGAGAATTTCTGGGTCGACCGCTTCTTCATCGGCGTGGACGGCTGGTCCGCCAGAGCCGGTTTCACCCATCAGGACCAGATGCGCGCCCAGGCCGTCCGCGATATGGCCCGTCAGGCGGACCGGGTCATCGTCCTGACAGAATCCGAAAAGTTTTCCAGACACGGCACTGTGCCCCTCAACCTGAAAGACCGGGTGAAGACCGTCGTCACAGACCGGCATATGGAGGCACCGGTTACCGCCGAGCTTGCGGCGCGCGGCATCGAGGTGCTGACGGGCTGACAGGTCCGCGCCTGCTTCCGGATCCGGCCGCTTCCACTATCTTCATCTCCGTTTCCGCCTGGCCCGGCACTCCGGACAGTACCGCGGCCAGTGCCGGGCGTCTGACGGGAATGTGAAGGTCTTCCCGCATTTTTTGCACTTTCCGGTAAGAGTTTCCTTCGGCCTGTACTTCGCCCTGCATTCCATACAGCAGTCCGGCCAGTGCTGGACATTTTCCGGCAGCGTAAAAGTTTTCCCGCAGTATCTGCATTTTCTTGTGATCACCCCCTGGTCCGGCCGGTTTTTCCCGGAAAAGCGGTTCTTTAACCACTCAAACATTGGTTCACCCTCCTCCTGTTTCATAAACCGCCTCACTTCTTCCGGCAGGCAGTCAGCAGTCTGCCATCGTCTTTCCTTCCCCGACCAGTCCCCGGAAGTCTCTGGTGAACTGATCAATGGCAGCGTCGATCGCCACGTTCTTTACAAGGCCTTCAATGACATCCGGCGCTACGGTCACTGCCTTCACGCCATACTTTGTCAGTTCCAGGACCTGCTGGCTGTTCTTGAAGCTGGCCGCCAGCAGTCCGCTGTCAAGCCCACTTGCCGTGATCGCGTCATGAATGTCCTTGGAGACCTGGATCCCGTCAAATCCCATGTTATCGATACGGTTCACATAAGGGGCCACATACTCGGCGCCGCACTTGGCTGCCAGGAACCCCTGCATTGCGGTGTAGATCGCCGTACCGATGAAGCGGATGCCTTCCTTTTTCAGCTGCTTCATGGCTTTGAAGCCTTCGGGAACACAGGGAATCTTTACCAGTGTGGTCTTACCCAGCACTTCCACGATCCTGCGGGCTTCTTCGACCATACCCTCTGCCGTCGTCGAGGTGGCCTGGACGAACAGCTCGCCGTCCTCGCCGATGATAGAACGGATCTCCTTCAGGACCTCATAGGGATCCCTTCCGGACTTGGCCAGGATCGAGGGGTTGGTGGAAACACCGTCGACCGGATAATACTCATAAATATGCCGGATCTTGTCAACATTCGCGTCATCAATACAAAATTTCATTTTGTTCCTCCCTGAAAAATAAGCGCTGTTTCTATTCTCTCGTTTTCATGCAGTATCAAACATCTTTTCTGACATGGTTATGTCAGCATCTGTCCGATCAAATATCCTTACAGTGTCTGTTCCGTTCTTCCGATGATATCATCCTGCGTTGCCTTGCTCAAAACATTGAAGAAGGCGCTGTAACCTGCTACACGGACGATCAGGTCTTTGTGCTTCTCCGGATGCGCCTGGGCGTCCAACAGAGTTGCTTTGTCTACTACATTATACTGCACATGGTAGCCTTCGAGGCGGTTAAAAAATGTTCGGACGATAAATTCCAGCTTTTTGGTGTTCTCCCTGGTAGAGAGCATGGCAGGCGTGACCTTCTGATTCAGGAGAACGCCGCCCGTGATCTCATGAGTAGGAAGCTTGGACACGCTCTTGAACACCGCTGTCGGCCCATGCTGGTCCATGGAATGGGCGGGCGAGCATCCCTCAGCGAGGGGCTCTCTGGCATGGCGTCCGTCAGGGGTCGCCATTGTTCCGAATCCCTGCCCGACATTTGCCGAGATCGAGGAGGTTCCGCCGTAGCGGATGCCGCCGACCGGTCCTCTGCCAAACCGGGTATTCTTATATTTTTTCATCTCATCCAGGTAGGAGGCGTAAGCGTCCACGACCAGCTGATCGGCATAGTCGTCATCGTTGCCATACTTTGGCGCGTCATGGATCAGCATCTGACGGATCCGCTCTCCTTCTTCTCCCGCGAAATCCGAAGCCAGCGCCTGCATCAGCTCGTCCCGGGAAATCTTCCCTTCTTCATAGACCAGCTTTTTGATGGCAGAAAGGCTGTCCGCCATATTCGCAATGCCCACCTGCAGGCCGGAAATGAAATCATAAACCGCGCCGCCCTCTTTGATGGTCCTGCCGCGTCCCAGGCAGTCCTGTGTCAGACAGGAACAGAGGATATCAGGCACTTCACGCTCGCTCGCCAGATCAATGGCGTTCTCTACGATGACACTTGCGCGGGTCAGCTCCCGGATCGCGCCGTCCCAGGCCTTCATCAGATCATCAAAAGACTCCATATCCCGGAAATTCCCGTAATCTTTGATAAATCTCCTGCCGCTTGTCACATCGATTCCATTGTTCATGACCATCAGCAGGATCCGGGGGAAGTTCAGGTAGCTCATGCCGGTGCAGCGGTAGCCCCATTTTCCAGGCACGGCTGTTTCCACGCAGCCGATGGCGGAATAGCAGTAAGCGTCCTCTTTCCGAACGCCCTTCTCAATGAAGGATGGAATGATGACTTCGTCGTTGTTGAAAGCGGGCATGCCGGTCCCGAGCTTTAAAACCTCAATGGCTTCATCCATAAAGGCCTGATTAATGTTCCTGTGATAACGGACTGTCAGGTTAGGCTGGGGAAGCCTTGTCTGACCGATGGACCTCAGGATCAGGAAGGACAGTTCATTGACAGCATCCCTGCCATCCGCGGTCTGTCCGCCGATCGTAACATTCTGGTACATGGGGCTTCCGGCACTGGAAAACGTGTGCGCCTGGGAGCGGACCTTGTTGATGGTCAGCGTCTTGATCCAGAGGTTAGTGAGAAGCTCCACGGCCTGTTCCTCTATGATCCGTCCCTGTTTCAGGTCGGCGGCCAGATAGGGATAGACATACTGATCAAAGCGGCCATAGCTGAGGGAGTGTCCGTTGGATTCGATCTGCAGGATCAGCTGGATGAACCAGACAGCCTGCACCGCTTCGTGGAAAGTCTCCGCCGGCTGATAAGGCACCTTGCCGCATATGCGGGCAATTTCGAGAAGTTCGGCTCTCCTGGGGCCTTTTGCTGCAGCCGCCTTCCTGCGGGCCAGCGCCGCGAAGCGCTCCGCGAATCCCTTCACGGCATCGATCACGATCAGTACGGCCTTGTAGAACTGATATTTGTCGATGGAGGAAGGCTCTGTCAGATCCAGCTCTGCCTTCAGTTTCCGGGCGCGGTCTTCATAACCTTTGAGGCCGGTTCTGAGCATATTTCCATAATCTACGGCCAGATGCGCGTCGCCGGCGTTGAGTTTGCCTTCCATGCCGAAGAACCCTGTATCCATATAGACCTGCATCTCTTCAGGGATCAGGGCCTCACCGCGGGCCCGCAGGTTATTGTTCTCCCAGAAAGGGGCGATCTCCCGCAGCTGCCTTTTGGTCTCTTCCGTAATATAGAAAACATCGCCGTCACGCTTCTCAAACAGATCCAGCTCATCCAGGATGAACTTCATCGTGTATTCCGGAAAGACCGGCGCGCCGCGGTTCACAGAAGACTGATTGCCGACCAGGATCGTCTCGTCTTCAATATAGATATCCATCTTTTTCAGAATATTCTGCAGCATCAGCGCCCGCTTCATGACCGCAGGCTGATGCAGATTCTTCTTATAGGATTCTGTAGCCAGGACAGCACGCTGTGCGTCGATATAAGGTTTCTGGTCCAGGACGCTCTCACGATACGCCTGCATTCTGGGCGTCAGGGATCCGAAATGCGCTTTGTTTTCCATTTGGCCTCTCCTTTGTTTCTTTTGAAATTTAATTTTGTTCTGTTCGTAGCTTAATTATAGCACTCTCCCCTTCTCTGTCAATATACTTTTCGCAGGAAATTAAAATAAATTTCATTCGTAACTTTTTGTTTACAGATTCGAATCTAAATGCTATGATGGGAACAGGCAGGCACGGAAAATGTCCGGGAATAACATCCAGGAATGATGTCCGGGAACCATGCCGGGCAGTGTTTTACGGCGCTGCTATGACAGGTCTTCCGCTGCCGCGGCAATATCGTTTTAAATGAGGAGAATTAATTTATATGAAACCAAAAGGAATTGTTTTTAATATTCAGAAGTTTTCCATCCACGATGGCCCCGGCGTACGGACCACCGTGTTTCTGAAGGGATGTCCCCTCCGCTGCAAATGGTGTTCCAATCCGGAGTCCCAGCTCTCCCGCGTCCAGATCATGTACCGCGGTGAAAACTGTCTCCACTGCCTTACATGCGCGCGTACCTGCCCTGAGAAGGCCATTACAGCCGCGGAAAACGGAAGGATTCAGATCGATTTCCATAAATGTATCGGATGCCTGGCCTGTGTACAGGGCTGTCCCGGCCGCGCTCTTACCAGTGAAGGTGAATACAAAACTGTAGATGAAGTTATGGAAGTGTGCCTGCAGGATATCGATTTCTATGAGGAATCCGGCGGCGGAGTGACGATCTCCGGCGGCGAAGGAATGGCCCAGCCCGCTTTCGCGGAGGCACTGGTCCTTGGCCTTAAAGAAAAGGGGGTCCACACCGCGATCGAGACCACCGGCTGCATAAGCCCGGAAGTCTTTCACAGGCTTGCGCCCCTGTTCGACCTCCTGCTCTTTGATGTCAAGCATTACGATCCGGTCAGACATAAAATGGGAACAGGTGTTGATACCGGCCTGATCCATAAGAATCTCCGCTGGGCACAGGAACAGGGACTGACGATCCTGCCCCGGATTCCCGTGATTCCCGGCTTTAACGCGGATCTGCCGGACGCGGAGGGGATTGCAGGCCTGCTGCGGGGCATCGGGCTGACACGCGTACAGCTCCTGCCCTTCCATCAGATGGGCGAGCGCAAATATGAGTTCCTGAACAGAGCTTATGAAATGACGGGCGTAAAAGCCCTGCATCCGGAAGATCTGACGGAATATCAGAAGGTATTTCTCAGGCAGAATATTGACTGCTTTTTCTGATCCGCTTTATACCAGCGGTTGATAGCATTTCCGCCGGACAGGTGGTATTTTCTCATTGTAGGAAATGACTTTTTTCGGAAATCATCGGAATCTGCCAGGCACAGCCCCTGTGGACCTGCCGGCAGACGAAAATAGAAAGGAGGCGGAAATGACAGAAAAAGAACCCAGATGCCTGTTCTGCGGAAAACCAAAATCCTCGGGAAAACGATTCATCGGCGGCGGCGGCGCGATCATTTGTGAGGACTGCATCAGGGCGTCCAATGATATTCTGGACCGCCTCAGAAAAGCGGATGAGGAAAAGAACCAGCGCAGCTCTCTGAACAAAGCGAATCTGAAAAAGCCCCGTGAGATCGTGAATTTCCTGAATCAGTACGTAGTTGGCCAGGACAGAGCCAAAAGATCCATCGCCGTGGCTGTTTACAACCACTATAAGAGAATCAGCGGCGGGGACGGTTCGGATGTTGAACTTGAAAAGAGCAATATTCTGATGATCGGCCCTACCGGTTCCGGCAAGACCTATCTCGTCAAGTCTCTGGCCCGGAACCTTGGCGTTCCGTTCGCGATCGCGGACGCAACGACACTGACCGAAGCCGGTTATGTCGGCGATGATGTGGAAAATGTGCTTGTACGGCTGCTTCAGGCGGCAAACTATGACGTCAAGCGGGCAGAAAAAGGAATTGTCTACATCGATGAAATCGATAAGATCGCCAGAAAAGGTGAAAACCCTTCCATCACAAGGGATGTGTCCGGAGAGGGCGTACAGCATGCCCTGTTAAAATTGCTCGAGGGTACGATCGCTTCTGTTCCTCCTCAGGGCGGCCGCAAGCACCCCCATCAGGAGACAATCAAGGTCGATACGACCAACATCCTGTTCATCTGCGGAGGCGCCTTCGCGGGTATTGAAAAAATCATCGCTAAGAAGAATAACAAAAACACCCTCGGATTCGGTCCGGCCCTCGAGACCAAAAAGGAGATGACCCTGTCCGAGCAGCTCAGGGGACTCACACCGCAGGATCTCATGAAATTCGGTCTGACACCGGAATTTGTCGGCAGACTTCCCGTCTTCGTCACCCTCGATGAGCTGGATGAAGACGCTATGGTAAGAATTCTGACAGAGCCCAAAAACTGTCTGGTAAATCAGTACCGTAAGCTCATGGAACTCGACGGCGTCGACCTCGAGTTTGAACCCGACGCGCTCCGTGAGATCGCGCAGACCGCTATGCGTAAGAATACGGGCGCGCGAGGCCTGAGAGCGATCATGGAGAGCGTCATGGAGGACGTCATGTTCGATATTCCGGATGAAAAGAACGTCCGGAAATGCATCATCACAAAAGCCGCTGTTCTTGGTGAAGAACAGCCTGTAATTGTAAGAGGAAAGGAGGTCAGGACTGCCTGAGAAAGGCAGAATCACAGACAGGGGCAGCCGCATTCACATCGCGGCTGCCCCTTCTTATCATGTTTTTTTCAGGTTTTTTCTTTTTATTTTTTCTTTTTTCTCTGTTTCTGAAAGTATCTGAACCGGCGTATTCCTGCAGACCCTTATGTCCGGCTGGTTCCCGCATTTCTATTTTACCGAAAATTCACCATAATGCCGGAATACGGATGTTCGTTACTTGACAAATCGTGCCCTTAAACGTTTTATATATTTATATTGTATCTGCGGAAAGGAACTTGTCAATTTCGAAGAGAACTCGGAAGGCTTTCCTGCCGCAGGAGGGAATCCGCAATTGCCCATCCTTTGCGAAAGTGTTGCTCTTGTTTAAACAAAGCAGTAAAATTGGGAAAAAGATGACAGATTCTCCGTCCCATTTACATCATATGAAAAAAAGAGAAAAGCCGATGAAAAAGTATATTTCTATGCTGCTGGCTGCCGTTCTTTGCGCATCGCTTCTTGCGGCATGCGGCGGTTCCGGCAGCTCCGGTCAGCAGCCTGAAGAGACAAAGGAAGCCGGCTCTGCGGAAGCCGCGGCCCAGGCAGACACAGCCCTGGCGGATGCCCAGGCAGACGCTGACACAACCGCAGATGATGACGCTTATTATGTCTACGTTAAGGACGCAGAGACAATGGCCCCGGTTACGGGTGCCACCGTACAGTTCTGTTCCGATATTCTGTGCCAGGCGGGCAAGACGGATGAGAACGGCCTGGCCGCGTTCCATGCAGATCCCGGAACATATACCGTGCACTTTATGAAGGCCCCCGAAGGCTATGCGAAAAGCGAGGAGGAATTCACGCTCGACAAAGATACCCGCGAAGCGACCTTTTTACTGAACAGGGAGGAAACAGCCTCTGGATCCGGAACGGCTTCCGATGCTTCCGGGAGCGCAGCGTCTGTTTCGGAATTAGATTTCCCCCTTACAGGATTTACTTTTACCCCTCCGGAAGATATTTCGTGGACAGCAACGGAACCGTCCTGACCGCGCCGATTACCGGCAAACATGAGGATCAGTATAGCGAAACTCTTCAGGCTCTTCTTTCCGGGATGGAATAATTGCCGGACAGATCCGTCAGAATCAATGCATAGAAAGGATAACGTTAATGGATGAGTTCAAAAAGCGGTTGATCATGTGTGTTACAGGAGTATTCCTGTCCGGCGTCGCGGCAGGAATATTCGGCTTCACTGCGTTCGGGATGGATCCGTTTCAGGTCTTCGCCCATGGATTGTGGGGGCTCACCCCGATTTCCTTCGGCACATTTTATGTGATATTAAATGGAATTCTCCTTGTGTTCATGTTCTTCTTCAACAGGCGCATGATCGGGCTGGGAACCATCATTAATCTGTTCTTACTGGGTTATGTGGTGGAATATACGGATGTGCTTCTGGACCGGATATTTCCATCGCCGTCAGTATTCCTCAGAGTCCTGCTCATGATACTGGCCCTGGTCCTGGCTTCCCTTGCGGCTTCACTGTATTTTGTCGCGGATATGGGCGTCTCGGCATATGACTGGATCGCCCTGACAATATCCGGAAAAAAAGGATGGGCATTCCGGCTTGTGCGGATCACCACAGATTTTATCTGCGTCCTGATCGGAGGCCTGCTGGGAGCAACCGTAGGGGCAGGCACCGTACTGACCGCATTCTGTATGGGGCCGGTCATCCAGTTCTTTAATGAAAAAGTTTCCACCCCGCTCAGGTATGGAAAGGCGTGAGGGTGTCACAGGAACGGTTGTCAGAAAGGAAAAAGAGCAAATGATTTGCGGCTGCGTCTATCTCTGCAGCTCCCGGAACCAGAGTCCGCCCCGACCATTTGCCGAAAAGACATGCGGCGCTCAGCTTCGGCTGAGCGCCCTTTTTTGGTGCCGGGAAAACAGGGCCCTCCCCACCGGATTCTTCATTTGGCAATTCAGGACAATTCAGGCAGTTCCGGATGCAGTCAATTCAGAATCAAATTCAGAATCAATTTCAGAATCAGAATCAATTCAGAATCAATTTCAGAATCAATTCAGGAATTTTTTAGCGCACAAACAAGACTATTCTCCGTTAAACAATGTGAAAAGATTACGGGAAGGAGGGCCTCTCTTGCATCTGGAAGAACAATATGACCGGATTTACAAATACCTGTATTTCCGTCTTCACGACAGGCATGCGGCGGAAGATATGACGCAGGAAGCCTTTCTCCGGTTTCTGAGGAGCAGGACGTACAGAGATGAAAACCGGCAATTACAGTATCTGTATACGATTGCGCGAAATTTATGCAGCCAGTATTACAGGGATAAAGTGATTTCCTACAGCCTGGATGAAGAAACAGATCTTCCCGAGACGGATGGCTTTGAAAATTCACTTATACAGAGACTGAGCCTGCAGAATGCGCTCGAGTCTCTTTCACCGGAAGAGAAAGAACTGCTTTTTCTCAGATACGTCAATGATGTTCCCGTACCTGTGATAAGCGGTCTGTATCAGATCTCAAGATTTGCCGTTTACAGGAAGCTGAAAAGCATTCTGCAGAAAGTCAGAATCGAAATGGAGGAGGATCAGAATGAATGATGAGAAACTTATTTTACGGATCAGGGAAGTCTGCAATTCTCCGCAGCCGGCGCATAAAAGAGAGTTCTTCCAATACCTGCAGGAACACAAAATGATAAACCAGCGCCTCCCGGTAATGAGCCATGGGGAATTCCTGACCGGCCAGTTGCTGTATATCGGGAAATGGATATGGATATTTTCCGGCCTTCTGCTGTTATTCATTACATGGATCTGTTACAGACATCCCGGGAACTATCCGTTTGCTCTGACGCCGTTTCTTGCTCTGGGGATCCTTTTGGAAACAAGGAGGTCTTTTCGCTGGAGAATGGCAGAACTCGAGCATGCGGCCAGATTTTCCTTAAGAAGTGTCATGCTTGCGAGGCTGTTCCTGGCAGGCACTGTAAATACAGCCGGACTTCTTATCATCATTTTGATCATCCGGCCATATTTTTCCTATTCCCTGATTCGGGTATTCCTGTACATGATGGTACCCTATCTGACTGCTTCGTGGTCAGGGTCGGTCTATGAGAGAATGCATCGGTCGGATCATGGGCTGGGCAGCATACTGATCTGTGTTTTATCCTCTGCCCTTTTTGCTGCCGCGCCTGCTTTTTTCAGCCAGTTATATGAGGAAAGGATGACTGTCATCTGGGCCGCCGCATTTATCCTGACAGCGTGCAGCCTTGCAGGGAATCTCAGGGAGTGGGCCCGTCACATGGAGGAACCGGTATGGAATTAACAGCGGACAGAATCACAAAACAGTATAAAAATAAGATCGCGGTAGACCGGATGTCTTTTACTCTGGCCAGGGGAGTGACAGGGCTGCTTGGGGCAAACGGCGCCGGAAAAACAACATTGATGCGCATTCTTTGCGGTATTCTTGTTCCTGACAGCGGAACTGTCACCTGTGATGGAATGGACGTGGAAACGGAAGAATACCGCGAAATACTCGGTTATCTTCCGCAGGAGTTTGGTTACTATCCGGAGTTTTCAGGCAGAGACTTTCTCCTTTATATGTCGGCCGTAAAAGGACTGCGGAAAAAAGAAGCTTTGAAAAAGACAGAAGAACTGATCGAACTGGTGAGGCTCAAAGACGCCGCACGGAAAAAGGTCCGTACCTATTCCGGAGGAATGAAACAGCGGCTTGGAATCGCGCAGGCGCTTTTGAATGATCCGCAGATACTTATCATGGATGAGCCTACGGCGGGTCTGGATCCGCAGGAACGGATCCGTTTCCGGAATCTGATCGCTGCTATCGGGAAAGACAGAATCGTTCTGCTCTCTACGCATATCGTATCCGATCTGGAGCACATCGCTGACAGACTGATGATCATGAAAGAAGGCGGGCTTCTCTGGCAGGGTGAATGGAATGCAGCCGCAGGAGATCTTGAAGAATTTTACATTTCGAAGATCGGTGAAAATAAGTGAGGAAGAATTATGCCGGCTACTATCTATAAGTTTGAACTGAAGAAACTGTTCTGCGCAAGAGTCAATATAATAGCGCTCGCAGGTGCTGTTCTCATGCTCCTATCCCTGACGCTCTCTTCCATCGCTGAAGCCAGGCCTGTGTCCCGGGAGGCCGCGAAAGAGTTGAACGGCAGAATCATTGACGGGCAGCTCATCAATGAACTGAAACCGGTGCTCCGGTATGAAAACGGAACAACCGTATTTGAAGTGACCGGGGGATATGAGAAATATGCGCCGGTCATGGATGTGCTCGATGTGATGATAACGGCAATCGATAAAAATATTGATCTTACCGGAATGCAGGGAAATGCGCTTTATGAACGGAGAGAACAGGAACTTGCTCAGCGGATGGAAATACAGGGACTTACGGAAAAGGAAAAAGAATTTTGGCGGAACCGGGAAGATCAGGTACAGAAACCATTTGTTTACCGCTGCCACAGCGGGCCCGGCAATCTGCTCAGGGCCTTTCAGGCACTTGGATTCTTTGTGCTGCTTTTATCCGCCATCGGGCTATCCGGCTCTTACGCAATAGAAACTGCGGAAGGCATGAACCAGCTCCTGCTGTGCAGCCGATACGGAAAAAAAGAATTGTACTGTATAAAATTTGCAGCCGGATTCACCTGGATATTGACGGTCGCATTGATTGTTTTTCTGTCTGTAATGATTCCTTATTTCGGCATTTACGGCATAGAAGGAACCGGGGAGATGCTCCAGCTGGTGAAACCAATGTCTATGCTTCCGTACACGATCGGTCATATGCTGGCCGTCTCCTTCGGTATCTATTTGCTTGCCGCCGTTATGTTTGCTGCTGTCACAATGCTGCTTTCTGTAATTACGCAGAATCAGCCGGCAACGATCTGCGGATTAATGGGTTATCTCCTGATTGACCTGTTTGTGGAATTCCCGGATCGATACAGCTTGTTACAAAAGATATGGCTTCTCAGGCCGAATGCGATCCTGATGAATTCCGGTTTTTCCAACTACAGGCTGATTCATCTGGCAGGCAGACCGTTCCTGAATTATCAGGCAGCATCTGTCTTATATGTCATGATCGTGATAGCGGCGCTGTTGATTGGACAGCAAAGATACAAAAGACTGCAGGTTGGAAAATGAAAATACTTAATCAACTCGGGATTTCATTCTGCAGACAGGAGGTTAAAATGAAAACATACATTATAACCGGGGCAAATTCCGGGCTTGGGTTTGAAACAGCGAAAAGAATCGCAAAAAAAGGATACCGAGTGATTCTTGCATGCCGGAATATGGAAAAAGGATCTGCTGGGGCAGATGCCATAAAATCAGAGACTGGAAACGGAAATATTGAATCTCGTCAACTTGATCTGGCGTCATTGGTTTCTGTCAGAAATTTTGCCGAAGGATTGAAGGATACCGCAATATACGCGCTGGATAACAATGCGGGAATTTCCGGGATGAAGACCGGAATAACAGAGGATGGTTATGACATTGTCTTCCAGAGCAATCATCTGGGGCATTTCCTGCTTACGAATCTGCTCCTTCCACAGATCGAGGATGATGGAAGAATCCTTAATATATCCAGTGACATGCATAACCCGCCTTATGGAGAACTTGTCTGGAAA
>CADAOZ010000010.1 GCA_902789735.1 uncultured Lachnospiraceae bacterium
AAGTGAAACGGACGATACATCCAAAGTATTTTGAGCTGAAAGCGGAGCAGGAACGCCTGCTGTCCCGCAGGAATCGGAAGACAGATTTCTATAACGGGATCTTTGACAGATATGAATATCCGGTCCTGACACGTGATCATGTTCCGCTCACTTGGAGATATGATCTGAACGCGGAGACCAATCCGTATTTTGAGGAGAGGATGGGCATCAACGCGGTCTTCAACGCGGGCGCCATCTATCATGACCACAAATACTGTCTGGTCGCCCGGATCGAAGGGAGCGACAGGAAATCCTTCTTTGCCGTAGCCGAAAGCGGAAATGGTACAGACGGCTTCCGGTTCACGGAATATCCTGTTCAGCTGGAGGACCTGTATCCGGAGGAAGTAAATGTCTATGACATGCGGCTCACCAGTCATGAGGATGGGTGGATCTACGGGGTATTCTGTTCAGAGAGCAAGGACACCAGTGTGAACGATCTGTCCGCGGCCGTGGCGGCGGCGGGAATCGTCCGGACAAAAGACCTGCGGCACTGGGAGCGCCTGCCCAATCTGGTGACAAAGCGTTCTCCCCAGCAGCGGAATGTGGTCCTGCATCCGGAATTTGTGGATGGCAAATATGCCTTTTACACGAGGCCCATGGATAGTTTTATCGATACCGGCTCAGGCGGCGGCGTAGGCTTTGGGCTGGCCGAAGATATCACCTGCGCCGTCATTGATGAGGAAAAGATCCTGAGCCGCCGCAGATACCATCAGATCACGGAAGCCAAGAACGGTGAATGTACGGTACCGGTCCGCGGGAAAAAGGGCTGGCTGCACATTGCCCATGGCGTCAGAATGACAGCAGCCGGTCTCAGATATGTGCTTTATGCCTATGCCACTTCATTTGAGGATCCTTCTGTGGTGATCGCCGAGCCGGGAGGCCTGCTGCTGGGGCCCCGGGGAGAGGAACGCGTCGGGGATGTTTCCAACGTGGTCTTTTCCAATGGCGCGATCCTGGAAGAGAACGGCAGGATCCTGCTTTACTACGCTTCCAGCGATACAAGAGTGCATGTGGCGGAAACCAGTCTGGAACGTCTGGAGGATTATATTTTTCACACGCCGCAGGATCCCGGAAGGAGTCCCTTATGTGTACAGCAGCGGTGCGGTCTGATCCGCCGCAATCTGGAACTGCTGGAAGAAGACTTATAACTGGAAGAAGATTTATTACTGGAAGTAGATTTATTACTGGAAGTAGATTTATAAATTAAAGAACAGATGCCTTGATTTTTGCGGAGGAGAAGACATATGAAATATCAGATACTGGGGAGCCCTGCTGTTCCGGATATGCCCTGGCAGGAGAAACCCGCTGACTGCGGGGATATTCCGGTCTGGAGATATACGGAGAATCCCATTATCGGCCGTAATCCGATTCCGGGAGTAGCCAGAGTATTCAACAGCGCCGTGGCGCCCTATGGGGATGGATTCATCGGGGTGTTCAGAGGAGAACAGAAAGACGGAATCTCTTTTATTTATCTGGGCCGCTCCGCGGACGGCATCCATTGGAACTTCCAAAAGGAGAAGATTCATTTTCAGGATGAGGCGGGAAAGGAATTCATGCCGCGTTACGCCTATGATCCCCGGCTCGTCAGAATTGACAGTACCTATTATCTGATCTGGTGCCAGGACTTTTACGGGGCTGCCATCGGCATTGCAAAGACGGAAGACTTTAAAGTCTTCACCAGGCTGGAGAATCCCTTCCTTCCCTTTAACCGGAACGCGGTCCTGTTCCCGAGAAAGATCGGCGGCACTTACAGGCTTCTTTCCAGACCTTCGGACAACGGCCATACACCTTTTGGAGATGTCTATATTTCCGAGAGTCCCGACCTCTTATACTGGGGCCGTCACCGTCATGTGATGGGGACAAGCCCGGAGTGGTGGGAATCACTGAAGATCGGCGGCGGCGCGGCCCCCATCGAGACATCCGAAGGCTGGCTGCTCTTTTATCATGGCGTGACGGGCACCTGCAACGGATTTGTCTATTCCATCGGCGGAGCGCTTCTGGATCCGGAGGAACCTTCCAGAGTGCTTGCCCGCTGCAGCACGTACCTCCTGACACCGGAACAGTGGTATGAGGAGAGGGGATTTGTTCCCAATGTCTGTTTCCCGTGTGCCACTATTCATGACGCGGAGACCGGCAGGATTGCCATCTATTACGGAGCTGCCGATTCCTATGTCGCGCTGGCGTTTACGACCCTTGACGAGATCATTGACTATATCCGGGCCCACAGCATTGTGCGGGAGAGTGACAGCGAACCCGGACGAAGATAAGTACAGGAGCGGCAGGAATTCGAGCGGCTGATATGCCGTGCGCCTGACAGAAAAAATAGTCAGCCGCGCGGAAGAGGGCGCCGGACAGAGAAAAAATCAGCCGCGCGGGAGAGCGCGGCTGAAGGCTGTCCTTTACAGACCATCGTCCAAAACGATACATCCATCGACAGGCTGAAAACTGCATACCGCCATCCGATAGCCATCCGGACCCGGCAGCTCTTCATAGTAAGCGGCTGTCCGGTCCGGATTTTCCGGCAGCAGGATCTTTCCCCTGCCGAAGGCCCGGGGGGAGAGGGCCATCTCCTGCGTCCCGCTGACCAGAAAAGCGTCCAGTCCCTGGGACAGGCCCAGGCCGGTCAGTTTGATATAGGCTTCCTTGATGGTCCACAGGCGGTAAAAGACATGGATCCGGTCTGCCCCTGTCAGAGATTGCAGAAGATTGGATTCCTCTGCTGTAAAAAAGCGTCTGGCGATCTTCATCAGAAGGGGACTGTCTGACACCTGCTGCAGGTCCAGGCCCACATCGCTTTCGGAAAAAGCGCAGGCGGCGTAGGAGCCGGAGTCCGACTTGCTCAGATACAGGGGCGGCGTCCCGGAAAGCAGGGGCTTGCCGTAAGCGCCTCTGGTCACAGTATAGGTATGGTCCGGCCTGTAAGCGGACAGAAAGGTCTCTGCGGGAATCTTCTTTTTTTCGGAGCCGCAGGAGAGCAGCATGATGTCAATCATGGATCAAAAACCTCCTATTGAACCTGCACAGGAACGGATCACATGAATATCCTTATTCATAATAGTCTGCGTATTTCATATCTTAACAGCAGACGAGCAGGGTTTCATATCACTACAACAATTCTACAACATTCCGTGGTAATTCTGCCCTGTTTCCCTCTTATTTCCCCCTATATTTCTTAAAGGCTTATCATAAAAATTGTTTCCCTGCATCTCCTTTTGTGCTATAATTTCAAAAGTGTTGGCTTTTATACCTAGAATTGTCAGCCAGATAGAGAAGGAGAAGTAATAGCATGAAAAAATCCAGAGCAGCCATATCACTTATTGTGATTGCAGTCCTGGTCGGACTGCTCGGTTTTACCGCCTTTTTCGGCTTCGGAAGCGGCCGGAAGGGTTCCTATCACAATATCAAGCTGGGCCTCGACCTCGCGGGCGGTGCCAGCATCACCTACCAGGCTACCGGCGAAGAGCCCCCCAGCCAGGAGGACATGAGTGATACCATATACAAGCTGCAGAAGCGTGTCGAGGAGTACTCCACAGAAGCAGTTGTATATCAGGAAGGTAATAACCGGATCAATATTGAGATCCCCGGAATCAGCGGCGTTGCCGAGACCAACGCGATCCTCGAGCAGCTGGGCCGGCCCGGTTCCCTTTATTTTATCCGCGAGACGGATGATGAAGGCAATAAGAACTACCAGGCGACCACCAAGGAAGACGGGACCTACGGATATGTCCTGACAAAGACTCTGGAAGAATGTGAAAAGACCGGCGAGATCGTTGTCTACGGTACAGACGTAGCCAACGCGGAAGCGGGCTATACCACTGACAACATGAACAACCAGCAGATCGTTGTCGAGCTGGCCTTTACGGATGAAGGTACCAAGAAGTTCGCGGAAGCGACTGCAAGGGCATACGAAAAAGGCGAGACCATCGGTATTTACTATGATGGCGAGTTCGTCAGCGTTCCCAAGGTAAACGCGGTCATTTCCAACGGCAGCGCCATCATTGAGGGTGAAGAATCCATCGAATCCGCCAGGACCCTGGCTTCCACCATCCGAATCGGCGGACTGAAGGTCGAGCTGACCAGGCTCCGTTCCGAGATCGTCGGCGCCCAGCTGGGACAGAACGCCATCAAGACCTCCAAGACGGCAGGTCTGATCGGTTTCGCCACCGTAGCAGTCTTCATGATCATCATGTACCTGCTGCCCGGTTTCCTGGCCTGCGTGGCACTGGGAATCTATGTCATCCTGATCGCCCTTGTCCTGAACGGCTTTGACGTGACCCTGACCCTGCCCGGCATCGCGGGTATCCTGCTGTCCATCGGTATGGCAGTTGACGCGAACGTTATTATTTTCGCCCGTATCCGGGAAGAGATTTCCGCCGGATCCAACGTAAAACGCGCGATCCGTGTCGGCTTTGACAAGGCTCTGTCCGCTATCATCGACGGTAACGTGACTACCCTGATCGCAGCCGCGGTCCTGTTCTTCCTGGGCTCCGGTACCATCAAGGGTTTTGCCGAGACGCTGGCCATCGGTATCATTCTGTCCATGTTCACGGCGCTTTTCGTGACCAGGACACTGATGAATATCTTCTATGCGCTGGGCGCCAAAAATCCTGGCCTTTACGGCAAGGGAAGAGCGGCTAACAATTTCAAGATCGTTGGCAAGAGGAAGATCGTCTTCCTGATTTCCGCCCTCTGCATCCTGATCGGCTTCGGTGCCATGGGCCTGAATGCCAGCAGACACAAAGGTCTTCTGAATTACAGCCTTGATTTCGTCGGCGGTACTTCCACCAACGTGGAATTTACCGAGGAAATGAGCCTGGAAGAAATCAATGACAAGGTCGTTCCCGTATTTGAAGATGTCATCAAGGACGCCAATGTACAGGTCCAGAAAGTCACCGGCACAAATGAAGTCATTTTCAAGACCAAAGAACTGGACGCAGACCAGTCCACAGAACTGTCCAACCGTCTGGTCGAGGAGTTCGGCGTTGACAAGGACAAGATCACTTCCGAGACCATCAGCTCCACGATCAGCTCGGAGATGAAGAGAGACGCATGGATTGCGGTCCTGGTCGCCATGGTTCTGATGCTGATCTACATCTGGTTCCGCTTTAAAGATCCCAGATTCGGTATCTCTTCGGTCACCTGCCTGATCCATGACGTCCTGATCGTGCTGGCAGGCTATGCCCTGCTGCGGGTCTCTGTCGGTTCTACCTTTATCGCGTGTATGCTGACCATCGTCGGTTATTCCATCAACGCGACCATCGTTATTTTCGACCGTGTCCGTGAAAACATGGCAGGCTATAACAGCAAGAGTGATCTGGAAGCGATCATCGACCGCAGTGTCGGCCAGACACTGACCCGAAGCCTCTTTACGTCCCTGACTACCTTCTTCATGGTATTCTGGCTCTATATTTTCGGCGTATCTTCCGTCAAGGAATTCGCCCTGCCCATCATGATCGGTATCGTTGCCGGCGCGTGGTCTTCCATCTGCATCGCCGGTTCTATATGGTTCATCCTTCGTAAGAAATTTGAACCTGCCAAAGACAGCTATGCGGCAGAAGCGCCCAAAGGCAGCGGTCCTGTTGTCAGCCATAACAAATACAGCGGCCAGGGCAAGATGTCCAAGAAGGAAAGAAGGCTGCAGAAGCAGAAGGAAATCGAAGAGAGAAATAAATCCAAGACAGTTGTCTGATCACAAACAGTAACGAACGGCAGGGGGATGCTCAGGTATCCCCCTGTTTTTTCCGGAGGAAAGCCATGGCCAAGTGGATGGTATATCATAAAAAAGAAGATTTCATGGGGATCGCCCGGGCCTGCGGCATATCTCCGGTTCTGGCAAGGGTCATCCGCAACCGGGATGTGATCGGGATGGAAGCGACCCGGCGTTACCTGGACGGGACCATGGACATGCTGCATGACCCGTATCTGCTGCCGGATATGGACCGGGCCGTCAGTCTGCTGGAAGAAAAGATCCGTAAGGGATTGACCGTACGGGTCATCGGGGACTACGATGTGGACGGAATCTGCGCTTCCTATATACTGGTCACGGCGCTGCGGGCCTGCGGGGCCGCGGCGGATGCCAGGCTTCCCGACAGGATCAGCGACGGATACGGAATCAATGAACGTCTGGTCCGGGAGGCAGGAGACAGCGGGATTGATACGATCCTGACCTGTGATAACGGCATAGCGGCTGCGGGGCCCCTGGGGACCGCCAAAGAGACCGGTATGACCGTGATCGTAACAGACCATCATGAAGTGCCTTTCCGTCTGGAAGAGAACGGGGATAAGACCTGGATCCTGCCGCCCGCTGACGCGGTCGTGGATCCCAAGATTCCTTCCTCTGTGACCGGAAGACCGGACTACCCCTTCCGCGATATCTGCGGGGCTGCCATTGCCTGGAAGCTGGCTCAGGCCCTGACTGCCAGGATGGATACGCCGGGAAGACAGGAACTTCTGAGAGAACTGCTGGGATTCTGTGCCCTGGCTACGGTCTGCGATGTCATGCCTCTGCAGGATGAGAACAGGATCATGGTCCGTTACGGACTGCAGGCAGCGGCAGCGACGTCCAACCCCGGACTCCGGGCCCTGATCGCTGTGACCGGCCTGACAGGCAGCGTCCTGACTCCCTATCATGCCGGATTTATCCTGGGACCCTGTATGAACGCCACCGGCAGGCTGGATACTGCGGAAAGAGCCCTGGCCCTTTTCTTTGAAAAGGATGAGAACCGGGCCCTGTATGCCGCCCAGGAACTGAAAAATCTGAATGACAGCCGCAAGGACATGACAAAGCAGGGCATTGAGGAAGCCTGCCGGATCGCGCCCGCCCAGGGCTATCCGGAAAATAAGGTCCTGGTCATCTATATGCCGGACTGCCATGAATCCCTGGCGGGTATCATCGCCGGCCGGGTCCGGGAGCGTTACGCCAGACCTTCTATTGTTCTGACGAAGACTGAGGAAGGACAGATCAAGGGGTCCGGCAGATCCATCGAAGCCTATGACATGTTTGAAGAGCTGAACAAATGCAAAGATCTGTTCGTTCGTTTCGGCGGCCATAAGATGGCAGCCGGCCTGACTCTGCAGGAAGGGAAAGTGGAAGAGTTCCGCAGGAGGATCAACAAACTCTGCTCCCTGCGGGAGGAAGATCTGTGTGAAGTCATCCATATCGATATGGAACTCCCCCTGCGTTTTGTGGATATGCCGCTGACGGAGAGCTTTGACCGGCTGGGTCCCTTCGGGACCGGCAACCCCCACCCTCTCTTTGTGACCCGTGATGTATATCTGCACGGATACCGGATTCTGGGACAGAACAGGAATGTTGTCAAATTGACCGGAACGGTCGACGGAATACGGGCGCCTGAAATGATCTGTTTCGGAGACGGAGACGAATTTGAAGAGAGGATCCTGCGGGAAAAGGGAAGAATGGTCCTGCATGACCTGCGGGCAGGCCGCGGCAGTCTGTGCGCGGACATTGTCTATGAACCTTCCATCAACAGTTTCCGCGGGGAAAGGAATGTGCAGATCAGGATCAAAGACATGCGTTTCCATTGAATCAAAAAAGACACGTATTTTCGTCAGATAAAAAGATACGTGTTCCCCCGGACTAAAAAAACAGCCATAAAGGAAATCGGGAAAGAGATCCTTCAGGCTGCCTGCGGCGGAAATCCCCGGGGATTTCCGCAAACGAAAACACCCGCTTGACGCGGGTGCTTCGATTTCATATGAGGGGGGAGATAGTGAGTTCTGATCAACTATCTATTAATACTATAAAGGGAATTTGTGAGCAATTTGTGTCTGCCCTCTAACCTTTATCTAAAATTTATAATGAAAAAATTAAAAAATCAGTAAATAAAAACAAAACTGTGCCGTAAAGGCGGCAGTAGAGTAAAATGGAAGAAAGTTCAAATATCAATCATCAATCATCACAGATCGCTGCGTACAGCAGGGACAGGAGAATGCCATATGAAAATTTCGGAACTGATCAGCAAGCTGGATTATCATTTCAATGACGAACACGGACAGGCCGTTACAGACCCGGACAGGGCCAGAGCCCTCTTGGACGTGGAGATACAGGACATCACCAACGACTCCCGCAAGATCAGGCAGGACAGTCTTTTCTTCTGTATTGCCGGTGCCCAGTTTGACGGACATGATTTTGCCCTGCAGGCAGTGGAGCAGGGAGCGAAGGCCCTGGTCGTGGAGAAGGATCTGGATCTGGGAGAGGCGGCCCGGGACGCGGTCATCATCCGTGTCTATGATTCCCGTTATGCCATGGCCTTTATTTCGGCCGCGTGGTTCGGCAATCCTGCCTCCCGTATGAAGATCATCGGCGTCACAGGCACCAAGGGTAAGACCACGACCACCTATATGGTCCGGTCCATCCTGCAGAGCGCCGGTTTCAACGTAGGCCTGATCGGCACGATCGAGACCCTGTACGGAGATGTCAGGATCCCCTCCGCCAATACCACTCCGGAATCCCTGACCCTGCAGAAGATCTTTAAGGATATGGCGGACGCGGGCGTCGAGGCGGTCGTCATGGAGGTTTCCTCCCAGGCTCTGATGCTGCACAGGACCCAGGGCTTCATTTTTGACTATGGGATCTTTACCAACCTTTCGCCCGACCATGTAGGGCCCGGCGAGCATAAAGACTTCGAGGACTACAAGAACTGCAAGGGCCTGCTCTTCAAGCAGTGCCGGGTCGGCATCGTCAACGGCGATGACAAATACACGGATGAAGTACTGGAAGGCCATACCTGCTCGGTAGAACGCTTTGGACTGGGAGCAGGGAATGACCTGCGGGCGGAAGACCTGGCCCTGATCCATAAGCCCGGCGAGCTGGGCGTATCCTTCCGGGTCAGCGGCCTGATGGACTTTGCGGCCGAGGTGACCACGCCCGGCAGATTCAGCGTATACAACGCCCTTTGCGCCATTGCCATCTGCAGGCATTTCGGCGTGACCACGGAAAACATCCGCAAAGCCCTGCTGGAGGTAAAAGTCAGGGGCAGGATTGAAATGATTCCTGTATCTGACGAATTTACCCTGATGATCGACTATGCCCACAACGCCATGGCTCTGGAGAGCCTGCTGACGACCCTGCGGGAATACAATCCCAACCGCCTGGTCAGTGTATTCGGCTGCGGCGGCAACCGGGCTAAGTCCCGGCGCTTTGAGATGGGCGAAGTCAGCGGACGTCTGGCCGACCTGACGGTCATCACCTCCGACAACCCCAGATTTGAAGAGCCTCTGGATATCATCGCGGATATCCGTACCGGCATCAGCCGGACCGGGGGCAGATTTATAGAGATCCCCGACCGGAAAGAAGCGATCGCCTGGTCCATCCATAATGGACAGCCCGGTGATATCATCATCCTGGCCGGCAAGGGCCATGAGGACTATCAGGAGATCAAGGGCGTTAAATATCCCATGGATGAAAGAGACCTGATCCGGGATATCCTGGCGGAAGACGCGGCAAAGGCGGGACAGTAAAGGACTGCATTGAGTTGACTGAAACAGTCAAATCTCTGAAAACAGGAGTATATGGCAGACAGACAATATCGATATGCCCAAATCATCATAGATATATCCCATGAGAAGCTGGACCGGCCTTTCACCTACCGGATTCCCGCTGCGCTGGCAGACCAGGTGGAGCCGGGCAGCCGGGTCAGGATCCCCTTCGGCCATGCCGTCCGGACAGGATACGTGGTCGAGCTGACGGACAGCTGCGACCTGCCGGAGGATAAGATCCGGGAGATCGGGGAGGTCCTTCTGCCCGGACAGGGCTACAGCCGGGAAAAGGACAGCGGTTTTTATATCCGGCTGGCCAGCTGGATGAAAGAGCGGTACGGCGCCACGACAATTACGGCCCTGAAGACAGTCCTGACTTCCCGCAAGACCGGTAAACCCAAAATCAGGCGGCAGATCCGCCTGCTGCTGGACCGGGATGCCGCAGAGGAAAAGCTGGCTTTCTACCATCAGAAACATCAGGTGGCCAGGGAACGTCTGCTGCGGGAGCTGATCGGGACGCCTGTCCAGCCTTATGACCTAATCACGACCCGCCTACATGTGGGAACTCCGGTCATCCGGGCCATGAAGCAGGCCGGCGTGATCGAGGTGGATTCCTATACAGACCTGCGCAATCCGGTCAGTGTCAGTCCGGACGCCGCAGAGCGCAAGACCCTGAGTCCGGCTCAGCAGCGGATTTCGGACGCGGTCGTAGAATCCTTTGAAGCCGGAAGACCCGGCGTGACCCTGATCCGGGGCATTACCGGCAGCGGCAAGACCGAGGTTTATATTTCCATCATAAGCAGGATCTGCCGGTCGGGAAGACAGGCCATCATGCTGATCCCCGAGATCGCCCTGACCTACCAGACCCTGCTCCGTTTTTACAGACATTTCGGAGACCGGGTCTCGGTCATTAATTCCTCTCTGTCTGAGAGCGAGAAGGCGGATCAGTGGGAACGGGCCAGAAGGGGTGAGATCGATGTCATCATCGGCCCCCGTTCCGCCCTCTTTACCCCTTTTGAGCGTCTGGGCGTCATCGTGATCGACGAAGAACACGAGAACAGTTATAAAAATGAATCCATGCCCAAATACCATGCCAGGGAAACGGCCATTCAGATTGCCCGCATGCGGGGCGCTTGTGTGGTCCTGGGCAGCGCGACGCCTTCCATGGAGTCCTATTACAGGGCCCTGCACGGAGAATACAGGCTGTTCACTCTGGATGAACGGCTGACGGGCGGGAGCCTGCCCTGTACAGAGATCACGGATATGCGGATGGAACTGCGCAGAGGCAACCGCAGCATTCTGTCCCGGTCTCTGGACAGCCTGATCCGGGACCGCCTGGAACGGGGGGAGCAGACCATGCTCTTTCTGAACCGCCGGGGCTTTGCGGGCTCGGTCTCCTGCAGGTCCTGCGGGTTCGTGGTAAAGTGTCCCCATTGTGATGTCCCCATGTCCCTGCACCGGGGCGGCAGGATGGTCTGCCATTACTGCGGGCATCAGGCCCTCCAGCCGAAGACCTGTCCGGATTGCGGATCCCCTTATATTTCCCCTTTCCGGGCCGGGACCCAGCAGATCGAGACCTGGCTGCAGGAACATTTTCCCGGTGCCAGGATCCTGCGCATGGACGCGGATACGACAGCCCGCAAGGGCAGCTATGAAAAGATCCTTTCTGCCTTTGCCAATGAGGAAGCCGACATCCTGCTGGGGACCCAGATGATCGTCAAGGGACATGACTTCCCCAATGTGACCCTGGTCGGCATCCTGCTGGCCGATCTGTCCCTGTATGCCAATGACTACAGGGCGGCGGAGCGCACTTTCCAGCTGCTGACCCAGGCGGCCGGCCGCGCCGGCAGAGGGACCAGGCCCGGGCAGGTCGTCATCCAGACCTATAAGCCGGATCATTATGCCATCCGGCTGGCAGCCCGTCAGGACTATGAAGCTTTTTATGAAGAGGAAATCCGCTACAGGAGCCTGCTGCTTTATCCGCCTGCGGGGCATATGCTGGCCGTGCAGATCCAGTCCCGGGATGAGGACGCCGCCATGCTGACAGCCGGAATGATCCGGGATCTGCTGCAGCGGAAGACCGCCCCTGCGGCCCTGATCGGTCCCGCGGTTGCCCTGATTGGAAAACTGCGTGACAATTACCGCTTTGTCATCTATGTTAAAGACGTAAAATATGATAAACTGATACACTGTAAGGATATAATTGAGGCGCATCTGCGCACTGCAGACCTGCCCGCCAGAGATCTGCAGGTACAGTTTGATTTTGATCCGGTGGTCCCTTATTAAGGGCAGGTTACAGAAGAAGATATTCCGCAGCCCCTGATAAGGGCAGGATTCAGAAAAGGAGATTCTATGGCACTTCGCACAATCCGTGAATACGGAGATCCGGTACTGACGAAAAAAGCAAAACCCATCAAGGAAATGACACCTAAGATCGAGGCTCTGATCAGGGACATGCTGGAAACATTATATGATTCCGGCGGTGTAGGTCTGGCGGCCCCTCAGGTCGGTATGCTGAAAAGGCTTGTCGTCATTGACATTTCCGAAGAGCAGAATGAGCCCCATATCCTGATCAATCCCGAGATCATTGAATCGGACGGAGAACAGAAAGGAATGGAGGGATGCCTGTCCGTGCCCGGCAAATCCGGTATGGTGACCAGGCCCAACCATGTGAAAGCCAGGGCCCTGAATGAAAAAATGGAGCCCATTGAGATTGAAGGCGTTGAGCTGATGGCCAGGGCCATCTGCCATGAGCTGGACCACCTGGACGGCAAAGTCTATGTCGATCTGGTGGAAGGCGAGCTCTATGACAACGACGATCTTGTCCCTGTGGAAGACGAAGAGGACGAAGCGGCGGATATGGGACAGGAAACAGAAGAAACGAACGGAGAAGCCTGAACATATATGAAGATAGTTTTTATGGGTACGCCGGATCTCGCGGCCGGGATCCTGGAAACCATGTTGAAGGACGGCCGGCAGGTCAGCCTGGTCGTGACCCAGCCGGACCGCCAGAAAGGCCGCGGAAAAAGCATTGTCAAATCAGCTGTGAAGATCTGCGCTGAGAAATACGGGATTCCCGTCTTCCAGCCGGAGCGGGTCAGGAGGCCTGAAGCGGTAGAGAGGATCCGGCAGGAAGAACCGGATCTGATCGTCGTGGCTGCCTTTGGCCAGATCCTGCCCCAGAAGCTTCTGGATATTCCAAAATATGGCTGCATTAATGTCCATACTTCCCTGCTGCCTAAATACCGGGGCGCAGCCCCCATCCAGTGGGCCATCATCAACGGGGAGAAGAAGAGCGGCGTGACCATCATGCAGATGGACGCCGGCCTGGATACCGGCGATATCCTCACCCAGGAGGAGCTGGTGCTGGATCCCAAAGAGACCGCCGAGACCCTGTTCGACAAACTGGCGGACATGGGCGGACCCCTTCTGCTCAGGACCATTGACGCCATTGAGGCGGGGACTGTTACAGGGACGCCCCAGAGCGACAGGCAGACTTTCTATGCCTCCATGTTCAGCAGGGAAATGGGGGAGATTGACTGGAACCGGACCGCAACGGATATCGAGCGACTGATCCGGGGACTCAATCCCTGGCCCAGCGCTTATACCGGCTATCATGGGAAACTCCTGAAAATCTGGGACGCGGATGTTCTTTCGGCAGAGGATTCCTTCCCGGGAAGCGATACCCTGGAAGGAGCAAGGCCCGGCGATGTACTGGGCGTGGATAAGAAACGGATCTATGTAATGACAGGTGAAGGCGTCCTGGCCATCAATGAGGTGCAGATCGAAGGCAAAAAGCGTATGCCGGTCCAGAGTTTCCTGCTGGGCTATAAGGTCAGCCCCGGAGACAGGCTGCATCGCTGACAGGGATCTGGCAGCCTGTATACAATGTATATATATAATGCGTATATATATAATGCGTATATATATAAGGAAGTATTGCTTTTCAACGAACAATGGCGGGATTCCCCCTGCCCCTAAGCGAAAAGCGCGGGCGGCGGGGAAACCATGAACCATATACAAACGCAGAAATGAAACAACGCAGAAATGAAAGGGAGATCGTCCTGGACCTCCTCCTTGCCCAACATCAGAAAGGGGCCTTTATGAACGTGCTGGTCCGGGAGACCCTGGACCTCTTTTCAGATCTGGAGCCCCGCCAGCGGGCCTTTATCAAGCGCCTGGCGGAAGGGGTGGTCGAGCGCAGGCTGGAGCTGGATGCGGTCCTGGACCGCTATTCCAAAAAGCCCATGTCCTCCCAGAAGCCCAAGGCCAGGATCATACTCCGCATGGGCCTGTACCAGCTGCTCTATATGGATTCGGTGCCGGCGTCCGCCGCCTGCAATGAATCTGTCAGGCTTGCCAAACGGGTCGGGCTGTCTGCAGTCTCCGGGTATATCAACGGCCTGCTCCGCAATATAGCAAGGGACCTTGAGAACGGCAGGCTGACTGCGGAACAGGAATCCCTTTCAGTACGTTATTCCATGCCCCAGTGGATCATCGATCTCTGGGACGAACAGCTGGGCCGGGAACAAACGGAGCAGCTCCTGCCTGCCCTGCTGGCAGAGAGGCCGGTCTGCATCCGGATCATGCCTGCCGTGACCGGCGAAGAACGGGACAGGCTGATCACAGATATGACTGCGGCCGGGGCGGAATTGACGCCCGGCAGATGGATCCGGGACTGCTATTATATGAAACGGTCCGGCCGTCTGACCGACCTGCCCGGCTATCGGGAAGGCAAATGGACCGTCCAGGATGAGAGTTCCATGTTCGCGGTCACGGCAGCAGGACTGACCGGGGATGAGTTCCTGATGGATGTCTGCGCGGCACCTGGCGGCAAAGCCACACATGCGGCTTCCCTCCTTCCCGCCGGACATGTGGAGGCTTTTGACCTGACAGAACAGAAGGTAGAACGGATCCGGGAGAACGCCGCCCGTCTCCGTCTGACCAATCTGACCGCCCAAAAGCGGGACGCCCTTTCGGAAGACAGCGCGAGACGGGAACAGGCGGATGTCCTCCTGTGCGATCTGCCCTGTTCCGGCCTGGGTATCATCGGCCGCAAGCAGGATATTAAATACAGAGTGACATATCAGGATCTGCCGGACCTGGCAGATCTGCAGCGCAGGATTCTGGCCGCTTCCCTTCCCTGTCTCAAGCCCGGCGGCGTTCTGATCTACAGCACCTGCACCATAGACAGACTGGAAAATGAAGAGAACCTTCTATATATAAAGGAGGAACTGGGCATGATACCGGAGGACATTTCCGGCCTGCTGCCCGCGGGCGTTCCCGGTATCCGGCACAACGCCATCCAGCTCCTTCCCCATATCCATGGAACAGACGGTTTCTTCGTGGCCAGATTCAGAAAACCCTTCGCCCAGTAAATTGACCGGAGAATATATACATAGAATGAATAAAACGGATTTGAAATCCATGAACCTGGAGGAGATGACCGCTTTTCTGACAGAGCGGGGCTATCCCAGGTTCCGGGCCGGCCAGCTCTATCAGTGGATCCACTGCAAACTGGCCTCCGACTGGGACCAGATGTCCAACCTGCCCAAATCCATGCGGCAGCAGCTGGCGGAGGAGACGGAGCTGACCCGCGTCCGTATGATTGACAGACAGGTCTCTAAAATAGACGGGACCCAGAAATACCTCTTTGCCATGCCGGACAACAGCCTGGTGGAAAGCGTGTTCATGCGCTACAAATTCGGCAACAGTGTCTGCATATCCTCCCAGGTAGGCTGCAGGATGGGATGCCGTTTCTGTGCGTCCACGCTGGACGGCCTGATCCGCAGCCTGACCCCGGCTGAGATGCTGGAACAGGTCTATGAGATCACCCGGGTAACGGGAGAGCGGATCTCCCATCTGGTGGTCATGGGGACCGGAGAGCCCCTGGACAACTATGACAATCTTGTCCGTTTCCTGGAGCTTCTGACCGATCCGAACGGCCTGAATCTGAGCCAGCGGAATGTTACAGTTTCCACCTGCGGGATCGTGCCCCGTATGCGGCAGCTGGCGGATCTGGGCCTGTCTATTACACTGGCCCTGTCCCTGCACGCCTATACGGATGAAAAGCGCAGGGAGATCATGCCGATCGCCAACCGGTATTCCATTGCGGAGCTGATGGAAGCCTGCCGCTATTACTTCAGCAGGACCGGAAGGCAGATTACCTTTGAATACAGCCTGATCAAAGACGTGAATGACGCCGAAGAGGACGCAGCCGGCCTGGCTGCCCTGGCGGGCCCGCTGAAAGCCCACATAAACTTGATACCGGTCAATCCCGTCAAGGAAAGAGGCTACCGGCATCCGGATGACAGGGCTGTCAGGGCCTTTAAAAATAAACTTGAAAAACATGGAATAAATGTTAGTATTAGGAGAGTGTTGGGCCGGGATATTGACGGCGCCTGCGGCCAGCTGCGGCACCGCCACCTTTCCGGGGACGGTCAGAAGGCTGACTGATCCGACCTCTCGAAGACTGCCAAATGACTGGAGATAGACCATGCCAATCTCTTTTTCGGCGACCGATACCGGCCGCAAACGACAAATGAATCAGGACTTTATCTTTTCCAGCGACATACCGGTGGGACGCCTGCCCGATCTCTACATTGTGGCGGACGGTATGGGAGGCCACAGGGCCGGGGAGTACGCCTCGGAGTTTACGGCCAACCGGGCAGTCGGGATCATTGAGAAATCGGCGCGCAGCGATCCTGCGGAACTGATGCGGATGGCCCTGACGGAGGTCAACCGGGAGCTGCGGGTCATAGCCCGCCGGGAGCCGGAATACAGAGGTATGGGGACCACGGCCGTTGCCTGCGTGGTGACCGGCAGGGTTCTGCAGGTGGCCAATGTCGGCGACAGCAGGCTTTATATCCTGCAGGGTGGCTCCGGCATGCGGCAGGTCACGCATGATCATTCCCTGGTGGAAGAGATGGTCCACGCCGGCAGTCTGGATGAGAAGCAGGCCCGGATGCATCCGGACCGTCATGTCATCACCCGGGCCATCGGGGCGGAGGATACCCTGGATGTAGATCTGTTCACGGAGGTCCTGCAGGGGGATGAACTGATCCTTATGTGCACGGACGGACTGACCAATATGCTGGAGGATGCCCAGATCGAGGAGATCATCCGAAGCACAAGAAATCTTGAGGAAGCTGTTAAGGTACTTATTGCGGTAGCCAATGAGGCGGGCGGAAAGGACAATATTTCCGTGACCCTCATAGATCCCTTCCGTTCCGCGTAGCGGCCTCATTTTCATGAACCGGACCGGGGAACCGGCCGGAGAAAAGGGGAGCAGCGGGAAATACACTGTTAACGGAGGAAGACATGGTTAAGATAGGAATGCTTATTGCAGATCGATACGAAATTCTGGAAAAAGTCGGCTGCGGCGGCATGTCGGACGTCTATAAAGCCAAGGACCATAAACTCAACCGGCTGGTGGCGATCAAGGTCCTGAAGCAGGAATTTTCCGAAAATGCCAGTTTCGTATCCAAGTTCCGTGTGGAGGCCCAGGCTGCCGCGGGACTGATGCATCCGAATATAGTAAATGTATACGATGTCGGCGAGGAAAAGGGCGTCTACTTTATCGTCATGGAACTCGTGGACGGCATCACACTGAAAAAATATATTGAGACCCGGCAGGGACTGCCCGTACAGGAGGCGGTCACCATTGCCATTCAGGTCGCCATGGGGCTGGAAGCAGCGCACAGGAATCACATCATCCACAGGGACATCAAGCCCCAGAACATCATCATTTCCAAAGAAGGCAAAGTCAAGGTGACGGATTTCGGCATTGCCAAGATCGCCACCTCCAATACCATTACATCCAATGTCATGGGATCCGTCCACTATACCTCGCCGGAACAGGCCAGGGGCGGATACAGCGATGAGAAAAGTGATATCTATTCGCTGGGTATCACACTTTTTGAGATGCTCACAGGGAAAGTGCCTTATACAGGCGAGACGACTGTGGCGATCGCCATCCGCCATATTCAGGATCCCATGCCTTCTCCCAGGCAGTATGTCAGGGATCTTCCCTACAGTGTAGAGCAGATCGTCATGAAATGCTGCGAGAAGAGCCCGGACCGCAGGTACCAGAATACAGCAGAGCTGATCGCGGACCTGAAGCGGTCTCTGATGGATCCGGACGGCGATTTTGTCAAACGCTTCAGCCCGGATGACCTGGGCAGCACCAGAGCCATCACGCCCGAGGAGCGCCAGGCCATCAAACAGGTCACCGGCCGCGGGGCAGCCGGGGAGATTGACACGGTCACAGACGACACCCTGCCGGGAGAAACAGTGAAAGCCGCCCGGCTGGATGAAGACCTGTTTGACGAGGAAAATACGGATACGGAGACGGAAAGAGAACTGGAAGAGGAAGAAGAGGACAACCGTACCGAACGGCTGACCGCTATTATTTCGATCCTGGCCGCCATCATCATCGGTCTTGTCATCATTATCGTGGCAGCGGGCCGCATGGGCATTATCCAGCTGGGCGGCAATAACTCCCAGACAGCGGCCACGACGGTTGACGGAGTCAAAATGGTCACGGTACCGGAGCTTCTTGGCCTGGAAGAGACCCAGGCCTGCAGGAATCTGACAGAGGCCGGCCTGAAATATAAAGTACTCTATGTAGAGAACAGTGAATATGAAGCCGGCACCGTGACAGATGCCAGTGAAAAAGAAGGCAGCAGGATTCCGGAAGGATCCATCGTGACCCTGACCGTATCCGGCAGCAAGGGCATAGAAGTACCGGATGTTCTGGGCTACCAGCGGGATGAAGCTGTTGAGATCCTGGAAACAGCAGGTCTATATGTCAGCGTCAGGGAAGTGGCCAGTTCCGAAGTGGAGACAGGACTTGTCATCGGGCAGGATCCCTCCGCGGGAACCCGTATTTCCACCGGTTCTACGGTGGAACTGACGGTCAGCAGCGGACCCGATCTCAGCGGCAAGGTCCAGATGGTAGATCTGCGGGGCATGTCCGAGGAGGCGGCAGAGGAACTGCTGATCGCCATGGGCCTGAAAGTAGGCACCATCGGATTTGAGGTAACGGACGATGAAGGAGAGGTAGGCGTCGTTCTGGATCAGACGGTGGAAGAAGGCACTTACGTCGATGCCGGAACAGAAATCGGCCTGACCGTCGGCAAGCAGATGACCTACAGCTACAATGTCAACATTTCACAGCCTTCCTATGATTATGAAGAAGGCACCATGGTCCATATCGTTGTATCCACCGACAGCGGTCAGGTGCTGCTGACGACGGATACGGACAGCTTCCCTTATGTAGAGGGCAGGATTACCGAGATTCCTGAGGGCGCAGGTTCTGTTACCCTGACCTGGTCCTACACCTACTATGAGGAGGAAGAGGTCACGATCCCTGTGGAGGGAGAAGACAGCGGCGAAGGCGGTACAGAGCCGACTTCGGAGGAATCTCCCGAAACCACGACGACCACGGTTGTCAATGAGATCACAGAGGACAGAGAAGAGACCAGAAACCTTGAGTTCCAGAAAGAGTATTGATCTGTGAGAGGGAAAATCATTAAGAGCATTGCCGGTTTTTATGAAGTCCATACCGGTGATACTGTTTACAGATGCAGAGCCAAGGGCCTGTTCCGGGCCCTGAAGCAGAAACCTCTGGTCGGAGATGATGTGGAGATCGACATTACGGATACCGTCAGCGTGCCGCCCGAAGGCAATGTGGTCCGCCTCTATCCCAGGACCAACGCGCTGATCCGGCCCAATGTTGCCAACGTCGACCAGGCCCTGCTGGTATTCTCGATCACAAAACCATATCCCAGCTACAACATGCTGGACCGCTTTCTCCTGGTCCTGGCCCGCAAGGATCTGCATGCAGTCATCTGCTTCAACAAGAAAGATCTGGCCAGTCCGGAAGAGATCCGGGAACTGCAGGAAACCTATGAAGCCTGCGGTTGTCAGGTCCTCTTCATTTCCAATGTGACAGGAGAATCCATTGACCGGGTCAGACAGGTCCTGGACCACAAGACCACCGTGATCACCGGGCCTTCGGGCGCCGGCAAATCGACCCTGATCAATCTGCTCTGTCCCCATGCCAACATGGAGACCGGCGAGATCAGCCGGAAGATCTCCCGGGGGAAGAATACGACCCGGCACGTGGAACTGCTGGCGGCAGGAGAGGACACCTTCCTGGTGGATACCCCCGGTTTTACCTCCCTGTATCTGCAGGATCTGGAGGCGGAAGACCTCAAGGATTACTATCCCGAATTTACCAAATGGTCAGACGGCTGCCGGTTCAACGGCTGTGTCCACATCGCCGAACCGGACTGTGCTGTCAAACAGGCCCTGGAGCGGGGTGAGATCAGCCCCATCCGGTATCGCAATTACTGCGAGCTTTTCGCGGAGCTCAAGAACCAGCGGCCTGTATATAAAAAGAAAGGATAATGAAGCAGGAATGAAATTAGGCATCGTAGGCTTACCCAATGTAGGAAAAAGCACACTTTTTAACTCACTGACCAAGGCAGGCGCGGAAGCGGCCAACTATCCTTTCTGCACCATCGATCCCAACGTCGGCATCGTAGCGGTACCGGATGAGAGAATCCAGCTGCTGGGCAGGATGTACAACTCCAAAAAGATCACGCCCGCTGTTATCGAATTTGTTGATATAGCAGGTCTGGTCAAGGGCGCATCCAAGGGAGAGGGCCTGGGCAACCAGTTCCTGGCCAACATTCGTGAAGTAGACGCCATCGTGCATGTGGTCCGCTGCTTTGAGGATCCCAATGTCATCCATGTGGACGGCAGCATCGATCCCCTGCGGGATATCGAGACCATCAACCTGGAACTGATCTTCTCCGATCTGGAGGTGCTGGAGCGCAGGATTTCCAAGGTGACCAGGACAGCCAAGTCAGATAAAGAGGCTGCCAAAGAGCTGGTCCTGCTCAGGAAGCTCAAAGAGCATCTGGAAAACGGGGAAATGGCTTCTTCCATGGAGCTGGAGGATGATACCCAGAAGAAATGGATGAAGGAATTCAACCTTCTGACCGATAAGCCCGTGATCTACGCCGCCAACGTCAGTGAAGATGAGCTGGCGGATGACGCGGCCGGCAACGAAGGCGTACAGAAAGTAAGGGAATACGCGGCCCGGAACGGCAGTGAGGTCTTCGTGATCTGTGCCAGTATTGAGGCGGAGATTTCTGAACTGGACGACGATGAGAAGCAGATGTTCCTGGAAGACCTGGGCCTGCAGGAATCCGGCCTGGAGAAACTGATCCGTGCCAGCTACCGTACGCTGGGCCTGATGAGTTTCCTGACGGCCGGTGAAGATGAGACCCGGGCCTGGACCATCAAGATCGGAACAAAGGCGCCCCAGGCAGCCGGAAAGATCCACAGTGATTTTGAGAGAGGATTCATCAAGGCGGAGGTCGTCAATTACAAGGTGCTTCTGGAAGAAGGCTCCCTGGCAGCCGCCAGAGAAAAGGGACTGGTCGGCATGGAAGGCAAGGACTATGTGGTCCGTGACGGCGATGTCATCCTGTTCCGGTTCAATGTCTGATCGTGTTTCTTCTATATTAATAGTTGTTATTACCAGCCATTAACAGCTTCTGAAACGGATATTTTTTGCCCGGGTTTTGCCCGGGCATTTTTCTGCTTGCATATCCGAACGCTTTATGGTATTTTTACTGAGTTTTCATAATCAGGTTTGATTTGCTGTGCTATCATAGAATAGCTGAATTATAGTTTCGTTTCAGCTTCGGCAGGAACGGAGCGGATCACAGGAGGAAAATCCCTTATGGAACAAATGGATATCGCTTTTCCGCATCTGGGAATTTATCTGAAAAATGTCCCCCAGTACATTATGATCGGCAGTTTTCCGGTTGCCATGTACGGGATCATGATCGCGCTGGCTATGTTGTCCGGCCTTCTGCTGGCCTCCCATATGGCCAAAAAGACAGGTCTGAATCCGGACACGATCTGGGACATCGGGGTCTACCTGCTGGTCCTGTCCGTAGTCGGCGCCAGGATCTATTATGTCATCTTTATGTGGGATATGTATAAGGATAACCTGCTGCAGATCTTTAATCTGCGGGGCGGCGGACTGGCTATTTACGGCGGTATCATTGGCGGCATTACCACGGTGGCCGTCTACAGTAAGATCAAAAAGGTCAATGTAGGTCTGCTGCTGGATACTTGCGCTTACGGGCTGGTCCTGGGGCAGATCATCGGCCGCTGGGGAAATTTCTTTAACCGGGAGGTATTCGGCGGTTATACCGATTCCCTGCTGGCCATGAAATTCCCTGCCTCTATGGCCAGGGCCTCTGACATAAGCGAGGAGATCGCGGCCCATATGACCGACGGCTGCATCCAGGTACATCCTACTTTTTTATATGAAGGGATCTGGAATTTCTGCCTGCTGATGCTGCTGATCTTTGCCCTGAAATACAAGAAATTCCACGGCCAGATCATCCTGCTTTACCTGATGGGATACGGAATCGGCCGTGCCCTGATCGAGTCCATCCGGACAGACCAGCTCTTCATCCCCGGAACTACAGTACCTGTCAACATGGTCATGGGCATCTGTGTTGCCATCGCCGCGCTGACCGCGATCGTGATCGGAATCAGCCGGGCCGGCAATAAAGACGAAGCAGAGAAGGCATAACCATGACGTTTCCCTATCCTGTATCAGTAAAAAAGGATGGAAATCTGTAAAAAATGGATGAGCAGGTATGCTCTATCATGAAAGAAAACGAAGAAAATACAACGGGGCAGTAAAGTGGAGGAGGACTTTGGTGCCTGTCTGTGAAAAATGTACAATTTCATAGCGGGGTATTGAAAAAGAGCCATCAAATTGTTATTATTGTGGAGTAAAGTGGTTGCTAAGTGATAGCAATGTGGAGGCAAGTGGATGTACCTGGGTGATTCCGATCATACGCTCGATTCGAAGGGGCGTCTGATCATCCCTTCCAGATTCAGGGAGGCGTTAGGTGAGAAAATTATAATAACGCGCAGCCTGGATCCCTGTCTGTGCATCTATGATATGGAAGCCTGGAGCAGCTTTTGCGCCAGGCTTGCTGAATTGCCTTCCAATGACGTGAATCAGCGGAAACTGGTCCGCTTTTTCCTGGCAGGCGCGGCGGAAGTCGAGGTCGACAAACAGGGCCGCGTCCTCATTCCACAGAAACTCCGGGACAGCTTTGGTATCACAAGAGAGGTCGTGCTGGCCGGCGTTGGCTCCAGAATCGAATTGTGGAGCAAAGACGCCTACTATTGCAATTCCATGGACAGTGATGAGCTCAATACCATCGCGAAAGATATGTTGAACGGCGGCTTCCTGATCTGATGATCCGGAGGCATCGTTTCATATGGAAGGAGTCTGATGGAATTTAAACACGAATCAGTACTGCTGGAGGAAGTCATCCGCGGACTGAACATAAAACCATGGGGAATCTATGTTGACGGTACGCTGGGCGGCGGCGGTCATTCTTTTCGGATCGCGGAAAAGCTCACAGAGGGCGGCCGGCTGATCGGGATCGATCAGGACCGGGACGCCCTGCAGGCGGCCGGTCAGCGGCTGGCCTCTTTTGAAGACAGAGTCACATTGGTCCATGAGAACTATGAGCATATGGGCCGGGTTCTGTCTGATCTGTGTATCGATAAGATTGACGGTATCCTGCTGGATCTGGGGGTCTCTTCCTACCAGCTGGACAATCCGGAACGGGGTTTTTCCTATAATACGGACGCGCCCCTGGATATGCGTATGGACCGGGATGACAATGCCCTGACAGCCAGGGAGATCGTCAATACCTGGCCGGCCGAAGAGCTTGCGAATATCCTGCGCGACTATGGTGAGGAACGGTACGCCAGGGCTGTCGCGGCCAATATTGTAAAAGAACGGGAGAAGGGGCCTCTGGAAACCACCGGACAGCTTTCGGAGATCGTCCGCCGGTCCATTCCCAAAAAGATGCAGCAGCGGGGCGGCAATCCCTGCAAGCGCACCTTCCAGGCCATCCGGATCGCCTGCAACCGCGAACTGGACGTCCTTGCGGATTCTCTGGATGAGATGATGGAAAGGCTGGCCCCGGGCGGACGCTTCTGTATCATAACTTTCCATTCCCTGGAGGACAGGATCGTCAAAACGGCCTTCCGCCGCTGGGAAAATCCCTGTACCTGCCCGCCGGAATTCCCGGTCTGTGTATGCGGCAGGAAGCCCATGGGCAAATGTGTCAGCAGAAAAGCCATTCTTCCTTCCAAAGAAGAACTGGAGCATAATAAAAGATCCGCCAGTGCCAAGCTCAGGATATTTGAGAAGGCGGCAGACGGAGGGAAGGAGCAGGATCTATGAAACTTCCCGTTCGTAAGAAACCGGTAAAGACCCGTCAGGCGGGCAAGTCCGGAATCCGCAGGAGCAGTCAGTCCCGGACTGACACCCGGAATCAGGACCGTCCGCAGACAGCAGCAGATGCTTTCTGGGAGGAAAAACCCACCCGGATCTCCCATCAGGATGTGGAGGCCAGGATCGCTGCAAGGAAGAACCAGCAGCGGACGTCGCATATGAATCTGGGCTATGTATTATTTATGGTCATCCTGCTGGGGGCCATGACAGTGACCCTGATCGGTTATATCACCCTCCGGTCGGATCTGAGCACGACCAGGAATGAGATCACGGAGCTGGAAGCCCAGCTGTCTGAACTGAAAGCGGCCAATGACGAGACTTATAACGAGATTAACAACAGTATAGATATGGAAAAAATCAAAGACCGTGCCATTAACGACCTTGGAATGCAGTATGCCGAGGAAAGTCAGATCGTGACCTACTCGGGCAATTCCGGGGATTCTGTACATCAGGTCTCCGATTTGGATAACTGAAGCGGACAGGAGTGAACAGTGGCAGAAAAAAAGAAAAGGAGGGCTGCCCGGCGTTCCCGGACCCGCAGTCCCAAAAGATTTACCATGAGCATGCAGCGAAAGCTGATCTGGCTCTTTATGATTATCCTCTTCTGCTTTATCGGGCTCAGCGTCCGACTGATCGTCATCAACCGGAACAAGGGCCAGGAATATACCAAGCAGGTATTTTCCCAGCAGGCATATGAAAACGAAACCATTCCCTACAAAAGAGGAAAGATCACGGACTGCAAGGGAACCGTTCTGGCAGACAGCCAGCTTGTCTACAATGTGATCGTGGACTCCAAAGCCGTTCTTTCCAATGATAATTATCTGGAACCGACCCTGGACGCCCTGGAAAAACTGGGAGCAGACGCAGAGCGGGTACGGGAGTATATGCAGAAAAACCCCTCTTCCCAGTACTTTATCGCCAGAAAGAATCTGCCGTATTCGGAAAAGAAGAAGTATGATACGCAGCTGGAGGAAGGGATCAAGGAAGAGGACGCCCAGAAACTGGGCGATAAATACAGATATTATTCCAATATCAAAGGCATCTGGTTCGAGTCCAACTACAGCCGCACCTATCCCAGCGGCGATCTGATCAGCGATGTCATAGGCTTTGCCAATGGCGCCAATGAAGGTTCTTTTGGTCTGGAGGAATATTACAACGATGTCCTCAACGGAACCGAAGGAAGGATCTACGGCTATCTGGATGACAACCTGAGCCTGGAACGTACGACAGTTGCGGCCCGTGACGGAGATAATCTGGTCCTGACGATCGATGAAAACATACAGAGCATCGTGATGAAGCATCTGAAACGTTTCGGCGAACAGTACCAGGATAACGACCATTACGGCAACGGTGCCAATAATATCGGCTGTATCATTATGGATGTGAATAACGGTGAGATCAAAGCCATGGCTTCCTATCCCAGCTTCGACCTTTCGGATCCCTATGATACCGACGCCCTGCTGGGCATGCCGCTGCTGACAGACTCCGGCGAACTGACCGGTGATTATATCAGCAAGACGACGATTTCCCTGCTTTCGGAAGAGGAGCGGCTCCAGGCCCTGACCAGCCTGTGGAGAAATTACTGTATCAGCAGCACCTATGAACCGGGTTCGGTCTCCAAGCCCTTTACGGTAGCGGCAGGTCTGGAAACAGGGGCGGTCAGCCCGGATGATACCTATTACTGCGAAGGCTATCTGGATGTCGCGGGCAATAAGATCGGCTGCCACAATATCTATGGCGACGGCACCCTGACAGTGGGAGAAGCCGTGGAGCGTTCCTGTAACGTAGCCCTGATGTATATGGCGGACGACATCGGCTATGAGGATTTCTGTGAATATCAGAACATCTTCAACTTCGGCCTGCGGACCAATATTGATCTGGCGGATGAGGCCAGAACGGAGAACCTGATTTACAAAGCGGAAGATATGGGGGAAGCGGATCTGGCGACCAACTCCTTCGGCCAGAACTTTGATGTCACCATGATTCAGATGATTACGGCATTCAGCTCGATCGTCAATGGAGGCATCTATTATGAACCGCATATCGTCAGCAAGATCACCAGTCCCAGCGGCGCGACGGTGAAAACGATCGAGCCCAGGATCCTGAAGAAAACCGTTTCCGAAGAGACCAGTACACTGCTCAAGGAATACATGGTCCAGGTTGTTGAGGGAGAGAACGGTACCGGTAAGACAGCCAGGCCGGCGGGCTACCGCATCGGCGGCAAGACCGGAACTGCGGAGACCCTGCCCCGTGATAACGGCGAATATGTTGTATCCTTTATGGGATACGCGCCGGCAGATGATCCCCAGATCGCCATTTATGTGGTCGTAGACAGACCCAATGTGGAAAAAGGTGAGAAACAGGCGGACGCCAAGTTCGCTACCGGCATTGTCCGGAACATTCTGACAGAAGTCCTGCCGTATATGAACATCTATATGACAGAAGAACTGACAGACGAGGAAAGGGCAGAACTGCAGGAGCTTGGTCTGAAAGATACGACAGGCTATACAGATGCTGACTCCGAATAAGCGGCTGCCTTTTGAACACATTTATAATAGGAAGGAACACATCCATTTATGTATAAAGTGATCGATATGAACACATTTGTGATACCTTTTCTGATTGCTTTTTCCGTCAGCGCCATATCGGGAAAATTCCTGATTCCTTTCCTGCGCCGGCTCAAGGCCGGTCAGACCGAACGGGAAGACGGACCCCAGTCCCATCTGGCTAAAACAGGCACGCCCAACATGGGCGGACTGATGTTCATGCTGGGCCTGGTCGCCGCCGGGGTCTGGTGCTGGTATGCGGGATTTAAGGAAATGGTCCCGGTCCTGATTCTGACCCTGGGCTTTGGCCTGGTCGGTTTTACGGATGACTACATCAAAGTCGTTCTCAAGCGGTCCATGGGACTGCGGGCCTGGCAGAAGATGCTGATGCAGATCGTGGTCAGTATCGCCTACAGTTATTATATTACCAGTATCAACCACATAGACCTGGCCATGAAGATTCCTTTCCTGCCGGGCCGGTTCATCGATCTGGGCGTGATGAATATCCCCGCCCTGATCTTTATAGCGGTCGCGACGGTAAACGGGACCAACTTTACCGATGGCGTGGACGGTCTGGCAGCCTGTGTCACGACAGCGGTTTCCGTATTTCTGGTGATTGCTGCGGTCCTGACCGGTTCGGGCGTGGCGCCTGCGGGTGCCGCCATGATCGGCGCCCTTCTGGGATTCCTGATCTACAATGCTTATCCCGCCAAGGTCTTTATGGGGGATACAGGTTCCCTGGCCCTGGGCGGCTTTGTGGCAGGTATGGCCTACATGATGCAGCTGCCCCTGATCATTCCGATCGTCGGTTTCATCTACATGATCGAGGTCATCTCCGTGATCATGCAGGTGGGTTATTTCAAGGCGACCCATGGAAAACGGATCTTCCGTATGGCGCCCATCCATCATCATTTTGAGCTGGGCGGATGGTCTGAGGTCCGGGTCGTGGCTATATTTACGATCGTGACAGCCGTTCTGTCAGCCATATGCCTGTTGGGCGTCTGGTGAAGATACGGGACTTTGTCAGCTGAAAGAAGGCAGATATGAATTTTGAAAACAAACGATTTCTGGTGGTCGGCTCAGGAAGGAGCGGGATCGGCGCCATGCACCTGCTGCACAGGAACGGGGCGGATGCCATTCTCCTGGACCAGAATAAAAAAGGGACAGTGGAAGCAATCCGGGCCAGTCTTCATGAAGAAGACCGGGCTTACGGCAGGATTGTCCTTGGGGAACTGGACGCGTCCGACCTTAAGGCTCCGGATGTGGTCGTCCTGAGTCCGGCAGTTCCCACGGACGCGCCCCTGGTGGAAGCGTTCCGCGGACAGGGCATTCCGGTCTGGTCGGAACTGGAGCTGGGATTTACCTGTGAGAAGGGACGGATGCTGGGCATCACCGGCACCAATGGCAAGACCACGACTACGACGCTGGTCGGCAGGATCATGGAGGACTGTGGATACAAGACCCATGTGGTAGGCAACATCGGCAACTCCTATGCGGGCGAAGCCATGGAAACAACCGGGGATTCCGTCAGTGTAGCTGAGATCTCCAGCTTTCAGCTGGAAAATATCGATACCCTGCATCCGGTTGTATCAGCCATCCTGAACATCACCCCCGATCATCTGAACCGTCATTACACCATGGACAACTATGCGGCGGTCAAGGAGAAGATCACAGCCAATCAGACCAAAAATGACACATGTGTCTTAAATTACGATGACCCCCGTCTCCGGGAATTCGGTCCGGTATGTCCGGCCAAAGTGGTCTGGTTCTCATCTAAGACACGGCTGTCGGAGGGTTATTTTCTGGACGGCGACGACATTTATTATGCCTCCGGTGAAAATGACACTAGTGTAACTAAACTGATGAATATATTCGACATGCGCCTGGTGGGTACCTGCAACGTGGAGAACGTGATGGCGGCCATTGCCATGACCCACGCAGCCGGCCTCTCCTTTGATGAGATCATTCCGGTAGTCAGGGACTTCCCGCCTGTGGAGCACCGGATCGAATATGTCGGTACCAGGGGCGGCGTGGAATATTATAACGATTCCAAAGCCACCAATCCGGATGCGGCCATTCAGGGAATCCGCGCCATGCGGCGTCCGACCATCCTGATCGGCGGCGGCTATGACAAAGGAAATTCCTATGATGAATGGATCGAAGCTTTTGACGGCAAGGTCAAAGAACTGGTCCTGATCGGCCAGACAGCGGAAGCCATCGCGGCCTGCGCCAGAAAACACGGCTTTACAGATATCACTTTCTGTGATACTTTTGATAACTGCCTGGAACATTGCACGCTGGCAGCCCGGGATGGAGACGCGGTGCTCCTGTCGCCCGCCTGCGCCAGCTGGGGCATGTTCGAAAACTATGAGATCCGTGGAAAAATGTTCAAAGAATATGTTGACAGTCTGCCTTACTAAGCGCATGCAGACTGCAGGGTTTATAACTTGATGAGATTACCTTTTGTCGGAAAAAGGAAAAAAGCAAAGAAGCAAAAGAAGCAGTTGAAAAGGCGGCCTGCAGGGTTCCGTTTTGGCGGCGGGTCTGCCTTCCGGGATTACAGCCTGATTTTCATTGTTGTTTTTCTGCTTGCTTTCGGACTTGTTATGCTGTATTCTACAAGTTCTTATGTGGCTGCGGTCAGGTACAGCGGAGATTCCTCCTACTATTTCGCCAGACAGTTGAAATTTACCCTCGGCGGACTGGTCGTAATGTTTGTTTTTTCCTTTATTCCCTATTCGTTCTGGAGATATACGGCTCCGTATGCTTATCTGTTCGCGATCCTGATGATTCTGGCTACGATCCCGTTCGGGACCGCGGCCAATGGAGCGACCAGGTGGCTGATCGTTTCGGGCGTTTCGATCCAGCCGGCGGAGATTGCAAAAGTTGCCATTATCACGTTTACTGCCTGCCTGATCGAGAACCTGGGACGCCGGGTCAATACCTTTTGGGGCTTCATCGGACCCATCGGAGCAGCGGGTTTTGTCGCGGTCCTGATCTGGAAGATCACAGATAACCTGAGCTCCGCGATCATTGTGGGCGCTATCGTCATGGGCATGCTCTATGTGGCCTGCCCCCATCACAAACGATTCATTGTTATTTTCGGCGGAGCGGCAGCGACCGCGCTCCTGTGGGTGTATAATACGGTCCGCATGGCAGGCCAGTCCAACATGGGATTCCGCGAAAGCCGTATTCTTGCCTGGCTCTATCCGCAGGAATATGCCAGCGGCAGGGCCTACCAGACCATCCAGGCACTTTATGCCATCGGATCCGGGGGCATCTTCGGAAAGGGTCTGGGCAACAGTCTGCAGAAACTGGGCCATGTACCGGAGCTGCAGAACGATATGATCTTTTCGATCATCTGTGAGGAACTGGGCCTGTTCGGGGCCATCAGTATCCTGCTTATGTATGTCCTCCTGATCTGGAGGTTCATGGTCATCGCAAGCAATGCCGATGATCTGTACGGAGCCATGCTGGTCGTGGGCGTCATGACCCACATAGCGGTCCAGGTGGTTCTCAATATTGCAGTCGTTACCAATTCCATTCCCAATACCGGCGTCACACTTCCCTTTATCAGCTATGGCGGATCCTCTGTCATGATCCTGCTGGCGGAGATCGGGATCGTGCTGAGCGTCGCCAAGGGTTCCGGAAAAAGATTTTCATTTAAGTCATAAGGTAAGGGGTCTTGATCAAAGGGCTCCTGGATGGGAATTGCCATGAAGGACAGATTCACCAATGACAAAAATAAATACAGAGTGGAAACTGTATCCGGCGGCGGGAGATACGGCAGTAAGGCAAGAGCCCTTGCCGGCGGGATCCAGGCAGATTCCGTTGAAAATGAGCGCTTATTGACGCCGGTCAATATAGCGCTGGCTCTAATGCTGTCCGTTGTCGTGACTGCTGCAATCATCCTGACCTTCTTCCGGGTCAGTTCTGTCCATGTAGTCGGCAATACCCTTTACACCAATGATGAAATGGCTGCCTATGTCGAACAGGGCGTCCTGGGAGACAATACTTTTCTGCTGATGCTGCAGTACAGGAACCGGACCGTTGAGGATCTTCCTTTTGTTGAATCCGTGACTGTACAGATGATGGGCCCCCGTGAGATCAACATCGTCGTCCAGGAAAAAGAGCTGGCCGGCTATGTGAGCTATAAAGACAGGAACCTGTACATCGACTCTGAAGGCAGGGTGGTGGAAGCGTCCGCCAAAAAAGTCTATGGCGTCCCGGCCATTCAGGGCATGAGTTTCGAGAATACCCAGGCGGGTGAAGTCCTGAAAGCGGACTCCGCGGGCATTTTCCAGACTGTTCTGCACGCGCTGGACACAATGGAGAAATATGACATGAGTGCCAGTTCTCTGACTGTGACCGAAGCCGGCAGTGTATCCGTAGTTTTTGACAATGTTACTGTAATCTTAGGCGAAGACCACTACTACGATCTCAAGCTGTCCAAGATCAACGCATTACTGCCGCTTTTGAAGGGAAGAAGCGGAATAATCAACTTAACGACATACACGTCAGAAACAAAACAGATCATTTTGCAGAAAAATTTATAAAAAAATTAATTGATTATTCCGAAATTCGATGGTAATGTAAATAGCGATCAATCTTTGTCGCAAATTTTTGGACAATCAGAAGAATATTTCGTTGAAGGAGGGCTGAAAAAGTGCTTGAGATTAAAACAAACGAAGCAGAACCGGCTTGCAAGATAAAAGTAGTAGGTGTTGGCGGCGCCGGTAATAACGCCGTTAACAGAATGGTAGATGTGGATATTACCGATGTTGAGTTCATCGGTGTTAATACAGATGTACAGGCGCTTCACTATTGCAGAGCTCCCAAGCTCCTGCAGATCGGCGAGAAGCTGACCAAGGGCCTTGGCGCCGGCGCCAACCCCGAGGTAGGCATGAAGGCTGCCGAAGAGAGCGCGGATGAGATCGCTGATACCATCAGAGGCGCGGACATGGTATTCGTTACCTGCGGTATGGGCGGCGGAACCGGCACCGGTGCTGCTCCCGTCGTAGCCAAGATCGCCAAGGATCAGGGCATCCTGACCGTCGGTGTTGTAACAAAGCCTTTCAGCTTTGAAGCAAGAAGCCGTATGACCAAGGCGCAGCAGGGCATCGAGAACATTAAGGACAACGTGGACACACTGATCGTGATCCCCAACGACAAGCTGCTCCAGATCATGGACAGAAGAACCACTCTGCCGGAAGCTCTGAAGAAGGCGGATGAAGTTCTGCAGCAGGCGGTTCAGGGAATCACAGACCTGATCAACGTTCCCGCTATCATCAACCTGGACTTCGCGGATGTCCAGACTGTAATGCGCGATAAGGGCATTGCCCACATCGGCATCGGCTACGGCAAGGGCGAGACCAAGGCGGTTGACGCAGTCAAGATGGCAGTTGAGAGTCCTCTTCTGGAGACGACTGTCAATGGCGCGACCGATGTCATCATCAACATCTCCGGTGATATCTCCCTGACAGACGCATCCGAAGCAGTCGGCTACGTACAGGATCAGGCAGGTGAAGATGTCAACATCATCTTCGGTGCCATGTATGATGAGAGCCAGCAGGATTCCTGCAATGTTACCGTTATCGCGACCGGTATCGGCAGCAAGGAAGAGACAGCGACTCCCCTTTACGGTTATCAGCCCAGCAGCTCCGCTTACAGCAGCACCCTGAAGTCCGGCTACAAGAGCCAGATGCAGAGGAGCGGCGGCAGCACAGGTACATCCCATGTCAGGCAGCAGAGTCTTGAGATCCCCTCCTTCCTCAAGAACAGCGGCAGGAGATAAATATCTTTCAGGACCGGACACCTTTAGCGAACGAATTCAGATAAATAACAACAAAACAGCATCGGATCTCCGGATCCGGTGCTGTTTTATGCTGACCCGGAAAACGTAAGGGGATGATGGACATCCGGAAAAGGCAGAGACAATGTCAGCCCGGAAAATTCCAAAAGATGACGGGTAAAATGGAGAATAATTATAAACCGACCAAGTCGGTCAAATAACATTGCGAAGCAAAAATCGCGGAAATTGGATTATAAAGGGAGCAAAACGAAAGTGGTAAAATTCACGCCGGAATGATAAAATCCTCTCTTTGGGGATATTTGGGGCGTTATTCGGGCATCTGAGAAGGATCGATCCATACGGGTCTGAGTTTGCACGCAAAAATAAGAGATACAACAAGATTGACCTTTGTGGTCAACATTGTTGTATCTCTTTTCGTTTCTTTCTGATGCTTTTGTTCTGCCGGACGGCCGGGCGGTCAGTTCCCTCCGGAAGGTCCCGCCCAGGAAGCGGACTCGGATAATTCGATTCCCTTTTCTCCGCTGCGGACCGTGTAGAGGGTATTCTCTTTCAGGACTGCCCCATTCACCAGGGGTGAGAAATTTCCGGTAATATTGTCATTTACATTGACCACATATACATACTGACAGGATGCGATGTTGTCCAGAAGACGTCCGGTCCTGGCCGGATCGGCTGCAAAATCCATGTCCATGATGTCTATGAATTTATAGGTGATCAGCCGGTCTGTGTTCATGTAGAAGACGAAATACTGTAGTGTGGCGTCGGAATCCGCGACCATATAGGTGGTCGTATCCGGTTCTGTATGTTCTTCCAGAAAGCCTGCGTGGGCTCTGAAATCAGCGTATTTATCGCCGTAAATACCCTGGGGGACCAGGGTCCTGATGACGCCCGGGCCGCTGATGACCAGCATGACCGCAGCCAGCACAGCCATGGATTCCGTGCGGAGCAGGCGGGACTTTTTCCTGGACAGGAGCAGCAGGGCCAGCAGGAGCAGGATCATCATTTCCCCTTCGACCCAGCAGCTCATATAGCGGGAAAAACTGGCCAGACGGGACATCTCCTCCTGGGAGAAGCAGAACATGTAAAGGACCAGCATGGTAAAAGCGTAGCCGGCGCTGCCGCCGGTCAGGATCACGGCCAGCAGCAGGGCCCTTTCTCCGCTGAGAAGGCCTTTATTGCGGCGCCAGAGGACCCATATGAGCAGGAGGACGACAATGACAAAACCGGCGTAGGAGATCTTGAGGACGCCGTCATACAGGGGCTTCTCGATCAGCGACTGGATATAATATTTCATGGCCGAGCGTCTGGGGCCCCGGTCCGCGCCTGTCACGATATCCAGGAAGCCGGATACGCTCAGCTGGTCCAGGTCGAACTGTCCCGAAAGCCCCAGGGAATCCGTGTAGGAGGACCAGAGCCGGTTGAGCAGGAAGGGGAAAGCGAACAGGCCCAGAGTCCCGGCTGCCAGGCCGGCCGGCCGCAGCAGGGTTCCGGCGCGCCTGCCGCGCAGGACCAGGAACAGAGAGAGCAGATAATAGCCCCATATGACCAGAATAAAGGCCAGTCCCATCTGTTTGGTAAGGATAATGGCCCCCACCGTCAAAATGACGGATATGAGGCTGAAAACGTCCTTAAAAACGTCTTCTGTCAGGACAGGCAGGAAACCATGTACAAAGATGGCTGCCAGCAGCAGATCCTGGTAGATACTGTTGAAAGTACCGGACGTATCCAGAGCGGAGACAAGAATGGCTGTGATCAGGACCAGACAGAAAGTCCGGACCGCCCAGCCCCTGCGCCGGCCGCCGGGCAGATGCTCCGCCGCGGGCGGGACCAGGATGGTGAAGAGCATGACGTGGACCGCCAGGGTAGCCCTGCTCTCACTGTAACCGCCGGCCAGCCGGCACCAGAGCAGTTCGAACAGCTGGACAAAGGGGGGATAATTACGGTGGAACTGCAGATTGGAGACCGGTTCACAGTAGAATTTTCCGGTCCGCAGCATCTCCTTGACCATGACGCCCCAGTGGGAAAACTCGTCCCACAGAGTAAAGGAGCGGCCCAGGTCCACAATAAAGAAGAACAGGATCACCCAGAGAAAGGCGGCCAGGCCCGGCGTCAGGAAGAAGCGGAACCGCTGCGGCTGCCTGATAAAGGCCCAGACCAGAAGGACCGCCCCCGCGCAGGCCAGCAGCGGCAGCAGGACCAGTCCCGGCGTAAAGGATCCCGTCAGGAACTGACTGAAAAAGAGTATATAGACAGACGCGAACAGAGTTACGGGAGCGCACGCTCCGAATTTATGTCCGGAGACCAGGACAGTCAGTCCGGTCAGCATTACAAAAAACACGGCAGGGATCAAAAGAGCCAGCATAGTATATATCCGCCTTTCACTATAGTCTTATACGCAGGGATCATCATACAGCAGATCGGGCCGCCCCGTTTCTTTTTTATCGGGGCTGCATTTCATAAATCATAGCACAGGATAAAGCAGTAAGTACAGAAACAAAGCCATTGCGGCATCCGTCCGGTGACGAACAGGGCGGCCTGTGTTAAAAATTTAAAAACAGTATGGAGTTTTCTCATGTAGCGTGCTACATTATAGGTTGTTCATATATAACCTGCACATGGTATGCGTATGGTATATGAACTGGAAACCCCGATACAGAAATCTGGAGATTTTATGGAAAAATACAGCGTAAAAAAGCCATTTACAGTCCTGGTGGCGGTCATAGCGGTCATAGTTCTGGGATTTGTATCCATGACCAGGATCACCACGGACCTGCTGCCCCAGATCAGCCTGCCCTATCTGCTGGTCATCACGCCTTATCCGGGCGCCAGCCCCGAGAAGGTGGAGACAGAGGTCAGCAAGCCCATGGAGAACGCCCTGGGCACCATTTCCAATGTAGAAAATGTCAATTCGGTCAGCAGCGAGAACTTTTCCATGGTACAGCTGGAGTTCACGGACGGAACCAACATGGATTCCGCCATGGTCAAGGTCTCGGGCGCCGTGGACCAGGTTTCAGGCAGCCTGCCGGATACCTGCCCTTCCCCGACCATCATGGAGATCAGCATGGATATGATCGCGACCATGTATATCGGGATCGAGCGGGAAGGTTATGATGTCTATCAGCTCTCGGATTATGTCAACGAAGAGGTCATCCCCTATATTGAGCGGCAGGAAGGCATCGGCAGCATTTCCGTGATCGGAACGGTGGACAGGACCGTTGAAGTAAGACTGAACAAGGAAAAGATTACCGGCGTAAATAACAGACTGCGCCGTGAAGCCGAATCCAAGATGCAGGACGCCCAGTCCAAACTGGACGAAGCCAAAGAAAAAGTGGAATCCGGTCTTTCGGAACTGCAGAGTCAGGAATCTACATTCGGCGATACGCTGGCTTCCGGCGTATTCAGTGCCCTGCAGGAACCGGCCAAAAACGCCGCGGATACCATGAAGGGCGCGATCGGAGGCATGATCTCCAAACTGCAGGATGTGAAGAGCGCCATGGCCGGCCTTAACAATGCGGCGGAAACTGTGAAAGCTGCCGTGGCCGACGCCCAGGCGGCTTATGATTCGGCCCAGGCGGATGTGGAGACGGCCCAGCAGGCGCTGGAAACAGCCCAGACCCAGTATGATGAAGCGGTCGCCGCGCTTGCGGAAGCCGGAGAAGAAGCTGAGGAGGAAGTCATCGCGGGCCTGACAGAGGCGGTCGGACAGGCGCAGGAAGCACTGGATCTTGCCGCTTCCGATCTGACTGCGGCCCAGGAAAAGCTGCAGGAAGCCGCCAATACCCTGTCTGAAACGGCGTCGCAGGCAGCCCAGACGATCGATACGGCCGATCTGGAAGGCAGGATCGATGACATCATCAGCGGCCTGAATGATGCCGCTGAAAACCTGAATGGAGATTCCATCACCAACCTGCTCAACGGCGTGACCAAAATCAGTCAGCTGGTCCCTCAGATTCAGTCGGCCATGTCCCAGCTGTCCGCGGCGGATACCACCGGTCAGCTTTCGGACCCCATCGGCGCGGTCGAGAACGCCCTGGGCGGTCTGTCCACTTCCATGGACAAGGTGCCGGATGTGATCAGCGGCATGCAGGAAATATACGCGGGCCTGACCCAGGCCCAGCTGACAGCCGCGGTAGGCTTCTCTACTGCCGCTTCCCAGCTGACGACGGCCCAGACCCAGCTCCAGGCCGCCCAGAAGCAGCTGGAGGACGCCAGAGAAAAAGTCCTCAAGAGCGCCAACCTGGACGCGCTTTTATCAGTGGATACCCTTTCCTCCATGATCTACGCCCAGAATTTCGCCATGCCGGCCGGTTACGTGGACGACGGGGAGGGAAATTCCTGGCTGCTCAAGGTGGGAGATGAGTATGATGATTCGGAAGATATCGCGGGTGCCCTGCTCTGCGACATTGAAGGCGTAGGCACCATCCGCCTGGAAGATGTGGCGGACATTCGGGTCGTTGACAACGCGGACAAATCCTATGCCAGGCTGAACGGATCTCCCGCGATCCTGCTCAGCATTTACAAGAGCTCCGCGGCCGGTACCAACCAGGTCTCCCGGAACGTGGGACAGGCCCTCAGCGAGCTGCAGGCCCGGGACGAAGGCCTGCACGCGGCAACGCTGATGGACCAGGGATCCTATATCACGATGATCGTATCGGATATTGTGAAGAGCATGGCCATTGGCGCCCTGCTGGCCATCATTATCCTGGCCCTGTTCCTGCGGGATTTCCGTCCTACCATCGTGGTAGGCATCAGTATCCCCCTGTCGGTCCTGTTCGCCATCGTTCTCATGTATTTCGCGGGACTGACCCTGAACATGATGACCCTGTCCGGCCTTTCCCTGGGCATAGGCATGCTGGTCGATAACTCCATTGTCGTTATGGAGAACATATTCCGTCTCAGAGGCAGGAATCTGCCGGCGCCCAGGGCCGCGGTCCAGGGTACGAAACAGGTCACAGGCGCGATCATCGCCTCGACCCTGACCACTGTATGTGTATTCCTGCCCATGGTCTTTACCAGCGGCACGGTCAGAGAGCTTCTGGTTCCCATGGCCCTGTCGATCTCGTTCTGCCTGCTGGCTTCCCTGGTGGTGGCCATGTCCGTGGTCCCTGCTGCCGGATCCACCGTCCTGCGGCGGGTCACGCCCAGAGAGAACAGGTTCATGGACCGGGTCCAGGAATTCTACGGAAAGAGCCTGCGCTGGTGCCTGCACCATAAACTGCCGGTCATCGGAGGCGCTGCCGCCCTGCTGATCCTCTGCGGGATCCGCCTGGTCATGATGGGCATCGTCATTCTGCCGGAGATGTCCGGTGACGATATCCAGGTTACGATCGTGACGCCGGAAGAGGATACCCGGGAAGAATCCTACGCCAAGGTGGATCAGGTCATGGAGGCCATCATGGGCCTGGAGGATGTGGAGAGCGTCGGCATTATGGACCAGTCCAGTACAGCCGGTCTTCTGACCTCCGCGGTCTCCTCCTCCTCATCGGATACCTGGGGCAGTTATCTCTGCTATGTCAATCCTTCCGAAGGCGTAGACTTCAGCTCCCGCATGGATGAGATCTGTGATGAGATCATGGAAGCGACCAAAGACATCGACGCTGAGATCGAGGCCTCCACGGGCGGTATGAGTGATATGGGCGGCCTGGTGGCTTCAGGTCTGACCATCAGTATCTACGGCAAGGATATGGAAAAGATGGAAGAGATCCGCGAAGACATCGCGGAGATCGTCCGCGGTACCGAAGGCTTTGAGGAGGTCAGCGCCGGTGAAGAGGAACAGGAAGAAGCGCTGCACCTGATCATCGACAAGGATAAGGCCATGTCCTATGGCCTGACAGTCGCCCAGATCTACGCGGAGATCTCCGGCAGACTCAAGACCAGCGTTACTTCCACCAACATCAGCAGCGGCGGAATTTCCCTGGATGTGGTGATCCTGGATGAGACGGATCCTCTGACCAGAGAGAACCTGATGGATATGGAGTTCGAGCCTGTCTCCCTGACGGACGCTTCCGCTTCCCAGACTGATATGTCTTCCATGTCAGCCCTGGCAGGTGATGACGAAGAGGAAGAAGAGGAGGAAGAAGAAACAACCCACAAACTGCGGGAGTTCGCCACACTGGAGACGACCACTTCTCCATCCAGCCTCAACCGCAGGAACCTGACCTCCTATGTGACAGTCACAGCCGCGGTCTCGGACGGCTATAACCTGAGCCTGCTCAGCCGTGACCTGCAGAAAAAGCTGGATGAATACAAGACCCCTTACGGTTACAGTGTCGAACTGGAGGGCGAGACCAGCCAGATCAACGAGATGCTGGTCCAGATGATCAAACTGATGCTGCTGGCGCTGCTGTTCATTTATCTGGTCATGGTCGCCCAGTTCCAGAGCCTGCTGTCTCCCTTTATCGTCATGTTCACGATCCCGCTGGCATTTACCGGCGGTATGATCGGCCTGATCCTGTTCCGGGAGCAGCTGTCCATGCTGGCCATGATGGGCTTCCTGATCCTGATGGGTACCGTTGTCAATAACGGCATCGTATTCGTTGATTATGCCAACCAGCTGCGGCAGGGCGGTATGGAACGTCAGGACGCCCTGGTCGCCACCGGACGTACCCGCATGCGGCCGATCATGATGACGGCCCTGACCACCATCCTGGCCATGATGGGCCTTGTGGTCGGCAAGGGCATGGGCAGCCAGATGGGCAGAGGCATGGCCATCGTGATTTCGATGGGCCTGCTCTACGCGACCCTGATGACCCTGTACATCATCCCCCTGCTCTACGACATACTCTTCAAGCGGCAGCCCCTGACGGTCGATACCGGAGATGACCTGGATGAAGCGCCCGACGACGCCCAGCAGTTCATCGAGGAGATGCGCAGAGAAAGAGAAGAACAGGAAGAGGCCCGGGCAGCGTCGGAAGACACGACGGATCCTGAAGATTCAAAAGACAGAGGTGGCTTATGACCGGATCAAAAAAGCAAGTACAGGATATATGTATTATCGGCCTGGGAGAAATCGGAGAAGAGGCGTCTCTGGGACTGCAGGAAAGGAGCCGTGTCATGGCAGCTTTTGAGGAAGCGGGTGCCGCCTGCCTTCTGCTGGACCCTGCACGGTATGAAGAGATTCCGGAGGAGACCCCTTTTCTGATCCTCTGCGTCCCAAATATGGCCGGCGGCGGGGAGCAGGCCGCCGCGGCGGCCGCGGCCCATTTCCGCCGGCAGTGGCTGCAGGGGAAAAAGGACCGGAGGAAGGCAGGCATCGCTGTCTGGATCCGGACCAGCCTGAGCCGGGAGCAGCTGCCGCCGTCCCTTGCGGTCTACCGGTCTTTTCATGACGGCAGCCAGATGGCGGAATGGGTGCTGCAGCGTCTGGGAAGAGCCGTAAAGCAGCAGGCGCAGACGATCCGGGACGGGAGCAATCCGGAAGACAGCAAAGCCCTTTTCGACAAACTGGGTCCTGGCTTCCGGATCGGCGGCCGCTATGAGCTGGAGGCCCTGCTGGCAGACCATGGCACGATCCGGGTCTACAGGGGCAGGAGCCTGCGCAGCGGGAAGCCCAGGGCCATCCGGGCTGTAGATAAAAATGTTTTTCACCGCCAGTTCTACCCGGTCCTGAATATTACCAGACAGATCCGGGAAGACCAGCTGTTCGTGCAGCGGATTCTTAAGATCATAGAACAGGAAGGCCTGATCTTTGTGTCCGAAAACTGGTTCGAGGGCGAATCCCTCCACGAGCTGCTGGGCCGCAGCGGCTGTCCCGGTGAGACGGTATGCGCGGACTGGATGATCCAGCTCTGCCATCTGATCAACGCGCTCCACCATATGGAGAAACCGATTATCTTCCGGGATATCAAACCTGAAAATATCATTCTGCACAGGAAAAAGACCATTTGTCTGGTCGATCCGGAGGCCATGCGGGAATATGAGCAGGGCGCCCAGGGAGATGACCTCCTGTATGCCACGGAAGGCTTTGCGGCTCCCGAGCAGTATGGAGGCTTTGGGCAGACGGACAGAAGGACCGATATTTTCGGGATCGGCGCGACCTGTTTTACACTGCTGACCGGACACAAAGGACCGGCGGATGATCCCTATATCGGGGATTATATGAGCGGTTTTTCTCCGGCCATGCGCAGGATTCTGGAAAAATGCCTGCAGAAGGATCCGGATCTGCGATATCAGGACTGCGAAAGCCTGCGGAAGGATTTTGAGAATCTGGCGGAGGACAACCGCCGTCTCCGCAAAGAAGCCGCGGAAAAAGCTGTGGGACGCTTCCTGGGCCTGTTTTCACGCCGCGGCAGAAAATAACATAAACAGAGAAACACACATATAAGGTATTTTTGAATTATGGCATTTCATCGCAAAGAATTTTACAGTCTTCTGTTCTACGAATACGGGGAGGCCTATTTTGCCAGTTCTGACGGCATGCGGGCCCGGCTGGCCAGAGAACCCTTACAGAATGTCCACTGGACGCCGCCGGATAAGAGAGGTCCCGCGGTCCTTCTGGCTACATGGTGGACCGGTCCCTTCGCTTACGCGGCTACGCCGGCAGAGGAAATGACCAGCAGAGAATTTCCCTATAGTGAACAGGGGCTGGATGAAGCGGTCGCGTGGCTTAACGGGGAACTGGACCGGTATCTGGCAGAAAAAGACCGTACGCAGTGACAGATATTGTTTATGACAAATACAAGGTATTGAAAGATGTTTGATTTGGTACAGCCTTACGACCATGCAATCCTTTTGTGGCTGCAGGAGAATTTTAGAAATGCGGTTTTGAATCCGTTCATGGTCTTTTATACAAAGCTGGGGAATGGAGGTTTCCTGGTCCTGGCAGCACTGGCCATACTGATGATCCGGAAAGAGACAAGGCGCTATGCCCTGGCCGGACTTACCGGCCTTGTGATCGGCTATGCTGCCATTCACCTGATCAAGATTACGGTCATGCGGCCAAGGCCTTTTGTGACGTATGCCGGAGAATTGATTCCCCTGACAACGATCGATGATCCCAATTCGTTCCCGTCAGGACATGCCGGCAGCTGTTTCTCGGCTGCAACGGCCTGGACGAAGGCGCTTCCGTCAGAAAAGAAGCTGCCGGGGATCATAGCCCTTTGCCTGGCAGGCCTGATGGCCTTTTCCAGACTGTATGTGTGTGTCCATTATCCTTCCGATGTAGCCGCGGGCATCCTGATCGGCATTCTGGGAGGACTGGCAGGCGTTTTTCTCTATTTACGGGGTGAAAAATACTGGCTGGATAAAAAGAAGAAGACAGCGGAATCGTGAATGACCGGAAGAGGACGGATGCTGCCCGGAACCGGTCCGTAATCTGCAGGCCGGGAAAACAGAAAAATGACAAATAACGAAAAGGCCGGAAGCGGGATTTATACTGGATAAAGTCCCCGATCCGGTCTTGTTTTTTCAGGTTCGTCAGAATTCACCGCGCGCTTATCCGCAGCAGATACAGTTCTCTGCGCAGCTGATCCAGGGCCCTGCGCGTTTCCGGCGGCGACAGCTCCCGCCAGATTGAGGCGGAATTGACCGCGTCGAAGCCTTCCGGTACTCCGGACAGACAGGGAACCGCTTTCCACAGGACCGGGGCGGCTTCGAACAGAGGCAGGAGCAGGGCGGCCGCCGTCTGATTTTCGTCCCGCCGGTAGCAATCGGATTCCAGCCGCTGCAGCCTTGTGCTGTCTGTGAAATCGGCCGCGGCCGCTGCTGACAGCATGCGGTCTGAATAGGATCGGAAACGGGGGGCGTAGGCGGCCAGGGCAGGGTGGTCTGTCAGATAGGAGACTTCCACAGCCAGCCGGCGCAGACAGTAGTGGGATGCCATTTCGCAGACCGACTCCTCCAGCCACCGCAGGGATGTGCATACCTGGCCCGGGATATTGAAATGACAGTATTCATGGGCGAACTGATAGACCGCCTGGGAAGGATGGTTCAGATCGGTCGCCAGATGGATTTCACAGGCGTCCTTCATACAGGACGGACCCGGACTGACCTGATCCAGAAGCACATTCAGAGGCCGTCCCGGCCACAGATGAAGCCGGTCAAATACCGAAACGACTTCATCCAGGGCGGTCAGGAAATTTTCCGCCGGACCGCCGCTGGTATCGCTGTAAAAATAGTATCCTTTGTGGTTTGGAAAAGACAATAAATACATAAGAAAACCTGCAAAACCTGCCTGATACAAAACAATCTAAAATGAAGTATAGCACAGCTTTATGATATACTGAGGGTTGTGATTATTTTTTACCGCCGCCGGACCACAGGCTGCGGCAGGACGGGCAGAACGGAGGGAGCCAAATGCTTGAAATGAAATACTGTATGCAGTGCGGGACAAAACTGCGTTCCCGATTTCTGGAAGGAGAGGGAGAGATCCCCTATTGCGATACATGTGCCGATTACAGGTTTCCGGTGTTCAATACAGCGGTCAGCATGATCGTGACCAATGAAGACAGGTCCAGGATCCTGCTGATCAAACAATATTCCAAACCCACCTATATCCTGGTCGCGGGCTATGTCAATAAAGGCGAGGACGCGGAACACGCGGTGGTCCGGGAAGTAAAGGAGGAGATGGGCCTGGAGGTCATTTCCGTCCATTTCAACCGCAGCCACTATTTTAAGCCATCCAATACCCTGATGCTGAATTTCACAGCAGTGGTCAAAGGCGACAGCCCCCATCCCAACCGGGAGATCGATTCCTACGCCTGGTTCAGCCCCGAAGAAGCCGGGAAAAACGTCAGGACCCCCAGCCTGGCCGGGGACTTCGTACAGGGCTACCTGACCGGACACTATGAATTTACGCCTTATTAACGGGAAAGCATATTATTGCATTGCATTTTTGCATTGCATCTTTGCGTGGCATCATTTGCGTGGCATCATTTGCGTGGCATCTTTGCGTGGCATCATTTGCACAGCATATTTTTGCATGACATCTTTTTATGAAAACAACTCGTAAATTACATCCTGTGACCTGCCTGACGATATTTCTGGCCGCAGTATCCCTGCTCCTGCATATACTGGCCCGCCGCCTGCCCGGTTTCGCGGATGCCTACAGGGTGTCCATGAATCCGGTCATGACAGGGACAGAAGGCAGACTGGCCGGTATACTGCCTTTTTCCCTGGGGGAAACGCTGATCGCCCTTCTGCTTCTGGCGCTTTTCTTAGCAGCGGTAAAGCTGATCCGCGCCGGTCTGGGCTTTCTGAAGAACAGAAAAAACGGGCAGAGCCGCCCCGGAGAAAATACCGGCAGTGCAGAGCCGGTCTTCAAAGACCGGGAGAAGTATATCCGGCGGTTGCGGCGGACCGGGCTGCTCCTGTCCGTCATCCTGCTCCTCTTTGTGCTGAATGAAGATATCTATTTCTCTGCCACATCCTTCGCGGAGACGTACAGCCTGGAGAGCCGGGAATATTCGGATGAGGACCTGATCTCGACCTGCCTGTATCTCAAGGATGAGATCAATGCCTGCGCGGACCGGGTGTCCAGAGATGACAGAGGCATCATGGTCCTGCCGGAAGATCCGGCGGACAAGGTCAGGGATTCCCTGCGGCAGCTGGGAGAGGAATATCCCTGGCTCAGGGGATACTATCCCCGCCCAAAACCGGTCATCTGTTCTTTTGTCCTGTCTTATGCAGGCTTTACCGGGATTTACAGTGTGATCACCTGTGAGGCCAACTACAACAGAGACATGCCGGCCTACAATATCCCCTTCACGATCGGACATGAGCTGGCCCATCTTAAAGGCGTCATGTCGGAAAAAGAAGCCAATTTCATCGGTTACATATCCTGTATCCGCTCGGAGGATCCGGACCTGCGTTACAGCGGCGCTGTGCTGGGTTTTATTTACTGTGCCAATGAGCTCAAGCACAGGGATCCGGAGACCTGGCAGGCCATCCATGAAATGCTCGATGAAGATGCCATGCAGGATATCATCTGGAATACCGCCTTCTGGGATTCTTATGAGGGCTCAGTATCTGAAACAGCGGATAAGCTGAATGATACCTACCTGAAGACAGAAGGCCTGGAGGCAGGAGTCGCTTCCTATGATCAGGTCGTAGATATGATCGTTACCTTCACGAAAGAAAGTGAATGACAATAGACACTTGTATTCTTTCTGTAACAGGCTATACTTTGGAATGATCGTATCGGTCAAAAAAAGATGTGGCCCGGCAGCCTGCCGGGCCGGTAAGGAGAGTACAAAATGCCTGCAACATTATCACCCGGCATGCAGAATATCACCATGTCAGCAACTTCCGCCATGGTCGCCAGAGTCGCCGCCCTTCGCCGGGAGGGCAGGAAGATCATTTCTCTTAACGTAGGAGAACCGGATTTCCCGACCCCGGCTCATATCAAAGCAGCCGGCATTAAAGCGATTGAGGATGATTTCACCCATTACACGACCGGCGTGGGGATTTATGAACTGCGGGAGGCGATCGCGGAGAAACTGAAAAAGGAGAATCATGTCTGCTATACGCCGGAAGAGATTCTGGTCCTTGTCGGTGCCAAGCAGGCCCTGTACCTGTCCCTGATGGCCATCGCAGCAGACGGGGATGAAGTCATCATTCCCACGCCCTGCTATGTCAGCTATCCGGAGATCGTCAAGCTGACCGGAGCAAAGCCGGTTTTCTGTGATCTGAAAAAGGATACCTATGAACTGGACCTGCAGGCCATTGAAGAGGCGGTCAGCCCTGCCACAAAGGCCATCATTATCTGCTCACCCAATAACCCCACCGGTACCGTCTACAGCGAGGAAAGCCTGCGGGCTCTGACGGATCTGGCGGTCAAATACGACTTTTTTATTATATCCGATGAAGTTTATGAAAAGCTGATCTATGGCGGCGCCAGGCATTTCAGCCCTGCGTCCGCTTCTCCTGAAGCGAAGGAACGGGTCATCACGATCAATGCCTTTTCCAAGAGCTACGCCATGACCGGATGGAGGATCGGCTACGCGGCAGCCAGGGAGGATGTGATCCGGGCCATGAATATTCTGCAGACCCACTCCACGACCTGTATGAACTCGATCTCTCAAAAGGCGGCCATTGCAGCCCTGCAGGGTCCCCAGGAGGATGTGGAACTGATGCGCAGGGAATTCGAGCGCCGCAGGGATTACGTGCTGCAAAGACTCAGGACCATCCCCGGCCTCAGCTGCCCGGATATCCATGGCGCTTTTTATGTGTTCTTCGACATGAGCGCCTACGTCGGCAGCAAATGGAAGGACGGGGTGATTGAGAATGATGTGGACTTCTGCAGCTTCCTGCTGGAAGAAGCCGGCGTGGCTCTGATGCCCGGTACGCCTTTTTACGGCGCCAACAGGGTCAGGATCTCCTATGCTACTTCCATGCAGAATCTGCGTTCCGCCCTGGATATCATGGAAGTGTCCCTGAAACAGCTGACCCGGGACTGAGAATCCGCCCACGGCCAGATCTATCAAACAGGCCAGCAGACATGATCCGCCCGCGGCCGGAACCGGCCGGACAGGGTGCCGGCGGATCGTGATTAATTTTAAAGCCGCCGGCACCTGTCCCCGGTGCAGACAAGAAAGGGAAAAGGAATGACAACGAACAGGTACAGACAGCGAATCGAAACCCTGCGCAGCCTGATGAAAGAATCCGGGATCCACGCCTATCTGATCGTGAGCAGCGATTTTCACGCTTCGGAATACGTGGGGGATTATTTTAAATGCAGGGCCTATATGTCAGGTTTCACCGGATCGGCCGGAACCCTGGCCGTGACAATGGAGGAAGCGGCCCTCTGGACAGACGGCAGGTATTTCCTGCAGGCTGCGGACCAGCTGGCAGATACGGGCATCCTTCTGCAGAAGATGGGAGAGCCCGGCGTTCCCACTTTTGTAGAATGGATCGCGTCCCGTCTGGAACCCGGCCAGACCCTGGGCTATGACGGACGGACCATAGAGGGAAGACTTGCGGATACCCTGCATAAAGCGCTGGATCCCCAATATATCCGCTTTATGGAAACAGAGGATCTGGTGGGCAGGATCTGGACCGACAGGCCGGCTTTTCCGGCTGCCCCCATTTGGATTCTGGAAGAGAAATATACCGGCAGATCCAGAAAGGACAAGCTGGATGGCCTGCGCAGACATATGGCAGACTGCCGGGCCGACAGGATGCTCATCGCCGGTCTGGATGATATCGCATGGCTCTTTAACATCCGGGGCGGAGATATCGCCTTCAATCCGGTTCCCATGGCCTACGCACTGATCGGCTTTGACAAAGCCAGCCTCTATGTGTCGGAGGAAGCGGTCACGGCGGACGTCAGGAAGGAACTGGCGGAGGATGGCGTGGAGATCCGTCCGTATTTTGCTGTTTATGAAGACCTGCGGGAACTGCCGGAATATTCCTCTCTGCTGCTGGACAGAAGTTCCTGTAATGTGGCCCTGCTGGCGGCTGTACCCGCGGGGGTCGGTGTCATTCATAAAAGCAGCTGGACAACGTTACAAAAGGCAGTCAAGAATCCCGTGGAGGCGGCCAACATCCGCAGAGCCCATATCCGGGACGGGGCAGCGGTCACGAAGCTTCTGTACTGGCTGGATCAGATCCAGGACACCGGGGAATATAAAGAGGGCAGGATCACAGAACTGGATGTGGCAGCGCGTCTGCTGCAGCTGCGCAGCCAGCAGGATGGATTCCTGGACCAGAGCTTCGCGCCGATCATCGCGGCGGGCAGCCATGGCGCCATTGTGCATTATGACCCCGATGAGGATTCCAATATTCCCCTTGTCCATAACAGCTTTCTGCTGATGGATACGGGCGGTCAGTACCTGCAGGGGACCACAGATATTACCCGGACGGCTGTACTGGGCACTGTGACAGACGAGATGAAAGAACACTATACAGCGGTCCTGCGGGGCAATCTGGATCTGGCCGGCGCGGTCTTTCACAAAGGCTGCAGCGGGATAAAACTGGATACCCTGGCAAGGCTGCCCCTCTGGGAGAAAGGACTGGACTTCAATCACGGGACCGGTCACGGCGTGGGTTACCTGCTCAATGTCCATGAAGGTCCCCATAGGATCGCTATGGCCGGCAGCAGTGTTCCTTTTGAGCCCGGGATGGTGACATCCGATGAACCCGGCCTCTATCTGGCCGGCCGCTACGGCATCCGTCTGGAGAACCTGATGCTCTGCGTACCCGCTTTCACCACAGATCAGGGAGAGTTCTATCGGTTTGAGACCCTGACCATGGTACCTTTCGACCGCCGGGCCATTCTGGCAGACCGGCTGAGCGGGAAGGAAAAAAAGCTGCTCAATGCGTACCATGCGGCTGTCTTCAAAAACATTTCCCCCTATCTGACCCTGGAGGAATGTGTCTGGCTTAAGGAGATGACAGCGCCTGTCTGAGGATTGAAAGCACCTGTTCAGGAATGAGACTGCCTGTCTGAGGAATGACAGCGCCTGTCTGAGAAATCACAGCGGAGCTTTCATGGCAAAGACGTTTTCAGGCCGTCTGTATGGAATGATTTCTGTAGAGAATGAATCCAGTACAGACGGCCTGTTTTTGCAGCTGCAGGACCTTTCCGTCTTAACGGCAGCGGGGTTCCGCGCCAAGCCGGTAAGTTGCGGAATCCGGAATCCGGAAAGTGCTTCAAATTCGCTACATTTTTCTGATAATTTGTACAAAACAGTAGTTCAGAATAATTCAGATATATTATAATTTCAGTGTTAACAGGAAGCCTTTCCGGGAGCAGTCTGTCCGCGGACGGCTGCTCCTGACTGAAATATAAACTGACGGAAATATAAACTGGCTGAGATATAAGAGATATAAACTGACTAAAATATAAACTGACTGAAAGATAAATCGGACGGCGCAGGAACAGGAACATGCCGGAAAGGACCGGTCTGTTCCGTTTCGGCATGCCTGCGCAGAGACCGATCCACTTTTTATTGGACCAGAGACCCATCCACTTTTAATTGGACCAGAGGATATAAAAGTATGAGATATTACCAGAAACTATTCGCCTGTCTGCTGACTGTTTCCCTTATGGCAGGAGCCGCGCAGCCTGTTTTCGGTCCTGCAGCCATAATGGCAGCGGAAGAACAGACTGTGGAAAACGAAGAGACCGGCACGGATGCGGAAAACGAAGAGACCGGCATGAATACGGAAAGCAGCGGGGAAGTCCTGCAGGCTGACAGCGGTGAGGCGGAAGAGGAACCTGTGTCCGGGGGCGGTGAGGCAGTAGAGGAACCGGGTCTGGAGGAAGCCGTGGATGAAACAGACGACGGCGGGCCGGCGGATACCGGTCTGAAGGAAGACGCCGGGGATTCCCGGACCACAGAGGAAGATCCGCAGGAATTTGTGCCGGAGGAGACGGATCCGGAAGCAGATCCGGCGGAAGAAGGTCAGCATTCCGCTGCCTACGAGGCCAGGATCAGGTCCCTGCAGGAAGGCAGTTATATTGTCCTGGAAGGTGACGAAGAGACCTATGAATGGGAGGACATCGACAACGAGTTCCTCTATGAAGAATATGCCGGGCGGCTTTTTTACGGCACCGGCGCGCCTGCTGCCCCGATGCTGAAGCGCAAGTCATCCGCTTCCGCCAGGCTCAGCGGCCACAACCTTTCCTGCTACACTTATCTGAAGCGGGAGATCAGAAAGATCGCGGATGGGGACAGAACGGAATCGATCATTGTCGTGCCTGTGGAAGAGATAGATGAGAGCCTGACCGGTCCTATGTACGCAGAGGATCTGGGACTTCCCTATATCGTGGATGAAAACGGCGAACTCCATTCCAACCTGAAAACGATGACGAACGCGAGGTTCAAGGTCACCCTCAGTGTGATCATGAATGCGCTGCGGGCCGACTGTCCCTATGAGCTCTACTGGCATCTGGGATCTACCAGCCTGGCCAGGCCGAACGTGATCCTCAAGGCGGATGAGGAGGGCGTCCCTTATGTAGTATACGATGGCGGACCTGCTTTCAAGCTGAAAGTCGAAGAGACCTACCGGGCGGAGAAGACCAATGAATACCTGGTGGACGCCGTTAAGACCGGCGCGGCCTCCGCAGCCGTTTCCAACGCTGCTTCCTATGTGGAAGAGGCACAGGCGGCTTCCGCGTCCGACTATGAAATACTCCTTTTCTATATGCGGACGATTAAAGACCTGGTCGAATATGATTATGACGCGATTGAACAGACGGATACGCTGACAGACCGGGGCGCCTGGAATCTGGTCTATGTATTTGACAATAATCCGGACACCAATGTAGTCTGTGAAGGCTACGCGGAAGCCTTCCAGTATCTGTGTAACCTGACGGATTTCGAGAGTGATAAAATCGAATGCATGGGCGTCAAAGGCTATCTGAATAAAGAAACCTCGGCAAATCTCCATAAATGGAATATCGTCACCATGGAGGACGGACTGAAGTACCTGGTCGATGTGACTGCCTGTGATACCCGGAATAACGAGAATTATTTCCTGAAAGGCGCGTCCGGCTCGCCTGCTGCCTGGTACAAGGTCTACACATCAGATACCAGTTATACCAGCTACAAGTATTATTCCGAGACGACGGCTGTTTACACAAGTGAAGACCTGACCCTTTCAGATACGGATTATCTTGACAACAAAATGGCAGTGGACCTGAAATCCGCAAGTGTCAATTTCGATGATTCCATCGGTCTGAATATTAACATGGTCATTCCGGATGAAACCCTTGCCCTGGAGGGGGCGTATGTGTCCTGCTATATTGACAGGGATGTGCCGGTCACAAAGACTTTTCAGCTCTCTGATCTGAAAACTGTGAAGAAGGACGGCGTTTCCATGAGACAGTTCTCCCTGGAGCTGGTGCCCAAGCTTTATGATACAGATGTGATCATTACGGTGCACAAGGCGGATGGAAGAAAGATCAAATTAAGAGCCGGAGAGACGGACTATACGAACGGATATACATACAGTGTCAAAAAATACTGTGAAAAAGTACTGGAAGTAAGTGATGACGATGAAATGAAGGAGCTTGCCCGTAAGCTGATGCTTTATGGCGCATGCGCGCAGAAATTCCTCCACTATAAAGAGGACGCAGTCATTGACGGAAGCCAGCTGGGCGGCGTGACGCTGGATCTGCTGCATAACTATAACGGTTCGATCCGCGGATCCGTGCCGGGCATCAAACTGACGGCCATGTCTTTCATGTTCGTAGAAAAATCCGCGATCCGGCTGAAGTTCAGACTGGACCAGGGAAAAATTGAAGACTATCAGTTCACGGCAGGCGGGAAAAAACTGGAACCTGTGTTTGATGGAAATCTGTATTATGTCGAGATCAATGGCATTGCCGCCAAAAATCTGGCAGATCACTATATCCTTAAGGTCACAGACCGGAACGGGAACAGCATGGAAGCCAGCTATTGCGGCATATCCTATGCGTATCTGCTCAGGAAGTACGATACCAGTGCAGGGGCGCAGAATATAAGCGCTGCCATGTATAAGTACTACAAAGCCGCACATGACTATTTCAACTGACAGAAAATGAATGGAACCGGCGGTTTTGGATGATTGCGCTTTTGTATTTTTTGTATTATGGATGATTGGGACAGAATATGAATAAAAGACTGGTTATAGCCGCCGCAGTGTGCATTCTGGCTTTTTCAGCTGCCTGTTCAAAACAGGATGATGTTCCATCGGCCGCAGATACCGCTGCCGTGGAGCAGCAGGAACCTGCAGCGGAATCCGGTACTGCTGGCACGGCGGCGTCAATGCATGACACTTCGAAGGAAGCCTCTGATGAGGAAGCAGGAAATGCTTCCTCCGGGCTGCGAGAAGAGTCGAAGCCGGGAGGAAGGGACGCAGAATCATCTGACAGGAAAGAGTCTTCTCCCGGTAAGGATCCTGCGCCGAAAAAGGCGGCGCGGGATCAGGGAAAAGCGGAAGACAACAGCGGGGAAGAATACAGCCGGGAAAAAAACAGAGAGGAAGATTACGGCAGGGAAGATTACAGCAGGGAAGATTACAGCTGGGAAGACAACAGCAGGGAAGATTACAGCCGGGAAACAGCAGAGGAAAAGGTCGTCCCCGGGGAAGAAAAAAATGAGCCCCATACCGAAACTCCTTCCTCCGCGGAATATGATGCGGGCGGTCAGGAGGATGGCGGTTCTGAGAATGAAGGGGAAGTGGTGCCCCTGGATTAGGGATGACCGGCCTTTTACGCAGGCCTTTTTCCCCTCTTTCCCTTTGGAGGGGATGGCTGGACATTCCCCCGATTCTGTGCTACATTATCAGAAGTGTGTTGAACAGGAACAGTACATGTCAGATCCCTGCAGAGAGAAGCCGGAGGGTGCGAGGCTTTGGCGTATCGGACATGGAACCCGCCTGGGAGCAGCGGAAGGCAAAACGGAACCGGTATATGGCCGGATATAGTTAAACACAGCTATATTCACCTATAGCTGCTTATATCCAGTTATATACAGTTATATACAGGCTATACGGTTCTGAAACTTCTGCCGGCAGTCCCCGTTATCATGGACAGGCAGGCATGCCCTGCGCAGAGTGCGGACCGGCAGGTCCGAATTCAGGTGGTACCGCGATTGAATTCGTCCTGAGTATTGATGACTCAGGACTTTTTTATTTTCGGGGGAACACCGGCCGTAAATGTCTAAAAGCCCTGTCTCCTGTTTCCGGACAGACCGGCGGGCACGCAATAAAAAAGAAAAGAGGAAATGCGATGAAACTCAAAAATCTGGTAAGCCAGCGCTTCAAAGAAAACCCTTCCGACGCGCAGATCGCCAGCCATGCGCTGATGGTCCGCGGCGGCTACATGAAATATGTCGGCAACGGCATTTTCAGCGAATATCCCATCCTTCGCAGGATCACCTCCAAGATCGAGAAGATCATCCGTGAGGAGATGAACGCCATCGACGGACAGGAAGTCCTCTTCCCCGTCGTTATGCCCGCGGATCTGTGGGAAGAGTCCGGCCGTTACAACTCTATCGGCAGGGAACTGGTCCGTTTTGAAGACAGGAACCGGTCCAAACATGTCCTTGGCATGACCCACGAAGAAGCAGCGGTACAGCTTGTCAGAGAGTATGCTTCCTCTTACCAGCAGTATCCTTTCATGATCTACCAGATCCAGCGGAAATTCCGTGACGAGGCAAGGCCCCGCGCCGGCATGATCCGTGTCCGTGAATTTACCATGAAGGACGCCTATTCCTTCCATACCAGCCAGGAGGACCTGGAGGATTACTATCAGAAGTGCTACGATGCCTACAACCGTATTTTCAAGCGGGCCGGCATCCCCGAAGTCGTTACCGTCAAATCGGATTCCGGTATGATGGGCGGCAGCGTCTCCCATGAATACATGCTCCTGACAGCCGCCGGCGAGGACACCATCGTTCTCTGTAAGGAGTGCGATTACAGGTCCAACATGGAAGCCGCCGAGAACACCGTCATCAATGAAAATGCCGGTGAGATGGAAGAACTTGCCTGTGTGGAGACCCCTGAATGCAAGACCATTGAAGCGGTCTGCGAGTTCCTGCACAAGGATATCCTGGCTTCCTGCAAGGCGGTCGTTTATCAGAAGAATATGGATGACGCCTATGTGGTCGCATTTGTACGCGGCGATTATGAAGTCAATGAGACCAAGCTGCGCAACCTGGTCGGGGAGGAGATCCATCCTGCCGATATCACAGAGGACGCGCCCATCGTGGCCGGTTATATCGGACCTTACGGCATCTCCGATAAAGTCACATATTACGTGGACCTTTCCCTGAAGGGGATCAACTCCCTGGTGGCGGGCGCCAACAAGGAAGGTTATCACTACACAGGCCTGAATCTGGAGAGAGATCTGGACAAGGTAGAATACGTGGATATCGCCAAAGTACAGGAAGGCGGCATCTGCCCCTGCTGCGGCAAGCCTTCCCTGGCCATCAGCCGCGGTATCGAAGTCGGCAACATCTTCCAGCTGGGCACCAAATATACCAGAAGCATGAAGATGCAGTACATGGACAAGGACAACAAGCTGCAGTATCCCATTATGGGCTGCTACGGCATCGGCGTCGGCCGTCTGGCCGCTTCCATCTGCGAAGCCAAGCATGACGACTACGGCCCCATCTGGCCCATCACCATCGCGCCCTGGGAGGTCCACCTCTGCTGCATGCGTCCGGACAACGAGGATGTCCGCAAGGTCGCTGACGGTCTCTATGAAGACCTGCAGAAGCAGGGCGTAGAGGTCATTTACGATGACCGTACCTCCGTCCGTGCCGGTGAAATGTTCGCGGACGCGGACCTGATCGGCGCTCCCATCCGTGTCGTCGTCAGCCCCCGCAACCTCAAGAATAATGTTGTCGAAGTCACGACCAGGGACAAGTCCGTCAAGGAATCCGTTGCCCTCGACCAGGCTCTGGAATTCATTACCGGACTGAAGAAACAGATGATCGAAGCCATCGAGAACTGATTCCGGCGTGAATTGAAATAATTGGCTGATCGGACAGGCGGTGAGACAGATGAAAGACGGAAAACTGCAGCTCTTATATACCATGAAACTCCTGCTGGAGGAGACGGACAGGGACCATATACTGAACGCGGTCGATATCTGCAATATTCTGGAGACCCGCTGGGACCTGTCCTCCACCAGAAAGACCGTATATATGGATGTGGAAAAGCTCCGGGATTACGGTATGAAAATTGAGCAGGTCAAGGGAAAAGTCCAGGGTTACTATGTGGAGGAAAGAGAATTCACCCTGCCGGAGTTAAAGCTGCTGGTGGACGCGGTCCAGTCCTCCAAATTCATCACCACCAGAAAATCGGAAGAGCTGATCAAAAAGCTGGAAGCGATGACGACCCATGAGAACGGCAGGCAGCTGCAGAGGCAGGTCTTCATCTACAACCGGCCCAAAACAGACAACGAGACCATCTATCAGGCCGTCGATGTCATCCATTCCGCCATCTACGCCAACCGGCAGATCCGCTTCAAATACTGCGAGTGGACTGTGAACAAGAAGCTGGTGCAGAGAAAGAACGGGGCGGATTATATCGTTTCTCCCTGGAGCCTGACCTGGGATGATGAGAATTATTACCTGGTGGCTTATGACGAAGCAGTGGGCCAGATCCGGCACTACAGAGTCGACAAGATGCAGGAACTGGGCCAGCTGGAGACGGCCAGAAAGGGCCGGGAGCAGTTCGAGAATTTCGATCTGGCAGCCTTTGCCAAAAAGACCTTCGGCATGTTCGGCGGAAAAGATGAGAAGGTGACCCTGGTCTGCAGAAATGAGCTTGCGGGCGTCATTCTGGACCGCTTCGGTACAGACATCATGATGATCCCGTCCGGTCCGGACTGTTTCCGGACCCCTGTGACCGTTTCCGTCAGCAGCCAGTTTTTCGGCTGGCTGACCGGCATCGGCAGCGGCATCCGGATCGAAAGCCCTGCGAAAGTGAAGGAAGAGTACAAACGTTATCTGCAGGGCATCCTGGACGCTTACTGATCTTCCTTACTGCTTTTTAAGATCCCTGCAGAATGCGGTTTTGGCCACCGGTTCGGATCAGGACAAAAGAACCAGACTTAACAAAACCCCTGTGTCTGTCACGCAGCAGAAGCGGTGACGGACGCAGGGGGTCTTTTTATGTGCAGATACAGATAACTGCCCGGCAGCGGCAGCAGACCATCTGCTGCGGTTCTACATCTTTCCGGGGGTCAATACCATGACGGATCTGGGAGCCGCGTTCACCACCGGTTCCCGCACAGGGGCCGGCTGATGATCCGGCATATCCCTGCCATAGATGCATTTCTGCAGGTACCAGCCCTCCTGGGTATTGGCCTCTACCCGCCAGCACAGGCCTTCCGGCAGAGGCGGCAGCAGGCAGGCCTGCTCCTCCCAGTAAGGATTGACGACCACAAAGACCAGATCGTCTCCGCCGTCCTCAAATTTTCCTGCGTAAAGGATCCGCAGGGCCCGGGTGGATTCTTCCGGCTCATAAACATTGATATCCGCGAATCCCATGGAGCAGGGCTTTGTTTTCTTCCGCAGGACCGGGTGCGCTTTGCGGATCCGGATCATATGTCTGGTGAACCGGTACTGATCCTGATTGCGTTCCAGATCCTCCCAGTTGAGCCAGCTGATCTCGTTATCCTGGCAGTAGCCGTTATTGTTGCCGCCCTGGGAATTCAGGAATTCATCCCCCGCCAGGAACATGGGCGTGCCCCGGCTGGTCATCAGGACCGCCATGGCGTTTCGGCAGAGTCTTCTGCGCAGGGCGTTGATCTCCGGATCATCGGTGGGACCCTCCACGCCGCAGTTCCAGCTGCGGTTATCGTTACTGCCGTCTGTATTGTTCCAGCCGTTGCCTTCATTATGTTTGTGGTTATAGGAATACAGATCCCAAAGGGTAAATCCGTCATGGCAGTTAAGGAAATTGACGGAAGCGTTCTGATCCCGCATATCTTCCGCGTAGAGGTCAGGAGAGCCGGCCATCCGGTCGCCGGCCGCGCGGGACAGAGACAGGTTGCCCCGCAGGTAATCCCGCATATCATCCCGGTAGCGTCCGTTCCATTCCGCCCAGCGGTTCCAGGCAGGGAAGGTGCCCACCTGATAGAGTCCGCCGGCGTCCCAGGCCTCCGCGATCAGCTTGACATCCGCCAGAATGGGATCGCAGGTCAGCTGCTGCAGCATGGGCGGATCCTTCAGAGGCGTACCGTCCTGATTCCTTCCCAGGATAGAGGCCAGGTCAAAACGGAAGCCGTCCACATGGTAGGCGGTCGTCCAGTAGCGCAGGCATTCCAGGATCAGCTGCTGGACCATGGGATGGGAGCAGTTGACCGTATTGCCGCAGCCGCTGAAATTATAATAGCTGCCATCGGGGGTCAGCATGTAATAGATATTATTGTCAAATCCTTTCAGAGAAAAGCAGGGGCCGTTTGAATCACCCTCCGCAGTATGATTGAAAACAACATCCAGGAAACATTCGATGCCGTGATTGTTCAGCTCCCGGATCAGCTCCTTTAATTCCGTTCCTTCCCGGTTATATTCAAGCGAAGAGGAATAGGACGTGTTGGGAGAGAAGAAACTGACAGGATTGTATCCCCAGTAATCCAGAAGCGTCTGGCCGTCCACGACCCGGGCGTCTTTCATCTCATCAAATTCAAAGATAGGCATCAGCTCCACCGCGTTGACGCCCAGATCCAGCAGATAGGGAATCTTTTCCTTCAGTCCGGCAAAGGTGCCCGGACACGCGACGCCTGAAGAGGGATGTCTGGTAAAGCCCCGCACATGAAGTTCATAAATCACCAGATCCTCCATGGGGATCCGGGGATTTGCTTGCAGGCCCCAGTCAAAGTTGTTCCTGACGACCCTGGCCTTATAGAAGGAGCCGGGAGGGTTCAGGGTACCCCATACACTCTGGCCGGTGACGGCCCTGGCATAGATATCAAGCAGTATATTCTTCCTGCTGAAGCGAAGCCCGTTCTCCGGGTCCCAGGGACCGTCCGCCCTGTAGGCGTACTCAAATTCCTCGATATCCAGATCGAAGACCATCATGGAATAGACATTGCCGATCCGGTAGCTGTCAGGGAAAGGCAGGACAGCGTAGGGGTTTCTTTCGGTCCGGTGGAAGAGCAGCAGCTCCATGCCGGTGGCTCCTTTGGACCGGATGGTAAAATTCACGCAGTTGGAGAAGACGGTGGCGCCGTTGATTTCATATATGCCCGGACGGACATCGAAACCGTTGATGTTATCCAGCGGAAGCAGATTGATGTTGGTCAGAGAATTTGCGGAAGAAGTGTGTTTTTTTGCGGACATGACTTTTCCCTTACCTGTTAATGACTGAAAATGCAGGATGAATGATTTCTGACAGGCGGACCCGTCCAGGTGGATCCGGCCGCCTGTATACCCCCTCATTATAACACATGAACCGGGCGTCAGACTTGCCGGTTCACATGCGGACCAGGCGTCAAATTGAACCGGGCGTCAGATTTGCCGGTTCATGTCAATAACCCCTCCCGGGGGTTACAAAGAGATAGTGTTTTAGTCGAAAATCGTTTATAATAACAGCATAGACAATTGTCAGGCTTCAAAAAAGATTCTGCTGAATTTACAGGGAGGTATGATATGGCAGATAAAGTTATCAAACCCGGAACAGGCGGAGACCAGTATATTCCTTTTGACAAGAGAACCGGAGACAGCTCTGTCGTGTATTTCACCAGGGACCTTTCCCCGGAAGGCCTGATCAGGATTTTTGACAAAGTCAGCCAGGTCCTGGAAGGCAAAGTCGCGGTCAAGCTCCATACAGGCGAAAAGAACGGCCCCAACATCATTCCCCGGACCTTTGTCAGGGAACTGTTCGAGAAGCGGCTTCCGGACGCCACGATTATTGAGACCAACACCTACTATGAGGGTGACCGCTATACCACCGAGCAGCACAAAGAGACGCTGAAGGTGAACGGATGGACCTTCGCGCCCGTGGACATTACCGACGCGGAAGGCACGGCCATGCTTCCTGTGGAAGGCGGCAAGTGGTTCAAGGAGATGTCTGTCGGCAAGAGCATGCTGGACTATGATTCCATGCTGGCCCTGACCCATTTCAAGGGACATGTACAGGGCGGCTTCGGCGGCTCCAACAAGAACATCGGTATCGGCTGCGCGGACGGCAGGATCGGCAAGGCCATGATCCATACCACGCCCGGCCAGTCCGATATGTGGGACATTAAGACAGAGGAACTGATGGAGAGGATCGCGGAATCCACCAAAGCCACCATCAGCTTCTTCGGAAAAAACGTCGCCTACATCAATGTGATGCGCAACATGTCTGTTTCCTGCGACTGTGAAGGCGTTGCCGCACAGCCCGTTGTTACTCCCGACGTCGGTATCGTAGCTTCTCTGGATATTCTGGCGGCGGACCAGGCCTGCATAGACCTTGTCTACGCCCTGCCTGAAGAGAGCCACGCCGACCTGATCGAGCGTATGGAGACCAGGCACGGCCTGCGCCAGCTCACCTACATGAAAGAGCTGAACATGGGCAACGACAAATATACCCTGATCGATATTGATCATGACGACCGCGAGATCACAGCGGCCCAGGCCGTTGAAGGCATTTCCGGCGGCTGGATTCCGGACGCCTACAACCGTATCCGCAAATAACAGTAGAAAAAGAAACAGGCGCATACAGGCTGTTAGCCGGACAGCGCCCACTCATAAGACTGTAAATGACAGGACCGACGCATTCCAACGAATGCGCCGGTCCTGTTTGGGTGTAATATGCCTGCCATGCGCCAGCTGATTCCGGTCTGGCGGAACGTGTCTGGCTCAGACGCGGCCTTTCCTCTTTCCGTGCCTTCTGGCGTAATCTTGCTCTACTTTCTCTTTCCAGTTGTCAGCAATGGGAGCCTCATCCGGAGCGCTGCATCTGAAGGAACTCAGGGCGTCTGACATAGCCTCATAGTTAAGGCTGGTACCATAGGCGTCATGCTCGTAGGTGACCGCCCTGTCCGCGTGGATGCCAAAGCGTCCGGCTACAGAGATGGCGTCAATATTGGCGCCCAGGAACAGGAACTCCCAGTGATATTTCTCCTTCTGGCGCTCGACGAGCCGGCGGATATCATCATAGGAATAACGCCTGCTGGAATTCTCATAACCGTCTGTGGTAATGATAAAGATGGTCTTTTCAGGGCGGTCCTCCTCCCGCGCGTACTTATGGACATTACCGATATGACGGATCGCGTCTCCCATGGCGTCCAGCAGGGCAGTGCAGCCGCCGACGCGGTACTGGTCTCTGGTCATATCTTTGATCTTATCCAGAGGCACACGGTCATGCAGAACCGTCTGATGTGTATCAAAGAGAACGGTGGAAACGAAAGCCTCTCCCTCTTCCTCTCTCTGCTTGCTGAGCATGCTGTTGAAGCCGCCGATCGTATCCGGCTCAAGCCCGCTCATGGAGCCGCTCTTGTCAATGATAAAAACGATTTCTGTAAGATTCTTTCTCATAGTATCTGCCTCCTTTGATAACTGCTGCCTATCCGGCCGGGATCCTTTTATGATCTCCTCCGACATTGTCCATGTCATCCGCCGGTCATTTCTTTTGTCTATGGTCCCATTATAGGAAACAGAAAATAAAAAAAGGTCACTTCAGAAGCGACCTTTTCAAGGCTGATTACAGCTGCCGTCCGGAGCCGTTTACATGCTATGATTCCTGCCTGTGGTATAGAGGATTGTCATCCTGTAAGAGGCGCCTCATCGTGCTCGAACAGGGCGATATCGATGGTGATCACATCCCAGATCTCATTCTCAATAAAGAAACTGACAATTAAGTCTGACAGACTGCTGGGGGAGAGGGCATAACCGGCCCGGGAGAGCAGATCTTTGGTCTCATCCAGATTCAGGCGCAGGGCTATGGCCAGCGCCAGGGCAGTAGACTTCCTGGGCTGATATTTGCTGTTGCTGCGGATCTTGGAGAATAACCGTTTATCTACATTGGCTCTTTTGTATACCTCCACATCTGTCATGCCTTTTTCATCGATCAGACGGAAGAGCATTTTCTGGAATGATTCGCCCAGCTGGTCGGCCAGTCCGTCCAATGTCCGCCTGCGGTTTTTCGACCGGTACGAAGACGCATGTCCGGGAGATTCTAAACGGTGGTGCCCGCCGGGGACGGGAGCAGAATCACGTTCAGGAACCCGCGGAGCGGAAAGCGCCGGAAAAGGCCATGGCCGGGATTCCTCTTTTTCCTCCGACAGCCCTTCCTCCTCTGAAGAGGATGCTTCTGAAGAGGATGCTTCTGAAGAGGATACCTCTGAAAAAGATGTTTCTGTAAAGGATGCTGTTGAAAAGGACTCTTCTTCCAGAAGATCATCAAAATGAAAGCTGTCTTCGTCCGAAGCGTTGAGTGAAATATCGGATGACAGCACACGGCCGTCTTTATAAGATGCTCCATCAGTGAAATAATCAGGAGAAAATGGGGATTCATCGCGGCGTCCGGGATAAGAGCGGCTGTATTCCCGGAGAGCCTGTCTGCCGGCGTACCGTTCATCAATATAAGAATCGATCGCACCGACCAGGTTTTCGGACAGGGCCAGGGAAGTCTTATCAAATACGACCAGCAGGATCTCCATTTCATGATCCGCCAGAAATTCGGTGAAGACGCCAATGGCGGTCTGCAGGGCCAGATCTTTGGGAAATCCATAGTTGCCGGTGGAGATTAAGGGAAAGGCAATGCTGCGGCATCTATAGCGGACTGCCAGAGCCAGTGATGACCTGTAGCAGTCAGCCAGAATTTCCTGCTCCTGCCTGACGCCGCCTTCCCAAAGGGGACCGACAGTATGAATGATATATGCTGCGGGCAGACCAAAGCCCGGAGTGATGGCTGCTTTGCCCGGTTCGATGGGGCCGATCTTATTTCTGGCCTCCAGAAGCCGTTCCCTGCCGGCTGCCTCATAGATGGCAGAATCCGTTCCGGAACCGATCACGGGCCGGGGGTTGGCGGTATTGACAATGGCAGAAGCCCTGACTTTTGTGATGTCGTTTCGAATGATCTTAAAAGGCATATCTAGTCCCTGTATTCTGTAATGCTTGTTTTATGCTGCGTATTGACCTGCCCGTTGTGGAAGGTCAAAATATCCGTTCCTGTGGCAGAGCCTCCACCGCCGGCAATTTCCGGTATATCATCTTTGCCAATGTAAGCCGGAGAGAAAGCAAGGTAATCTTCAGGAAGCATTTCCATTCCAATATACCGCAGAAAGGAAAATTTCCAATCCGGTATCTGTTTTTCACATATACCTTCCGAATCATTTTTCCAACATCTCATATAGCTGTGCATATATCATAGCATTATTTCATGAAACTGTTTTTGTAAAAAAATAAATTGCGTTGGATTGCGTTAAAGTGATGAATTTATAGTTGCACATATGAAAAACCGGGTATATAATCTTGATTGACAAATAAATAACACTTCGGGGCGGGGTGCAATTCCCCACCGGCGGTACAGCCCGCGAACCTTATGGTATGATCCGGTGAAATTCCGGAGCCGACAGTATAGTCTGGATGAGAGAAGTATGTTGATGAACACGTGTGTCATGATGTCCCGGAATATGCTTTTATTCCGGCTTTTTTATTTTCACGCGGAATCTTCCTTTCTGAATCATTATGATTTCAGCAGAGAGGGTCTGGAAAGAAAATACATTGTAATGACATACAGTAATCAGACAGTTTACAAAAGGCTCCGGGACAGTCCGGAGCTTATTTTTTTACCGGTCATCAGTGAATGACAGCCGGACCGGATTCAGCTGACGGGGATTTTATGATCTTCTTTAGCAAAAGCACATAGATTAAACGGAAAGGAATAGAATGGAGCAGGCCTTCGAACCAAATGAAAAATATATGCGGCATGCCATAAATCTGGCCAGAACGGCGGCAGGTCATACCAATCCAAATCCCATGGTGGGTGCGGTAATCGTGAAAAATGGCAGGATCATCGGTCTTGGCTGCCATGAGCGGTACGGAGAACTGCACGCCGAACGAAAAGCACTGCAGCAGCTGACGGAACCGGCGGATGGGGCAGAAATGTACGTAACACTGGAGCCCTGCTGTCATTATGGAAAGCAGCCTCCCTGTACTGAAGCCGTAATCAAAAGCGGGATCAAGCGGGTCATCATTGGATCCGCGGATCCCAATCCCAAAGTAGCCGGAAAGGGCGTCCGGCAGCTCCGGGCCGCAGGCATTGAAGTTATTGAGGATTTCATGCGGGAGGAATGCGACAGCATCAACCCGGTCTTTTTCCATTACATCACCAGGAACATCCCCTATGTTGCCCTGAAATACGCCATGACTGTGGATGGCAGGATTGCCACTGACGCAGGTAAATCCATGTGGATCACAGGAGAAGAGGCCAGAGCCCATGTACACACCCTGCGGAATTATTATTCCGGGATTCTGGCAGGGATCGGAACGGTCCTGGCAGACGATCCCCTCCTCACCTGCAGGATGCCCGGCGGACGTAATCCGGTCAGGATCATCCTGGATTCGGACCTGCGGATTCCGATGGAGAGCAGGCTGGTACAGTCAGCGAAAGAGACGCCGCTGATCGTGATCAGAAGAAAAAAGGAACAGCCGGATTCACAGAAAACAGGAGCTGTGTCAGCGGATCCGGAGAAAGCGGAAATGCTCGCGGAAAGGCAGGCGTTCCTGGAAGAAGCGGGTGTGACAGTTCTGGCAGTCGGGGAGGATGCGTACGGCCTGCGGATCCCCGAGGTCCTGCAGGAGCTGGGGAAGCGGAAGATTGACGGCGTTCTGGTAGAAGGCGGCAGTCATGTAAATGCTTCTTTTGTCAGAGCAGGCGCAGTCCAGCATATTTATGCCTATGTCGGAGCAAAAATCTTCGGAGGCAGCCAATATCCGCCGGTCCGGGACGCCGGGATCCGGCAGGTGGAAGACGCCCTGGAACTGACCAATCCGAAAGTACGGATATTCGGCAGCGATGTTCTTTTGGAATATGACTGCTCCACGTAATCACCTCTGGGGTCCCGGACAGTAAACCGGTACCTCTGCAGTAAACCGGCACCTCTGGGGTCCCGGACAATAAACCGGCACATCTGGGGTTCCGGCACCTCTGGGGTCCCGGATAATGAAGGAAACGAATATGTTCACAGGAATCATTGAAGAAGTTGGTACGATCCGGAAAGTCATAACAGGACAGACTTCCGGCAGCATAGAAATACAGGCCTCCAGGGTCCTGCAGGGGACCAGGACCGGCGACAGCATAGCAGTGAACGGCGTATGCCTGACGGTCACTTCCATGCAGGCAGATTCCTTTACAGCCGATGTCATGCCAGAGACCCTGCGCCGCAGCAATCTGGGCAGCCTGCGAAAAGGAGCCGGCGTCAACCTGGAACGGGCCATGGCCGCGGACGGCCGTTTCGGAGGACATATCGTATCCGGTCATATCGACGGGACCGGAACCATTGCGTCCATGAGAAGGGAAGGAAACGCGGTCTGGGTATCAGTGACCTGCCCGGAAGCGATCCTGCGGCTGATCGTGGAGAAAGGCTCCATATGCATTGACGGCATCAGTCTGACAGTAGCTTCCGTGGATCAGGCCGGATTCAAAGTATCCATCATTCCGCATACCGGTGCGGAGACCACCCTGCTCAGACGGAGCCCCGGAGAAGCGGTCAATCTGGAAAATGACATCGTCGGTAAGTATGTGGAACGGCTTCTGCAGCCCTATACCGGCAGCAGGGAACAGGAGAAGACAAGTACCATAACAAGAGAATTTCTCTCAAAGTATGGATTTTAGTTTAAAAAAGGAGACTATAAATGGAATTCCAGTACGCATCAATCGAGGAGGCGCTCGCCCGCCTGAAGGAGGGAAAGATCATTCTTGTGACCGATGATCCGGACCGTGAAAATGAAGGTGATTTCATCTGCGCGGCGGAATACGCCACGCCGGAAAATATCAACTTCATGGCGACATACGGGAAGGGACTGATCTGTATGCCCATGAGCAAGGAAATCGCTGACAGGCTCAATGCCCATCAGATGGTGGCGGAAAACACAGACAACCACAGTACGGCGTTTACAGTCTCCATCGACCATGTGGATACCACCACCGGTATTTCCGCATATGAACGATCCTGGACTGCCATGAAATGTGTGGATGAGAATGCCAGGCCGGCCGATTTCCGCAGGCCCGGCCACATGTTCCCCCTGGTGGCCAGAAAAGGCGGCGTCCTGGTCAGGAACGGTCACACCGAGGCGACGGTTGACCTGATGCGCCTGGCCGGCATGAAAGAATGCGGTCTGTGCTGTGAGATCATGGCCGAAGACGGGCATATGATGCGTACTCCGGAACTGATCGAGCTCTCCCGGAAGATGGGAATCTGTTTCATTACGATCAAAGATCTGCAGGACTATATCCGGATCAATGAGAAACACGTAAAGCAGGAAGCGGCCGTCAGCCTCCCGACAGAATACGGTGTTTTCAAGGCCTACGGTTACGTCAGTGATATCACCGGCGAACATCATATCGCGCTGGTCAAAGGCGAGATCGGTGACGGTAAAAACGTCCTGTGCAGAGTCCATTCCGAGTGCATGACCGGAGATGTCTTTGGCTCTCTCCGCTGTGACTGCGGCAAACAGCTGGCGACAGCCATGCAGCAGATCGAAAAGGAAGGCAGAGGAGTCCTGCTTTACATGCGCCAGGAAGGCAGAGGCATCGGCCTGATCAATAAGCTCAAAGCCTACGAGCTGCAGGAAGCAGGACTGGACACAGTGGACGCCAATATTAAGCTGGGATTTGCCCCGGATCTGCGCGAATACTGGATCGGCGCCCAGATCCTGCGGGATCTCGGCGTCCGGGAGCTGCGCCTTCTGACCAACAATCCCAGCAAAGTCTACGGTCTGGACGGTCTGGGACTGACCATCAGGGAAAGAGTCCCGATCGAAATTCCGGTCCAGAAGTATAATTCTTTCTATATGCATACCAAGGAGGAAAGGATGGGACACATTTTCTCCAGGGGTTATGTAGAGATTAAAGCACCGTGCAGAAAAACTGTAAAAAGGCGGCTTACAAAACAAATTCAGACCGGATTTACACAGACAGTATAAAATAATATAGAACAGAGAAAAGGATCCGATAAAAGACATCCTAAGAAGGGAGCAGAGAATGCATTTACTTGAAGGAAAAGTTGTAGCAAAAGAAGACATGAAGGTCGGTATTGTAGCGTCCAGATTTAACGAGTTCATCGTCAGCAAGCTGGTCGGCGGCGCTGTGGACGGGCTTGTCCGGCACGGCGTGGAAGAAGGCAATATCACGACCGCCTGGGTACCCGGCGCTTTCGAAATTCCACTGATTGCGCAGAAGATGGTTCAGTCCGGCAGGTATGATGCTATAATAGCTTTGGGAGCGGTCATCCGCGGCTCCACTTCTCATTATGATTATGTCTGCAATGAGGTATCAAAAGGGATTGCCCAGGTCTCCATGCAGACCGGAACACCCGTCATGTTCGGCGTCATCACGACGGAAAATATTGAACAGGCCATCGAACGTGCCGGGACCAAGGCCGGCAACAAAGGTTATGACTGTGCCCTGGGCGCCATTGAGATGGTCAACCTGATCGAACAGATCTGATCTTTATGACCGGCAGCAGCAGGATTGGAACCCTGATGACGGCGGCGATCCGGGAAGGCAGAGCCAGACTCTATCCCGGTACGGAAGAAACACTGGAGCTTCTGGCCGCGTCATATGAACTCTGGTTTCTGAGCAACTGCAAGATTTCCTATATGGAGGCCCATCGGCAGATGTTCGGTCTGGATCAGTGGTTCCGCAGATATCTGTGCACCGAGGCTTACGGCTATGCGGCGAAGGAGGAAATCCTGCGGCTGGCGGCTGATCCCGGCAGGAAATATATCGCGGTGGGAGACAGGGCGCAGGACAGACAGCTGGCCGGAAGGACCGGCATTCCTTTTATCGGATGTGCCTATGGTTTCGGAACGCCGGAAGAGCTGGCAGGGGCTGACCTCTGTATAGAGGAGATCCGGAAGCTTCCTGCAGCCTGTGACAGCCTGCAGGGAAAGCATATAAAGCTTTCGGAACGAATGTAAAACAGAGCGATATTTAAGAATAATTGTAAAATGTCTGCACGCTGCAGACCAAATCCGCAAAAAAAACAGTATAATAAATCGTTATAAGGGAGCACGGCTTCCGGCTGTGCCCTTTGAAATTGAAATTATCTGTCTCGTACAGATAATCAGCGGTCCAAAAAACCGCGATATTACACCCTGAAAAGACCTCCGCAGTGAGCGGCCGTCCGGCCGCCCGCTGTGGAGGTCTTGAATTTTTACTGCCTGCTGTCTGCGGTGTGCCCTGCACACGGTCAGATAACAACCAACGCTTTTGAAAACACTTCACGTATTCTTAACAGGCAGCTGTGCATCTTCTCAAGGATGGTTTCCCTCAACATCCGGCCACAAAAGCCGGAACAAAAAGGCCCGGTATTCAGAAATGGGCGACCATAGAGCAGACGATCCTGGCGCAGCTGGCGGCGGCTTCTTTGGAGAATTCGGGGAAATCGACAAATACGGATCCGTCCGGTTTATCGGAGATGGCCCGGATGATCACAAATGGAGTATGGTTCAGATGACAGACCTGGGCGATGGCCGCTCCTTCCATTTCGCAGCAGTCACCTCCGAAATTGCGCAGGATCTCTTCCTTCTGGCTGATCTGGAATATGAACTGGTCTCCGGAACAGACCCTTCCTTCAAAGACCTGATGATCAGGCGCGTCTGTACGGACTGCTTCGACAGCTTTCTCCCGAAGAAGCGGATCTGCCTTGAACGCCGCGATCCCGGTATAAGGAATTTCCCCATTGGCAAAACCCAGGGAGGCTACATTGAAATCATGCTGGACCGCGTCGACGCATATGACAAAGTCGCCGATATCGATCTGATTGTTCAGAGACCCGGCGACGCCCGTGTTAATGATGTGGGTGGCACCGAATTCCCGGATCAGTGTCTGGGTACAGATGGCGGCATTCACTTTGCCCACGCCGCACTGCACGACCACCACCTCCCGGCCGTGGAGCAGACCCTCATGGAATGTCATATCTGAGATGACTTCTGTCCTGCCCGTTTCCATAGCCTCTTTCAGCGCTGCCACTTCCGTCTCCATTGCGCCGATAATACCGATTTTAATTTTGTCCTTATTACACATGAGATGTATTAACCCTTTCTGCTGAGATGCCTTCAGTTAAGGCGTCCTCTGTTATAGTGTCCTCTGTCAAAGTGCCTTCAGTTAAGGTGCCTTCCGTTAAGATTCCTTCCGTCAAAGCGCCTTCAGTTAAGGTGCCTTCAATTAAGGTGCTTTCCTTTAAGTCACCTTCAATTTAAGACGTCTTCTGCGGGAATTCCCTTCCTGAGGATCGGAAACAGCAGCTAAACATTGCCCGGATAGACATGATCCAGATATTCTCCGGCGATTTCCGCCAGATGATAGATCCGTCCGACAGGGGTCGGCCCTCTGTCCCGCATCCGGTAGCGGGGGAAGAACCGCGATATGTGGAGCGGGATATCTTTCCCCGTTCCGCCCCGCAGGGAACAGATCCAGGAGGCGATCTCCCGCATCTCTTCTTCGGAATCGTTCATGCCCGGGACAATCAGAGTGGTCAGCTCCAGATGGCACCAGGAAGCGGCATGCGAAATAAAAGCCTTCACAGTCTCCAGGTCACCGCCCATAAATGACCGGTAGGTCTCCGGGCGGAATGACTTCAGATCGATGTTCATGGCGTCGACCAGACCCTGCAGCTGCTCCAGCACCGGCAGAGTGACGGAACCATTGCTGACCAGGACCGTTTTCAGGCCTTCCTGCTTTGCCAGCCGGGCACAGTCCCGGACATATTCCCAGCTGACCAGGGGCTCATTATAGGTAAAGGCAAGACCGATATTACCGCGGTTCTTCATGGCCAGAGCATAGGCGCACAGCTCTTCCGGGCTGACTTCCCGCCAGGGAACCTGATCCGCGCCTGCCTGCGCGATCTCATAGTTCTGACAAAAACGGCAGGACAGATTGCAGCCGTAGCTGCCCACGGAAAGGACATAGGAGCCGGGATAAAACCGGTTCAACGGCTTCTTTTCGATCGGATCCAGGGCCAGGCTCGTGATCTTCCCGTAATTGCCCGCGATGACCTGGCCGTCCCTGCAGATCCTGGCACGGCAGCGGCCCGTCTGCCCTTCCCGGAGCAGGCAGCCATGCATGCAGACCCCGCATTGCACTGCGGAATTCGCTGCTTCTTTATCGTTCGTCAATGATTTCGTATTTTCCATTTTCCTGTCCTGTCCTGTATCAGGTATGCCGGATGACCTCAAACCGCTGCAGCCGTATATTCCGGTCATATTCCTCGGATATGCCGGCCTTGGCAGAAGCGATCCGGATCTGCTCCTCAACAGTATCGACCCCTTCCAGATCCGGCAGCAGGAGTCCGCGTTTACGGCCGCAGCTGACGATGACGCCGTAGCGTTTTACATCCAGCTGGTCCGGTCCCGCAATATCCTCCGCCTCGCCCAGGATATCCACGCTGTATTCCAGCAGGGGCAGTTCGCTGACCGCCACTTTATGGAAACGGTAGTCCCGCGAGCAGGCACTGACCCCGTTCTGTATGATCTCTTCCGCAATACAGGAACAGCAGGCGGAGATCGTACCGATACAGCCGCGCAGCTGGTCCTCCTTATGGAGGGAAACAAATGCGCCTGCCGCGGTGTTTAGCATTTCATCGGGCAGATCCAGCTGCCTTTTCGCCTCCCTCAGGGTCAGGGGACGGCCTCTGCGGATATAAGTCTCCACGGAAAGTCTGGCCAGCTGTACATAAGGATCTTCTTTGGCTTTCCGCCGGGCCAGGCGGGCGGATTCTTCCGCTGCCCACTGATCCAGGAAATTCCGGTCGGGATCCGGACTTGCCGCCCTGTACAGGCAGATTCCGTAGCCGACGCCGAAGACATCCTGATGGCTGAGACGCTGGATATCCACAGCAGTCCTGTCAAAGGCGCCCGCCATCATGACAAAGGACCGGTGGCCGCATTCAGCTGCCTTTTCACAGAAAGCGGAATCAAAAGCGAAAAGCTTTTTGAAATCGCCGCTTCCCATGACATCCATGATCCGCGTGTCATAGACAGGACCTTCCTCAATGAAACCGTAAGGCCCGTCTTTTTTCAGCTTATGGGAAAGATCGCCGCTGGCCACAAAGAACACCCGGCGGCCCAGCTGCTCCGCGCAGTCCCGGATCATCATGCCCAGACGGTAGTGATCGGTCAGCGGCAGTCCGGAAATACCGATCCGGACGATCTTGAAATCGGAATACTTTTTCTGAATAAAATACAGAGGGATCATGACGCCGTGGTCCAGGGGAATATCCGGATCCTCCACGGGACCCGCCGGAAAATCTTCCCGGCCTGCCGCGTCGGACAGGGCACGGATCATTTCCGTGTCATAACCGGCATGGATTCTGACATGGCCGGCCCGGAACTGGGAGAAAGAGCCATATCCTTCGCTGCCGCCGCCGATATAGAACCAGTCGGCGTACATACGGGTATGCGGTGAAGCGATCACCAGGGTATCCGGCTTGAGCGCAGCCACAAGGTCTGCCGCCTTCTCATAGGAGGCGGTTGTTTCCGCTATTTTCTTTTCTTCGCCCCGGCCGATTTCCGGAAGGATGATCGGCGGATGAGGCACCATACATGCACCAATAATACTCATGTTCCACGTCACCTCCAATCTGCCTATATTATAGCATTTCCCGGGGTACACGGTACCCATTCGATTGCGGAATCAAATATTCCAAAGTTCTTGAAAAATTTCCTGACTATTCTTCAGTTCCTAAGGGTCTGTTTTTGCCGACATGCTAAGCCGGCAGACAAAAACAGGAAAACAAGAGAAATGTCTGCCGCCACCAAGTGAATGCTGCCCAGGCAGACAAAAAAGGATCCGGCCGCCCCTGGCGGAGCGGTCCGGATCCCTAAGGTACATTATTCAGTTTTCAGCATGCTTCTCGGCTGTACGGGCTGTCCGGCGGGACTTATTCCATTTTGGCAGGCGTGCCTGCAGGTCCCAGGTTCACGGACAGGATGGTCTTGACCAGCCAGGCGAAGAAGACCAGTACCAGGATCGGGATCACACAGGAGGTGACCAGCATGACCGCAAAGGCTTCCATCATGCTGTTGAGCATGTCCCGGAATTCCTCTGTCTTGACATTGATGGTTTCGGTAACGCCCTGGGTGAGCTGCTCCCACCAGCCGGTGCTTTCATTCCCGGAAGCTTCCTTACCGTCGGTTTCAGCAGCATCCTCAATCTCTTCCGTTGTCTGCTGGGCGTTTGCGATCGTCGCGTCAATGGATTCCCGATAGGTGGTCTCGATCATGTTGGATACCTTTATGCTGGCGGGAACGAGCAGGAAGATCATAAGACCGAACAGGGCGATCTTGGCAGACAGCTCGTACAGGGTCTTTTTCTCTGACAGGACCGCCGCGATCAATACCGCGCAGGCAACGGGGATCAGCAGAGTAAAAGCCGTGAATCCGGTAATCGTCAGCAGGTACTTTTCCAGATAGAGCGCGCAGATCACGATGATGAACTTTGAACTCAGGTCCGCCAGTTCCTCCGCGATGGGAGTCGCCACATCACCGGGAATCAGCGTAATGGCCGCGGAAGCCCCGGCGGAAGCCGCCGCCAGTTCCATGACCGTGTTCTTCTTTTCATCCAGCGACTCGATGGCTGCCTGATGGAACTCTGCCGAAGAGACCTTTTTGGAAACTGCAAAGAAGGATACGGCCGCGACTGCCAAAGCCATCAGTATAATTACAATTTTGATTCTGCTTATCGTCATAGAGTGCCTCCTAAATACAATAAAATGATAAAAAATATGAAATATCTCCTGTTTTCTGTTGTTATAGAGAAAGAAGGTCCCGGTACCGGACGCTGCCTGTCCGCCGCCCGGTCTTCCGGAGAAGCCCTGCAACTCCTTACATATCATTTATAAATGATTCATGTTCGATTATAAACGATAGAATTGGAGATATACAGATATCTAATTGCCCCGCTGCAGCGGAAAAAGACAGAAAACCGGTCACGGATGATCGGGAATAGACAGGCATGTTATAATGTGTTTGAATCCAGGTTCCGGTTTATGATGCCTATTTTGCGGACCTGGAATTCAAATACAACATGAAAAGGAAAGACAGGAAATAAGGATATGGTGCGCTGGTTCAAACTCTTTGGGGATCAATATCTTGGATTCTGGCTGCCGGGGCTTATTCTGTTCCTTCTGCAGGAAGTCCCTTATATAGTGATGCCCCTTTTCCATCCGGAAACCAATCCGATCATGCAAATGACGGAAACATCGATGACGCTGGATATATGCGAGAAGATCCTGGGGTCCTTATGCATCGCTCTTATGGTCTTTGTCGTCCATAAGGACGCGGTCCTGTTCTCAGCAGCCGGCGGGAGAGAAAGGCTGTTCTTCGTATTGACAGTGATCCTGCTGCTCGCCAACTATTTCGGCTGGGCTCTGTATTATGCCGGACATCAAAGTGTGTTGATCATGATGCTGTTCATTGTGGCCATACCGCCGCTGTTCTATACGGCGATCGGTCTCTGGAGACATAATATACTCCTGACAGTATCAGGACTTGTATTTTTAGCGGTACATTTCATCCATGTGCTGGGGAACCTGACAAGATAACTGACTGCGTGTTCGGCCGGTATTTGTGCAATACAGGACCCGCTGATAAGAAGGAGACAGGAGAGACAGGATGCCGGAAAACACCATCGTCCCGAGCGGAACGGAAGCGGAATCCCTCAGAATTGAGATCATGCGCCTGCGGGCAGAAGTGCTGGACCTGATCGCGGAGCGGGACAGGCTTAAATACCGGGTCTGCCCTGCCATACTGGCGGACTATAACCGCAGGATCGGCCAGCTGGAGCTGGAGATCATGGAAGCGGTCCTGCGCGTGGGCAGGCTCCGCCGGATGATCGAAGTCCTGCAGGCGGCCCGCAACCGGGGAGAAGCGCCCGACGTTGAAGAGGCTGCCCGGACAGCGGACAGTGAATACCGTGCCTATGAACAGGAAGTCCACGAGAAAGCGGAAGAATACCGGAACGCCTCTGCCGGCCGTACTTCCGGGCAGGCAGATTCCGATGGGCAGGAAGATGCTGGCAGCGGGGAAGAAGAGGACCGGCAGGATGCGGACAGATATGACCGGGAAGACAAGGAAGAACTGGGCGCCCTTTACCGCAGGATCATGAAAGAACTGCATCCGGATGTCAATCCCGACATCACACAGGCGGAGCTGGATCTCCTGCATCAGGCCATGGAGGCCTACCGGAACGGTGACATTGAGACGCTCAGAAAGATCGCCGCTGTTCTGGACGGCAGGAACATCGAGGACAAAGTCATCGAAGAGATCGATCAGCTGCGGCGGATCCGGGATGATCTTGCCTTCCTGAAAGAAAGCCTGCTCTCGGAGATAGAGACCATTAAAACGACATTCCCCTATACATTAAAAACATTCCTCAATGACAGAGAAGCCGTCCGGGAAAAACAGGAAGAGCTCCGGGAAACCCTGGCCCGGTGGCAGAAGCAGGAAAAAGTCCTGCAGGAGAGGCTGGATCAGCTGAAAGCCGCCGGCTGAATCTATGATCCGTTTGTGTGGAAGACCGGAAAGAAAGGAAGCCGATATGACACTGCCGGACCTGGTCAAAAATGATATGTCCCTCCTGTTGCAGCAGAACGCCCTGCCTCAGCTGCCCTTCACCAGGCAGATCCACCTGCTCAATACCTATGTGGCAGGCAGCGGCTACGTGAAGGAGATCGTCAGCCGGATTCAGGGGCTTTCGGAAGGGGACCGGCTGCTGCTGGTCAGAGAACCGGAAAATCCCTTTGATGAAAGAGCCATTCTGGTGGAGAACCTGGAAGGCGAAAAGCTGGGCTATATCCCCAGAAGGAAAAATGAGGTCCTGGCCGCCCTGATGGATGCCGGTAAGAGCATTTATGCCCGGGTCTGTCATCTGGAGGATCCGGAGGAGGACCTGCCTGTATCCGGATATATGGACATCGATGTATATATGGATGATTGAAGATGAAGGCGGCCCCTGCCGGGTATGGGGGACGCGTCGCCTGCCCGGCGACCAAAACCATTCCGATCTGCGCTACACTGAAGATGCAGCCGGCACCGGTACAGAACAGAAAAGGAATGGTATTTCAGATGCAGACAATTACAGCAGATGTCTTTCAGAATTTAAAGAAGTTCATTGCGGAAAATCTGATCCAGCCGTCTTCCAGGCAGGAACGTCAGGATGGCAGGTACAGTCAGTTCCAGGAACGTGAGAACAGCAGAAAAGGTCAGTTTCAGAACAGGCAGGAGAACCGGCAGACAGGATCCGATGTCAGAGCCGATACTGCCCCCCGGCAGGAGATCCAGGACAGTCAGCAGAACAGTTCGGAGGGTCTCCAGTACAAAGGAGATGGGAAAGAGCAGCCGGACCATACAGGCGGGCGCAGCATGGACAGTCTGATCGGGGAAGTGGGCGCTTCCTTTCGGGAAGTCCTGTTCGACCACATAAAGGCCAGCGGCATGACCAATACAGAAGTCTATAAGAGGGCGAACATAGACAGAAAACTCTTTTCCAAGATCCGGACCAACCCTGCCTATCATCCCGGCAAGTCCACGGTCCTGGCCCTGGCCGTCGCCCTGAAACTGGATCTGACGGATACGGCCGACCTTCTGGCCAGAGCTGAGTACGCCCTGTCTCCCGGCAGTGTGGGAGACCTGATCGTACGTTATTTTATCGAGCACGGCATCTATGATCTGCAGGTCATCAATACAGCCCTGAATGAATACGACCAGCCGATTCTGGGGTAAGATATCAGAACAGCGAAATCGTCGGAATACTTATGAACAATCACAATTTATATGCCATACTGGCAGTGCCGGGAGACTACCTGGCAGCAGGACGGGCTGATCTGCCCGGATGGAAACAGGATATGGAAATGATGGAAAAGGCTCTCGTGGAGGGCCTTTCTTTTCCTGCGCAGCAGATCCGGAAGCTGGGCCGGGACGGCCGCTGCGGTGTCCGGGATTTTGTCAGGGAGACTGCCGGCCTGGCGCGGGCCCTCGGAGAAGAGGATCTGCTTCTGGTCTACTTTTCCGGTCACGGCAGCGCGGGGAATCTCTGCTTCAGCGATGCGCCGCTGGACCTGCAGAGCCTGATCGATCATCTGGCCGGGATCCGGGCAGCGGTCAAGATTCTGATCCTGGACTGCTGCCACGCGGGAACTTTCCGGACCGGGGGTCCGGCTGTCCTGACCATGGAGGATCCGCTGGCCGCTTTCACGGGCCATGGCATTTCTGTACTTGCTTCCACCGCGGAAGGGGAGAGGGCCGTCACAGGAGACCGGGGCAGTCTGTTCACCTGTCTGCTGGCTTCCGCCATGTGTTCCCGCCATCTGGTCCGCAGGGGCAGGATCTCCCTGCAGGAGATCTGTCAGGAGACCATTCGCCTTTCCGGGATGAGCAGCCGGGCAGTCTCCGCCATCCGTCAGCATCCGGTCTGGCGTTCTGCTATGGGTGGTACCGTTTATTTCAGGGTAAGTCCCTGGAAACAGTGGAAGGTCCGGGCCTTCCACGCGGTCGGACAGGACTTCCGGATCTGCAGGGTCACGCCCCTCAGCACGACAAAGACCAAACGGCTGGCAGCTTTCATCAATACCGGCCGCAGAATGACAGATACGGAACTGGCGGCGGTCACGGCCTGCGCCGCTGCCATGACAGCGGACCTGCCTGTCTTTGCTGGCAGCAGGACCGCCCGGATCCACCGGGACCGGAAGACCGAGGTCCTCTGGTGCTATTTTGGCATGGATGACAGGGACCAGGCCGGCAGTCTCTATTATGCCACAGCCGTCTGGGCCGCTTCTGAGAAACTGCGGCAGACCCTCTATCCCAAAGACCGCCACAGCCGCGTCGTAGAGAGCCCGTCAGGACCGGTCTGCCTGACTGGCAACATTTCCTATGCAATTCTGAAAGATATGCAGGAGGAGCGTCTGTCAGAAGAAGCGTATGTCCACCGCTTGAAAGAGACCTGCAGCATCATGATCACAATGGGGGAAGCCCTGATCTGGCTGTACCGGGAACAGGAGAACCGGGCCCTCAGCCGGGAGGAATTCCGGCGCAGGGCAGAGCCGCTGGCAGAACAGATCCGCCGCCAGTATGTAAGGACCGGTGAAATGCCCCTGCCGGATCCTGCCCTGCAGGATCTGTGGGAAGCGTCTGATGATACGGCAGGCTGCATTACGGATCTGGCGGTCAATACAGAAAAATTCCTCGAAAAAGGAGACCATGTCCATCAGTGGCTTTTGGAGGACAGCATCCGCCGCTATTATGATGCCGTCGGCAGGCTGGCGGAAAAGCGCCCCGGTCTGTGAAACAGTGATTAAGGAATGGAAGGATTGGAACAGCGGATGACTACGCCGGCTCCTGTACCGCTTTTGCCTGCGGAAGCAGATTCTGAGTGAAATCAGGACGTTCGTTTGCTATAGTATATATAGGGAGATTCAGGAAATACGGAAGAATGGCTGAAAGAACTGGATATGCAAATGGGAGGTAATTAAAATGATCACAAGTTACAGCGAATATTTGGAGAAACCGTCCGTACTTACATTTGAGGACATGACCAGGATCCACGAGGCGATCATCGCCGGCATCGGAGAGGATGAAGAGGCAGAGGCTGTGTATGACAAACTGGTCCGTGCCGGTACCAACTACATCGACACCAGGGCCGGCTGGAAGCTGATGCCCAAGCCGGTCCGCAAGGAACGCAATGATGAGCGCACCGCCAGGCACAACGCGGTCATCATCGCTCTGGATGAGCTGGCAGACTGCCTGGAAGCCAAAGGAAAAGACATCGCCTGGCGTAAAGAGATCGGATTTGAGGCTGAAGACAAAGTCAACCGCAAGCGCTGCGGTGATTTCGGATGCTATATCGCCTTTATCAACAGCATCAACGCCCGCTGAACAAAGAAGACAGACCGCCCGGCAGCCTGCCGGCATCGGAGTATAGAATATCGTTATGAATCAGTTTTTAAGTATTATATCCTGTGTCATCATTATCGTTTTCGGCGTTATAGTCTTCTTTAAGCTGATGGATATCCAAAAGAAACTGACGGAAGTCTACAGAAGCTTCGACAGAATCAAAACGTCAAAGAAAGATGACTATCAGGAATATCTGGAAGAGAACGGCAATCCGGTCATTGTCAGTGCCCGGAATTATGTGATCTATGACAGGGACCAGCTGGAAAACAACCGGGAGCTGTTCAATGCCGTATACGCGGAGTATGTGGCGTGGACCCAGGTCATCACCCTCTTTCCCATGCTGGGCATCCTGGGCACGGTTATGGGCCTGATCTTCGGCGGCAGCCTCAGCAACATTGATCAGCTGGTGGCCGGACTGGGCATGGCCCTGTGGACGACCCTGCTGGGCCTGCTCTTCGCGATCGGTCTGAAATTTTATGATTCCATCAGCCTGGGCAAGATGATCAACAATATCGACGCGGCTTTCAATAAAGCGGATTCGGTCATCAGCAAGGAACAGCTGCGCTTCGATATCGAGCACGCCATCCACAAACATGCAGGCAGCCTGCAGGAACAGCGGCAGGAGCAGGAGGGACAGGCAGGGCCTGAAAAGAAACAGCTGCCAGGACCTGAACCGGACAATCCATCCCCTCCGGCTGCTTTACAGGAAGAAGCCGGGGCAAAAAAAGACCGGGAGAAAGCCCTGGACTGGTCGGAACTGTCAGATGACGATTTCTGACCCGGACTTCCCGTTTCCGAAATCCGGCGCTGTTTCAGGCGTTATTCCTAAAAGAAGGATCGCAGCATTTCCATGAAAAGAAAAAATCCGGGTTCCTCCAGCATGCCCAACGCGTCATTTGATCTGACCCCCCTGCTGGATGTCATTTTCATATGTCTGTTTGTCGTCATTATCGGCTATACCAAAATATCTGCCATGGCGGAGCAGGAGGCCGGTGAAGCGGCAGCCGCCAACAGGGAACTGCAGGCGGAGAATGACCGTCTCAGCCAGGCCAACGGGGAACTGGAAGCCAGGACTGCAGAACTGGAAGGACAGGTAGAAGCTCTGCAGGAGCAGAATTTCGATGCGGCGGCCCGGGAGCAGGCCTACAAGGAAGCTGCGGAAGATCTGCAGAGAGATGTGATCGGTACCAAAGTCATGGTCATGACCATCTCCTGTACCTATAATCCGGCGGATCCTGAAAAGAGGAAGATCACGATCATTACCCCGGACAGGAACTATGACGCCATAGAGATCCGCAGGGAGAATGAAGAATCGGCCTTTAAACAGCTGTCCGGCCATATGGAGAAATATATACAGCTCCATAACAAAGAAGAGGAGATCGTCGTTTTCGGCCTGAACACAGAGAATATCCTGGTCAGGGACAAAGAATCCGTTACGAAGATCATCAATGCCATGAAAGAAAAATATAAGAATAAGGCTTTTTAGACTTTTTGGATCATTGTATGTACACAGCAGCCGCGTCAATTACCAATTCTATAAGCAGCGTCCTGACGGCGGGACCGCCCTGGGGTCTGTGTGCGGCCGGCAAAAATCTGCCGGTCCCGCTTATTCTGCTGCAGCCGCCTTATTTGCTGCCGGCATCTCCCGTCAGGTTCATTGAAACGATCTGGGGCAGGATCCTTGCCTGCAACAGGCCTATGATCGCCGCGGGCATCACCCTGATTCTGGCGGCAGTCCTTCTGCGCAGGATCCCCCGCCTGTCCAAAGAAGACTGGATCATCAACAGCCGCAGGACGATCACAGGGCTCGGCATCCTGCTGATCGCGCTCAGCTTTACGGCCGGAAACGGCAATGGATTCGGGGTCGGCAGCGGAGACGGGATCGGGATTGGTGATGAGACCAGCAGCGGCAGCCAGCAGACGCAGGAGGATCCGGATCCTGACGGGGAACAGGACGGCAGTGATGACATGGAGCAGGACGCCGGCGCTGACCGTACCGGGAACAGTGAGAACCCGGACCGGCTTCCCACACTGTCGGATACAGAGACTGTCATCCGGATCCGCGGAAAAAACATTTACTGTCAGGAACAGCAGTGTACGATTGAAGAGCTGGAAGAAGCTGTCAGGAAAGGATATAAGGACGGCATGGTCATGCTTGTGCAGGATGACTACGCGGATGATATTACCTATTCACAGGTCATTCAGATTCTGGAAACCTACAAGATTACCCGTGAGGAGGAGACTTTGTAATGAGCGATAAAGGAACACACAGTGATAAACAGGGAAAAGGCTCGAATGCGGGCAAGGCAGCAGCCGGCGTGGCTGTGATCGCCGCCATCGTAGCTTTCTTTTCCATAAACGGCGGACAGAATATCCTGTCCGGCGGCGGAAGCGGCAGCCAGGAGCAGGACCAGAGCGCTGTACAGGAAAGCACGGTCGTCCAGGAGGACATTCAGATCCAGATCGATACCACGGATGTATATGTCAATGGAGAGAAGATCGAATATACAGCAGGGGATACGGAGAGCCTGAAAAAAGCCTTTAAAAAGAAAATAGAGGAGCTGCTCACAGACAACTCCTCTGTTTATATCGAGTATGAGAACGGTGATTACAATACCTATCAGGCCGTGCAGCAGGTCCTGGACGATATGTCCATCGAAACGATCCAGGTCCAGGAAAATTAGGAAGGATTGTTTTCCTCCCGGTCCGGAAGATTCTGCTCCATCCAGTAGCGCAGGGTATCCGCTGTCAGGGAGATGTTCTCCAGCTTTTCACGGATCAGCATAAAATCATCCAGTTCGTCTTCGGTGATTTTATCGTCTACGGAAATATCCACAAAGCGGTCCTTGAGCTGATTCAGGGAATTCAGCGTGGAAAGCGTTTCCAGGGTGATCCTGGACAGGTCCTTGATCTCAATGTAGGGAACATGCTTCCTGCCGATCGGACACTCCCGGGAACAATAATAATTGCATAGCAGGGAATCATCATAAGCCTCCGCCATGGCCAGGACATCCTCCGGGTTGGCGGAGGCTCTTCCGTTTTCAATCTTTTCGATACGGTCCGCGGAAATATAGTCCATTCGTTCGGAAGCCTTCTCCCGGGTCAGGCCGCATTTTTCCCTCGCCTTTTCATAGGGAGTCTTCGCTTCGTCACTTTTACTGGATTTCCTGCCCATCTGTTCCACCTCTTTTTTCCGCGAAGAAAGCGTAAATCCATAGCCTATTCCGCTTTACCCGCCGTGTACTTCCTGTACATTTTAACATACAATCTATCATGTAAACAGAAAGAACAGACAAATCAGAAAAGAGGCTTACCATGGACGTGAAGAAACGGCAGCTGTTGATCCGAATTTCCAATGAGATTCAAAGGAATCCCGCTTATGCCGAAAAGCTCGGCCTTCGGGACGCCACCAAAATAAAGAAAGAAGAGGCAAAAAAATGATCACTATCATTACACTGGTAATTATGTTTATGATTTTAGGCGGAATCATCAAACTGTTTTTCAGAGCAACATTCGGGATCTTCAAGATCCTCGGATCCATCATTGCTTTTATCGCCTTCCCGGTGCTCTTCCTGGCCGGAGGAGTCATCGTGGTCCCGCTTATATTGATATTAATTGCCCTTGGCTTTATGGCCATGGCTGTCTCCCTCAGCTAAAGAGGCAGCGGGTATACGCATACCTGGTATAAATGTACTTGGCATAACCATACTTGTTTTCTCCTCCTACCCCTTTGTGACGGCTTCTTCCCAATGCCTTACCGGCAGCGGGAAGAAGCTGATTTTTTTTGCGGGAACTGAACACGAAATAATGCTGAAAAGTCCCGGCACATAAAAAGATCCGGCACACGGAAATCAATCCATGTGCCGGATCTTTTATAGATGTTCTGTGGAGCTGCGTTCTGTCAGGCCAGCTGCAGCTCTGTAAAGTTGAACATATCGCCAAAAGTAAAAACATGGGGTGTCATGGCATCCTTCCAGATCCTGCGGATCCGGCGGAACTGCTCGGAATCCCTGGAGGCTTTGTACAGCTTCGCGGTGTTGTCAGCGTCAGGCAGAGCGCCATGGGCTTTGCCTGCAAAATCCAGGCCTGCCATCTCTACTGCTTTGCTCAGGCTCACGACTCTGCCCAGAGACAGCAGGCGGGAGAATTCCTCCTGAAAATCCTGCCAGTGGTTGAGCATGTAGGAGATTTCCGGCCTGTCCTGCGGATATTTCAGCAGCAGTTCGTCCATCATCTGATATATATCGCTGTCGCTCCATGAAAAGATCTGGTATTCTTCCTCCCCGCACCAGCGGATAAAGCGGTCAAAGACCGGACAGAACGGATCGGCATCCTCAAGCATTTCTGTAGTGATGCCGGTCAGGCTCCGGACTTTTCTGACCACCTCTGTATTATAGACGGGCTTTACATATTCACGGAACTCCTTTACGGTATTCAGTTTTTCATCCAGCATAACAGCACCAAACTCAATGATTTCCCGGCTGCAGCACTTACGTACTTCCTTGAATTCTCTTTTGACGGGATTCATTTCCAGGTCCAGAAAAATATACTTCATATACCCTCCATTCTACGAACCAATTAAGGCTGATACACTAAAACCTTTCTTTCGTCTGCACATTCAGAATAGCACTGTTTACGAAAATTCTTTTTCGCAGGGCTCTGAAGGCGCACCGGCTATCTCTGCCAGATATATCATCTCAAAATGGGAGGGTAAAAAAATGCATTCGAAAGGAACTTCCGGCCTGGATAATTGGAAAATTAACTTCCGGCCGTTTCAGGCCTTGCAGAGATTCTAATTCCGGAAAAAACATGTTACTCTTATGACAGAAACCGGTCGGTACCGGTCGGTCCGCAGGAACATAAAGTGTTCTGAACGGCATATTAACAGGAATAACCGGAGGTGGGGAATGAGCAGAATCGCAAGGGTGACGCTTGTTCTGGCTTTTGCTTTCTGGATCTACTGGTTCAGAGTCAGGCGCCACGACAAAGAAGTGACCAGATCCATGGTCGAGGGACATGTGATGATGCTGATGTCCATCGCGATAGAACTGATCGCTTTTATCATGGAGATGGTCCGGGCCGGATCCGGAGCAGCCATCCTGCTCCTGCTGGTGGGCAGCTTTGTGTTCAGCGCGGGCAGGTCAGCCTATACCGGGAAAAACGGGACCGGAAAGGATATAATGTAAGAAATCCGGAGAAAGAGATGGCTGTTATGCCGCAGGCGGCAGAAAGGCCGGCGGATCAGACGGCCACGCCAAACACGTCCAGACTGATCTCATCTGTCCAGAGGTCTTCATCGGCTATGAAATTCAGATAGTCGGATACACTGTCATCACCGGGCTTCCAGCCATACAGATCCAGCAGATACTCACGGTTGCAGCACAGGATCGAGGCCAGCTCACCAATCTGGTAGGAATTGAGACGGACTTTCTGTCCGCATTCGATCTTGACGATGGCGGCCGGTCCGATACCGCTCAGCCTGCCAAGCTCGCACTGGGAGAGTCCGTAGGTGATCCGGAGTATTTTAATAGTGGTGCCAAAGTTTTTCTTTTTCATGAGGAACCTCCCCCTTTCTGATGATGTATCCAGTATACCATACATCTGTTCGAAGAACAAGCGTTCCATACCGTTTTTGCCGAAAAAAACGAATATTTGTTCAGATATCAAAAACCACCGGATTCAGTATGAGAACTGAGAACCGGCGGTTTTTTCTGTTCGAGGGTCATTTTTATTAATTCCTGTGTTTAATTCCCGTAAGGGGTCCGAAATATGTCCGGCCAGTCTGGACAGCTCACGCCTGTATTTCTTCTGTCAGGAATCTGCCCAGGCTTTCCGCGCTGTCAGCCAGCATAAGGGCTCCGGCATCTGACAGCTCCTTTACAGAGCCGTAACCGAAAGTGACGCCGACAGGATACAGACCATGATCAATGGCTGCTTTGATATCAAACAGGCGGTCACCTACCATGGCTGTCTTTTTCCGGATTTCCTCTACAGGGCGTCCGTCAGCCAGCGCTTCCAGGGCCATTCTGACAGCAAAACCCTTGGTGTCTTTAGCGGCTTCCGTGGACAGTTCCATTTCCGGCCTGCTTCCGATAAACACGTCAAAGTAATCTTTCATGCCGAAATGCTCCAGGACACGGATCACCAGGTATTCTGGCTTGCTGGAAGCAACGGCAAGGCGCAGGCCTTTACGCCTGCAAAGTTCCAGCATTTCTGAAATGCCGGGATAGGGACTGTTTTCATAGACTCCGGTCACATTGTACCGCTCCCGGAATTTGACGACCATTCCGGCCGCAGTTTCATCATCCGCGCCGTATTTTTCACGGAAGGAGATATTCAGGGGCGGCCCGACAAAAGACCGCAGTTTTTCCAGATCCGGCTCCTCGATTCCGTAGCAGTGCAGGGCATATTGGACTGATTTCATGATACCGGGCCCGGATTCCGTCAGTGTTCCGTCAAGATCAAAAATAGCGTTCTCAAATCGCAGCATAATAATGTCAAATCCTTTTCTCAATTATAAAAATGCAAAATCATAATTAAAGAAAACAGAAAATAACCGGCACCGCAGCCGGTTTCTAAATTGTGTTCCTCTTTACTATACAACATTTCCGCGAAGGGAGCAGGCAAATACGGAAAGTATACGGGCCTGTTTTCTGCCTTCCGGCCGGAGCAGGTTCATCCCGGGAGGATTTCAGGCTGCTTCAGGACCGGAATCCGGTCAAAAACAGGAAAAGTTCACGATTTTGTCACAAGTTAACAATATTTTAAACACAATTCGCCCGTAGAATAAAGACCATAGAAGGAAGCAATGCTTCCGGAAACATAAACAGACAACCTTACTTTTTATAGTTTTTTCATACTCCCCCCTTTTGAAAGTGCCCATCGGAACGGCCCTGAAATCCTTTCAGACCCGGTCCGATGGGCACTTATCTTTTTTTTGACGATGCGGTGCCGGCCTGCTGGTATTCCCAGGCCGGAGGTCCCGGCCGTTCAATGCAGGGCAGCCGGCCTGCTGCTTATCTGTTCTCCGCATCTTTGCCGTCCGAGACCTGCATGATCGTATGCCGGCTTTCGGCTGTATAGATATCCCCGGCCATATTCCGGTCCGGTGAATGCAGACGTTCCTCGTCTGTGATCTTTTCAAATAGCCCGGTCTCCATCAGTACTTCTTCCATCATCCAGACATTTTCCGTGCAGTCAATCTCCATGACTTCCCGGATGCCCAGACGGATGGCGGCGCAGCGATAAAAGGTCAGTACGGAAGTAGCGCAGTTGGCGCTGCAGGGATTTGCGACCAGGGCCGGATCATAATCCGCTGCCTGTACTTCTTCCCAGAAGGTGTTCTTCAGGTCGCCGCTGTCGTAACCCAGCATGTCATTGGCCGCGCCGGCGCAGGCAAGCCGGACCGCTTCCAGCCGGAGTTCATCGTTGGTACAGTGGAGGATGTAATCCCAGGGATAGGAGTCAGCCCGGTAATAGGACGGGTAAGCCTCTATACGTGCCTCTTTTCCGGTCTGGTCCCCCGGCTGACCGCCGACGAGCTGCCCCAGCTCATTCTTCTGGGTGTTGAAGATCATGCCCGGCTTCAGCCCGGGCTCTGTATCAGGAGCAGCATTTTCAGATCCTTTCTGCTCCTCTGCGGAATGATCTGTTCCGGCAGCAGCTGATCCGGTGGTATTAGTTCCCGCAGTCTCATTTCCAGCGGTACCTGCTTCAGAAGAAGCTGCATCTCCGGCATTTTCCGGTTCCATTACGGCCGCTGCGTCTTTCCCTGCTTCAGACCGTGCTGTTTCCGCGGCCCCGGCGGCAGCTTTATCCCCGCAGCCTGCCGATAAAAGAAACATAACGGACAAAGCGGTCAGGACGTAAATACTTCTTTTTACCTTGAAATGTTTTTGCATAAATAGTCACCTCAGTACTAGATATTGCAGCTGGAAATCAGCCACCCTCAGGCATAGCGGGACGCATCGCTTTTGACAGCCTGTGTCTTTCATAATAGCAAAAAAGCAGGTCCGGTGGAAATGCGGCACGTTAAATCGTACGCCCGCATATGCTATAATGAAACGTAAGCTAAGGAGTATTTACTATAAGGACGTTAGTAAATCGTGTTCCGGCAGATACCGTCGTAGATTGAAATAAATACTCGGACAGAACAAATTACGGTCAGACAGAGAAAAATCATGACACTGGCAGTCCTTCAGTGAAAAGGAGACATAATGCAATACAGAATCAATCGCAGGAACGGTGACAGACTCTCTGTCCTTGGTTATGGCTGCATGCGCTTTACCAGAAAGGGAGGCGGGATCGATCTGGAGAAGGCAGAGCGGGAAATGCTGCTGGCCCTGAAAAAGGGCGTCAATTACTTTGATACAGCCTACATCTATCCGGGCAGTGAAGAGTGCCTGGGCAATTTCATGCAGAAATATGATTGCCGCGACCAGATTCATGTGGCTACCAAGCTGCCCCATTATTACCTCAAAAAAGAGGGAGACGCGGAAAAGTATTTCTCGGAGGAGCTGGAACGGCTCAAAACGGACCATGTGGATTATTATCTGATGCACATGCTCAATGACGCGGCCACCTGGGAACGTCTGGGCCGGCTGGGGATCCCGGAATGGATCGAAGAGAAAAAGAAGCAGGGACAGATCCGCAATATAGGCTTCTCCTTCCATGGCAATACCGTCAAATTTAAAGAACTGATCGACGCCTATGACTGGGATTTCTGTCAGATCCAGTTCAACTATATGGATGAGCACGCCCAGGCCGGGATCGAGGGCCTTCGCTATGCTTATCAGAAAAAGATCCCTGTCGTCATTATGGAACCTCTGCGGGGCGGCCGCCTGGTGAACGGCCTGCCTGAGAAAGCCCTGAAGGCTTTTGAGAAAGGGCCGGAGAAAAGGAGCCCTGCCGAATGGGGCCTCCGCTGGGTCTGGGACCATAAGGAAGTCAATGTGGTCCTGTCCGGCATGAATGACGTGGCCCAGGTCAGAGAAAACGTCCGGATCGCGTCCAGATCCCCTGCCGGCCACCTGACGCAGGAGGAGCTGAAAATTTATGAGGAAGCCCTGGCAGCCATCAACGCTTCCGTCAAAGTGGGCTGTACAGGCTGCGGCTATTGCCAGCCCTGTCCCAAAGGCGTGGATATCCCCGGCTGTTTCGCGGCTTATAATCACAGCTATACTGAGAAATACAGGTCTGCTCTGATGGAATATATGATGACCACGACAATGCGGAAGAACAGGACCAACGCTTCCCTCTGCGTCAAATGCGGCAAATGCGAACAGCATTGCCCCCAGCACCTGCCGATCCGGAAGGAACTGGAGAATGTCGTACGCCGTCTGGAGACCCCTGTCTATAAGGCAAGTGCCGCCATCATGAAGATCGCGATGCGGTATTGACCGGATTTCTAGGCCTGTCAAACGGCATAACCTTTCCATACGGGTATATATTTATAGCAGGATCTTGTTAAAAAGAGTCCGGAGCTCGCTGCAGCTCCGGGCTTTTTTCAGATCAGCACCCTGGCAGGACTCCTGTCCATACTGAAACGCAGAAAGAAAGAGGAAGCATAAGCGGCAGGTGATGGTTCTGGCCGTTGACCGCTGCAGATGTGTTTAGAATGAAATCATAGTCTTTTTTGGGAACAGGGTCTTCCTGCGGGAATGACCTTGTTCTTTTTTTGGTTTCTTTTATAATGAAATCAGATGTTTTTGGTGTTCTACGCTAAGAGCGGAAAGCCGCACACCTAAGACATACTTATACAGTCATCATGGCAGAAAGGTGAGAAATGATGCTTGAAACAAAAAGGCTGCTGCTCCGTCCCTGGCGGGAGAGCGACGCGCAGGAGTGCTTCCGGTACGCTTCAGATCCGGATGTGGGACCGATCGCAGGCTGGCCGCCCCATACCAATATAGACACCAGCAGGCTGATCATTAAAGAGGTCCTGTCAGTGCCGGAGACCTACGCCATTGTCCTGAAGGAAACAGACCTGCCCATTGGCTGTATCGCTCTGAAGATGGGCAAATATACTGACCTGACAGACAAAAAAGATGAATGCGAGCTCGGTTTCTGGCTGGGGAAGCCCTACTGGGGGCAGGGGATCATGCCGGAGGCGTCTGAGGAAATCCTCCGTCACGGGTTTGAAGACCTGGGGATGAGAAAGATCTGGTGCGGTTATTATGACGGCAATAATCAGTCCAGACGCGTGCAGGAAAAGCTGGGATTTATCCATCAGTGGACCAGGAAAAATGTGGATGTTCCTCTGATGCATGAGAAGCGGACCGGGCATGTCAACTGCATGACCAGAGAAGAATGGAAAGGAAGGAAATGATTTCACCTGTGACGTCAGGAGCATTCCTGTAATGCAGAGAAATCATTGTATGATTCTGTTAAAACAGTTGATTCGACAATGCCGTACGCCGGCTGCAGGCGGCGGAATTGGGAACAATACAGAAAAGCAGTGAAGGAGATACGCGTATGAAGAGATGGAAAGGCTATGAGCACGGAATCAATCTGGGCGGATGGCTGTCCCAGTGCGACCACACAAAGGAACGGTATGACAACTTCATTACAGAGCCGGACATCGCCAGGATCAGCAGCTGGGGACTGGACCATATCAGGATCCCGGTCGATTATAATCTGGTCGAGACCAAAGAAGGAGAGTATAAAGAGGAAGGCTTTGCCTATATCCAGAAGGCCATTGACTGGGCCGGCAAATACGGCCTGAACATGGTCCTGGATTTGCATAAGACCTACGGCTATTCCTTCGACTTTGGTGAGCAGGAGAGCGGATTCTTTGAGAACGAGGCCTATCAGGAACGCTTCTACAGATTGTGGGAGCAGTTCGCCCTTCGCTTCGGGAGCTATAAAGACAGGCTGGCTTTTGAGCTGCTCAACGAAGTGACAGACAAGGAATACTCGGATACCTGGAACCGCGTCTCTTATACATGTATCGACAGGATTCGCAGGATCGCGCCGGATATCAAGATCCTGCTGGGCGGTTATTACAATAACAGCATCGCCGCGATCAAAGATCTGGCGATGCCCCATGATGAGAATGTCATCTACAACTTCCATTGCTACGAGCCGGTCATCTTCACCCATCAGGGCGCCTATTGGATTCCTGATATGGACCAGACATTCCGTCTGCCCATCACGGCGACCTTTAAAGAGATGGAAGACGCTACGGACCGCTATGTGCATATGAAGACGGTGGACTACCAGAGACTGCCCGGCAGCGCCAGCCTCAGCGCGGATTTCTTCGAGCAGTACTTCGCGGAGGCAGTGGCCATCGCCGAAGAACGGGGCACCGGCCTGTACTGCGGCGAGTACGGCGTCATCAACCTGGCGGATCCGGAGGACACCCTGGGCTGGTACAGGATGATCAACCAGGCTTTTGAGAAATATGGTATCGGCAGAGCAGCCTGGAGCTATAAAGAGATGGACTTCGGCCTGATCGACGAACATATCAGCAGCAAAGCCGGAGAGATCATCGCCCTCCTGTAAGATCCTTGCAACATATGCGGATGATACAGTATTGAATGACAAAGGCAAGATTGACTATCATTCCTTCAAGCCGGTGCTGTTTGAGTTCCCGACCTACGAGTACTTTGTAACTGGGGAAAAAGTCGGTGACTGCGCCAGAATGAATCAATAATACACAGCTGCAGGATGGAAGCAGGCTCTTCACTTTCGGGTGAAGGGCCTGTTCTCTTTTTTATGAGGATTAAACAATTTTTCAGATTTTTTTATCGATTGTATTTGTTTTGCGTTCACAATTATTGCACATTTTTTCGCATAGTGTTAAAATCATCTAAAGTGTACATTATTTAATACATTTTTTGTATCATTTTTGTGTATTTTTTCTATCTAAAACCTATGTATATCGATATATGGCAATAAAAAATACGCAAAATAGGCAAAAACAGGAGGTAATTTATGGGCAAAGATTTCAAAAAGGTCCTGGTGGCCAACCGCGGAGAAATCGCCATGCGTATTTTCCGGGCCTGCCATGACCTGGGACTCACCGCAGTCGCGATCTATTCCAACGAAGACACCTACAGCGCTTTCAGGACCGCCGCAGATGAGTCCTATCTGATCGGTGAAAATGAAAGCCCCCTGGGCGCGTATCTTGACATTCCCAGAATCATCGAGCTGGCCAGGATGCATGACTGTGACGCCATTCATCCCGGATATGGCTTCCTTTCTGAGAACGGTGAGTTTGCCAAAGCATGCGAGCATGCCGGCATTAAATTCATCGGTCCTTCTTCCAGGATCCTGGATATGATGGGCGATAAGCTCAGCGCCAAGCAGATGGCTCTGGAATGCGATGTTCCCACCACTCCCGGTACGGCAGAACCTCTCAAGAGCAAGGAAGAAGCGCAGAAGCTGGCTATGGAATTCGGCTTCCCGGTCATCCTGAAGGCAGCAGCCGGCGGCGGCGGACGCGGTATGCGCCGCTGTGATACCGTAGAAGAGGTCGGCATCAATTTTGAGCTGGTAAGAGCCGAAGCCCTGAAGTCCTTCGGTAACGCCGATATCTTTATGGAGAAGTTCCTGGTCAATCCCAAACACATCGAGGTCCAGGTCCTGGCAGATGAATGCGGCAATGTGGCCCATTTGTATGAGCGTGACTGCTCTCTGCAGCGCCGTTATCAGAAGGTCGTCGAGTTCACGCCTGCTTTCTCCATTGCCCCTGAAGTACGTGACGCCATCCTGGAGGATGCCGTCAAGATCACAAAGCATGTCGGCTATACCAACGCCGGCACTCTGGAATTCCTGGTAGACAAGTCCGGTGATCACTATTTCATCGAGATGAATCCCCGTATCCAGGTCGAGCATACGGTCACGGAAATGGTCACCGGCATCGACCTTGTCCGTGCCCAGATTCTGGTCGCGGAAGGCAGGCCTCTGTCGGATCCCATGATCGGTATCAATTCTCAGGAGGATGTACACCAGAACGGTTTCGCCATCCAGTGCCGTGTTACGACAGAAGATCCTACTAACAACTTTGCTCCTGATACAGGCCGTATTACCGGCTACCGTATCTCCGGCGGTTTCGGTATCCGTATGGATGAAGCCACAGCCGGTACAGGCTCCATTATTTCTCCTTATTATGATTCCCTGCTGGTCAAGGTGACCTCCTGGGATACCACTTTTGAAGGTGTCTGTTCCAAGGCGCTGCGTGCGATCCGTGAGATCCATGTCCGCGGTGTCAAGACCAACATCGCCTTTATCACCAATGTTCTGCAGAATGAGACCTTCCGCGCGGGCCAGTGCTATACCAAGTTCATCGATGAGACCCCTTCCCTGTTCGAGATCGAAGGCGGCGAAGACAGAGCTACCAAGATGCTCAACTACATTGCCGAGAAATCCATCGCGGAGAACGCAGATCACAAGCTGTTCGAAGTTCCCAGATTCCCTCCTGTTACCGGCAACCGCCGTACAGGCCTGAAGCAGCTGCTGGATACCAAGGGACCCGAAGCCGTTGCCAAATGGGTCAAGTCTCAGCAGAAGCTTCTTATTACAGATACTACCTGCCGTGACGCCCACCAGTCCCTGCTGGGCACCCGTGTACGTACCAGGGATATCATCAACGCCATGGACGCTACCAGCGAGATCCTGGCGGACGCTTTCTCCCTGGAGTGCTGGGGCGGCGCTACCTTCGATGTGGCATACCGTTTCCTGCATGAGTCTCCCTGGGAGCGCCTGGACATCATCCGTGAGAAGGTTCCCAATGTCCTTCTGCAGATGCTGCTGCGCGGTTCCAACGCGGTCGGTTATACCAACTATCCGGACAATGTCATCCGTGAATTTATTAAGGAAGCGGCAAAGAGCGGCATCGATGTATTCCGTGTATTTGACTCCCTGAACTGGATTCCCGGCATGGAAGTCGCCATGGATGAGGTCCTCAATCAGAATAAGATCCTGGAAGCGACCATCTGCTACACAGGTGATATCCTGGATCCCAATGAGGATAAATATACGCTTTCTTACTATATTAAGATGGCCAAGGAGCTGGAGAAGCGCGGCGCCCATATGCTGGCGATCAAGGATATGGCCGGCCTGGTCAAACCATACGCTGCCAAGAAGCTGGTCACCGAACTCAAACAGGAGATCGGCATCCCGATCCAGTTCCATACCCATAACACATCCGGCAACCAGGTGGCGGCATATCTGCTGGCTGCCGAGGCGGGCGTTGATATCGTCGACTGCGCGATTTCCTCCATGTCCTCCCTGACCAGCCAGCCTTCCCTGAACGCGGTCGTCGCGGCCCTGCAGGGAACGCCCAGAGATACCGGCCTGAATCTGGATGAGCTCCAGCATCTGACAGATTACTGGGAAGATGTCCGTCTGCGTTACGGCGCTTTCGAGGGCGGCATCACTTCACCCGCCACCGATATTTACAGATATGAGATCCCCGGCGGTCAGTACACCAACCTGAAACCCCAGGTAGAGAGTATGGGTCTTGGCACCAGATTTACAGAAGTCAAGGAGAACTACCGTAAGGTCAATGATATGCTGGGCAAGATCATCAAGGTCACACCTTCCTCCAAGGCAGTCGGCGATCTGGCGATCTTTATGACCCAGAATGATCTGACCCCCGAGAACATCATAGAGAAGGGCAAAAATCTGGCATTCCCGGATTCGTCCATCACCTACTTCTCCGGCATGATGGGCCAGCCCGCCTGGGGCTTCCCCAAAGATCTGCAGGAAGTCGTCCTGAAGGGACGTGAAGCCATTACCTGCCGTCCCGGCGAGCTGCTGGCGCCTGTGGACTTCGAGAAGGTCAAACAGGAAATGAGTGATTTCGATCCCAATCCCAGCTGGAGGGCTGTCCTTTCCTACAGCCTGTACCCCAAGGTATACAAGGACTTCGTCAAGACCAGAGAGCAGTACGGCTACATCGTACGCCTTGGAAGCCATGTATTCTTCCACGGGCTTTCCATTGGTGAGACCAACCGTGTAGAGATCGCAGACGGCAAGACCCTGGTCATCAAATACCTCGGCCCCGGCGATCTGGACAAGGAAGGCATGAGGACCGTATCCTTCGAGCTGAACGGTATCCGCCGTGATGTCAAGGTGCCGGATCCCGAAGCCCAGAAGTATATCGTCAAGGTACCTATGGCGGATCCTGAAGACAAGAGCCAGGTGGGCGCTTCCATCCCCGGCGCTGTCAGCAGTATCAATGTCAAGGTCGGCGACGAGATCGAAGAAGGCCAGACAGTCATCATCATCGAGGCCATGAAGATGGAGACCGCTACCGCGGCCCGTATGTCCGGTATCGTCGAGGAGATCCTCGTCGAAGAGGGACAGACAGTCAAGGGCGGCCAGCTGCTGATCAAGATCAAACAGAAAGAATGAGCAGCAGATGCCGTATCATAATTTGATTTAAGGCAGGGCGCCGTGCAGCCGCACGGCGCTCTGATTTTTTGGTCAATTGCCAAACTAAGAGCAGGTTCGCCAAGGTAAAAGTACAGTATAGACCTGCACTTAGTTTGGCAATTAAATCGCTCTGATTTTTTTTATATTTTTTTTGTACCCTTCCGGATAAGTCTCGTATAGATAGTCAGAAGGCGCGAGAGCAGGAGCTCACAGAGAAAAGCCTTCAACAAAAAAACAGACTATTATCAGGATTTAGAATAGAAGGAGAAATGAAAAACCATGAAAAATAAAGTCGTTATCGCATTACTGACACTCGTACTTGTTGCAGGCCTTGGAGCCGGCGCTGTATTCCTTGGAACACGCGGTGTTACAACTCCCGCGTCTAACAGCGTAAGCGCAGCTGAGGTTACAGAAGAGACAGAAGAAAATACAGAAGCTGAGATCGAGATGACTGCTGAGCAGTCCGCTAAGGAAGCCGCTGAGAAGAAGGCTGCTGAAGAGAAGGCTGCTGCGGAGAAGAAAGCAGCAGAAGAGAAGGCCGCTGCTGAGAAGAAGGCCGCCGAAGAGAAGGCTGCTAAGGAAGCTGCTGAGAAGAAGGAAGCTGAGAAAAAGGCTGCCGAGAAGAAAGAAGCTGAGAAGAAAACCGCCGAGAAGAAGGAAGCTGAGAAGAAAGCCGCTGAAAAGAAGGCTGCCGAGAAGAAAGCTGCTGAGAAGAAAGCTGCTGACGAAAAGAAGGCAAAAGAAGCTGCTGAGAAGAAGGCTGCTGACGAGAAGAAAGCCAGGGAAGCCGCTGAGAAGAAGGCCGCTGACGAGAAGAAGGCAAGAGAAGCCGCTGAGAAGAAAGCTGCCGAAGAGAAAGCTGCAAGAGAAGCCGCTGAGAAGAAAGCTGCTGAGGAAGAAGCCCAGAGAAAGGCTGAAGAGGAAGCCCGCAGACAGGCCGAGGAAGAGGAAGCCCGCAGACAGGCCGAGGAAGAGGAAGCACGCAGACAGGCTGAGGAAGAGGAAGCCCGCAGACAGGCTGAAGAAGAGGCCCGCAGACAGGCTGAGGAAGAGGAAGCTCGCAGAAAGGCTGAAGAAGAAGCCAACAGAACAGAGACCATTACCGGTACTGTAACATCTGTAAGCGGTGACAAACTGCAGATTCGTGCAGACGGATGCAGCATCACAGTCCTGATCGGCGGCGCAGAGAAGCACATCCAGGATTCCATTCAGGAAGGTGACGAAATCACCGTCGTGATCAAGGGCCAGATGACTGATAACGGCTGGAACGCCATCAAGGTTACAGACAATGTAAGCCACTGATCCACTCCGGAACAGTATTTGGAATAATATATAACAGATAAGGATTTAATATCCGGAAAACAACTTTATATTAAATCAGACAACCATACTAATTTTCGAAAATCTGGCCAGGCAGATATATAAGCCTTTCTTCTAAATGAATTGATTTTTGATGAGTCTTCTGTAGCATAGGTGGGTGACTTATACTCCACCAAATAAAAATAACAATTGAAAAACCATTGGCGTTCCGCTATTGTGGTTGTTTGCGACA
>CADAOZ010000011.1 GCA_902789735.1 uncultured Lachnospiraceae bacterium
GCGAAGAGTAAGAATAATCTCTTCATAATTGTCCAGAAAAATTTGCTGAAGTTTATTCATAAGACAATTATGAGACTAAGTTACGGTAAAGAAAACCCCCCCTCATGATTGAGGGGGCAGGGGGAGTTGAAGTGCCGAAGGCACTTTTTTAGCTAAAATCGGCACTGCATTATTGTGAAAAATGCAGTGCCGATTATCTGCGTCAGGCGCCACCATGACAAAAGTGATGCTCTGCGTATATTCTACAGCTTAGCAATATAATAAAGCCGTTCTTCCTCGGAGATTTTCAGTACATCCATTGCTTCCTGGGCTGTCACTTTATATCTTTCCATTACTGCTCTAATATCTTCCAGGCGTGCCTGATCAATTCCTTCTTTTCTTCCTTTTTCTTCAACTCTGTCTAACACTTCGCACATATTTTCAGGTTTGCCTCCTTCCCCAGTTAATATATCCAAAAAGCGAGTATCATGCGTAAATACCGAAAGCATTTTCAGCACTTCATCAACATGATTGAATTTCTGCGGATCTTTCGGTCTATACTCAGGATTGTCTCTTTTTGAAACAAAATAATCAACTACTATTTTGAAATCGCTGTGAAAATAGTCTATTGCCTCTTTCGGAAGCCGGGCAATCTCAAAGAGATTTATCCTATAGTCGTTGACATACGGTTTAAACTTTTCAGGGATCTTCACCGTATCGAAAAGTGTCCGGTTCTTCCCCCAGGGTTCATTACCAAAGTATAAGACCATTGTAATAACGGGATATCTTGTTTTGCCCCCAAGCTCAGCACGATATGCGGCGCCATCATATCCAATCACACGCAAAGGCATATCCTGATCATAGCTGCTCTGATTCTCAATTCCCAGAAACGAGATCCTTACATTGATCTGTTCCCCGGTCTGTTCCACCCAGTACTTGGAGACATCCCTGTCCTGTTGATGGAGTTTTCCATCTGTTTTATACATGGAAAATGTCTGGGCATCTATCAATGCCTGTTCCTGAAGAAGCTGTTCTCCATGAAAAAGCAGACCATTTACAATATCCGCAAACACATCATTGTAGGATTCCAGTGTCTTCTCCACGATGTCTTTCTCAGCCAAATATAACACCTCCCTATTATGATAACAACGAATCCATTCTTCCGCAACAATGGGCCGCCGCCATCTTCCTTTCCTGTGGTTTACTGCCTCGTTGGAAATACTATCGCTCACAGATGCTGTTTCTTACGCCTTTTCTTACTATACAGTGGTCCTCTTTGTATAATTTTCAATAATTCTCCAGCTGTAAAGTTCAAATCTTTATAGCCGTTTTCTGCTAACAATTTTCTGACAAAGTCTGTATCTATTGGAGAACGGGTGTCTTTCCACATCTCGAACGCCAAAGCATCCAATAGACTAATGAATTCTTTGTTTTCTTTTATCCATTTCAATATCGTTCGTTCTTTTGCCGCTTTTTCAGTATCTTTTGACTTGTCCCTGCTTTTATAAGCCCATCCTGCATATGCTTTCTGGGCAGATTTATATCCGTATCCTTGCGCATCATCAACAATTGTGCCGCTCTCCATATCTTTGATTACATATCTTCTTTCAACGGTGCCGAGATTATTTGTTATTTCCAGCATAACCGCTTTGTGTTTTTTATGCATACTGCTCCTTTGCGTCTTATTGCCTTCTTAACAAGCATTACATACAATATAACCATCGGATACTCTGTATAGCTATGTTACGGTATCCGATGGATACTGTCAACAACTAAAAAGAGGATATTATATGTTATGGAATCATTATTCATGCCGGATAGATTGAAAAAAATTCGCGAAAAAAAAGGACTTAACAAAGCCGAGGCAGCAAGACTCCTTGGTTTATCTAAAATGGGCTATCTGCGTTATGAATCCGCAGACAGAACACCATCCCATCAGACGATTGTATTTATGGCGCAAAAGCTCGGAACTTCTCCCGATTACCTGGTTGGTACAACGGAAGATCCCGAACCAAAAGAATATGTTATCTCTAAATCTGATGATCCTGCATTATTCGAATTGATTGCGGATGTGATGGATAAGAAGAGCCCTAATCGAAAGAGTCTCCTGACTTACTATAAGAAGCTGAAAGCCTTATATCAGAAATAACCCGGGCATGTGGTTTATAAAAATAGGGCGGACTCAAGAGCGGTGGACGCAACGGGGATCTGTGAACCGGCCCCTTGCATCCTGAAAACATCAGTGCTATACTGTATCAGTTTGTGCGGGATTCCTGATGAAAACAGGGAATCCGCGCCCGACCGGAGTAAGAAAGTTACATTCAGTCCAGCCCCGTGCACGGTAAGGAGAAGTATGATTCAGAAAAGAGAAGATGTCAGAAACGTAGCCATCATCGCCCATGTTGACCATGGTAAAACGACCCTTGTCGACGGCCTGCTCCACCAGAGCGGCGTTTTCCGCGCCAACCAGGAGGTACAGGAGCGTGTCATGGACAGTAATGCCCTGGAACGGGAGAGAGGCATTACTATATTAAGTAAGAACACAGCCGTCTATTATAAAGGGGTCAAGATCAACATTATCGATACCCCCGGCCACGCGGACTTCGGCGGCGAAGTCGAGCGTGTCCTGAAGATGGTCAACGGCGTCATTCTGGTCGTTGACGCTTTTGAAGGCCCCATGCCCCAGACCAGGTTCGTCCTGAGCAAGGCCATGGCCCTGGACCTGCCGGTCATTGTATGTATCAACAAGATTGACCGTCCCGGTGCCCGTCCTGTGGAAGTCATCGACGAGGTCCTGGAGCTGCTGATGGATCTGGGCGCCAGCGATGAGCAGATTGACTGTCCCTTCGTATTCGCGTCCGCCAAGTCCGGCATCGCGACCCTGGATCTGGGCCGTGTCGGTTCCAGCATGAAGCCCCTGTTCGAGACCATTATCGACTATATCCCCGCGCCCGAGGGCGACCCCGAAGCGGAGACCCAGGTGCTGATTTCCACCATTGACTATAACGAGTATATCGGCAGGATTGGTGTCGGCAAGGTCGACAACGGCTGTCTGAAGGTCAACCAGGAGGTGGTGATCGTCAATCACCATGACCCGGACAAAAAGAAAAAGGTCAAAGTCAGCAAGCTCTATGAATTTGAAGGATTAAACCGGGTAGAGGTCCAGGAGGCCCGCATCGGTTCCATCGTTGCCATTTCCGGTATTTCTGACCTGCATATCGGCGATACCATCTGTTCTCCCGAGAACCCGGTGGCGATTCCCTTCCAGAAGATTTCCGAGCCCACCATTTCCATGACCTTTAATGTCAACGATTCCCCGCTGGCAGGCAAGGAAGGAAAATATGTCACCAGCAGACACCTGCGTGACCGCCTGTACAGGGAGCTGAATACGGATGTTTCCCTTCGTGTCGAGGATACGGACACGACCGAGAGCTTCAAGGTCTCCGGCCGCGGCGAGCTGCACCTGTCCGTCCTGATCGAGACCATGCGCCGGGAAGGCTATGAGTTCGCGGTCAGCAAAGCGGAAGTCATTTATCAGTATGATGATAAAGGCAGACGTCTGGAGCCCATGGAGCAGTGCTTTGTGGACGTGCCGGAGGAATTCGCCGGCAACGTCATTCAGAAACTCGGAGAGCGCAAGGGCGAGCTGGTCAATATGGGTACCATCCCCGGCGGCTATACCCGTCTGGAGTTCAATATCCCTTCTCGCGGCCTGATCGGCTACAGGGGCGATTTCCTGACCGATACCAAGGGCAACGGTATCATGAACACGATCTTCAGCGGCTATGCGCCTTATAAAGGAGATATCTCCTATCGGAAGCAGGGATCCCTGATCGCCTTTGAACAGGGCACGGCTGTTGCCTACGGTCTGTTCAACGCCCAGGAAAGAGGCTTCCTCTTCATCAGTCCCGGCGAACAGGTCTATTCCGGCATGATCGTGGGCCAGAGCGGCAAGACAGAGGACATCGAAGTCAATGTCTGCAAGACCAAGCATCTGACCAACACCCGGTCTTCCAGCGCGGATGAAGCCCTGCGTCTGGTACCGCCCAGGATCCTCAGTCTGGAGCAGGCTATTGAATATATCGACGTAGATGAGCTTCTGGAAGTGACACCTACCCATCTGCGTATCCGTAAAAAGATTCTGGATCCCCGCCTGAGAAAGCGTGCCAACATCAGCGCAGCCATGAAGAACCAGAAGTGAACCGGAAAGTCAGACTTCCTGGTTCACCTGAATGAACCGGAAAGTCAGACTTCCCGGTTCACTGAAAAGAAATAAAAAGCCGTTCGGAATCCTCCCGTAAATATGAGGAGATTCCGAACGGCTTTTTTGCAGTCAAAGGACCATGCCGCTAAACGACGATATGCAAAACCCTTGTGGCGATCGTGAAGTAGATGGTCAGGGAGACCGCGTCTACGATGGTGGTGATCAGGGGACTCGCCATGACGGCAGGGTCGAAACCGATCCGCTGGGCCACCATGGGCAGTACACAGCCCATCATCTTGGCGAAGGTGACCGTGATGACCAGGGTCAGGCAGATGATCAGGGCAATCAGGAGCGGAAGCTTGTCCAGTACCATCAGCTTGACGAAGTTGGTACAGGCCAGAGTCAGTCCGCACAGGAAGGCGACCCGGATTTCTTTCCAGAGGGCAATGGGCAGTTCCTTGAATTCGATCTCGTTCAGGGAAAGACCACGGATGATGGAAACGCTGGCCTGGGAGCCCGCGTTACCGCCGGTATCCATCAGCATGGGGATGTAGGCGGTCAGGATCACGTAGTGAGCCAGGGCGGCTTCATAGCTGGTGATGATGGCGCCGGTAAATGTGGCGGAAATCATCAGGAAGAGCAGCCAGGGCATTCTCTTCTTGTAGGTCTCCACGACGCCGGTCTTGAAATAGGGCTTGTCGGTCGGCAGGATCGCGGCCATCTTTTCGATATCCTCTGTAGCCTCTTCTTCCAGGATATCGACAACGTCATCGATGGTGATGATACCGACCATACGGTTCTCCTTGTCGACAACGGGCATGGCCGTGAAGTCGTATTTCTGGAAAGCCCGTGCGGTTTCCTCCTGGTCGGTCAGGGTATTGACACTGATGATATTGTCGTTCATGACCTCCCCGATGATGTCATCGGGATCGAGGATGACCAGATACCGCAGAGCGACCGTTCCTACCAGGACCCGCTGTTCATCCAGGACATAACAGGTGTTAACAGTCTCGGAATCCAGCCCGACTTTACGGATCCGCTCAATGGCGTCAGCGACCGTCATGTTCTCCCGCAGATCCACATACTCGACGGTCATGATACTGCCGGCCGAATCCTCCGGATACTGGAGCAGGAGATTGATATCGGCCCGGGTATCGGGACGGGCGTTGGCCAGGATCTTCTTGACGACGTTGGCAGGCATTTCCTCCAGCATGTCTTCCAGCAGGTCGGCCGCGTCATCCGACATCAGGTTATCGATGATGGTCGACGCTTCCTTGTGGGACAGGGACTGAATGATATACTGCTGGTCATCGGGTTCCAGATCGGCGAAGACATCTGCCGCCATATCCTTGGGGAAGAGACGGAACATCTTGAGGGAATCCTCATCCTCCATCTCATCCATGATGGCCGCTATGTCCGCGGTCTGCATTTCCGCCGCCGTCTGGCGGAGTTTGGTATATTCTTTCTTCTCCAGCATTTCCAGCAGGAGCTCTTTGTAATTGATATTCTCATCCATACTTTTTTCCTCCTTCTCTTACATAAACAGACTGACATATCTGTTCACGGATCCGCGGGAAAAAGCCTGCGGAAGAGGTTCCGGTGCGGAGGCACATGCGGTATGGATCATCCTGCCCGGTTAAGGGAGAACGGTACGTACCGATGGAAAGCCCGGGGCGTGATGCCTGCCGGCGGCAGGAGGAAAAAGGAATCATCTGCCGGATCCGCAGGATGGGAGAGCAGGACAGTCAAAGCGGAAAGGCCTTCTGTCCGCGGCGGAACATACAGGGAACAGATATGCGGTTTTTCATGAGATTTCTTCGTCGGTTGGGAACATCAGAACTTTTATCCATCTGAAAAACCACCACCTTTCTTTCTCTGATGCTGCGTTTATAACAGTTGCCGCGGGCGGCCGCTTCCGGCGCTGCCCTTTAGATATAAACTATATATAACTTAGATGTATTACATAGATATATAACTTAGATATGTAACAAATACGCGGCCGGAGACAGTCCGGTCCGTTTTCGAACTTTCAGTTTATGCCCTGCCCGGTTTTTTGTCAACCGGCAGGGAGCGGATAGAAACCGGAGGGTTCCTGTTCGATCCGGGCTGTACCGTTGGTAAGGGCAGTGATCCGGTCCATGACCTGGCCGGCCCGGGTCTCTTCAATGACAAGAACCAGCGTAACCGTATCTGTATAAATCTGGTCTGCAGGCTCGATCCCCTCCTGGCGCAGATAATACAGGATCCGGTCCAGGGCGCCGTACTGGATGGTGACCCGCAGCCTGGCGCACAGGCACATGCGGACTTTGGCCGCGTCGTCCAGGGCGTCTTTGGCGGATTTGGAATAGGCCCGGACCAGTCCCCCGGTGCCCAGCAGGGTACCGCCGAAATAACGGGTTACCACGATCAGGACATTGGTGCAGCCGCTGCCGTCAATGACCTTGAGGATGGGCAGGCCGGCTGTCCCAGAAGGCTCCCCGTCGTCCGACGACCGGGTCTTTTCCTTCTGTTCGCCGATGACCCAGGCGTAGCAGTTGTGCCGGGCGTCATAATATTTCTTACGGACCTTCTCCAGAAAGGCAATCGCTTCTTCTTCGGTTTCCACATGGACTGCCTGGGCGATAAAACGGGATTTTTTCTCCACATATTCGCCCTGTCCGTTTTCGTTGATGGTCAGATATTCTCCGGGCATCTGCTGTTTCCTGCTTTCTCTGCTGTATTGTCAGGTTCAGGGACCAAACGTTATAAAACCTTAAACTAACCCTTTTCAGTATAATCACAAAAGTCCGCAAGCGCAATCCATTCAGTTCTTTTGCAGGAAGCGCTGTGACCATATCTAAATCGTATGTTGACCGTATGTGCGCCTGCCATGTCTTGTAAAAGGAAAGCAAACTGTGTAAAATGTATAAGAACGCAGCAGGGGATGTCAGGTCCCCTTTCAGAGAGGCACGGTCGGCAGCAGCCGCCGGTCCATCCCCGGCGGATCCGGGCGTAAGGCGCGGGATCCGGCAGGGATATCAACATGCAGGAGTATAAAAATATGAGCAGAATCATTCTGAAACTTAGCGGAGAAGCGCTGGCAGGCCCCAAAGGAAAGGGTTTTGACCTGGATACGGTAAAAATGGTCGCGGGCCAGGTCCGCCAGCTGGTTGAGGCAGGCCACGATATCGGCATCGTCATCGGGGGCGGCAATTTCTGGAGAGGCCGTACCGGCAATGAGATCGACCGGGTCAAGGCCGACCAGATCGGCATGCTGGCCACCGTCATGAACTGTATTTACGTATCGGAAGTCTTCCGCACGGAAGGCATGCGGACCATGGTCACCACGCCCTTTGTATGCGGCGCCTTTACCCATCTGTTCTCCAAGGACCTGGTCAATGAGGAATTTGAGAAAGGGACCGTGATCTTCTTCGCGGGCGGTACCGGACATCCTTATTTCTCCACCGATACAGGCGTTGTTCTCCGGGCCATCGAGGTCGAGGCGGAAGTGATCCTTCTGGCCAAGAACATCGACGGCGTTTATGACAGCGATCCGGCGGTCAATCCTGACGCCCGCCGTTACGGCATCCTGCCCATTGACGATGTCATCAGCCAGAACCTGCAGGCCGTCGATATGACCGCCTCCATCCTGGCCAGGGACAACAAGATGCCCATGCGCGTATTCGCCCTCCAGGAGGAAAACAGCATCGTAAAGGCTGCCTCCGGAGATTTTAACGGTACGACCATTATTGTATGACACTGCGGCCGGGACTTTTCCGGGAGATCCGTGCCTGTCGGGCAGCCGGCGGCCCTGCCGGATCGGACCGCAGCATAAATAAAAATAATTATAAATCAGAAAAATATCAGAAAAGGGGAAGATTATGAGCAGCGAGAGAGTAAAACCTTATGAAGAGAAAATGAAGAAGACCATAGAACATCTGACCAAGGACCTGCAGGGCGTCCGCGCGGGCCGTGCCAATCCGCATGTTCTTGACAAGATCAAGGTAGATTACTATGGATCCCCCACTCCGATCCAGTCCGTTGCCAATATTTCGGTTCCGGAAGCCCGCATTATCCAGATCGCACCCTGGGAAAAGAAAATGATCAAAGAGATCAGCAGGGCCATTCAGGCGTCTGACATCGGCATCAACCCCCAGAGTGACGGTACCGTGATCCGTCTGGTCTTCCCGGAACTGACCGGTGAGCGCCGTAAACAGCTGTCCAAGGATGTCAAGAAGATGGGCGAGGAAGCCAAAGTAGCCATCCGCAACATCCGCCGCGACGGCGTAGATACCTTCAAGAAGCTGAAAAAGACCGAGGATGTATCCGAGGACGTTGTAAAAGAACTGCAGGACGAGATCACGAAGCTGACAGACAAGCACGGTAAAGAGATTGACAAGATCATCGAAGAGAAGACAAAGGAGATCATGACAGTCTGATCCGGGACCGTCTGCCCGCGCAGACATATAGAGAAGTTTTCCGCGATTCGCGGGGCCTGTGCGAACAGCCCCGCGAATGTTTCATAAATAGATAGAACAGGTGGAGTGATCGATGGATAATGTGAGAAAAATTCCGCAGCACGTGGCAATCATTATGGACGGCAACGGCCGCTGGGCCAAAAAGAGAGGACTGCCCAGGACCATGGGACATGCCCAGGGGGCAAGGGTGGTCGAGCAGATCCTGGAGGACGCGGATCATATGGGAATCCGCTATCTGACCGTGTACGCTTTTTCAACGGAGAACTGGACCCGGCCCGATTCCGAAGTCAAAGCCCTGATGAATCTGCTCAGGACTTATATGAAGACCAGTCTGGCCAAGTGCGCCAAAAACAATGTCCGCATCCGTGTGATCGGTGACAAGAGCCGCCTGGACGAGGACCTGCAGGCTTCGATCGCCCATCTGGAGCACGAGACCCGTACGAATACCGGCATCTCTTTCCAGATTGCCATTAACTATGGTTCCAGGGACGAGATGGTCCGCGGAATCCGGAAGATCGCCGCAAAGGCGGCCGCCGGCCAGATCAGCCCCGAACAGATTGATGAGGAAATGTTCAGTGACAGCCTGGATACGGCCGGCCTGCCCGATCCCGATCTGCTGATCCGGACCTGCGGCGAAGAGCGGATCTCCAATTTCCTCATGTGGCAGATCGCTTATTCCGAACTGTATTTCACGCCTGTAGCCTGGCCTGATTTCAACAAGGCGGAGCTTGAAAAGGCCGTGGACGCTTATAACAGCAGGGAGCGGAGATTCGGCGGACTGGTCAACTGAAGACGGACAGGAAGGGATAAATTCAGATGAAAACAAGAGTTATCAGCGGGTTTTTTATTGCAGTATTGATCGTTGTTCTGGGAATTCTGGGTTCTGCCCCCCTGGGGATCGCCCTGATGATCTGCGCGGTCATCGGCTATCAGGAACTGATGAAGGCCTGCACGGTCCTGAAGAAAAAGGAAAGCGGCAATATACTGGTCACGGCAGGCTATATAGGCACCGTCCTGTATTACGGAGCCCTGACCGTATGTCCCTTTGTTTACCGGGACAGCAGTCTGACCGAACATATGGATTTCTGGTCGGGACTGGTGATCGCCGCCTTTTTCCTGGCGACCATGTCCATCTATGTGCTGACATTCCCCAAATTTGAAAGCCAGCAGGTCATCACTTCCGTATTCGGTTTTATATACTGCCCGGTCATGCTGATCTATGTATACAGAGCCAGAGTCTCTTTCGGCGTTTACGGTATTTTTGTGTATGCCCTGATCTTTGTCTGTTCTTCGGTCTGCGATGTTTTTGCCTATTTTGTGGGCAGGGCCCTGGGACGGCATAAGATGGCGCCGGTCCTCAGTCCCAAAAAGACCATTGAAGGCGCGGTCGGCGGCGTTGCAGGTTCCACCCTGGTCAGCTGGCTGCTGTCCCTGGCCCTGAGCGCCCTCTATCCCCAGATGCACCTGCAGCTGGAATTCATCCTGCTGGGCATCTGCGGCGGCCTGATCTCCATGATCGGTGATCTGGCAGCTTCTGCCATCAAACGCAGTCACAACATTAAGGATTACGGTCATCTGATTCCCGGACACGGCGGAATCATGGATCGTTTTGACAGTATTATTTTTACAGCGCCGGTCATCTATTATCTGGCCGTGCTGCTGATCGGTAAGGTATGATTATCAGTGTTTTAATATTTCTGATCATTTTCAGTATAATTGTTGTTTCCCATGAGTTCGGCCATTTTGCCCTGGCCAGGCGGAACGGGATCCGGGTCAATGAGTTTACCATCGGCATGGGGCCCGCCCTGGTCCAGCACCAGATCGGCGAGACAGATTTCTGTATCCGGGCTCTGCCCATCGGCGGCGCCTGTGTCTTTGACGGCATGAACGGGCTGGAGCAGGAAGAGGAAGCCGAGCTGGACGCTCATTCTTTTCCCAGGGCCAGCGTTTCAGCCAGGATCGCCACAGTGGCGGCCGGGCCCATATTTAACTTCCTGCTGGGCTTTGTCTTATCCCTGATTGTGGTCGCTTTTTCCGGTACGGATCTGCCGGTCATCCAGGAGGTCATGGAGGATTCCGCGGCCATGGAGGCGGGACTGGAATCCGGTGACGTGATCACAAAGATCAACGGGGAGAGCATCCACCTCTACCGGGAAGTCGCCCTGATCTCGTCCATGAACCACGGGGCGCCGCTGACCATCACTTACAGGCGGGACGGGGTCAAAGATACCGTGACCATCCATCCCAGGTTCGATGAAGAGGCCGGCCGCTATTATATCGGGATCATCGGCGGCGGAGAATACCACGAATGCACGGCGCTGGAAGTCTTTCCCTATGCCGGATATGAGACCATTTACTGGTTCAAGGCAACGGTCAAATCCCTGGCCAATATGGTCGGGGGCCAGTTCTCCAAAGATGACATATCAGGACCTGTCGGCATCGTCAAAGTCGTGGATGATACCTATGAGGAAGTCAATCCCTACGGCCTGAGCGCCATCATCCTGACCTTCATGAGCCTGGCGACTCTGCTGACCGTCAATCTGGGCGTAGTCAATCTGCTCCCCATACCGGCCCTGGACGGAGGACGCCTGGTATTCCTGATCATTGAAGCGGTCCGGGGCAAACCGGTCCCGCCTGAAAAGGAAGGCATTGTCCATCTGATCGGCATCATCCTGCTGATGATCCTGATGGTCTTTGTCCTCTTTAACGATATCTCACGCTTCTTCCGTTAAGCGGATCCATGCGTATTACACAAGTACATTGCGGCAGGCCGGGCCTGCCCGAACGGAGGTAAAAATGGCTTACAGAGATCATACAAAAGTGGTGCAGATCGGTGACCGTAAGATCGGAGGCGGCAATCCGATCCTGATCCAGTCCATGACCAATACCCCTACCGAGGACGTGGAGGCCACAGTGGCCCAGATCCACAGGCTGGAGGAAGCGGGCTGTGAGATCATCCGCTGTACCTGTCCTACCGACCAGGCGGCGGCCGCGATCGGCCAGATCCGCAGACAGATCTCCATCCCCCTGGTAGCGGATATCCATTTCGATTACAGGATGGCCATCGCGGCCATGGAGAACGGGGCGGACAAGATCCGCATCAATCCCGGCAATATCGGCGGAAAGGACCGGATCATGGAGGTCGTCCGCTGCGCGAAAGAGCGCAATATCCCTATCCGTGTCGGCGTCAACAGCGGTTCCCTGGAGAAGGAGCTGGTGGAGAAATATCACGGCGTCACAGCGGAAGGCATTGTGGAAAGCGCCCTGGACAAGGTGGGCATGATCGAGGACTGCGGTTATGACAATATCGTCATTTCCATCAAATCCTCGGATGTCCTTATGTGCATCCGTGCCCATGAAGTGCTGGCGCAGAAGAGCCGCTATCCCCTGCATGTAGGTATTACAGAGGCAGGCACTCTTTTATCCGGCAACATCAAATCTGCCGTTGGAATCGGCAACATTCTTTATCAGGGCATCGGCGATACCATCCGCGTCTCTCTGACCGGCGATCCGGTGGAAGAAGTCAAATCCGCCAAGCTGATCCTGCGCAGCCTTGGCCTGCGTACCGGCGGCATTGACGTTGTATCCTGCCCCACCTGCGGCCGGACCAAAATCGACCTGATCGGCCTTGCCAACAAAGTGGAAAATATGGTACAGTCCTATCCTCTGAACATTCGCGTGGCTGTCATGGGCTGCGCGGTCAACGGCCCCGGTGAGGCCAGGGAAGCGGATATCGGTATTGCGGGCGGCGTCGGCGTCGGCCTGCTGATCAAAAAAGGAGAGATCGTCCGCAGGATGCCGGAAGAAGAACTTCTGGATGCCCTCCGTTATGAGCTGGATCACTGGAACGAGAACTGACAGGAAGGAAATGGATGAGCAAACCTTTTTTTGAGGTGTTCCCCACATTAAAAGTACAGAAAGATTTAAAATCCTTTTTTGAGGAGACCCGGGTCGAGCGGCTGACGTCCAACCATGAGCGGACCAGGCTCAAAGTCAGCCTTCGCTCGGACCACCTGATCCACAAAAGCAGGATCTACCGTATGCAGGATGAAATTTCCGGACAGCTGTTTACGGAACGCAGGGTCCAGGTCTATCTGGATGAGCATTTCGACCTGTCCGCCCAGTATACGCCCCGGCAGCTGATGGAGACCTATTTTGACTCTCTGGTCTGTGAGGTCTCCAGCTTTTCGCCTGTCATGGGCAAATTCCTGCGGGATTCCGAGATTTCCTATCCGGAGGATCAGGAGATCCGGATTACCATGGAGGATTCCTGCCTGAGCCAGCAGATGTATGAGAAACTGGAAGAGGCTCTGGACAGGATCTTCCGGGACCGCTGCGGCGTGCCCGCCAGGATCAATATCCGTCTGGAAAAGAGGGAAAAGAAAAAGGACAGAAGAACAGCCGGGGCAGAGACCCGGCTTTTTGGCGTACCTGTTTCCGACGCTGCCGGACCGGCAGGCGCGGTCTCCGCGGCAGTCAGCTCGTCCGGAAACGGCAGTGGCATGTCCGGACAGGAAGCGCCCGCGGCAGCGGAGCCCATGCCCTGGGAGGATGGGCCTGCGCCGGCAGCCGCGAATGGTAATGCAGCCGGGAATGGCAATGCGGCCGGGAATGGAATGGCAGCGGCGAATGGAGCGGCAGCTGCGGGCCGGACCGCCAAAACGGCTGATCGCGGCACTAAGAGCGCGGACGCCGCGGCGCAGGGAGCCGGGGGACGCAGGCTGGATTTCCGCAAACGGGAGAGCAAGTATACGGCAGACCGCCGGAATGGCAGGAACGGCCGGAATGAGAAGCGGGGCAAGAGGATCAAATTCTCGAACCACCCTGACCTCATCTATGGCAGGGAAGTCAATGAGGCTGCCATTCAGATCGTGGACCTGATCGGTGAGAACCAGGAAGTGGTCCTGCGCGGCCAGATCCTGAATGTGGACTTCCGGGAGATCCGGGGGGAAAGGAATATCGTCAAATTCTGTCTGACCGATTTTACGGACAGCATTTACTGCAAGATCTTTATTGCCAATGAATTTGTCGGGGAGATTAAGGACGCCATTAAAAAGGGTGCCTTTGTTAAAGTTAAGGGCGTGACCCAGCAGGATACCTTCGAGCATGAACTGACCATCGGATCCGTGGCCGGCATCATGTCCATCCCTTCCTTTGTGGAAAAGCGCAGGGACACCGCCGAAGAGAAGCGGGTCGAACTGCATCTGCACACCAAAATGAGCGATATGGACGGCGTATCGGAATGCAAAGACCTGGTAAAGCGGGCCTACGCCTGGGGTATGCCGGCCATCGCCATTACCGATCACGGCAATGTCCAGTCGTTCCCGGACGCCAACCATGTCCGGGAAGATCTGTTGTCCGCCGAAAACAAAAAGCGGAAAGAGGCAGGGCTGCCTCCTGTCGATCCGCAGAAATTCTTCAAAGTTATCTACGGCGTGGAATGCTACCTGGTGGATGACCTGAAACGCAGTGTGACCTATGGCAGTCATGAGTGCCCGGAGGATACGCTGTCAGGCCATAATTATGTGGTGTTCGATCTGGAGACCACCGGTTTCTCACCTGTGAAGAATAAGATCATAGAAATCGGCGCTGTCAAGATCGAGAACGGCCAGATCACGGACCGGTTCTCGGAGTTTGTCAATCCGCAGATACCGATCCCCTACAGGATCACCCAGCTGACCAGCATCCGTGACGATATGGTCATCAAGGCCGACCCGATCGAAAAGGTCCTGCCCAGGTTCCTGGAATTCTGCAGGGGCTTTGTCCTGGTCGGTCACAATGTCGGTTTCGATATAGGATTCATCGATGAGAACGCCCGCCAGCAGGGCCTGGAGTCGGATTTTACCACCATTGATACGGAGCAGATCGCCAGAGTTCTTCTGCCCGGCCACGCCCGGTATACCCTGGACGCGGTGGCCAAACAGCTGAATGTAAATCTGGGCTTCCATCACCGGGCGGTCGATGACGCGGAATGCACGGCGGGTATTTTCTTTAAGGAAACGCAGATGCTGCAGGACCGGGAGATTGAAAGCTATCGCGACATCAATGCCCTCAGCGACAGCAATCCGGAGCTGGTCAAGCGCCTGCACCCCTATCATTGTGTCCTGCTGGCCAAAAATGATACGGGCAAGGTCAACCTGTACCGGATGATCAGCGACTCCCACCTCAAATATTTCTTTAAAAAGCCCAGGATTCCCAAGAGCGAGCTGATCAGACACCGGGAAGGCATCCTGGTGGGCAGTGCCTGTGTGGCCGGCGAACTGTTCCAGGCGGTCCTGGAGCAGCGGTCTCCGGAACGGATCGCGAAGATCGTGGAATTCTATGACTATCTGGAGATCCAGCCCAGAGGCAACAATGCCTTCCTGCTGGAGGAAAAATCCAGAAAACGCTATCCCGAGATCCAGACCATGGAGGACGTACTGGACTTGAACCGCCAGATCGTCCGTCTGGGCGAGGAATTCAACAAGCCGGTGGTGGCGACGGGAGACGTCCACTTCATGGATCCCGAGGACGAGATTTACAGGACCATCATTCAGGACGGCATGGGCATGAACCAGGAAGAGGACCCTGCCCCCCTGTACTTCCATACAACGGATGAGATGCTGGAGGAATTCTCCTATCTGGGCGCCCGCAAGGCCCGGGAAGTGGTCATCGACAATACCCGCAGGATCGCGGATATGATCGAAGTCCTGTCCCCGGTCCGGCCGGACAAGTGCGCCCCTGTCATCCCTCACAGCGATGAGACCCTGCGGCAGATCTGCTATGACAAGGCACACAGCATGTACGGGAATCCCCTTCCGCCCATAGTAGAAGAAAGGCTGAAAAGGGAGCTCAACTCCATTATCAGCAACGGCTATTCGGTCATGTACATCATTGCCCAGAAGCTGGTATGGAAATCGGTCGAGGACGGCTATCTGGTCGGCTCCCGCGGATCGGTCGGTTCCTCTTTTGTGGCCACTATGTCGGGCATCACGGAGGTCAATCCCCTGGCGCCCCATTATTACTGTACGGAATGTCATTACACGGACTTCGACAGTCCCGAGGTCCTGGCCTATCAGGGCAAATGCGGCATTGACATGCCCCGTAAAATGTGCCCCAGATGCGGCGCGGAACTTAAAAAGGACGGCTTTGACATTCCCTTCGAGACCTTCCTGGGATTCAAGGGCGACAAGGAGCCGGATATTGACCTGAACTTCTCAGGTGAGTACCAGAGTAAGGCCCATAAATACACGGAAGTTATTTTCGGCCACGGCCAGACTTTTAAGGCCGGCACCATCGCGACGGTAGCGGACAAAACAGCCTACGGGTATGTAAAGAACTACTTTGAGCGGAAGGAGATCCATAAACGCAACAGCGAGATCGAACGGCTCCTGCAGGGCTGTACCGGCATCCGCAGGTCCACGGGCCAGCATCCGGGCGGTATCGTAGTCCTGCCCCTGGGCGAGGAGATCAATACCTTTACGCCCGTCCAGCATCCGGCCAACGATATGACGACGGACATAATCACGACCCATTTTGACTACCATTCCATCGACCATAACCTGCTCAAGCTGGACATTCTGGGACACGATGATCCCACCATGGTCCGTATGCTGCAGGACCTGACCGGCATCGATCCCCTGACCATTCCCCTGGATGACCCGGAGACCATGAGTATCTTTTCATCGACGGAAGCACTGGGCATTACGACGGAGCAGAACGGCGGCATTGACGTCGGCTCCCTGGGCGTGCCGGAATTCGGTACTAAATTTGTTATGGGCATGCTGGATGATACCCGGCCGACCACCATGTCGGAACTGGTCAGGATCTCCGGCCTGTCCCATGGTACAGACGTATGGCTGGGCAACGCCCAGACTCTGATCCAGGAAGGCAAGGCGACCCTGTCGACAGCGATCTGTACAAGAGACGATATCATGTCTTACCTGATCGCCATGGGCGTGGAGAAATCCATGGCCTTCAAGACCATGGAATCTGTCCGTAAGGGCAAAGGCCTCAAGCCGGAGATGCGGGAAGCCATGGAAGCGGCAGGCGTGCCCCAGTGGTATATTGATTCCTGCCTTAAGATCAAATACATGTTCCCCCGGGCCCACGCGGCAGCTTATGTCATGATGGCCCTGCGGATCGCCTACTGCAAAGTCCACCATCCCCTGGCCTACTACGCGGCTTATTTCAGTATCCGCGCCAACGCATTTTCCTATGAGCTGATGTGCCAGGGACAGGAGCACCTGCTGGAGGAATTTGAGCGTCTGAAGAAACTGGAAAAACCGACGCCCAAGGATCAGGCCACCATGGATGACATGTGCCTGGTGCGGGAATTCTACGCCCGCGGCTTCACGTTCACGCCCATTGACATCTTCCAGGCTGCCTCCCGCAGCTGCAAGATCGTGGACGGCAAGATCATGCCGGCCCTGACCAGCATCGACGGCATGGGTGAAAAAGCGGCCGACGCGGTGGTAGAGGCGGCCAAGGACGGTCCTTTCCTGTCCAGAGATGACTTCTGGAACCGGACCAAGGTGCCCAAGACCGTCGTGGAGAAAATGTTCGAGATGGGCCTGCTGGGCGACCTGCCCGAGACCAACCAGATCTCCATATTTGATTTCATGGGAATGTAACTCTGCATTATTTGTTGTCTGCCGGATGCCTGTCGGATGCCTGTCGGCATATTGCTGGCGCGGCAGACAAAAGGCAGGAAATCTTGAAAATGTCCGCCGGGTTCAGCGAGGCGCGGCAGACAAAACAGGGATTTAGTATCCAATGTCTGCCATGCACCCAAAAGGCGGATTGCCAAAAAAGCAGAAAGCAGGAGAGAAGAAAGCAGCTATGACAAAAGCAGCTATGACAGAGCAGTTTTCCAGGACCCGGCGTATGCTGGGGGATGAAGCGATGCAGACTCTGGCGGATTCCAGGGTCGCTGTCTTCGGGGCGGGCGGCGTCGGCGGTTATGTGCTGGAAGCCCTGGCCAGATCCGGCGTAGGCGCCATTGACGTTATTGATAATGACAGAATCTGCGAAAGCAATCTGAACCGGCAGATCCTGGCTACTTACAATACGATCGGCAGAGACAAGACGGAAGTGGCTGCCGAGAGGATCCGAAGCATCAATCCTGCCTGCAAGGTAGAGGCCAGAAACTGCTTCTATCTGCCGGAGACGGAGGATCAGTTTGACTTCTCCGCGTATGATTATGTCGTTGACGCTGTGGATACGGTGACTGCCAAGATCTCTCTGGTCATGAAGTGCCGGGAGACCGGGACCCCCATCATTTCCTGCATGGGGACCGGCAACAAGATGAACCCTGCCATGCTGCAGGTGGCGGATATTTATAAAACTTCCGTTGATCCGCTGGCCAGAGTGATGCGCAGGGAGCTGAAGAAGAGGGGGGTAAAGAAGCTGAAAGTGGTCTATTCCACCGAAGAACCGGTCAGATCCCTGCCGGATCCGGAACAGGCTGCATCTGCCCGCAGAAGCATCCCTGCTTCTGTCGCTTTTGTCCCTTCCGTGGCAGGACTGATCATAGCTTCAGAAGTGATTAAGGATCTGATTGTGAAATCCTGAACCGGGCCTGCTAATTTTGGTGCTAATTTTGGTGCAAATTTTGTTTCAGACATTCGGCATCGAAAAACAATCTGAATCAGGCTAATAATCTGAAAATTAAAACTTTTAAAAAAAGTGCTTGCCTTAAGCCGGCCGCCATGATAATATAGACAAGTCGACAGGTGAGACACTTATATGGCTCGTTGGTCAAGAGGTTAAGACGCCGCCCTCTCACGGCGGAATCATGGGTTCGATTCCCGTACGAGCTGCTGACTGTGAAAACAGCCCAACCCGACGCGTCCAGAGTAATCTGGGCGTTTTTTTTATGCTTTTTTTCATGTTTTTTCAGCTATAATAGACCCAGAAACACCCGGGTCCGGAAGGAGTAGTACCATGATCACAGAGCAGGAATTTCTGGAAAAATATGATCCGTCCAGTTTTGAGAGACCTTCTATTACAGCGGACGTGCTGGTCTTTACAGTCAGGGAAAGAACACTGCAGATCCTGATGGTCCGGAGGGATGAGCATCCCTTCCTGGGCAAATGGTGTCTTCCCGGCAGCTTCATTGGCATGACGGAAACAGCGGAGGAGGCCGCGGCCAGGACACTGGTCAAAGAGGCCGGCATGAAAGGGGCTGCCATGGAGCAGCTGTATACCTTTTCCGCCATAGACCGGGATCCCCGTATGCGGATCATTTCCATTGCCTATATTGCCATGATGCCCTCCAATGCCATGCATTATAAAAAAGGAACCGATGCCGGATCGGCCATCCTGTTCGATATCCTGCGGACAGACAGCGGCTTCCGGCTGACCGCCGAAGTAGACGGAGAGCTGCTGGAGATCGGCCCGGAGGAGATTGCCTTTGACCATGAAAAGATCATCCGGACAGCCCTGGACCGGATGGCGGGAAAGATTGATTATACGGATATCGGCTTCAACTTCCTGGAGGACAAAAACGCCTTTACCCTGACAGACCTGCGCCTGATCTATGACGCGGTCAAGGGGACGGAGGCGGATATCGGCAACTTCCGCCGTTTCATCAAGAACCGCTATATCATTACCGGCAGGATTCTCAACAACCGGGAGGAGAGAAAGGGATTCGGCAGGCCGGCGGCCACATATCGCTACACAGGCGTCAACCGGCAGCAGCCGGCAGCCGGAAAGACCGGTGGTATGTAAAGCCGGAACTAAAGAGTACTGTCACTGACGGACCTGCCGGCGGAAATACTATCGGACACCAAAACAGACAAAAAACAGACAAAAAACAGACAAAAAACAGATACAATGTCAAAGAAGAGCCGCGGCTGGCATGCTGCGGCTTTGTTGCGTTCACTAATGAATCGTAATGAATCGTAATGAATCGTTTTGATACAGTTTGTTCTGCTGCATACAGGAAGCTGTATCATGATCAGGTGAACAGGTTCGACAATCACATATATTGCGCAATGATCTCCTGCGGGATGTGGCGGCCGTGATCAAAGAAACGGTCATCTTCTTCCGTGATCTGCCGGATGACCCGGCAGGGATTGCCGACAGCGACGCTTCCGGCAGGGATATCCTTTGTGACAACGGAACCGGCTCCGATGACACTGTCCTTTCCGATCCGGACGCCGGGCAGGATGATGGCGCCCGCGCCGATCCAGACATGATCTTCAATGATGACCGGCAGGTTATACTGTATATCATGATCACGGAGGGCGGGACTGATCGGATGGGCGCCTGCTGTTATGGTCACATTAGGGCCGATCATGACATAGCTGCCGATTTCGATCCTTCCGTCATCAACAAGGGTCAGATTGAAATTGGCATAGACATGGTCTCCCAGAGAGACATTATGCCCGCCCCAGTTGGCGTGGACAGGAGGCTCCAGGTAACAGCCCTGCCCTACGGCGGCGAACATTTTCCGCAGCAGGGCCTCTCTGGCGGCATAATCCCCGTCGGAAGTCCGGGTCTGGTTATATTCTTCCATATAGGGCAGACAGCTGTGCTGCACCTGCAGGATGTCCGGATCACCGGAATTATAGAGATCACCGGAATAAACAATCTCCAGGGCTCTTTTGTACTTGTCAGTCATAATAGCTCCTTCCGCAGGAATAACTGCATTGAAAACTCATGTATTTGAACATAAATATATTTGAACATAAAATATTTAATCAGTAAAATATTTGACCAGTCATGCATTTGTTCGCTGATGTACTTTATCACTGTTTCCAGTATCGTAACATATACCATTTCATGCCGGTATAGTATTATGTCAACCTTTTCCCGCAGGCCTCCGGCCTGTTTTTTTATGCGGTTTTTTTGGAATTTTTCAAAATACTACTTATAGTCATATGGACAATAAATAAAAAGACACTATAATTATAGTCATAAAGAACATAAGTCCTGCGGGACAGAAAAGGAGGACCATTATGGCAAATAACATGTTTGGAGAAATGTTTGGAGGAATGTTCGGCAATCTGGCGCCCGGCATGTGCAGACTGACCATAGACGGTCAGGTAGCTGTCAAGACCGGCAATGAATACAGGACCTATGATGTGTCCACCGGCAGGCTGACCAACTGCATGAACTTTGTATTCGATATCGGCCAGGAATTCTTCTTTGTGATTCCTGTGACCAAAGTAAAGCCCGGCGATATTATCCTGGTCAACGGACCGGATGGCAGGCCCTCCCCCAGATGCGTGATCCAGGCTGACGCGGATCAGATCCTGGCAGTCAATTACAGCAATTCCACCCGGGAAATCCTGTTGCCTGAGCACAGGATCTTCATGGGAAACACCTATATGTACGGCAAGATCGTCAGCTTCTTTGACGGAAAGAAGTTCCGGGGCCGCAAGGGCGGCAGCAAGATCCTTCAGTACATGCTGATGCTGAAAATGTTCACCGGCGGCATGGGACGGGGGACAGGTTCCGGTAATCCGGGTGATGGCGGCATGGGCGGCCTGCTGCCTCTGATGCTGCTGGCCAATACGGATATGGACAATCTTTTCAGCGGCATGTTCGATACGGAAGAAGAGGATGATGAAGAAGCGTGAATCATCGGAAGAGAATGGAACAGTAGCGTGAATCATCGTAAGAGAATGATACAGAAGTGCAAAACACCGGAAGAGAATGATACAGAAACGTAAAACACCATAAAGAACAGCCGGGATTTTCCGGTAATACCGACGGCCCCTGCAGCGGCCGGTGAAGCCGCAGCAGGAAGCCGGAAGGAACAGCGGAAAACATGCGGGAAGCAGATCCCGTCAAACAGGCAGTCAGAAGGAGGTAAACGATGGGATACGGAAGATGGAGAGAAGAGGATTTCAGAAACTACAGCGCAGGCAGAGGCAGGACCGTCAGGAAGGACGGAACCCTGGATACCAGCGGGCATACAGCCCAGACCATGTATACGGAGCGGGGCCTGCATCCCGCCCTGGATCCCCGCGGCGTCATGCGGGAATGCTGCGAGAACGAGGAGCATCCCAACACGATTCCGGTCATCCTGGCTCTGGATGTGACCGGTTCCATGGGAAGCGCGGCCATGGAAGTGGCGGCGAAACTCAACGAGGTCATGACCGAGCTGCTGGGAACGGACATGGATGTGGAATTCATGGTCATGGGCATCGGGGATCTTGCCTATGACAGGGCCCCGATTCAGATTAGCCAGTTCGAGTCTGACATCCGCATCGCCGAGCAGCTGGATAAAGTTTATTTCGAAGGCGGCGGCGGAGGAAACATGTTTGAATCCTATACGGCTGCCTGGTACATGGCTCTGCACCATACCAGACTGGACTGCTGGAAACGCGGACAAAAGGGACTGATCATCACCATGGGTGACGAGCCCATGAATCCTTACCTGCCGGCCAGGCCGCTGGCGCAGGCAGTCGGAGACCATCTGCAGAGAGACGTGGAGACAGGGAAACTTATGAAAAAGGTTCGCGAAAAATATGATCTGTATCATATTTTTGTCAGACACGGCAGCAATTATTATGAAGCCGGAGCGAAAAAGACCTGGGGCAGGTATCTGGATAAAAAACACTTCCTGTGCTGTGACGTAAACGGGATCGGTCAGATGCTGACAGGAATCATTACAGCGGAAGCGGAGAAAAGGCTGGCGGCAGGCCCTGCGAAGGGGCTGATCCGTTTTGCGGACGCAGCGGAAACCAAAGCTGCGGCAGTCGAAACCGGCGCGACAGCAGACGCGCCGGAAGGCACAGCGGAGACGGGCATCAGCTGGGATATAAAACCTGAAATGACTGCGGAAACCGCAGACGTGACAGACGGGAAAAAACGTCGGAACCGGAAGGAACACGGAGGCCTGCGGGGGCTCTTTGCAGGCGGCATCAACTGGTGAGCAGGCAGGAAAAATCCCCTGGAGATGGATGGAAAGCCGGTCCCGGCTAAAAAGTTTACAGACAGGAGAAAAAGGAGGCCGCATATGGAAAACACAGGCAGAAGAAATATCAGGGTCATCATCGGCGCCAATGCCGGCGATGAAGGAAAAGGAAATGTCACCAACCTGTTCTGTATGACAGAGGAACCGGTCCTGGGAATCCTGACCAACGGAGGGCCCCAGCGGGGGCACACAGCCTGGAAGGACGGCAAAAGCCATGTGTTCGGCCACTTCTGTGCGGGGACTCTGAACGGGGCTCTGACCTGGTTCGCCCCGGGCTATATGATCAATCCCATGCAGTTCATGCGGGAATACGGTCAGCTGGAGGCCATGGGCGTCCGGCCCCGGGCTTATATAGATCCGGACTGCCGTTTTACGACGCCCTGGGATATGATGCTGAACCAGACGGCTCACGCCCGGGAAGGCGGCCATCATACCTGCGGCATGGGCATCTGGGAAACGTACCAGCGCTATGCCCTGACGGAAGACGCCGTCAGAATCGGACAGTACCTGCAGATGACGGAAACAGAGCAGTGGACGTATCTGAGCAGGATCCGCGACAGGGCCCTGCAGAGGATGCGGGTGGAAATGGATCCTGCGGCGGCTGCCCGCTGGATCCCTGTGGCAGCGGATGACAATCTGTGCAGGCGTTACATGGAAGACCTGCAGGTCATGTGCACTGAAAAAGCGGCTGTGAAAGGACGCGGAATTCTGACAGAATATGGGAACCTGATCTTTGAGAACGGCCAGGGCCTGCTACTGGACTGGTCGGACGACGAGGAAGAGGCTGTTTATACGACCCCCAGCCGGACCGGCCTGCATGACGCGGCCGCCCTGATCGAGGAATGCTTCAAAGGGGAAACGGTAGAAGCCTGCTACGTGACCAGGACCTATCTGACCCGGCACGGGGACGGTCCCCTGCAGACGGAATGCCATAAAGAGGAGCTGGACGCCAGAGTCAGGGAAACGACCAACGTGACCAATCCCTTTCAGGGACATTTCCGTTTCGGCAGAATGGATACGGAAGCCATGGAAGCCAGGATCCGCAGAGATTTTGCCGGTGCCGGCCGCAGGAACAACTGGAGGGCAGCCATAGCGGTGACTCATACAGACCAGTGTGATCCCGGCGGGGAGCTGCTGGAGATGACAGAAAGATTTGACGAAAGATATCTGATCGGCGGTGTTGGCAGGACGCAGATCCGCAGCTGACAGCACACATTTCCCGGACTTTGCATCAGAAGAGCCAGACCTGCTGATTTCCGGGCTTTGCATCAGAAGAACCAAACCTGCTGATTCCCGGACTTTGCATCAGAAGAACCAGACCTGATGATTCCGGGACTTCCCTGCAGAAATAATGAATCTGCAGGGTCAAATCGATTGAAAACACTTAATAACAGGGATCATGAACTGCAAAAATCCCGCCCCGGGAACGGAGATGCGCCTGCAGAGGAAGCGCTTCCGGCACCGGAGCGGGATTTCTTATAATGAAGGGGTGGTTTCATTATTCTATATTAAGATTCTATATTTAAAATTCTATAGTTTTGGAGAAGTCGCATCCGGCGGCCGGGCTGGTTTCAGCTCCCTGCCTTTTCATGGATCAGCCGCTGATTCTTGTACCGTAGAAAATGACAGCCACCATGCCGGGGCCGGTATGGGCTCCGATCACAGGACTCAGCCCCATGATCTGGATATCAGCATCCGGATTGTACTGGCGGACCAGACCGGCCTCCATGACTGCCAGGTCTTCGGCATCACCGTGCATGATATAGACACGGCTGCCGTACTGTTTTTCCAGAGCCGGATCCCTGTGTGTATTGTAAGCAAGGGCCAGTTCTTTCAGGGCTGTCTTGATACCCCTTTTCTTATTGACGCTGGTCAGCTTGCCCGCCGGGTCAATGATCAGGATGGGCTTGATATTGAGGGCTGAACCCAGCAGGGCCGTGGTGGCGGGAATACGGCCGCCCCGTTTCAGGTACATGAGGTCATCGACCATAAAGAAATGGCAGATACGGCCGGCCAGACTGCGCAGAGCTTCCGCGTTCTCTTCTACAGACATTCCGGCTTCCCGGTTGCGGACAGCTGCTTCTGTCAGCAGTCCCATGCCTCCTGTGGCGGCCAGGGAATCCACGGGACAGAAAGGTACATCGGGGTAATCCTCTGCCAGTTCCCGCGCGGCCAGGCAGGCGGAATTATAGGTCTGTGTCAGGCCGGAAGAAAGGGAAATATAAAGGACACCCTTCTTCTTTTCCAGTTCCTTGGAGAAGATCGAGATATACTTGCCGGGGGTGATCTGGCTGGTATGGGTCAGTTCGCCGCCCCGCTGGAGCTCATAATATTTATGCAGGACTTCGGGAGACTCCATCTGACTGCAGAGACGCTCCTCATCTCCCAGCGTATAATTCATAGGTACGATTTTAATATTGTTTCTGGCTGCGAAAACAGGATCGATGTCACCTGAAGCATCCATATAAATTGCGTAGTTCTGCACGATATCCTCCACGGTTTCAGAATATTTCCATTTCGGACGGATAAGCCGGCCGGAATCCTATGATAGATATTATAATTTTTTACAGTTAATGGTACAATGGTCACGTAAAAGACATATGATACTTAAGTAACAATAAGATTTGAAATGTTACATTTAGGGATTGAAGATGGACAGAAAAGACGACAGAAGAGTACGGCGGACCAAAGCAAATATCAAAAGGGCTTTCATAGAACTTCTGAAAGAAAAATCCCTCCAGAAGATTACAGTCAGAGAGCTTTCGGAACGGGCGGATATCAACCGGAAGACCTTTTATGCCTACTATACCGGCATGGAGGAGCTGCTGACGTCTGTCATGGATGAAATGCTGGAAAAATACAGGACCGGTCTGCGCAGGATCAGCTTCCGGGCCGATGATTTTGACGCGGTCAGTCTGTTCCGGACCATCAGTGCCCTGATCCGGGAGGATCTGGATCATTATATCCGTTTCCATGAGATCGGCCTGCTGGCCCAGTTCGGGATCAGCGTCAAGGATATCGTTGTCGAGATATTCATGGAGCAGAATAAGATTGACACAACGGCAATCCCTGAGAAATACTATCTGTGTGCGGAATATGTTGCTTCAGGGGTCCTGGCGGCTTTTTCCGCCTGGGTCGGCCGGGCCGGCAGCGGCAGCATGGATATCGATGAATTCACCAACCTGGTCGCAGGCCTGACCCTGGACGGGATCCGGGGCCTGATCCGCCTGCCGGACCCCCAGAAGTGAAGGAAGCGGATGTGCCTGGGAGGCATAAGGCTGAATGAGCCGGGCCTGCCGGACCCCCAGAAGTGAAGGAAGCGGATGCGCCGTGCAGGCAAAGGCTTTCTGAAAAACATAGAAGAAAAACATAGAAGACAGCCGAAGAAAGCAACAGAGAAGAACAGACTATCGTATAAAGAGAATCTAATATTCAGCATAAACAGCTGCAGGAGAATTTATATGCAGATCAGATCATTCTGGCCGCAGTGGGACCTGGGCGAAAAGGCCGGCGGGGACAGCAGCGGCGAATACTATCGTTTATATAATCGGGAAGAGGGAGCGGAGCAGAAGGAAGCCCTGATGCTGGTCATTGATATCCCGCAGGATCCGGCAGAGACAGCGGGACTCCGGTCGGCCGGTCTGGATGCGGACGGGATCCGGGTCTATTATGATAAAAAAGCAAGGGAGATCGTACGCGGTGCCGGCAGGTTCATGCATATGCGCAAGGGTGATACCATTGTTCCGGTCAGAGCCTGTGACTATGAACCCCATACAGACGGACCGGGCATGCGGATCTATGTCCTGATGGACCGGCTGGCCGGTCTGGAACCTTTTATGGAATCAGTCTCCGAAGACGGTCACGCGGATCCCTGGGCGGTGGTCTGTCTGGCTGCAGATCTGTGCGGCGCCGTGGAATATTGTGCGGAGAACGGGCTGGTACATGGCGGAATCCGGCCTTCTGCTGTTTTTGTAAGGGAAGACGGGACCTTTATGCTGGGCAGTTTTGACCTGTCCGGCAGACATATAGCTGCCGGAAATGAACCTTACAGCATGAACGAGCTCAGCCTTTATATGGCCCCGGAACAGGCCGCAGGCGCCCCCCGCAGCGAGCAGACGGATCTGTATTCGGCTGCCATGATCATCTACCGGTATTTTAACCATGGCAGACTGCCTTTTTATCCTCTCTGGCCCAATCCGGTCTCTCCCTCAGACATGATGCGGGCCCAGACCCGCCGCGTACAGGGGAATCCCATCCCGGGTCCGGACGATACGGACCACCAGATGGCGGAGATCCTGAAGAAAGCCTGTGATCCCGATCCCGGGAAACGATATGGATCGGCAGCGGAACTGCGGGCCGCCATCCTCCACTGGGCCTGGGACCATAATTACCTGCATATTGCCCCGGGCGGCAGAAAAGAAGAAGAGAACGACCATTATGACAGACTGACCGGGCGGTATGTCCTGAACCCGGACACGGTCCCCGGCGCAGAGCGCATGCCGGACATGTCAGGCATATCCACGGGTCTGTGGGAAGCCGAAGCCGGGCAGGCAGACGCGGAAGAACCGGCAGAAGAGGCTCCCGACGATACCATCATGCTGTACAGGCTGGATTTTGTTAATGAAACAGGATTCTCCGGCAGTTTATTTATTACCGAAGAGGAACGTCTGGCGCTGGAGGGCGCGGAGCCGGAGATCGTCTCCGGGGAAACGGGAGAGGCGGAAGAGACTGCCGCATCCGGAATATCCCGCAGAAACAAAACGGTCCGCAGGGTCCGCAGCAGGTACAGCGGACTGCGGTTCGCGGTTTTCTTCCTTATACTGCTCGCGCTGATCCTCTTCTTTGTTCTGAATCCTCTGGGACTGGACTTTACGCCGCTGTATGACCTGTTCCGCTAGATTCCTTTCATCGGAGAGAACAAAATTCTGGGCCGGATGCTGTTTTCAGCAGGGGGAACCGGCGCCTGACAGGGCAGGGACATAATGGGCCTTTGTCAGACAATATGGAAACAGAAAAGTGCCGCCGCGCCGGATTCTTTGACCGGCGCGGCGGCACTTTTTGGTTTTGGGTTTGATGAATCTTCTTCTCAGGACCTGATTCTGTATTCAGTTCCGGATAATATACGGATTCTCAGAATGGACTTTATAAAGGATGCTGTTTTTCGGATATTCAGTTCATCTGATCCTGCTGCCCAGCAGGACGGAATTGATCTCCGCGCCCAGCATGAGGATATACATGCAGATGTACAGCCAGAACATTCCCATGGCCAGGGTCGTCAGGCTGCCGTACATGGAGAAACCGTTGTAATCGGTCGCGTAGATGCCCAGGATGTAGGAAAAGACCATCCAGCCCAGGGCTGAGAACAGGGCACCGGGCAGCATGGGGCGGAAATGGAGATTGACAGCCGGGAAAGTCTGGTACATCAGGGAGAAGACCAGAGTCAGCAGGGTCAGAAGGATCAGCCATTTGATTTCCGTATCCAGCAGGAAGAACAGCTGGGGAAGGTAGCCGTCGATCCAGATTTGGATGGGCTTCCATAAAAGGGTCAGGGCCAGGAAAGCCAGGATCCCGATCGCGAAAACAGAGGTATAAAGGATAGCCCAGAAGCGGAGCACGAACCAGTTGCGGGTCTCCGGGACCGCGAATATTACATCAAAGCCGTAGGACAGACTGTGCATGGCCTTGGAACTGGCCCACAGGGCCGCGATCAGGGTAATGGATACCAGACTGACGGAACCGGAATAAAGTTCTGCCAGAATATTGCTGATCAGGTTCTGGATGGGCTCCAGCAGAACGAAATCCTCCGGCAGCAGCTCCATGATCAGGTCCATCAGGTCCTGCTGGTTGTATGGCGTAAAGCGCATCAGCTGCAGCAGCAGGATCACAAACGGTACCACTGACAGCAGCATGAAGAAAGCGGACTGTGCGGCAAACGCGCTGATCCTGTCTTCGATGCTCTGGTTAAAGAGCCTGACGATAAAGATCAGGAACCGATCTCTTTTAGTTTGCTTATTCATCGGCAGTGTTTTCCTCCTGCCCTTCTTCCTCTGCATTGGCCGCAGTATCTGCAGTCCCGGTATCCTCAGCCGCAGAATCCGCGGACTGTTCTTTTGCAGCTGCGGCATCCTCCGTTTCCTCTGCTGCGGAAGCATCGTCTGCGGCCTGCAGGCGGTAGACACGGTAAGCGGTGCCGATCCGGTCAGTCTCGGTGACGGCTGCGCTAATACCATAATGTTCCTGCACGTACAGGGCGATCTCTTCCGGGATATCTTCCTGTCCGGTGATCAGATAAATCCGGTCATTTTCGGTGATGGAACGGAACAGCGTATAGGCGTCTTCTGTTCCGTAGGCAGCCAGGCGGTGTTCAAAACGTCCGCTGAAGCTGTCCCTTCCGCCCAGATCGATCAGGTTGGAGGGATATTTATCTGCTGTATGGCCGATAACAGGAAGTCCCTTTTGCAGATCGTACGCCGCGTCAGATGTACAGCAGAAGAGGCTGTCGGTATGGGCGGCCAGATAGTTTCTCAGTTCGCTGCCGTGACCGGCCGTATCCGGTGTGAGCCTGGAAAAGTAGACGGTCCCGAACAGATAGCAGACGGCGACCAGGACGGCTGCCTGTACGATCATGACGGTCAGAGTCCGGTCGGTTTCCGTTTCTTCATTTTTCTCACGGACTGAAACGCCCAGGATCACAAGAATCTCCAGAAGACCCAGGATCAGCAGCGGCAGCATCAGCCGGCTGAAGACCATCCGGAAGAAATAGAGGGAGCCGGTCATGGCGCAGGTAATCACGCCCGACAAAAGGATCAGGCCCAGATCCCGCCATTTTGCCCGGCCAAACAGGCCCAGCAGGACAGCAGCAGCCATGGCGCCGGCAGGCAGGAATAGGAACAGATCCACATTGGTCAGGATGGAGTCCAGAATGGCCCGGGCGTCGAATTCGAAGCGTTCATGAATGTTGATTCCCTCGGCCAGGGTCAGAAGTTTCTGGGTTCCGAAAGCGGCGGTATCTGCGAAGGTATGATTCTCCATCAGGGCAATATCATTTTCTGTCCAGGAGATATTTCTATATAGATCGGCATATTCAGTCCGGTCCGGCAGATCCGCTGTCTGGATCAGGTAACTGGCGTCTGCCCAGGAAGCGTAGCTGCCCCAGGGATCCCCGTAAATTCTTTGCAGCCGTGCCCCTGTGGTCATAAAAGCCCCGGCCCAGACCGCCGCCATCAGGATAATGGCCGCCAGCCAGCGGATACCATTATGATCCATCAGGCCTCTGAGGAAGAGAGGCAGCAGCAGCAGGATCGCGGCGGGAAGAACACTCAGCCGCAGCCCGCAGCCGCCGATGATCAGCAGGATCCCCAGGAGCCAGGAAAAGAGTCTGGATACAATATGGTCACTGCTGCGGATGCCAAAGACCGTCATAATACCGCTTCCTGCAGCCAGGAAAGCAATGGTCAGATAATTGAACTCCAGCAGGGCGGAGACCATGAATACATATATGACCAGGTGGAACAGGACGGTATCAGCCCTTTTGGTGACCAGCCAGTGCATGGAAGTAAAAGATAAAAAGCAGAGGCCCATCAGAAAAGCGCTGTAGATGTTGAAAACTTCCAGAGCTGCTCCGGCCCGGGCCAGAGCGGTCGTCAGCAGAGCGCTCAGGTAATACTGGGCGGTCTGATCGGCGCCTGTTCCCATGGCGCCGCCGGTGATGCCGGCCTGCAGGTAATCCGCGTCCGAGCTGAAAGGTACTTTCAGCATAAAAAAGAAGAGCAGACAGAGCAGCAGCGTAACCATCGTATAAATAAGAAAAAGCCATATACCCCATTTCTGACCGGTTTTAGCTTCCTGATTTTCCATGATCAAACATTCCTTCCTTTTTTTATAATTTAAGCATCTCTTATTTTACATTTTTTCGGGGCAGGTGTCATCTGTTAGACAATATTCTGTCAGAAGCTTTTGGCGGGGGAGCCGGCGGCAGAAATACTATTATGATCATCCTGCGTGAAGTTGGAAAAGAAAGCTATGCAAAACAGTAAAAAAATATACGTTTTAAAAAATCCAAATGGGTAAAAGGTTAAAAAACAAAAAATTTTTTTGGAATCCATGCTATAATAGGCAATATTAAAGGAGGCAACTCCTTCGTAGTGTTCATTTTTCATAAAAAAAGGAGATTATTATGAGAAAGAAAAACGAAATCACACGTAAGCTCGCGCTGCTCCTGTGTGCCGTTCTGGCAGCAGGCGTGGTCATCACAGGCTGTGGTTCTTCCTCCAGCACGTCCGCGCCTGCGGAAGAGGCGACCGAAGCTGTCAGTGAAGTGACCGAGGAAACGACCGAAGCTGTCAGCGAAGCAGCAGAGGAAGAAGTTCCCGTCGTAGAGGAGACTGCGACCACAGAAGCAGCTGCACTCAGCGCTACTGCAGCGGAAGGCGCCACTGTCGCCGCGATCAACGATGCAGCTTTCGCCCAGGTATTTAATGGCGGCGTCATCACAGACGTCACATCCGCCGGGGAGGAGACGACAGTAGAAGCTCAGGAGATTACAGAGGATACGATTAACGCTGCCGCTTCCATGACAAAAGGTGATGTCTACCAGGACAACCCCAGCGTTTCTCTTCCCAAGCTGACACCTCCTTTCACAACGCCTGAGCAGTCCCTGATTTATCTGATGGATTATATCCGCACTTCTTCCTACACCCAGGATGTCTATATTTACGGCGGATATGAGAACGGCATCGACCTCTTTGTTCTCTGCAGCGTTGGCGGCAAGAAGATCGGCGTCGATACGATCTATGAGAGCGATCTGACGAATGCCAGAGCTTTCGGCGTTATGAGAAACAACGGCGCAATTGCCTCTGCTGATGAATATGGCAATTCCAAGATTGAGAAATACTGATTTTGAAACGGATCGTCCCTGAAAGGCTGGTACGCAAAGCCTGACGGGCGTAAATCTGTATAACAGAACCAGCGGACAGACCGGCAGGAAAACTGCCGGTCTGTTTGCTTTGTTCTGCCGGAATCTGCTACAATGGCAGGACAGAAGAAGCATAAAAGGAGCCTGGTATCCTTTCAGGGAAGGAATGATATGAGTCTGGGATTTTTACCTGTGAATCGGAAAGATATGAAAGAAGCCGGCCTGGACAGGCTGGATTTTGTATATGTCTGCGGGGACGCCTATGTGGATCATCCCAGCTTCGGCAGTGCCATTATCGGCAGGATCCTGCAGGCCCATGGCTATTCGGTGGGCATGATCTGCCAGCCTGACTGGAAGGATCCGGCAAGTATCGGGATTCTGGGAGAGCCCCGTCTGGGATTCCTGGTCTCTTCCGGCAATATGGATTCCATGGTCAACCATTATACCGTCTCCCGCCGGCGCCGGCAGAAGGATGCCTACAGTCCCGGCGGCCTTATGGGCAAACGGCCTGACTACGCGGTCATTGTCTACTGCAACCTGATCCGCAGGACTTACAAACATACACCCATCATTATCGGAGGGATCGAAGCCAGCCTGCGCCGGCTGGGCCATTATGATTACTGGTCCGATAAGGTACGCCGTTCGATCCTGCTGGATTCCGGCGCGGACCTTGTCTCCTATGGGATGGGAGAACACAGCATTATTGAGATTGCTGACGCCCTGGATTCCGGTCTGGATGTCAGGGACGTGACTTTTATCAGAGGGACCGTCTTCAAGACCAGAGACGCCTCTTATAAAGAAGAGGCCCTGGTCCTGCCTTCTTTTGAGGAGATTCTGCGGGATAAGGAGGCCTACGCACGCAGCTATGCCATCCAGCACAGGAATACGGACCCTTTCCGGGCCAAAAAGCTCTGTGAGACCTATGACGGCAGCCTGTTCGTGATTCAGAATCCGCCGGCCATGCCCCTGACGACCCGGGAGATGGATGATGTTTATGCCCTTCCCTATATGCGGGCCTGGCATCCCTCCTACGATGAGGCCGGCGGTGTCCCGGCCCTTTCGGAGATCAAATTCTCCCTGACTTCCAACCGGGGCTGTTTTGGGGACTGCAATTTCTGTGCCCTTACCTTTCATGAGGGAAGGATCGTGCAGGCCAGGAGCCATGATTCGATCCTGGAGGAAGCCAGAGCCTGTATCGGGGATCCTGATTTTAAGGGATATATCCACGATGTCGGCGGCCCGACCGCGGAATTCCGCAGGCCGGCCTGCAGTAAGCAGATGAAAGTGGGGGCCTGTCAGGACCGCAAATGTCTGTATCCGGAGCCCTGCCCCAATCTGGAGGTCGACCACAAAGACTATCTGGCCCTGCTGAAGAAGATCCGGTCTCTGCCGGGCGTCAAAAAAGTCTTTGTCAGGTCGGGCTTCCGTTTTGATTATCTGATGGCGGACAGAAACCGGGAATTTCTGCGGGAGCTGGTGGAACATCATGTCAGCGGTCAGCTGCGGACGGCGCCCGAGCATATATCAGACAATGTGCTCAGACGGATGGGTAAACCTTCGGTGGATGTCTATAACGCTTTTGTCCGGGAATTTGAAAAACTGAATCGGAAACTGCAGAAAAAACAGTATATCGTACCCTATCTGATGTCCTCTCATCCGGGCAGTACCATGAAGGACGCCATTGCGCTGGCGGAATATATCCGGGAACTCGGGTATATGCCGGAACAGGTCCAGGATTTTTATCCGACCCCCGGCACGGTATCCACCTGCATGTACTATACCGGGCTGGATCCTCTGACCATGGAGAAAGTCTATGTGGCCGTGGATCCCCATGAAAAGGCCATGCAGAGGGCTCTGATCCAGTACAGGGACCCGGTCAACTACGATCTGGTCAAAGAAGCCCTGCTTCGGGAAGGGCGTCAGGATCTGATCGGATTCGGGGAAAAATGCCTGATCCCGCCCAGAAAAATCAGCCGCCGGCCGGCTGCCGGCCGGGGGAAACATACAGAGCGGAGAGCGGAAGCCGGACATATACGGACTCCGGACAGACACGAGAGCAGGCAGGGCAGGAGCAGCGCTTCCGGCAGACCGGCCGCCGGACGACATCAGGGCAGCGCCGCCGGACGCGGGAAAAAAGCTGCGGGCCGGACCGGACGGCGCTCCGGAAAGAGATAACAGAAAGATACAGAAAACGACTGAAAAAATCCCCTTACGGCCTCCTGCGGAAGCCATAAGGGGAATGCTGTTTTTGGAAGTATAGTGTCAGACAGCAGGACAGGAATACGGTCAGCCGGTCTGTCCGGCCCGGCTATTTGATGATCCTGCGGATACAGGCGATCGTTCTGTAATTGGCATAGGAGATCTTGATTCCGTCCCTGCGGTTGGCGGCATGCACGATCTTGTTATTGCCGATGTAGACAGCCACATGACCGGAATAGAAAATCAGGTCGCCGGGTTTTGCGGCCTTCAGGTTTTTGACGCTTTTGCCGTAAGCGCGCTGAGACCTGTCATAATGGGGCAGATAATAGCCGAAATGCTTATAGACCGCTTTGGTAAATCCGGAACAGTCAGCCCCCCGGGTCAGGCTTTCACCGCCCCATACATAAGGATTGCCGACGAACTGGACCGCGTATTTGGCGACTTCCTTTCCTGTCGCTTTAGCGGCCTTTTTGGAGTCGGCGGCCTTCTGGGCCGATTGCTTTTTCTTTTTGTCGGCGGCCTGATCAGCTTTATCCGTATTTCCGGATTTGGAATTTTCCACCACATATGTACGGTATACATATCCTGTGGTCCCGTTGAACTTTACTTTCAGCCATTTACCGCCGTCATCTTTTACGACGGTCAGCTTCTGGCCGTTATAGAGGCTGCGGATCACGGCGTACCCCATGCCGGGGCCGGACCGCATGTTAAGGGAAGTCTTTACCTTAACGGTGACTGTCTGACCTGCTTCCGCCGCGTAAGCGCTGACCGGCGGCGGTGTCAGGGGTCCGCTCAGCACGGACAGACAGAGAAACAGGACGATGAGTATTCGGATTTTATTGATCAACTTTGCTGACAAAGCAGTATACCCCTCAAACATGATATTGTGCCTAAACACAAAGAAAAGCCCATATATTGCGGAATTGTTACATTCCATTACAAATATTACCCGTTTGATATAAGTGTGTCAACTGAAAATTGATGTGCAGCAAAGTTATATGTTTAGTTAATTCTGGCCTGATTGGTAAGATTATCTGATTCGCTCATAAAATCATATTATTATCAGTCAATTTGAGGAAAACCAATATAAACACAGACAGTTTTGCGGCGGAATGGACGGGAAGACGCAGCTCCATACCGCGGGCCGGCGGGAAACCGGATGGAAAATAAAGACTTTATCTGAAGAAGATGATACAATAGCATAGGTCCCACGCAGGGGGCGGATGTAAACAGAAGGCTGGAGTAAGTCATGCGCAGAAACGGACAGTATAAGCAACAATATGGAAAAAAAACCGGCAGGAGCCGGCCTGCAGCCTGCATCGCCATGCTTCTGACGATCGTCATGCTGCTGACAGGCGGCTGCGGCTATTCGACCAGCCGGAAACAGGAGCAGGAGAACAGGATCTGTTCGGTTGTCTGCATCGGAGACAGCCTCACCTATGGAACCGGGGCAAATGACCCGATCAGTCAATCATATCCGGCGGTACTTGGGGATATACTGGGACCGGGCTATACAGTTGCCGGGTATGGTCAGGACGGAGCCATTGTAACCAGCGGCAGAAAGCGGTCCTATGACAGGACAGACTGTTATAAAGAAAGCGTGGTCTCTCATGCCGACATACTGGTCGTTCTTCTGGGCCTGAATGATTCGAAAGAGTATTACTGGGACGGACCGGTCAAGTTCCGGGCCCAGTATGAGAATCTGCTGGACAGCTATCTGCTCCGGGACAGGCATACACGGATCATGCTCTGTACCTGTCCGGAAGGACTGTATATTGACGGACAGACGGAAGGCCCGGCCCGTTTTCATATAGAGCCGGCCAATGCCAGAATAATCAATAAAGTGATCCGTGAGGTGGCACTGGACAGAAAGCTTCCCCTGGTGGATCTGGCAGGACTGGCCGCGAAGCATCCGGAATGGTTTGCGGAGGATGGCATTCACCCGGACGCCGCGGGCTATGCCGCAATGGCCGGAATGATAGGCGTTGCGATTACCCAAACAGGAAATGACTGATACGGTCAACGATTCGATACAAGCCCAGTATACTTCCATCGGTATTTCCAAGACGGATATTACCGGTGAAAAGGAACTCGCGGGTGCCCACATCCAGATTCTGGATGAAGAGGGCAATGTCGTTGTCGAATGGGATTTCGAAGCGGAAGCCGCCAGGGTAACAGGCCTTAAGAACGGCGTTACCTACTTCCTGGTTGAGGGCAAAGCGCCTGCAGGCGGAATCCTGGGCCTTGTTGCCAGAAAGAGAAGAAACACGAAATAAATAGCGTGTTCCGTAACTCTTAATACAAAGCAATAAGACACCCGTCCGGCGGATCTTAAAGATCTGTCGGACGGGTGTCTTTTATAAAAACAGGCGCCGGGAGGCTGGATGGCCTCAGCCCTGGCGCCTGCGGTTATACTGACGGCTGCCCCGGGGATTCTGGCGCGCCGGGACCTGCTTTTCCCTGACGGGTCTGGCTGGTCTGGCGGCGGTCTGGGCGGCTGCCATTCTTTTTTGCCTGGAAGGTGTCGTATTACCCGGCAGACGCTCCAGCATCAGGGGGCTCCGGGTCTTCTGGGTAATGGTCAGGTCAAAGACCGGCTCCCTCTGATAATACAGGATGAACAGAGGGAACAGCCGGATAAAAAGATCAGCGGTCACATCGGTATCCGTCACTGCGTCATGGAAACGGCCCTTATGAGTGCCGACCCGCATCAGATCAGCTTCCTTCTCCAGAGAAAGAAGCTGGGGATTATCATACAGGCTCTGGATCAGAATTGCCACATCTATGAAACGGCCTGACTGCAGGCAGGCAGGTTTTTCAAGGCCGGATCGTTCGTAGATCAGATGCATCAGCTCGAAATCCTTGCCGGGTGTCTGTCCGCAGATAACGCTGGCTTTGGACAGAAAAGCGTCGATCTTCGCGGCAGCTGCTGCTTCCGGAATTCCTTTCTGCGCCAGAAAATCCTTTGTGATTCCGGTCAGTTTACTGACATAAGGGGAGATCCGGATATGGTCCGGCAGGCGGATATACATATGAATCTCTTCGCTTTTGATATATCTGCTTCCGTTCCAGGTCAGGAGCAGGCCTGCGAACTGCATGGGATAGTCATCCTGCATTTCCAGGTCGATGACAGCAACGGGACCGGTCCGGCCGGCAGCGGCCGAGAGGAGACCGGTGCGGCGCATCAGGCGGTCCTGTTGTTCCTGCGGCAGTGCGTGATAATGCTCCGGTGAGACACACAGGATATGATCACAGGACCTGAATTCCGGACAGGAAGGACAGGCCGGAAGCCAGACCAGATCCTGCAGGGGATCCGGATGGCTGTCATTGGTCCGGGCCGAAGGCAGGACGAACTTATGCGGATTGGCACGGCGGAACTTTTCCAGGATCCTGTAGGCGTGATTGAGCACATTGTCGGCAGGCAGGGCCAGCTGACAGGGGGAATGCAGGAGATCCGCGTCTTCCGGATCCCGGCTCATGCCCAGGATATAGAATCTGCGTCCATCCGCGGGTTCCGTTACCCGGCTGATCCACCATACCGTATCGGAACGGGTCAGGATCCGGTCCGCTCCGTTCTCTTCCCGGATCAGGTAACAGCGGTCCTCCTCGTTATAAAGCGCGTTTCCGTGGGTATACTCCGGCAGCAGAGCTCCAATGTCCCCATAGGTAGCCCGCAGGACCTTATAAAGGGCAAAGATCCGGTAAGGCAGGGTATTGACCCGGCTGCCGTAAAAAAGCAGGCGGCCCTGCTGAAAGGATTTCTGTATTTGATTTTCCGGGTGTTTCTGGTATTGCATGCTGCTTCTGCCTCACTGAGCGCTGCGGCATCATGACCGCTGCCCTGCTTTTACAGATTGATCTGGATTCACAATTACAGTATTTCTAAATCTAACATGAAAAAGACGTCTGTGTAAATAGGCATGTGTCCTAAATTAAGTACCGGCCGGCGGAGGGTTTTCTGTGGAAGAGTCAGAAGCTCCGTGCTACAATAATAACGGCGGCCGCTTTAAGGCGGTCCGAGTACAAAAGTGGCAGTAAAGGCTGCCGGCAGAGAAATAGGGGGCATACAGACATGACGAACCTGACAAAACCGATCATCCTTGGCGCAGCGGCTGTAGGCGTATCACTGATTTATGTGCTTGCCGCGAATGGCGGATACAAGGCCTATCATGACAAAGTAGGATATCCGGAAGGCACAGAAGCGGCAGCGGCCGCGACGACGGAAGAGGCTGCGGCGCAGTTCGCGACCGAAGCGCCTGCGGAAGCTGTTGCGGAAGCGTCCACAGAAGAGGTTGTTCAGGCGGCTACTGAGGCGGCAGCGGAAGAAGCCATGAAGGCCGAAGAAGAAGCGAAGAAGGCCGAAGAAGAAGCGAAGAAGGCTGAAGAAGCGAAGAAGGCTGAAGAAGAGAAAAAGGCTGAAGAAGCAAAAAAGGCTGAAGAAGCAAAGAAGGCTGAAGAAGCCAAGAAGGCTGAAGAAGCAAAGAAGGCTGAGGAAGCCAAGAAGGCTGAGGAAGCAAAGAAAGCTGAGGAAGCCAAAGCGGCCGAAGAGGAAAAGAAGGCGGAAGAGGAAGAAGCTTCCGAACCCGAATACATCGGTTATGAAAGCGCCCTGATCCGCGCGGAGAATTATACAGGCATGTACCCTGTTGACGGTGTCTACGATACCTATATCGAGAGCTATCCGACAGAGGATGAACCCTATTATGTTGTAAAATTCATCTATGCGGACAGCAGCAATGTTGTTACAACAGTTTATGTCAACGCGTATACCGGAGACTGCTGGACCAACTGAGACAGTGCAGGATTCGCAGCGAAAGCGCCGCGTGACAGAAATATTGCATATTAGAAAAAGCCCTGCAGCGGAAATGAACACCGCTGCAGGGCTTTTTTCTCTCCGCGCGGAGATGAGAGAAATCAATGGATCGGAATTGCTTTTACAGGAGTTCCTTTTCCTGCAGGATGCGCGCCTGCCGCTCTTTTGCCAGTTCCAGTCCTTTGGCCGCGAAAGTGTCGGAATAGAGCCGGCGCACTTTCCAGGCATAACGGTTTTCGGCGTTCAGGAACTTATCCTTCTGGAAGCGGAGGATTTCCCGGATCTCATATAACATGCTTTACAGGCCTGAGAAGGACAGGTAGAGCAGGCGCATTTTTTCTTCGTCATTCATGAAGACATGATCGTGTTCCGTACCGGACAGGACCTGCCTGCCCTCTTTCCAGGCAGTCAGCCTGGTATCAGGGACCGGCTGCCAGTCCCACAGGTCAGGAAAAAGAGGCCTGGTAGAGAATACGGTACCTTCTTCCCACCGGCAGTAATGCAGCCCTTCCTTCTGGTTAATATGGACATACAGAAGGCTGCTGTCATAGAGCAGCAGGTTCAGCTTATTCCCCTCCGATAAGGAGACCATCAGCCGGTCCAGGAGATCGAAACGTTCCATGTCCGTCAGCGCCCTGCCTTTCCGGGAAGTTTCCGCGTTGACCAGATCCAGAATATACAGGAGGATCCGTTCACTGTCCGTATCTCCCTTCTGCAGGGAAGAATACGGATATAAGGACGGATAATCAAAGATGGTACCGTTGTGGACCAGGGTCCATTGCCGGCCGGTACTGTCAAAACCGGTAAAAGGATGGCAGTTGCGCCGCTCCACATTGCCGATGGTGGCATAGCGGATATGAGCCAGCAGCAGCGGGCTGATGACGGGCTCCCGCAGCCGTTCCCGCAGATATTCACTGCGGGAAGCCTGCAGGGGCTCTTTTTCTATTTCCATATGGCAGCTGTCCGGGACCGCCAGGCCCCATCCGTCAGGGTGGGCGCAGCTGTGGGAAAAAAATTCTGTCAGCAGATCGTTGAGCCTGCCCGGTGCGGAGCCGGAATATCCAAAAAGTTCACACATGAGGTCATCCTCCCGGCATGAGACATTAGTATTCCTATATGTTTAATAGGCTAAACATAGGATACAATCATCTTCCTGTTCCGTCAAGTAAAAAAATAAAGCAGCTCCGGGGTGGAGCTGCTCCGGTACAGGAACCTGTCCTGCTGTGTTTTGTTTTTAAGTTTACCGGTTCAGAAACCGGACGATGCCGGACGCCAGGATCCCCAGCAGGAAACCGGCCAGAAGGCAGACCACGCAGAGGGTCAGGGTGCGGATATCCGCAACGGAAATGACCAGGTATTGCCCTCCTTTTTCGGGAACCAGACGGATCAGCCACCTGGCCCCGAGGAACAGGGCGGCCAGAAGGCCTGCCGAAAGCAGTATTTGGGTAATCAGGAAGGCAGGAGACCTGCCGCGGGAGGCTGTATTTTTCAAATCATTCATATTTGCGGGGTCTTTCGTTTTTTTATGCTTGTTCCTGTCGGAGGAATTTCTGCCTCCGGATTGTTTCTCGAGGGCTTTCTTCAGAGGAAGTCCCCTGCAGGCCCTGTCGAACAGGGCAGGATCAGTCAGATCCGCGCCGGAGGCCTTTTCCAGTGACTCGGCGGCCTGCAGGGCGGCAGGATCGTAAGCGGTCAGGCGTCCGTTCAGCCAGTGGCTGACCGGCGTCCGTTCGCCACCTTCGAAGCCGTTTTCCTTCATGTTCAGGAATCCGGATGCGGTGCAGAATTTCAGGATACAGCCGACGCCCTCCGAGGCGGCTTGCAGGTCTGTATGAAAACTCAGCCTGCGGCGGTTGTCTTCCGGGATGAAAGGCAGGATCCTGGCCAGCAGATCCGGGACAGGAGGTGTATCCGGACCGGGAATGATCAGGACCTGGCCCCGGCTGATATGATCTGTCGTGTAAGCGGCCGCCATCCACAGGGCGGTCTCCATCTGGTCTTCCAGCACTTCCGGGGCGGAAGGAGACATGGCCGGTGCGGGATCCCCGTCCGCGGCCTGCAGTAAGGCGGCGGATTCCCGGAGGGGCAGACTGCCGGTCCCGATCCGCAGATCCCGCAGAGCGGTCTGTGTCAGGAGAGGCAGATACGTGCTGCACTCCCGCAGGAGCAGATCCGTATCCTGCCGGTCCGCCAGAAAGCTGACGCCTATATAGTGGGCCCGGGCCTCGTGCCGGTTGCCGCCGGACTGGGTGAAGAGGATCGTAAAAAGGCCATACTCGTCATCCAGAGGAGAATAGCGCAGCGCTGTGTCCCTGGGACCGGCGGAAGCGGTCGAAGACAGGGAACCGCAGATTCTGCGGATCTCCGGCAGATACTGTTCGGGAAATTCCGGACTCTGCTCATAAAGGTCATAGCCCCGCTCTCTGTTTGCGTAGATTATTTCATGGATCATAATTTTTATGCTTTCCTCTTATACTGGATTGGTCTGTGTGTCGGGCAGAGGGAATATACCCAGTGTGTTCAGTGCCCAGACCAGAGGATCCAGGACATTGACGGGAGAATCAAAATTCTGAATACCGTTTTCTTTTTCACAGGACTTGACCATAAATCCGCGGAATCCGGTCTGGCCGTCCAGATATCGGCCCAGGGAATGGGAGCGGGTGACCAGATAATGCTCCAGCGCCAGCCGGGAGGTCATTTGGGACGGTCTGTACCCGGTTCCCTGGGGAAAGGTCCTGCGGCTGATCAGGGGAACACAGCCTGTCGGATCTGCCGGATCTGCCGGCTCCCGGTCCATCAGCTGGTCCACATGGGTCAGGATCAGACCGATGGGCTTGCCTGCCAGATCCGTGTTGGAACGCAGGGCATTGAAAGCGGCTGTTTCCTGGTCACTTTTGTTATCCTGCCGCATGGCGTTATCCACGATGAAAAAGAGGTCAGGGCCGTTATAGTGGCTGCCCTGACGCGCAAAAAGGGCCCAGTCATCAGAGTATTCCTGCCAGAGGCCGTCGGACCGCCCGGTATCCGCCGGGGTCCGGTCGGAAGGAGCAAAAAGCTCGCCGGAAAAATCCCGCAGCAGTACGCCGGCCAGGCCCCGGTTCTCCCGGTCCCGGATGATCAGGTAGGTCGTCCTGCCCAGGCTGCCGGCAGCCGTCGATTCCGCCGGAGAACGGCTTCCGTGAAAAGAAGCGGGTTCGATCCTGCAGGGGAATCCTGCTTCGGACAGTCTGGCCAGATTGGAAGGATTGGAAATGGCTGTCAGCCAGGCGCTTTTTCCGGTCTCGGTCAGACCGGCCAGGGCGATCACATAGAGGGGAAAGGCCCCGTAATTCTTATAAAGGACCGTATTGGTCGTACATTCCGGGCAGGAATGCTTCATCATCAGTTCCTGCCGGGATCCGTCCGGCCCGGTACGCAGGACCCGGATGGCGTGGGGCATACCTTCCGCATCCGGGGAAGGACCGCTGATGATCTGCAGGGAGAAACCCGGATCTGCTGTCCGCCGGGGATTGCCCGGAAAATAAGGCTCGATCCAGAATCCCCTGTGCCTGTCGGAATAGTGGAGCACGGCCCCGGTGGCGGAAGGCGCATTGTAATAATAGGCCATATCAAATATTTTACCGCATTTGGGACAAATGCAGGTACCGGCTTTAAGCATGATCTGCCTCCCTTCTCATGACATAGGTCAGCGCGTACTGGGGGATCCTGGTCCCTGCGCTGCTCCTGCTGAACAGCACCAGCGGCACGCCCGGATGCAGTTCGATGGCTTTGACGCCCAGTATGGTGACTTTCCGGTTCCTGTATTCTATGATCACGGCGGAATCCGGAACAGCTGTATCGGTCAGGATCCGGTAACGGCCCGGGGCACGCAGGAAAAGGACCCGGTCCCTGGCGCTGATGCTGGAACGGTCCGACAGCTTCTGGACCCGCAGAAAAGACAGATCTCCGAAAGCGTCTTCCATAAACGCGGCGGGCGCCGGACTGTCCCCGGCCTCATCCGGAGACGCGTCCCGGCTGTCTTCGTCCTCCTCATACGCCGCGTCTTCCTCTTCTTCATAGTCATCCGACATTTCTCCGCGATGGGACAGGACTGTCAGTCCGGCCCAAAGTAAGGGAAAGAAAAGCAGGAGAGCTGTCAGGACCGGCAGGAAAGAACTGTCGAAAAGGTATTTGGTCAACGGAGAAAGGATCTCCGGTTTCATGATATACAGGGCCAGCAGAAAGATGGCCAGGAAAAACTCGAACAGGGAGACCCTGCCGGATAATTGTTTCAGCCTGCGGAGGCTATCCCTGGAATCAGACATCAAAGGTCACTCCTTTTTATAATACAGTCAGAAGAGACAGGCGGAGCCTGTCAAAGGGGATTTCTGCGCCGCTGCATGACGTAAACGGGCTGGCCGTCTCTGTCTTCCCAGTACAGGGCGCCTGCACCCACATAAAAGCCGTTTTCCAGACGGAGGGGATCCTCCGCCCGGACCGGGGCTTCTTCCGGGGGCAGTACCGTGGCAGCAGTCAGACCGGACGCCGGTTCCGCTGTCTCTCCGCCATTGCTGATGGAAGGGGCCGGAGACAGATCCCGGGCAGAGCGGAAGCCCGTATTCCGGAAGAGAGGGGCGCCTACGGGACCGGCCGGCGTAAAGCCGCTGCCGGCCATGCCCACCGGCAGTCCGTCGCGGTTCCTGTCGGAAGAAGGCACGCCCTGCAGGGTGCAGGGATCATACCAGTCTGCTGCAGGGTCGGGTACGGCTGTATAGGCGACCGCCTGCAGGGGCTGGCCGCTGCGTTCGATCTCCATGCGGCTGCACTCATCCAGCAGTTCCATAAAGCGGGATCTGGCCAGAAAAGACGCGGAAGGGAGATCCGGCGTCAGGAAACAGACAGTACCTGTAAAAACAGGGCTTTTTTCCTCACAGTAGGTCTGCAGATGGCGCATGGCCTGGCAGAGACCTTCCGGGGAATTGCTCATTGCCGGCTTCAGCTGGATGGCAGGCAGGATCGTGTCTGTAAATTTATCGATGGGCCATACGGTCAGAGGCCGGGGCAGATCCGCGCAGGCAGCATCCGGCATCAGGGCATCCCAGTACCGGATCATGCCGACGTACAGGAGGGGATCTTCAACGCCGGATTCGATCAGAGCTGTCCGCTGGCTTTCCCAGAAAGACCTGGCCGCTGCCGCGTAGGAGGCCAGCCAGGTGCCGGGGACGGATGTATTGATCAGCAGGACCGTAAAATATGCGTCGGGGCTTTCTGAACGGGCCGGCCGGGTGCTGAGGTCTGCTGACGGAACAGACGCCTGGGAAGCCGGTTCCTTCTCTTCGGCCAGTGTCCGCAGTTCCTGCAGGCGGGCGCGGAAAGCTTCCACGGAAGGCCTTCTGTCAGGCCACAGACTGCTGGACTGGCGGAAGAGGCGCTGGAGTCCGCCCAGGACTTCCAGGCTCACAGCGGGCTCCCAGAGCAGGATACCGGACAGTTCGGCTTCCAGCCAGTGGTGGTCCCGGAACTGATAGCGGGAAATCACGGATTCATAAGCTTTCTGCCAGAGACCATCCTGGCCGCCCTGTTCCATGCTGTATTTCCGGAACCAGCGGCGCAGAGGCCGGCAGTTGGTGAAAAGACTGCCCAGGATCATGCCAAGGCCGAAAACATCGGTCTTTTCATCCTGACCGGATACTTCATAGTAAGGGAGCACAGGATCGCCGGGCGGAATAACGTCCTCCGGCGCTGTGTTGGATTCCGAAAAATGGCTGCGATAGGTCGAATTGGTGCTGCTGCCTTCGGAATCCTCCAGACGGATCGTGGCAAAGTCGATCAGCTGGACCATATCCGCCGGATGGTCTCCGGTTCCGGGCAGGATCACGACGTTCTCCTCTTTCAGGTCCCGGTAGGCCACGATCCGGCTTCCGCCTGCAGCAGGAGCACTGTAAAGTTCCAGCAGCCCCTCACAGATCTGATCCAGATAGTCCAGCCGGCGCAGGATGGGAAAAGTCCGGATACTGATCAGTCCGGTATCTGCGCTGCGGCTCCTGTCGATCAGGTCATGCAGGCTGGTCCCGTCGGGCTCCAGGATCATGAATTTGCGTTCCGCCATGCGGGGATCGATCTGACCGGTCCGGGCCAGCTGGGAAGCGATCCTGTCACCGGTCTCATCCAGGGCGATGCTGTGCATGAGATGGCTGCCCGGAAAGCCTGCCGCGTCCCAGTAATCCCGGTTGGCCGGCAGCATGTTTCTGGAACGGCAGACTGTTATGATCTTGAGACAGTAGCTGACGCCGTTCATAAAAGGCAGGCCCGGAGGCAGTTCCTCCGTGAAACGGATCCGCAGGACCTCCTTGGTAGGAGAAGAATTATAGCCTTCAATGGGCGTCCCCTCATAGGGGTAATCTCTGTAATGGACTTTATCTTGGCTGTATCTGAAAATTCCTTCCGTCATGGCACCTCATTTCAGCTCACCAGGATCCTGGAAGCCATCAGTGTAAAATTATCCTCTCCGCCGGCAGCCCGGACATCTTCATAAAGGCGTTCCGTCAGCTGCTGCATGGAACGGCAGCCTCTGACCAGGGAAGCCAGGCGCGCGGCCGGAAGGACCGACAGAGCGCCGTCACTGCCGGCCAGCAGGAGGCTGTTGGAATCCAGAGGGGCGGAGAAAAAGGGAATCCTGTCTGCCGGCCAGGGCTCGGCCCCGCCCAGCGAATACAGGAGATGATTTTTAAGGGGGGAGACTGCGGCTTCCTCCTCGGACATGAGGCCCCTGCTGACCTGCAGGCCGGCTTCATTATGGGCCTCATAGCAGGCCAGGATCTCCGGTTCCGTATCGGGATGGCGGACCAGAAGGACAGGAGAGTCCCCCAGGTTGCAGCTGTAAAGCATATCGTCGAAAACAACAGCGATACTGATCGTGGAGGCGCAGTCTCCGGGGACCGCGCGCAGGGCGGAATCCGCCCGCCGGACCGCTTCCGTCATATACTGGCGGATATAGGATTCCTTTATATTGCGGTCTGCCTCCGCAAGATCCATGGCAGATGCCAGCAGCCCGGCCAGAGGAACATAGGCGGCCTGCAGGCCCTTCCGGGATGCCTCCTTTCCGTTGGAGGAGGCGACGCCGTCCAGGACAGCCTGGATCCCGATGGTAGACCGGGTCCCCGGAAAACTGTCTGCGGTCAGGATCAGGCAGGCGTCCTGATTGTCAGGCCGGCCGCCTCTGTCTGTATATTGATAGGAGTCTTCAATTGTGATCATTGATCTTCATCCCTTTCCGGCCTGGAGCGGCGCCTGTTTTCCCCGGGCTCCTCTGCGTCCGGATCCGCGTTCATGGCATCTCTGGCGGCCCCTGCAATCTTATTGACGCCCTGGCGCAGGGACTGCAGCCAGCTGCTGCCGGAAGGGACGGAAACCGCGCCGCTTTCTTCCGGCGCCCGGAGCGCGTCCAGGACAGAAGCCGCGGCGGGCCGCAGCTCCGGGAAAGGAGACAGGCATTCTGTCAGCAGGCCGGCGCAGGAGGACGGCAGGGATTTCATGCGGACGCCGTCCGGCGTCCAGTTGGCGATCTCGGCGGCGATACACGCTGCCGCGTACACATCGGTCTTTTCCGAACAGCTCCGCCGTCCGGCTTCTCTGGGCAGCTCGGCAGGATAATCATAGCTGCCGGGCAGGCAGCGCAGGGGCAGGATGGAGATATGCTCCAGCTTTCTGCCTTTCATGCTGCAGTAAACGGTGTCCAGCGACAGACAGGACAGGGACAGGACCCTGCCGGTGTCGGTCTCAAAAGGCCCGTAAAGGCGGACAGCCTCCTGGAAACGCAGAATCTGCTCCAGCAGGCGGACCAGGATCTGGCGGCTGTCCAGACGGACGCCGGACAGGAGGGTCTCCCGCAGGGAGCGGGCGTTACGGGGGCGGCTGAAACGGAAACAGGTAAAACTGCCCTCACGCCGCGGTTTTCCGTCCGCGCTGCTGTAGCGCAGGCAGGAAAAGCTCCCGTAGCTGTCCAGGGTCATGCGGTCCATGGCCCGGAAATAATGGTCCAGCACCCCGGACGCTTCGTCATCTGCCCGGACCAGAAAATCAATGGTAGGATAGCCGCCCTCATCGGCGGCACTGCGGATATAGCCTCCGAAGGCCGGCAGCGTCTCCTCCAGGGGAGGATCGGGCAGGACGGCCCGCCGGGAAACCGGAGAGGGCGTCTCTGCGGCTTCCGACGCAGGACCTTCATAGACTTCCTCATCATCGGGAATCAGGCCGCTGTCCTCCTCCGGATAAGCGGCACCCGCTTCCATGCCCCGGTTGGAGCCATTATAGGGAATTGTATGTAAACTGGAATCGATCTTTATCAATGTAAACCTCCATGCAGGCCCGTTTTCCGGGCATTTCTCTGTATTCAAGTCTATCAGACACGGGCGTCCGGCCTGATACGGGATTTGTTAACAGCCGGTTTCAGGCGGGGCAGGCCGGCAAAGTCAGTTTTCGCCGGGACGGATCCGGCTCAGGGCGATCACGTCAAAGGGGAAGAAGCTCCTGGGATAGAGCAGGGCATAATTGGCCTCCAGCAGCATCAGGTTGATATCTTCCAGGCTGCAGCCCATTTTGATGCCCATTTCAATGATGGTATCCCGGGCACTGCGGCTGCGGGGACGGGTCATACGGCCAAAAAAGTCCTGAATGACGTTGACCGAGCAGGTCTGATCGCCTTTGTAATACAGCTGGTCATATATATAAGGTAAAGCTTTGTCCTCCAGACCTTCCTTTTTGATAAAAGCTGCCCGGAAATCTGCTCTTTTATTGCTGAAATCGCAATAGGAGACCAGAGAGATCCGGTTCCTGCATTCCGCAAGGAAGGCAGCCGCCTCTCCGGTTTCCTTCCAGCTGTCAAAAACGCTGTAATCCGCGTTTTTGACATGCAGGTCCGGCAGTCCCAGTTCCCGCAGGACATAGGAGGCGAACAGGATGCTGTCCCCGCATGCGTGCGCCCGCAGCCAGGTGAAGATACAGCGCAGGGCTTCATTGCGCCGGTTTTCCGGCAGGCTGTAGGTGGAGGTGAACAGGCCCGGATGATGCAGTTCCATCAGAATGTGTTCCACAGCCTGTTCATCCGGGATGGGCAGGGTCCCCAGAATGACCTTGAGTACGACATCCCTTCCGGGAACACGGAAATTGGAGGCATGGGCCTTGAACATGGACAGCTCCTGGGGAGAAATTCCCAGGCGTCTGGCGTAATCCTTGCCGGATTCCCCTGCGCCCCGTCCGGAGGCCAGCAGGTCTTCGGCCCGGTCCCGGCCGGTCGGATTTACGATCTGCCAGGTGCTGTCTTCGGCGCTGATAATGACATAGGAATTATGGTCCTGGATGATCCTGACGGATTCGGATGTGATCCGGTTCATGGTCATCCTTGTATCGTTGCCGTATCCGGGATCGCCGGCGGAAATGTTTGTGGCGGAAGCGGCTGTGTTTTTGTCTGTATTGATTGGATTCATGAAAAATCTCCTTTGTATCGTTCTGTGCATTTCAAGGCGCCTTCAGGCGCGGAACAGAGGGAAGACAGCCTGCCTTCCCTTCCTGAAAATCATATTCTGAGAACCTTATTATAGTACGATTCCGCGGACAGTGAAAACAGTTTTGCCCTGTGTTCACAGATGATTCACACTTGCGGGCAGAAATCAAAAAAGGAATCAGATGCCCCTAAAAAAATCATGATTATTACAACAATAACGACAATTCGTTTAATTTTTTGCTTAATTTTGCTTGATTTTAGAGAGTTCAGGATTGACAAAACAAATCTATCAGGGTATAGTACCGATGCTCTTCTTTATTATAGATAGTATACTAGAGCTGGAATGATGGTTTTTCTGTAAGAATCTGTTTAAAACAGAGATCACCGACATGGTCCGGCATCCTTTCCGGAATCCGGATCAGACCGGAGACAGGAGTCTGTATGTATAAAAATGTATTGGAATATCTGGAGAAAACAGCGGCCGGCGCGGCGGCGGACAGAGGCGTGTCCGACGTCGATACTTTTATGTCATATCCGGCCTTTGTGGAAATGGCAAGAAACGCCGGGGCGGCCCTGACCGGGCTGGTGCCCGCGGGCAGGCCTGTGGCAGTCTTTGCCGAAAAGGGCGTGCGTACGCTGGCAGCCATGATCGGCGTTGTATACAGCGGCGGCTTCTACGTCAGCATCAATCCGGAGCAGCCGGCAGAACGGATTGCCAGGATCCTGCGGGTACTGGATCCCGCTCTGGTGATCGTCTCTGAGGAAATGAAGGAGACCCTGCTGGCCACAGGCTTTGCGGGTCAGATCCTGGATCTGAACGAGACCGTGGAACATCAGGGAACGGAAGAGGAATTCAAGGCACTGGACAGGATCCGGGAGCAGAGCGGCAGGGACGATATCCTCTACGGCGTATTCACATCCGGCTCCACCGGAGATCCCAAGGGAATCATTATCAGCCATGGCGCGGTCATTGATTTCATCGGCCACTTTACAGAGATCTTTGAGATCAGCGGCAGGGATATCATCGGCAACCAGGCGCCTTTTGACTTTGATGTGTCCGTCAAGGACATTTATTCCGCATTCTTTACGGGAGCGGGCCTGGTACTGATTCCCCGGACCTATTTCTCCACGCCGCCGGTCCTGCTGGATTATATCTGTGACCGCCATGTAACGGTCCTGATCTGGGCGGTTTCCGCCCTCTGTCTGGTATCCGGCCTGAAGGGCTTTGGTTACAGGATTCCCGATCAGCTGCGCATTGTCATGTTCAGCGGCGAAGTCATGCCGGTCCGTCATCTGACCATGTGGCAGAAGGCTCTGCCGGAAACGGAATTCGTCAACCTGTACGGTCCTTCCGAGATTACCTGCAATTCCAACTATTACCGGATCGACAGGATCTTTGAGAAGACCGAGAAGATCCCGATCGGGGAAGCCTTCCCCGGCCGTGAAGTCTTCCTGCTGGATGAAGCCTTAAAGCCTGTTACTGAGACCGGAAAGAGCGGAGAGATCTGCGTAGCCGGTGAATCCCTGGGTTCAGGCTATTATCATAATCCGGAACAGACCGCCAGACATTTCATCATGTATCCCGCCGAAGGACCGGACAGCCGTCCGATCTACAGGACCGGCGATGTGGCCTACCGGGGAGAGGATGGTCAGCTCTATTTCGCGGGCCGGGCCGACTTCCAGATCAAGCATATGGGCCACAGGATCGAACTGGAAGAGATCGAGACCCATCTTGGCAATGTGGATGGCGTATCCAGAGCCGTCTGCATCTATGACCAGAATAAGAGCAGGATCTATGCCTTCTATACGGGCGATACGGACAGCAAGACGCTCCGTACCGTATTAAAGAGCAGGATCCCTGTCTATATGGTACCCAATAAATTTGTGAAACTGGACACCATGCCCCTCAACAAGAACGGCAAGATCGACCGGGCAGCCCTCAGAAAGGAACAGGGGATTTCATGACAGACAGAATGAGAAAAGTGCTGGAAGGCATCATCAGGGAAAGAAGAACACCGTCTTATCTCTTTGATATAGACGCCCTGCAGGCGGAGACCGACAGGTTCAGGCGCTGCCTGGGCGGAGAGATCGGCCTGAACTACTCCATGAAAGCCAACTCCTTTATCACCAGGGCCATGGCTTCTTTTGTGGACCGGATCGAAGTGTGCTCCATGGGAGAATTCCGGATCTGCCGCGATCTTGGCCTTGCGCCTGAAAAGCTGTTCATTTCCGGCGTCCTGAAAAAGGAAGCGGACCTGGAGGAGATTCTGGCCTATGCCGGAAACGGTGCCCTTTATACAGCGGAGTCACCGGATCAGTTCCGCCAGCTGGCCGCCTGGGCGGCCGCTCATGAAACGGAGCTGCGCGTCTATCCCCGCCTGACCAGCGGCAATCAGTTCGGCATGGATGCGGAGACGGTCCGCGGACTTGTCATGGAAGCGAAAGACCTTCCTTATCTGACGGTCGAAGGCATCCATTTCTTCTCCGGTACCATGAAGAAGACCCTGCGGCGCCACCAGAAGGAGCTGGATATGTTGGATACCTTCCTGCTTTCCCTGCAGGAGGCCGGCTGCGGCGTGACCCATCTGGAATACGGCACCGGCTTCGCGGTTCCTTATTTTGATCCCGTCAAGGAAGTCACGACCCGTGATGAGAATCTGACGGCTTTCGCGGAGATGACCCGCGCTATGACCTGGAAAGGCCGGGTCAATATTGAAATGGGACGTGCCCTTTCGGCCTGCTGCGGTTACTACCTGACTACGATTCTGGACCAGAAAGTCTCGGACGGGACCGGCTGGATCATTACCGACGGCGGCATCCACCAGATCGGCTATGACGGACAGATCAAGGGTATGTACAAGCCCTTTATCACTCTGCTCAGGGGCAGTGAAGCAAACAAAAAGGAATGGCCGGTCAGCCAGTGGACGGTATGCGGCTCTCTGTGCACTGTGAACGATATTCTCTGCAGGGACCTGGAACTGGATCAGCCCCAGAAGGGAGATGTGCTGGTCTTTGAAAGAGCCGGCGCTTACTGTGTAACGGAGGGCATGGCCCTTTTCCTCAGTCATGAGCTGCCGGAGATTCTCCTGTATTCCGACAGGGACGGACTCTTCTGCGCCAGAGAAATGATGGAGACCTGCGACCTCAACCGCGGCAGGCTCTGATAACGGAGGTAACATGGGATATCATACAAATCTATACCTGCTGGTATTCCTGCCGGCAGTGCTGCTGCTGTATCAGCTGACGCCCAGAAAATTCAGGCCCTATACACTGCTTGCGGCCAGTTATGCTTATTTCTTTGTCATGAGCAGAATGCTCTTTCTGGTCCTGGCAGGCCTGACCGCGGCCACCCACTGGTTCGGCCTGTGGATTTTTTCAACAGACGCGGCGGGCAGGGAAGCCCTGGCCGGCGCGGATAAGACACAGAAAAAGGAACTGAAAAAGCAGTTCCAGAATAAGAAGCGGCATGTCCTGCAGCTGGGAATCCTGCTGATCCTGGCAGTTCTTTTCTACGCCCAGTATCTGACCTGGACGGTAGGCAACCTGAACAGTCTGTTCAGTGTGCTGGGGACTTCGATCACCATTCCCGCCATTAAGACCTTTTTCCCGATCGGTATTTCCTTCTATTCCATGGAGGCCATCGGCTATCTGGCGGATGTGTACTGGGACAGGATCCCCGTGGAGCGGAACCTGGCCAAACTGGCCCTGTTCCTGGCATTCTTCCCTCAGCTGATGGAGGGACCCATTGCCCGTTATACTGATACGGCAGATCAGCTGTGGAAGGGGAATCCCCTGCGGCTGACCAATATTTCGGAAGGCTTCTGCAGGATCCTCTGGGGACTCTTCAAGAAAATGATCGTGGCGGACCGTCTGGCCAAGGTGGTCGATATGATCTTCGACAATTACCGGAATTTCCACGGATACCTGATCATTTTCGGCGCCATCGCATATACGGTCCAGCTGTATATGGAATTTTCCGGATCCATCGATATCGTCATCGGCAGCGCCAGAATGTTCGATGTCCGGCTGCCGGAGAACTTCAACCAGCCCTTCGCGGCCGAGAGCTCCGGCGAGTTCTGGCGCAGATGGCATATGTCCCTGGGCACCTGGTTCAAGAATTACCTGTTCTATCCGGTGACCGTTTCCAAACCGGTCAAGAACTGGAGCAAGACCGCCAGAAAGAAATACGGTAAATATGCCTCCATGGTCGGTACTTCCGCCATGGCCCTGCTGCCGGTCTGGCTGGCAACAGGTATCTGGCACGGTCCCCGCTGGACCTACCTTTTCTACGGCTTTTATTATTTTGTGATCCTGCTGGCGGAAGTGGCCATCAGTCCCCCCTGGCAGGAATTTGCCAAAGCCCACGGGATCAATACGGATGCCCGCTGGTATCACCTGCTGCTGCGGTTCAAGACATGGATCGTGATCTTTATCGGTGAGCTCTTCTTCAGGGCGGAGACCATGACCAAGGCCCTGCACATGTTCGGCAGTATTTTCAGGGGCTTCCATCCCGATCATACTCTTGCGGAGATTTTCCTCAACCCGGACAATATCAGCCTGCAGGCCGCGGATTATATGGCGGTCGTGGCCGGTGTGATCGTGGTCGCGTTGGTGGGCCATTATCGTGAGAAAGGTGTTCCGGTCATGGAAAAGATCCAGACTGCCAGGACACCTGTCCGCTGGGCGGTCTATTACGCACTGATCATGGCGATCCTGTATTTCGGCGCGTACGGCGCCGGCTTTATGCCGGTAGACCTGATCTACGCGGGATTCTGAGGTGAATATGAAGAATACAATCAAATCGATCGGCAGGGTGGCTTTGTTCCTGGTTATTCTGGTCGTGCTGCTGCAGATCACCAATAAGGTCTTTGACCCCGGTTACTGGTTCCCGTCCGGCTGGATCCAGGACCGTACAGCCCGGCTTGCCCAGCTTTCCCTGGAGGAGGAGGGTACACTGGATGTACTGAATGTGGGAGACTCCGAAAGCCTTTCCGCCATCATCCCCATGGAACTGTGGCATGATCAGGGAATCACCAGCTTTAACTGCGGCTGCGACGGCATGCGGCTGCCGGAATGCTATACGACCCTGCGGACAGCTTTTCAGAAGCAGAAGCCCAAGGTCGTTCTTCTGGAGACCGGCCTGCTCTACCGTCTGGACTTTGACCAGGACTACCAGTCCCTGGTGGCGGAGAATATCTATTATTACTTCTATGGCCTGCGCTACCACAATATGTGGAAGAGCTTTGCCAACCAGAAGGGGGTCCGGGCTTATTTCAAGGGCTATGTGGTCAACAACTGCATCGGCGTCTATGAAGGACCCGAAGACTACATGATCGAGACAAAGGAGGCGGACCAGGTCACGACCCGGAACAAGCGCTTTTTCAAAGCTATTATGAATCTCTGCGAAAGGGAAGGCGTGGAGGTGGTCCTCTACAGTGTCCCGGCCCCGGTCAACTATAATACCTACAAGCATAATGGTATCCAGATGCTGGCAGATGAGTACGGCCTCAAATATATTGATTTCAATATGAACTGGAAAGAGATCGGAATCGACTGGTCCAAAGATTCCCAGGACCGCGGCGACCATCTGAACCGGGACGGCGGGATCAAGCTGTCCACATGGCTGGGCAACTGGCTGATGGACGAGTTCGACCTGCCGGACCACCGGTCCGACCCGGAACTGGCGGAGCAATGGGATTATCTGTATGATTACTGCGAATATACATCGGATGTCCTGAAAGGAACCAACACCGGTAATGTGACAGAAGAGATGCGGGAAAAACTGACGGTGGACGGAGATTTCCGTCAGCCCGGTTATGACAGATAAGGGAAGAGACGGCATGCTGGAAAAGAAATACAGAGGGATCATCGGCCTGGACCTGGACGGAACACTGCTGGATCCCGATAAAGTACTGCGGCCGGAGACCCGGCGGTCTCTGGAAAAGGCCATTGCGGCCGGCTACTGCATCGTGCCGGTCACGGGCCGTCCCTTCGGAGGGCTCCCCGCTGCCCTGATGGAGATCAGGGGAATCCGTTACGCGGTCACGGCCAATGGCGCGGCCATCTACCGGATCGACGATTTTACCGGCGGCCGCTGGCACACCATCCATGAAGATATGCTGGCGGATGAAAAGGTCCTGGAGATCCTGGATTTTCTGGCGCCTTATCATGTGATCCCCGACTGTATGGTCGAAGGACACGGGACCATGCCCGCGTGGGGCTATGAAGCCATCGGACAGATGGGAATTGCCCCGCCCATGGCAGCTTACCTGCGGTCGGACCGGCGCTTTGTGCCGGATCTGAAGGAATTTGTCCGGCAGCATTCCGGCCGTGTCTGCAAGCTGACCGTGGATTTCTTCATGAAAGACGGAGGCGCGGCCCTTAAGGAATCCCTGCGGGGACCTCTGTGCGCCATGGGAGACCTGAATGTGGTATCCGGCGGCGCCCATAACCTGGAGATCACCAACCGGACAGCTGCCAAAGGGCTGGGAATCCTGACGCTGGCGCGGCTGCTGGACGTGGATCCCGGAAGGACCATGGCCTGCGGGGATGACGGCAACGATCTGGATATGATCCGCAGGGCCGCTTTTGGTGTGGCCATGGCCAACGCGGCTGCGGAAGTCCGGCAGCAGGCGGATTATGTGACGGATTCCAACGAGCGTAACGGCGCCGGAAAAGCCATCGAATACTTTATGGAACTGATGGACCGGTGAGTATATATATGCATCCTTTTTGGGATTTTTTTGTTTTTTCCCACAGAAAAATATCGTATAATAAAACCTGTGCGGTCTGAAAAGGTCCGCGCAGGCTTTTTAATTTTCTTGAGAAGGGGGAAATAACACTATGTATGGTACATTTTGGGCACTGCTGCCGCCGATCATCGCGATCGCGCTGGCACTGATCACCAAGGAGGTCTACAGCTCTCTGTTCATCGGTATAGTTGTAGGCGGCCTCTTTTATTCCGGTTTCAGTTTTGTAGGTACCCTGACCCACATTTTCCAGGAGGGCATGATCGCCCAGCTGACAGACGCTTATAATGTCGGCATTCTGATCTTCCTGGTCTTCCTGGGCATTATGGTCCAGCTGATGAACAAGGCGGGCGGTTCCGCGGCGTTCGGTCAGTGGGCTTCCAAACATATCAGGACCCGTGTGGGCGCCCAGCTGGCGACCATGGCACTGGGTGTCCTGATCTTTATTGATGACTATTTCAACTGCCTGACCGTCGGCAGCGTCATGCGGCCTGTCACAGACAGACATAACATTTCCAGGGCCAAACTGGCCTATCTGATCGACGCTACGGCGGCACCTGTCTGCATTATCGCGCCGATCTCCTCCTGGGCGGCAGCCGTTTCCGTCTTTGCCCCGGATGGGACCAACGGTCTGATGCTTTTTATTCGGGCCATTCCCTATAACTATTATGCCCTGCTGACCCTGGTCATGATCATCTCCATTACAGTCCTGCGGATCGATTACGGCCCCATGGCAAAGCATGAGGAAAACGCCATTAAGTACAATGACCTGTTCACAGTGGAACACAAGCCTTCCGAAGCTGACGAGGCTCCCATCGGCAAAGGTACTGTCATCGATCTGGTCCTGCCGATCGCTTCCCTGGTCATCTGCTGTGTCATCGGCATGATCTATACCGGCGGCTTCTTTGAGGGCAACGGCTTTGTCAATTCTTTTGCGGATTCCGACGCTTCGGTCGGCCTGGTCCTTGGTTCTTTCATGGCCCTGGTCATCACCCTGGCCGTATACTGGGTCCGCGGCATCCTGAAATTCAAGGACAGCATGGACTGCCTGACAGAGGGCTTCAAGGCCATGGTACCCGCGATCATGATCCTGATCCTGGCCTGGACCCTGAAGAGCATGACGGATTCCCTGGGCGCGGCGGAATATGTGGCCGGTATTGTTTCCAACAGCACGGCCAGCATCCAGTCTCTGCTGCCCGCGGTCATCTTTATCATTGCCTGCCTGCTTTCCTTCGCGACCGGCACTTCCTGGGGTACCTTCGGCATCCTGATTCCCATCACCCTCAAGGTCTTCCCGCTGGAAGCGGGCGGTGTCATGGGCATCATCTGCGTATCCGCCTGTATGGCCGGCGCTGTATGCGGTGACCACTGCTCACCCATTTCCGATACGACCATCATGTCGTCAGCTGGCGCCCAGTGCAACCATATCGCCCATGTTTCGACCCAGATGCCTTACGCGCTGACAGCGGCCGCCATCTCCTTCATCACGTATGTAGTGGCCGGCTTTGTACAGAACCCGGTCATCTGCCTGCTCTTCGGCGTGGTGCTGACCATCGCGGTCATGTATTTCCTGCACAGAGTCAGCAAAACAGGTCTGACAAACGAAGAATAACTGCCTGCCGCCCGTGCTTTCGAATGAGAGCCGGGCGGCCTTTTATTGAAAAGAAGGCCTCAAAGTGTTAAACTTGTGACGATTATTGATTGTTTCACTGGAGGAAGACAATGCCCCTACTGCTTTTTATACTCTGGATCATTCTGAACGGCAGGATCACCCTTGAGATCATCCTGTTCGGTATTGCCGTTTCGGCCCTGGTCTCACTTTTTTCCATGCGGGTCCTGGGCTGGAGACCGTCTACAGACGCGGCCATCATTACCAATGCCGCCGTCCTGGCCCTGTACTTTCTGAATCTGATCTGGGAGATCATCAAGGCTTCGGCTTCTGTCATGGATCTGCTGATCAGCCGGGGAAGACAGCCTGATCCGGTCATCGTAGAATTCGATTCCGAATTCACCAGCAGCTTTGTCAATGTCCTGCTGGCCAATTCGATCACCCTGACCCCCGGGACCTATACAGTCTTTCATAAAAAGAATCATTTCGCTGTCCATTGTCTGATTCCGGAATTCGCGGAAGGGATTGAGGATTCCTCCTTTGTCAGGATCCTCAGAAAGCTGAGGTAACCGTATGTCAATAGAGACTGCTTATAACATACTTTATATGGGCTCTCTGATCATCTTTGCCATTCTGATCGGCGTCATGCTGGTCAGGTCGGTCATCGGACCCCGGATCACGGACCGGATCCTCTCTGTCAACATGATCGGCACGATGATCATATGCTGTATCGTGATCCTGTCCCGGTATCTGGATGAGGGATACCTGGTGGACGTGGCCCTGATCTATGCCATGATCAGCTTCGTTTCGGTCCTGATCTATGCTTCCACCTATATCCCTGCAAGGCCCGGCCGCAGACCCCTGGACGGCAGAAAGAAGACCCGCCGGAAAGGGGACCGCAGGAATGACGCCTATGACCCATATGAAGAGTCGGAGGAGCCCGGTCCGGTATATGCCGGCAGAGAGGCTGAGGAGGCGCCGTGGGCGCGGGAGGCATGGCGGCGGCAGACCGGCAGGATGCCGGCGGCGGCTGTAAGTCCGGAGAAGGAGAGTATCAGAAACGATAGCAGCAATGAATTCGGCAATGATTTCACTGACGGTATCAAAAAGGGTGTCAAAAAGGATTTCAAAAAGGATAATCGGAGCGGCAGCGCCGGGTTCGGAAGCGGATTCACCAAAGTTCCGAAAGGAGGCAGGCAATGACAGGGACCCCCATGGAATGGATCAGATTTGTTTTGACGGCTGTCTTTATGATCGTCGGTCTGTGTTCCTTTATCTGCGCCGTACTGGGCGTGTTTCATTTCGGCTATATCATGAACCGTCTCCATGCCGCGGGCATTGGCGATACCATGGGCCTGATGTCGGTCCTGGTGGCACTGATGATCAGCGCCGGCTTTGGCATGGACCTGTTCAAGCTGATCGCGGTCGCGGCTTTCATGTGGTGCACATCCCCGGTCTCCACCCACTTCATGGGGCAGATCGAATATTTTACCAATCCGGACCTTTCCTCTTATCTGAAGCTGCGCAGAAGACGCGGGGACACGGAGGAGACTTAAATGACTTATATGACAGAAATATTCAAGATCATCATGCTGGTCCTGCTGATCATATGCGCGGTCAGCGTCAACCTGACCAGGGGCCTGCTCAAGGCCGTCATTATCTTCATGTCCTACAGTTCGATCATGTGCGTCCTCTGGGTGCTGATGGAATCACCGGACCTGGCGATCACGGAAGCGGCTGTCGGCGCCGGCGTCAGCGGGATCCTTTTTATGGCGACCCTGAAAAAGATCGACGCGGAGAAGGAGGACGCCCGGGAAGAGGAGCCTGAAGACGGAAGGGAGCGGACATGAGAAAACGATTTAAAAAATGGGTCATGGGCCGGACGGACGTGATGGACCGGATCCTGGATGACGCTTCCGAGATCCATGACCAGCCCAGAGAGACCATCAAAAAGCAGCGGATGGAACTGGTCCGGGAAATGGAGGAGCGCCCCGGTTATGAACGTACCGTGGAGGCGGAGCAGAAGGGTTTCTACCTGATCTACCATATCGTGGCTGTCATCAGCTGCATCCTGCTGATCGGCGTCCTGCTCTACACGGTGGCCATGCTTCCCAGATACGGGGAGGAGAATACCCGGGCGGATGAAGTGGTGGAACGCTATGTGGAGCACGGCCTGGAGGAGACCGGTGCCGTTAACATTGTTTCCGGCATGATCCTGGACTACCGTGCCTTTGATACCCTGGGCGAATCCCACGTCCTCTTTACGGCCCTGATCTGTGTCATGATCCTGCTGCGGGTCGACCATAAGAATATGCGGTCGGAATACGAGGATTACTATACGGTCCTGAGCGACCGGTACTACAGTCTGGAACGGGATACCATCATCCGGACCATGGGCAAGATCCTGCTGCCCTGTATCTTTGTCTACGGGATCTACATCCTGCTCAACGGACAGAATTCGCCCGGCGGCGGTTTTTCCGGCGGGGCGGTCATGGGGACCGGACTGATCATTACGGCGGCCGCCTTCGGCTTTGACCGGGTCGACAGTTTTCTGCCCCTGCGGGTCTCCATGTGGATGACTTTCCTGTCCCTCATGTTTTACAGTTTCGCCAAGGGCTACGTATTTTTTACGGGCGCCAACGGCCTGGAAAATCATATCCCCAAGGGGGTTCCCGGCGCCATTCTCAGCGGCGGACTGATCCTGCCGCTGGATATCGCGGTCGGTCTTGTCGTCGCGGGGACCATGTTCGGTTTCTACAGTCTGATCAGAAGGGGGAATATAGGCGGTGCTTGAGACATTATTGATAAATTACGAAGAAGCGGCGGCGATCATTCTGTTCGGGATCGGCTTTACCACGCTGCTGTTCCAGAGAAACCTGATCAAGAAGCTGATCGGCATGAATATCATGGATACGGGCGTCTTTCTCTTTCTGGCTTCCATGGGCTATATCAGCGGACGCAAGGCCCCGATCATCACCAACGGGGTCACGGATATGGAAGCCTATATCAACCCTGTTCCGGCGGGTCTGGTCCTGACCGGCATCGTTGTTTCGGTCTCGGTCACGGCGGTCATGCTGTCCCTGACCATCCGGCTTTACCGGCGTTATCATACCCTGAATCTGGACGACATTTACGCCCTGTCCAAGCACCAGATCGAAGACCGCTGAGGAGCAAGGAGAATCCGTTTTGAACTTTATCTGTAATTTTCCCCTGTTCACAATTGTGTTCAGCCTGTTTTCCGGTCCCCTGTGTATGATGCTGCGGGGCCGGGCAGCCAAATATTATACCATCATTTATGAATGCGTCCTGATCATTCTCTGCGGGACCGTGCTCTGGTATACCATATCGTCCGGCCAGCCCTTTACCTACAGCATGGGCGAGTTCTCCGCCCCCTGGGGCAATGAGATCCGGGCCGGCGTCCTGGAAGGCCTGACAGCTTTCCTGTTCATGATCGTCATGCTCTGCTCGGTCCTGGGCGGCTGGCGGTTCCTGTCCATGGATCTGGACAACAGCAAGATCAATCTGTATTTTACCCTGATCAATCTGATGACGGCAGCCCTGCTGTCGCTGGTCTGGACCAATGATATTTTTTCCGGATATGTATTCCTGGAGATTACGACCCTGACCAGCTGCGGCATCCTGATCGTCCGTGAGATCGGAAGGACCACCCTGGCCGCGGTCCGCTATATGATCCTGAACCTGCTGGGGTCAGGTCTGTTCCTGCTGGGCGTTGTCCTGCTCTACGACATTACGGGCCATCTGCTGATGATGAACATGAAGGCGGCCCTGACGGAGCTGGCCGCGGATCCGGCCAATATACCGGTCATTTCCCTGGCCGTCGGCATCCTGACCATCGGCCTGGCCATCAAGAGCGGCCTGTTCCCCTTCCACTTCTGGATGCCGGATACTTACGGATGGGCTACGCCGACCTCCGCTTCCGTTCTGTCATCCCTTGTATCCAAAGGCTATATATTCCTGCTGATCAAGATCTACTGGAGGGCCGTCGGCCTGGATGTGCTCCGGGCGCTGCCGGTTTCCAATATCCTCTTTGTCCTGGGACTGTGCGGTATGGTCTTCGGCTCCGTTTCAGCCCTGCGGGCCAACAACATCAACCGGATGGTGGCCTTTTCCTCGGCGGCCCAGATCGGCTATATCTATATGGGCATCGGGATCGGCGGCATGGCCGGATTCTCGGCGGCGATATTCCACATTTACTGCCACGCCGTGACCAAATCCCTTCTGTTCATAACGACCCCCAGGCTGGCGGAGGTATCGGGAGACAGCCTCCTCTTCTCCAGACTGCAGGGTTCGGGCCTGCGTGATCCCAATTCCGGTATCTTCTTTACAGTCGGATCCCTTTCCATGGTCGGCATCCCCATTTTCGCGGGATTCTCATCCAAGCTCCTGTTCGCCACCGCTGCGGTCGGGACCGGGAGCTTCCGGAAGGTCATCCTGGTCATGCTGATCCTGGCGGTCAGTTCCCTGCTGAACGCGTTTTATTTTATCCATACCGTCATCCGGATCTACACGGTGTACGGCAGCGATTACCTCAGGGTCCGCGAAAGAGGGCATCACAGCCTGGACTACAATACGGCAGCTGTCATACTGACGGCCTGCAACCTGTTCCTGGGACTCTTTTCCTGGGTCATCACGGATCTGATACAAAAAGGCTTTCTGATGTTCAGCTGACAGGAGGAAGGAAAAATGCTTTTGATCATCACATGTTTATTTCCGGCGGCGGCCGGCATCCTGGCTTCAGCCCTGCCCGCTTCCGGTGACAAATCCAGGAACCGCCGCTACGCGGCCGTCATGCTCCTGACAGATCTCCTGGCGCTGGCTGCCATGCGGCTTTCGGCACCTGTCACTGTCCTGCGGTTCACAGAGAATGCCACGGTATATTTTGCCCTGGATGGAATCGGCAGGCTTTTCCTGCTGGCGGTCCTGATCCTGTATACCTGTGTCGTCTTCTACGCGTTCGAATATATGAAGATGGAAGAGCGGCCCGAGGTCTTCTTCGGTTTTCTGTTCCTGTCCCTGGGCGCCATGATCGGGGTCTGCGGTTCAGGCAACATGCTGACCGTCTACTGCTGCTTCGAATTCGCTACCCTGACTTCCATGCCCCTGGTCCTGCATGAAATGTCCAGGGAAGCCGTCGCGGCTGCCATGAAGTATCTCTACTATTCCGTAGCCGGCGCCCTGATGGGCCTGCTGGGCGTGTTCTTTGTCTATTATTATTCTGTGGCGGATAAGGCCTTCCGACCGGAAGGCATCCTGGATCCGGTCCGGACCGCCGGCCATGAAAAGCTCCTGCTGGTCATGATCCTGCTGGCCATTTTCGGCTTCGGCACCAAGGCGGGCATGTATCCCATGCACGGCTGGCTCCCGGCGGCCCATCCCATTGCCCCGGCTCCGGCCTCGTCCCTGCTTTCGGGCATTATCGTCAAAGCCGGTATCCTGGCCGTCATCCGTATGGTCTATTATACGGTCGGCGCGGATTTTGTACGCGGTACCTTTGTCCAGTACATCTGGATGAGCGCCGCCATGCTGACGGTATTCATGGGATCCACCATGGCTTTCCTGGAGAAGAACCTGAAAAAGCGGCTGGCCTATTCCAGCGTCAGCCAGCTCTCCTATATCATGACGGCCCTGTCCGTACTGACTCCCCAGGGCCTGCAGGGCGGGCTCCTGCATGTCATGGCCCATTTCTGCGCCAAGGGATGTCTCTTCCTGACGGCCGGCGTCTTTATTTATAAGATGGGGATCCGGGATGTACGGCAGCTGAAGGGGATCGGAAAATCCATGCCCCGTACCACCTGGTGCATCATGCTGTCGGCCCTTTCCCTGGTCGGCATCCCTCCCATGGGCGGTTTCCTGTCCAAATGGGTCATCGCCATGGCGGCCGTAGAAGGCGGCAGCGGTTTCTGGGCCTTTATGCCCCCGGCTGTCCTTCTGATCTCGGCCCTGCTGACCGCCGGCTACCTGTTCCCGCTGGTGATCGACGGCTTCTTCCCCGGTGAGGACGCCAACCCCATTGTCCTGCAGTCTTCGGAGCCCTCGGGCCTGATGGTCGTTCCCATGGCAGTCCTCTGCGCGGTATCCCTGGCAGCGGGTCTTTTCGGCCTGCAGATCCTGGGCGCCCTGGGAATCTAAGCATTGGGAGGTATGAACTTGAGCGCTGTCTTTATTTTACTGCCGGTCCTGCTGCCGGTGCTGGGAGGCCTGCTCCTGCTGACCCATCCTGTCCAGGCCAAAAGGGGACTGCCCCTGTATTGTGAGGCCCTGGTCTGCATCACCAGCCTGCTGGTCTGGATCGCCATACTGGGCTGCGGCGGGCATCCGGTCACGGTCTACAATTTCACCAGCGGTTTTTCCATTACCTTTGGCGCGGACGGTCTTTCCTGCCTTTTTGCGGGCATGATCTCCCTGATGTGGCCGCTGGTCACCATTTACGCTTTCAGCTATATGGAGGACGACGACAGGCCCTTTGCCTTCTTCTCCTTCTTTATCATGACCTACGGCATTACCCTGGGCGTGGCCTTTTCCGCGGACATCCTGACCATGTATGTTTTCTTTGAGATGCTGACCCTGGTCACGATTCCCCTGGTCACCCACTACGGCAACGCGGAGAGCCGCTACGCCGGCCGTAAATACGCGGTCTATACCATCGGCGGAGCTTCTCTGGCCTTTACGGCTGTAGTGCTGATTACCCTGTATGGCTATGGCGGGGACTTTCTTTACGGCGGGATCGTCGACATCAATGACGGCGGCGGCCTGATGCTGGTCGCCTTCCCCATGGGATTTTTCGGCTTCGGTGTCAAGGCGGCCCTCTTTCCCCTGTATCAGTGGCTTCCGGACGCTTCTGTGGCTCCGACGCCCGTCACGGCCCTCCTGCACGCGGTGGCCGTCGTCAACTCCGGTGTCTTTGCCGTGATCCGGCTGACCTATTACTGTTACAGGCCCCAGCAGCTGGCCGGCACATGGGTCCAGCACGTGTGTACCATTGCCGCGGTGTTCACCCTGCTTTTCGCGGCCGCCATGGCCCTGAAGGAACGGCATTTTAAACGGCGTCTTGCCTATTCGACCGTTTCCAACCTGTCCTATATGCTGTTCGGGATCTCCCTGATGACTCCCCAGGGCATGCTGGGAGGCATGGCCCATATGCTCTTCCACGGGATCGTCAAGATGTGCCTTTTTCTCTGTGCCGGCGCCTTCATGCACGTCACGGGGAACCGCTATATTTATGAGGTCAACGGTGTGGGACGCAGGATGCCGTTTGTCTTTACCTGCTACACCCTGGGGGCCCTGTCCCTGACCGGCATTCCCTTTTTCTGCTGCTTTATTTCCAAATGGCAGCTGCTGCTGGCCGGCGCGGAGGCGGGGACCCTGGAGGGAGCCCTGGGCTGCGGCGCGCTGATCCTGTCGGCTTTCCTCTGCGCCATGTATACGATCACCGTCAGCGTCAGGGCCTTCTTCCCGGCCCATGGCAAAGACTATTACGCCAATTCGGCTGTCACAGATCCGGACTGGCGGATGCTGGTCCCGATCGGAGTCTTCACCCTGGTCAACATTGTTTTCGGTCTTTTTCCGGCGCCTGTCATGCATTTCCTTGCGCAGATCGCCGCGGGCCGGATCTGATAAAGGAGCCCGTCCGCGGGCTGCCGGATGAACGGAACGGAGTAGGATTATGCTCATTGCTGCAATCGTATTCGGGCCTTTTCTCATGGCCTTTGTATCATATGGAATCGGACGACGGCAGGAGAACGCCAGGGATATTTTTGTGATCCTGGTCACTTTTCTGGAGCTGCTTTTGTCGCTCCTGCTGATCCGGGGCGGACACAGCCTGCAGATCACGGGCATCCTCAATGGAGGCCTCTGGCTGCAGAATCAGGGACTGCATACAGTCTACAGCCTTGTGACCTCCCTGATGTGGGCCGGTACGACCCTGTTCGCCAGGGAGTATTTCGCCCATGAACGGGAAGGACTGAACCGCTACTGGTTCTTTGTCCTGGTGACGCTGGGCGCCACCCAGGGCGTCATGCTCTCTTCGGATCTGATGACCGCCTTTGTCTTTTTTGAGATCGTCTCCTTCACCTCCTTTACCTGGGTCATTCATGAGGAGACGGCGGAAGCCATTAAGGCGGCTTATACCTATCTGTTCATTGCCGTCATCGGCGGCCTGGTCCTCTTTATGGGTCTGGCCCTGCTGCAGCACTGCCTGGGGACCCTGGACTTTGAAGATCTGGCCGCTGCCGCGGCCCGGGCGGAGGACCCGGTCCTGGTACGGACCGCCGGTGTCTGTATCCTGTTCGGTTTCGGCGCCAAAGCCGGTATGTTCCCTGTGCATGTATGGCTGCCCAAGGCGCATCCTGTAGCGCCTTCCCCCGGTTCTGCCCTGCTTTCGGGCGTTCTGACCAAGGTAGGCGTCTACGGCATTCTGATGACTTCCCTGCAGGCTCTGGCGGGGGACGCCGTGTTCGGCAGGATCGTCCTGATCCTGGGCACGGTCACCATGGCCCTGGGCGCCCTGATGGCCCTGTTCTCGGTCAATCTCAAACGGACCCTGGCCTGTTCCTCCATGTCCCAGATCGGCTTTATCCTGGTGGGGATTGCCATGTATGTCCTGCTGACAGCGGCAGGCGACGCGGAGGGTGCCGGCGTGGCTTACAGCGGTACGGTCCTGCATATGGTCAACCATTCCCTGATCAAGCTGACGCTGTTTATGTGCGCCGGCGTGGTCGTCATGAATCTGGGGGCCCTGACCCTGGACGATATCCGCGGCTGGGGCAGGAACAAACCCTTCCTGAAGGCAGCCTTTGCCCTGGGGGCCCTGGGGATCAGCGGCGTTCCCTTTTTCAACGGCTATATCAGCAAGACCATGCTGCATGAAGGCATCGTGGCCGGCAGGGAATACTGCGGCGATATCAGCGGCATGCTGGGCGTCATCGAGTGGATCTTCCTCTTCTCGGGCGGACTCACCTTTGCCTACATGCTCAAGCTCTTTATCTGTATATTTATTGAGAAGCATCCCGAAAAGCAGGCGGAATTCGACAAAGACAGCAGATGTATGAATACGGCTTCCGCCATCGCGGTATGCGGTTCTTCCCTGTTCATGGTCCTGCTGGGCCAGCCTGCCGTCATGAACCGGCTGGCCGCCTATGTGACCGGCTTCCATGAAATCCTGGAATTCAGGCCTTTTATCCTGATCAATCTCAAGGGCGGCGCCATCTCACTGCTGATCGGCGCCTGTGTCTATCTGCTCTTTGTCAGGAAAGTCCTGATCCGCAGAGGACATTATGTCAACCGATGGTTCCGGCATTTTGATCTGGAGGATTCCGTATACAGGCCCCTGCTCCTGAAGGTCTTCCCCTTCGTTTTCGGGAACCTTGCCGCCATTCCGGGTGAGAACAAAATCCTGGTCCCCGATGCCCAGGTCGTCTTTCTGCTGGCGGCCACCATCGGCAGGACCCTGTGCGTATCGCTGGATGCCCTGGTCGTCCTGCTGCGCAAGACCCTGCTGCGGGAGACCAGAGTACGGGGACACCAGCCTCTGAAGGCGGGCAGGCTCTTTACCCTGCGTTTTGAGACTGCCAGGGCCATCGATCCCATTGTCATGAACTTTTCCTTCGCTCTGCTCATGACCTGTCTGGGCATCCTGATGGTGCTGGGGGTCATCATGTTCTTTATACTTGTGTAGCGGAGGAAAAGAGGCAATAGTCAATGGAGAAAAAATGGACCCGGCAGGATACCTGTATCCTGCTGCTGATCGTGCTCATGACGGTCGTGAGTACGCTTCTGCGCCGTTATAACAGTTATTTTGCGCCCGAACTGCCCGGGGAGACGGAGGAACAGGCAGCGGAAGGAGAGACACAGGCACCGGCGGTCCCGGCAGAAAGTCCCCGGGAAAAGATCGCCCGGACCGCCAAAGAGCTCAGGGAGAAAGAGAAGGAGGAATATCTGCGGTCCCTGGAAGGGGACGGCGTCTGGAAGGCGTTCAAAGAAAGGAATTATGTCCTGCTGGGAGATTCCAGATTCGTGGGATTTTCCGCCTACGGCTTCCTGGAGGAAGACAGGGTCCTGGCGGATAACGGCGCCGTGATCACGAAGATCCTGGATCATCTGGAGGAATTTAAGCGTCTGGACCCGGAAGAGGTCTATATCGCCTTCGGGATCAATGATATTCTGACCGGGATCTGGCCCACTCCCGAATCCTATGCCGATGAGGTCCTGGAGGAGGTGACCATCCTGCGGGAATACGCGCCGGATGCGGCCTACTGTTTCAGCTCCATCCTGCCTGCAGTCGGATGGGCCCTGGAAGAAAACCCTGTTTTCGAAGAAGTGGACGCCTACAACGCGGCGGTCCGGGACATGTGTGCCCGCAACAATATCCTTTATATCGATAATACAGATCTGCTGACAGACCCGGAGGCTGATTACCAGCCGGACGGGATCCATTTGTCGATCGATTTTTATCCTGCCTGGGGCGCCAATCTGATGCGTTCCTCCTGTGAAGCCGGTATCAGAACGGACAGGGCTCCGCGGCAGGAGCAGGAATAAGTCCTCTGCCATGCCCGGCAGAGGCTTTTTTCTCTTTTGTTATGGCAGGTTTTTTGGTATAGTATTGTTACTGTCCGGAAATATGGCCTTCAGGCGGAAATTCCGGACGTTCCCGGCGGGGCCGGGAGATGAAAAAGGATATACCGGAAAGAGGTTTCTATATATGACAAAAAGAGGCGTTATTAAAATTCTGGGAGCGGCCGCCGCTGTGATCGGCGTTGCGGCAGTGGTCGTGATCCTCTTATATTTCCTGCCTGACAAAGGCAGCACGGACAGATCCGCGGAGGCCGCCACAGCGGCCGCGGCCGCCAGTCAGACAGTCGACCTGGAACACCTGGTCGTTGACTCTTATTATGAAGCTATGGATTTTACGGACGGCAAGGAGGCCATCCGTTACAGTTACAGGATCCCCAAGGTGGACCTGACCGGTACGGCGGTCACCCGGATCAATAATGCCATTGACGATGATCTTAAGCACTACATGGTCAATGCGGAATCTTATATGGAGGACCAGGAATCCTCCGGAGGCCTGCCGGCCTGTACCTCCATTTCCTATTTCTGGAATCTGCGGGACCAGGATATCCTGTCTCTGGTGACCCAGCGGGTCATGCAGGAGGAAGGGGGCCGCAGGGACGATTACACAGTCTACAATCTCAGGGTCTCCGACAGGACTGCCCTGACCCGGGAGGATCTTCTGCAGTATCTGGAGATACCGGAGGAAGAGTATACAGCAAACCTGAAAAAAGCCATGATCTCTGCCTATCTGGACCGTTATTATCAGTATATCGGGGAAGTGGTATCGGAAGAGGACGCCGTGAACGCCATGGCCAGAAATATCAGTTATGACAACCTGCAGGAGACGGATGCTTTCCTGAATGAGGACGGAGAACTGTGTGTGGCCGGGCGGATCTATACGGCGACGGATGAAAAGGGCAATGAGTACCTGATCAATCTTGATTCCTATAAGCTGTCCGAACACTATGATGAGTTCGACGGAGACGTGGCGGACCGGGCCGCGAAACTGGACGAAGAGAGCGCAGCGGCCAGACAGAAGGCCGAAGAAGAAGCCAAAGCTGTTGAAGAAGCCAAAGCCGCCGAAGAGGAGGCCAGGAAGGAAGCCGAGCAGGAGGCTGAGAAAAAGGCCGAAGAGCAGGCGGAGAAGGAGGCCGAAGAGGAGGCGAAGAAGAAAGAGGAAGAGCAGGCGAAGAAGGAGGCCGAAGAAAAGGCAAAGAAAGAAGAGGAAGAGAAGAAGAAGGCAGAAGAAGAAAAAGCCAAAAAAGAAGCCGAAGAGAAGAAGAAGGAAGAAGAAAAGAAAAAAGAAGAGGAAAAGAAGGAAGAGGAGTGGTCCTATACAGCCAATGACGCCATGCTCATGGCAGAGGATTACTGGGGACATTATCCCGGACAGCCGGTGGAAGGCAAGAGCAGCAAGTACACATATGATGTCTTTGTCTACCAGTATCCCAGCAAGGACAGCCCTTATTACCTGGTCTACCTGTGTATCTCAGACCATGAAAAAGATACAGTCAATGCCGGCTGCGTTACGGTCCATGCCAAGACAGGCGAGATCCAGGAACAGTCTTATGATTAATGCGTGATGCACAGCGTGCGGCGGCCCGGAGAGATCCGGACCGCCGCTTTTTCCGGCAGAGTTCCGGAAATCCTGTCTTTGCAGGTACCTATGCACAGGACATGTTTCAGATTATAATAGGGAAGGGGGAACATATTTTTTCCGGGATTAACAGAATCTGTACCCGCAGGCCTGACGCGGCCTGTTACCATGTTGCGCACGGCGGAGAAACGCCGGTTTCTGCGCATGTACGCATAAAGATATCAACAAGATCTGTTTTGAGTGCGGGTCCCGGGGACCTGCAGAAAGGATGGATATACCTATGTCAGACAGAAAATATGAATATGACCTGACCGACTATGGGGATGAGGAAGATTATGAGGAATATGCCCGCCAGCAGGATAAACTGCGGGGCTATGACAGACAAAGGAAAAAAGGCAGTCAGAAGCAGGCGGGCAGAACGTCTGCAGGCGGCAGGAACGGCAGCCCGGCAGGCAAAAGCCGGGCCGCAAAGGCGCAGGGACAGAAAAGGGGACCGGACCCTTCGAAAAAACGGTCCCATCCCGTACTGTGGTTCCTGCTGGTCCTTGTGCTGGTCCTCGCGCTCGGCAGCTTCGGGATCCTGTCCTCCCTGCTGAGCGGCCTGGAAACCGTCAGGATCAATCCCAAAGTCAACAGCCAGGCGGCTTCGGATACGATCATGAACCACTATACCACCATTGCCATTTTCGGCGTGGATTCCAGGGAACAGGACCTGATGGCCGGAGACAACCGCAGTGATACCATGATCCTGTGCTCCATTCACAAGTCGACCGGAGAAATGAAACTGATTTCCGTTTACAGAGATACCTGGCTGGAGCTGGGAGACGGTTCCTACGGCAAGGCCAATTCGGCCTATGCCTACGGCGGGCCTGAGCAGGCGGTCTCCATGCTCAATACCAATCTGGATCTGGATATCGACGGATTTATCACCATCGGCTTTGAAGGCCTGGCCGATACCATTGACAGTCTGGGCGGCATCGACCTGGAGACCGGCGTGACGGAAGAGGAGGCCGGCTATCTGAACAGCTACCTGGAGGATATGGAATATGAACTGGGGACCGAGAACGAGCCGGTCGAAGCAGGCCAGCAGCATCTGTCGGGCATCCAGGCCGTGGCCTTTGCCAGGATCCGCTATACAGCCGGCAGCGATTACCGCAGGACGGAACGTCAGCGGGAGGTCATGAAGGCCATTCTGGACCGTCTGAAGAAAGCAGGTCCCTTCGGACTTGCCAAAGCGGCCAGGACAGTGATCGGCAGCTCCGCATGCTCCCTGACAAAGACGCAGATGGCGGGCCTGATCCTGAAAGCCCCCTTCTATAAACTGGAGCAGTCCGGCGGCCTGCCTGTGGAGGAATACAGGGCCGAGGACTATATCGGTGAGCAGGCCTGTATCATCCCGGATGCCCTGGCAGACAATATAAGGTGGCTCCATGCATCCCTGTACGGGCAGGAGGACTATCAGATTTCTTCGGAAGCGGACTCCATCAGCAGACATATTTACGAAAGCTATCACGGCTATTAAAGGAAGGCAGGCGGAAAGTCCGCCGGGCTGGTTTTTTGCAGGAGGTATAACATGAGACCGGAGCAGTTTTATCAGGAAATCGGAGGCAGCTATCAGGAAGCTCTGACCAGGATGCCGGATGACAGAAGGATCGTCCGTTATCTGGGCATGTTCCTGCAGGATACTTCCATGGAGGAGCTGGGGAAGGCCCTGACAGCCGGGGATGCGGAAGAGGCTTTCCGCATGGTCCACGCGCTCAAAGGGACCTGTCTGACCCTGGGCCTGGGCCGGCTGACGGTCAGCGCATCGGAACTGACAGAGATACTCCGGACCGGCAGGCTGGAAGAGGCCAGGCAGGAATACCCGGACCTGGAAGGGACATATCAGGAGATCTGCGAAAAGATCCGGGCCGTCCATATCTGAAACAGTCCCTGAAATCCGGGACGAACGGCTTCGGAAACGTTTCCGAAATCATAGGAATCACTGATAAAATTTGTTGACGTATCAAAATTTGCTGTTAAAATAGGATACAAAGTGAGTTTATAAAATAACTATAAACTTTTTTTCAGAATCGCCGCTGCGGCGGCAGCCATATGAGAGGAGAATGTAGAAATGAAGAGTTTTATCAACGAATTTAAAGAGTTCATCAGCCGCGGCAATGTCATGGATATGGCAGTCGGTATCATCATCGGCGGCGCTTTCACCGCAATCGTTACTTCCCTGGTAGAGGATATCATTACCCCTATCATCGGCATGATCGGCGGATTTGATTTCAGCAGCTTCGTGGTCACTGTTAACAACTCCAACATCGCCATCGGAAAATTCATCAATGCTGTCATTAACTTCCTGCTGATCGCCCTGGTTCTGTTCAGCGTGATCAAGGCTATGAACAAGGCTGCATCCCTCGTCAAGAAGCCCGCTGAAGAAGAGGCTCCCACCACAAAGATGTGCCCTTACTGCAAGAGCGAGATCGCGATCGAAGCGACCAGATGCCCTCACTGCACATCCCAGCTGGATGCTTAATAGAGACAGGAGTGACTTCCTGATATTCTTTTCGTGAGAATGCGGGGACCTGCGGACCGGAGCGTACGCCCGGCGGGCAGGTCCCTTTTTTGTACGATCCTGCACGTTCGGGGGTTTTCCGGCAATGGAAAGGACGGTATAAAGACATGACACAGTCCCGGCTTGAAGAGCGGCTCAGACAATACTGCGGATCCGGCATCTATCCCCTGCACATGCCGGGCCATAAACGCCGGCCCGGTCCCTGCCCCGGCCTGCCCTATGCATGGGACCTGACGGAGGTGGAAGGGACCGATGACCTGCATGATGCCCGGGGGATCCTGAAGGAGGCCATGGACCGGACCGCCGCCCTGTACGGGGCGGACCATACCCGCTATCTGGTGAACGGCAGTACCTGCGGTATTCTGGCAGGCATCCGGGCCGCGGTCCGGCAGGGAGACCGGGTGGCCGCAGCCCGTAACTGCCATAAATCGGTATATCATGCCATAGAACTGTGCGGTCTGGAAACGGTCTGGATCCTGCCGGAGACCGTTTCGGATTACAGGATCTGCGGCAGCGTTTCCCCGGAGGCAGTCCGCGGTCTGCTGCAGGCGGACCCTTCCATCCGGGCGGTCATCCTGACCAGCCCCACGTACGAGGGGGTCCTGTCGGACATCGGGGCCATTGCCGCCATCTGCCATGCCCATGATCTTCCCCTGATCGTAGATGAGGCCCACGGGGCCCACCTGGGACTCTTTCCCGGGACCGGATTCCCGGCGGGAGCCCTGTCCTGCGGAGCGGACCTGGTCATTCAGAGCCCCCATAAGACCCTGCCGTCCCTGACCCAGACGGCCTGGCTGCATCTGCGGGGAGACAGGATCAGCACAGGGGCCCTGGCGCGGGAACTGGATATTTTTGAGACTTCTTCCCCTTCCTATCCCCTGCTGGCCTCCCTGGACGCCTGTACAGGACTGCTGGAAGCGGAAGGGTACAGCCTGTTCCGCGGCTGGCAGCAGCGGCTTTCCGACTTTTACGAAGGCGCCGCTGCCCTCCGCCGGTTCAGGATCCTGGGCAGGGAAGCCGGCAGGTTATCCCGGGAACGGGCATTCGCCTATGACCCCGGCAAGATCCTGATCGCCTGCCCGCCCGGGCAGTTGACCGGCCATGGCCTGGCCCGGCTGCTGCGGGAACGGTACCTGCTGGAAACGGAAATGGTTCTGGAAGACTGTGTCCTGGCCATGACTTCGCCGGCTGACGCGCCGGACGCCCTGCAGAGGCTGCTGGAGGCTCTGCTGGAACTGGAAGGCAGCCTGGAGGGCAGCCCGCGGGTATTTCCGGATCCGGAAGAAGCCGGAGAGGACATACCGCTTCTGCCGGCGCCGGAGACGGTCCTGCCGGTGGGACAGGCGGTCCGGATGGATATGGAGGCAGTTCCCCTTGCCGCCGCGGCCGGGCGGATCTGCGGGGAGTATCTCTATTGTTACCCGCCGGGCATACCGGTCTGCGCGCCGGGAGAGCGGATCACAGACAGGATCCTGTCCCGGATCCGGTCTCTGGAAGCGGCCGGCTGCAGGATCAGGCGGTCTCAGTCGGGGGCCGGAGACGATGACCTTGACAAACGGCCGCAGGTCTATGTATTATTATCGTAACTGTGGAGACAGACTGCGCGGACAGGAGATCCGCAGTCTGCGGCAGGCCTGACAGCCGGCCGCTATCATCAATAATTCAGAAAGAAGGACGATCGTATGAAGCACATTATGACATTGGATACACGTGATATGGCTCAGAGCGCTGTTGACGGCGGCTGCGGCGAGTGCCAGACTTCCTGCCAGAGCGCATGCAAGACCAGCTGCGGTGTTGCCAACCAGCCCTGCGAGAACAAAGACGCTGAATGATCCATCATCTGTTCAGTCCAGACAAGTAAGATCAGGCTGCCGGAGTGCTGTGCGCATTCCGGCAGTTTTATGCACTGCAAAAAGAACGGCGCCGGGCGGTCGGCAGCGGCGCCGGTAAGGGAATATATGATTCATCAATACAAATTAAACGGTTACAATATAGTCCTGGATGTATACAGCGGCAGCGTCCATGTAACGGACGATGCCTCCTATGACCTGATCGCGTATCTGGATCAGGGGATGGAAGCGTCCGCTGCCTGTGCCAGGGTCTTTGAAGAATACAGGGACAGAGGGGTGACACGGCAGGATACAGAGGAGATTCTGGAGGATATTCATGAACTGCAGTCCATGGGAAAGCTCTTTACCGAAGACCGCTATCAGGACAAAGCCTTCGATCTCAAACAGCGCTCGTCGGTCGTCAAGGCCCTCTGCCTGCTGGTGGCCCATACCTGCAACCTGTCCTGTGAATACTGCTTTGCTTCCCAGGGCCATTTCAAGGGCCAGGACGGCCTGATGTCCTTTGAGACCGGTAAACGTGCCCTGGATTTCCTGGTCGAGCATTCCGGCAGCCGCAGGAACCTGGAGGTGGATTTCTTCGGCGGAGAACCCCTGGTCAATTTCCAGGTATGCAAAGACCTGGTCGCCTATGCCAGAAGCATCGAAAAGGAAAAGAATAAGAACTTCCGCTTTACACTGACCACCAACGGAGTTGGAATCACAGATGAGGTCATCGACTGGACCAACCGGGAATGCCACAACGTGGTCCTGAGCCTGGACGGCCGCAAAGAGGTCAATGACCGCTTCCGGGTAGACCGGGGCGGACGGGGCAGCTATGATACCATCGTCCCCAAATTCCGGGAATTTGTCCGCCGCCGCGGGGGACAGGGCTACTACATGCGGGGCACCTATACCCATTTCAATACGGATTTCACCAATGACCTCTTCCATATGGCGGATGACCTTGGCTTTACCGAGCTGTCCATGGAGCCCGTCGTGACGGATCCGGCCAGTCCCAGCGCCCTGACGGAAGAAGACCTGCCCGTCCTGTTCGATCAGTACGAGCTGCTGGCCCGGGACATGCTGCGCAGGGAAAAGGAAGGAAAGCCCATTACCTTCTACCACTATATGCTGGACCTGCGGCACGGCCCCTGTATCTATAAGCGGATCGCCGGCTGCGGTTCCGGAACCGAATATATGGCCGTAACGGCATGGGGAGATCTGTATCCCTGCCATCAGTTCGTCAATGACCCTGAATATAAGATGGGCAATATCTGGGACGGGGTGACCCGGACCGATATCCGGGATGAATTCAAGCTCTGCAACGTCTACGCCAGGCCGGACTGTCAGGACTGCTGGGCCAAACTCTACTGCTCCGGCGGATGCGCGGCCAATTCCTATCATGCCACGGGCGATATCCATGGCACCTATGAATATGGATGCAGGCTGTTCCGCAAACGGATCGAGTGCGCCCTGATGATGAAAGTGGCCCAGGGAGCCATGACCTCCTTTACGGAGCCCGGAGGGACCGGGGCGGACACAGCGGAAAGCGGCCCGGAGGCGGACTGCGCCCTGCTCAATGGAGAGGACGGCTGCGACGGATGTTGCTGACGCCGGACAGATAATCCAGGCTGACGTCATAATAGACGGCCAGACGGACCAGGACCCGGACCGGGATCCGGACGGTCCCGTTTTCATAATCGGAATAGACTCTTTGTGACAGGCCCAGAACGGAAGCAATCCGTTTCTGCGTCTGTCCTTTTTCTTTTCTCAGATTTTTAATACGGTCGGAACAGGGAAAATACATAAGACATTATCAGACAGGCTTGGAGAACAGAAGTGCAGACGGGATGGGGAACGGCGCCCTGTATTATTTTTACACGGTTTCCGCGAAAAGACCAGCGAAAGAATTTTTATGATATAATGCCTCTGAACCGGAAAGACGCATCCCTGGGAAAGGAAAACAGACATGGATGAGAAACAGCTCCTGCAGGGCAGGTTCCGGGACCTTTCGGACCGGGCTTTCCTGCAGGGTTATATGACCCATACGGCTTTTCTGTCCGCTTCGGAGCAGGCGGTCTTTTATGACTATGTCCGGGTCCGGGAGGGACATCCGGACAGCCCCCGCCTGGGCGGCGCCGCTTACCTGCTGTATGGAGGACGGGAAGACGCGGACCGGCGGGCGGCGGTCTTTCTGCCTGCCTGGATGGACCGGGAGGGCTTTGCGCAGACGGAAGCCGCTGACCCGCAGGTGGTCGCCTGCCTGCGGATCACCCCGCTCAATGCCAGATTTGCCGACGAGCTGACCCACAGGGATTTCCTGGGCGCCCTCATGCATCTGGGGATCGAAAGGGACCAGATCGGAGACATTCTGACGGGACCCGCAGAGGCTTATGTCTATGTGATGAAAGAGATCGCCCCCTTTATCCGGGAAGAACTGTGCCGGGTCCGCCATACCAGCGTCATGGCCGCCGAATGCCTGCCGGGCGCCTGTACCCTGCAGCCCCGGCTGGAGGACCGGGCCGGTTCCGTGGCTTCGGAGCGGGTCGACGCCGTGATCGCCATGGTCTGGAAGATGGCCCGGGGGACAGCCCGGGACCTGGTCCTTTCGGAAGCGGTCACGGTCAACGGCAGGCTGGTCCTGTCTCCGGCAGACCTCCTGCGGGAAGGAGACAGGGTCTCCGTCCGGGGGCGGGGGAAATTTATTTACCGGGGGACCGGTGGAAAGACCCGGAAAGGCCGGCTGTACGCCGCTGTCCAGGTATACTGCTGACAGACAGGGAGAAGATAAAGACAGGAAAAGGCGGAAAGGCCGCGGGAAGATGGAGGGATACAGATGAATTATACAGAAGCATATGAGAAACTGGACCGGTATGGACAGACCCATGTCCTGAAATACTATGACAGACTGACAGAGACCGGCAGGAAAAAGCTGCTGGACCAGATCGAAGCGGCGGATCTGTCTGTGCTGGACAGCATCGGCAGCAAAAGCGCGGCCGGCACCTGGACGGCCATTGAACCCCTGCAGGGCCTTTCCCTGGAAGAGATCGGGCAGGAGCGGGAGGAATTTACCCGCAAAGGCATGGAAGCCATCCGCGCCGGGCAGGTGGCCTGTGTGCTCCTGGCCGGCGGCATGGGCACCCGCCTGGGGAGTGATGATCCCAAGTGCATGTATGACATCGGGATCACCAGGCCGGTCTACATCATGCAGCGTCTGATGGAGAACCTGCAGGAGGTCACGACGGCGGCCGGCTGCGGCATCCCCTTCCTGATCATGACCAGCGACCGCAATCATGACAAGACGGTCCGCTTTATGGAAGAGCATGCGTATTTCGGTTATGACAGGGAACTGGTGACCTTTTTCCGTCAGGATATGGCACCGGCTGCGGATTATCAGGGCAGGATCTATATGGAGTCCATGGACAGCATGTCCCTGTCGCCCAACGGCAACGGCGGCTGGTTCTCCTCCCTGCAGCGGGCCGGTATCCTGGACAGGCTCAAAGCCGGCGGCGTGCGCTGGCTCAATGTCTTCGGCGTCGACAACGTCCTGCAGCGGATCGCAGATCCCTGCTTTATCGGGGCGGTCATTGACCGGGACTGTGCCTGCGGGGCCAAAGCAGTCCGTAAGAACAGCCGGGATGAAAAGGTCGGCGTGCTCTGCCGCCAGGACGGCCATCCCGCCATTATAGAATATTATGAAATGACCGATGACCTGCTGGATGCGGCCGATGAAAAAGGCAGCCTCCTTTACAGCTACGGCGTCATTCTCAATTACCTTTTCCGGATCGCCGATCTGGAAAAGACCCTGGCGGAGGACTTCCCCGTCCATGTGGTGGAGAAAAAGATCGCCTTTATGGGCCCGGAAGGAGAGACGGTCAGTCCCGCGGAGCCCAACGGCTATAAATTTGAGCTGCTGATGATCGACCAGATCAGGAGCCTGCCTTCCTGCCTGCCTTACGAAGTGGAAAGGGAGCGGGAATTCGCGCCGATCAAGAATAAGACCGGCAGGGATTCCGTGGAGAGCGCCAGGCAGCTGTGCCTGCGGAACGGGATCCAACTGTAACCGGCAAAGGAGGGATGAAAGAATGTTCAGAATGTGGGTCAGAGAATGGAAGGACAGCCGTATGATCCGGGATACCGTCATTGAGGACGGATCGGCGGATACCAGGACCCATAAAGTATTCCGCGCCCTGGAGACAGCCTGCGGCGAACTGGATCTGGCGGTCCCTGTATGGCTGGATTCGACGGTCCGGGACTTTCAGCGCCATTCCCGGGCCCGGTTCACCAGGGATTCTTTTGTGGAGGAAATTGAATTTGACTACCTGGAAATCTGGCTGATCGAAGAGGACTGAAGAGAACATTTTTCTCACATTTTATACACAGAATAAACACATTTACCGCCTATACTCACTACTATCGAATACAGATCATACAGCCGCCGGGCTGCCGCGGGTGGAAAGAGGCAGCGGGCAGGCATAAACAGAAATAAACGGAAAAGGTGGTAGATCATGGAAGAGAACAGGAATTATTCGAACGAAACAAATACAGGCGCTTCAGACAATGAATGGAATTCCTCTGACGCGGGCAGATATGCCTATGAGCAGGCGCCGGAAGGAGATACCGGCCGCTATGGCGGACCGGACTCCGGCGCGACCGGCAACGGCAGCTATCAGTACAGCAGCTCCGGCAACCGGTTCTATCAGGACGATTCCTACTATGACACGGAGCAGAAGAATTTTTATTATACCGGCGGCAGCGGCGCCGGTCAGGAGACATCCGGCAGCGGGACGGCAGACAGCTCCGATCCGCAGGCTGCTTCCGGCGGCGGACCCCGTAAGCCCGCCGGGAAAAAATCCCGTAAAGAAGGCGGCAAAGGCAAGGCGGTACTGGCGCTGGCTGTTGCGGCTGTCTTCGGCATCTCTGCAGGCGCCGGTGTATGGGGCGCCAGCAATTTTGCCGCCAGGTCTGCCGCTCCCGCCCAGACCGTAGAAGAAGCCCAGGCAGAAGAAGGGGACCAGGCTCCCGCGCAGGCAGAGCAGGAGGCAGCTGCTGAGGAACCGGCACAGAAGGACAAAGCGGAGCAGAGTACAGACGCCGCTACGGCCATGCTGTCCGTGAACAGTTCGGACACAGTGAACACAAGCGTGACGCAGGTCGCTTCCGATGTCATGCCTTCCATCGTATCTGTCTATAATAACTTCACACAGGCGACCCAGTACTTTGGCCAGACTTATACGGAAGAAGCCACGTCGACCGGCTCCGGCATCATCGTAGCCATGACAGATGATGAGCTCCTGATCGTGACCAATAACCATGTCGTCGAGAACGCGGACAGCCTCAGTGTCCAGTTCATTGATCAGCAGAACGCGGAAGCGGCCATCAAAGGGACGGACCCTTCCAATGATCTGGCTGTGATCGCGGTCTCCCTGGACGGTCTGTCCAAAGATACGCTGGACACCATCCGTGTTGCCACCCTGGGCGACTCTGACAAGCTGCAGATCGGTGAACCTGCCATTGCCATCGGCAACGCGTTGGGTTACGGACAATCCGTGACGGTCGGCTATATCAGCGCCATCAACCGGGAGATCCGGGATGAGAACGGTGCCAGCGGTACCTTTATCCAGACTGACGCGGCCATCAATCCCGGCAATTCCGGCGGCGCTCTGGTCAACATCAACGGTGAAGTCATCGGTATTAATTCCAGTAAGATCGGCGGCGCGGCTGTCGAAGGAATGGGATTTGCCATTCCGACTACCAAGGCGCTTCCTATCATCGAAGAACTGATGAACCAGACCACAAGGACCAAAGTGGCGGATGATAAACAGGGAACCCTGGGCATCAGCGGCGTCAGTGTAACGGAAAATGTTTCCAGCGCTTATGATATTCCGGTAGGCGTCTATGTGGCGGAGATCCTGGAAAACGGCGGCGCCGCTGCCTCGGATCTGCAGAAAGGCGACATCATTACAGCAATTGACGGAACCTCTGTCGGGGATATGGAAGGGCTCAAAAAACAGCTGACATACTATGAAGCCGGGACGGAAGTGACCGTGACCGTACAGCGTCAGGCCCAGAACGGCGGGTATGAGACAAAGGATATTAAGATCACGCTGGGCAACCGGGATTCCCTGAACAGCGGCAGTAAGGAAAGCGGCGGCACCGGCAGTCTTTTCCAGCCCGGCCAGGGGGACAGTGATGATTCTTCCATCGGAGGCTGACCGCGGACGAAAAAAAGTCTCTTGTGACTTTTACATAAGTGAATTATAATCTCTTCAACGGCCGGCCCGGCGGGCCGGCCGCACCCGAAGGGGAATACAGGTACAGCAGGATAGGAGCAGAGACTCTTATTCTGCTGATTTGACGCTATACAGATATTTGGAAGGATACAGATATATGGATCAGAATGATAACAACAGAAATGGGAACCGCTGCGCCCTTTGCGGCCGGACCGAGGAAGACGCCGGCAAGATGGTTTATATGCCCGGAAACCTCTGTCTGTGTCCGGACTGCATGCAGAAAATGATGGATACAGCCAGTCATTTTGACTTTTCTTCCATGATGAACAATCCCATGTTCAATCCTTTTGCCGGCGCGCAGAATACGTCCGTGCCCGGCCAGTCTGCCTCGTCCGATAAGGAGCAGGCAGCCGTGGCTGTCCCGGAAAAAGCAGCGGCGGAGGATCTGCCGGATGAGGAGGATGCCGCAGAGGAAAAAGAGGAAAAGAAGGAATCCAAACGCCCTCAGGTCAGCTTCCTGAATCTGGGCGACATATTCGGAGGCGGAGGTTTCGGTCCTTCGAGGCCCAAAGTCAGGAAAAAGAAAAAGGACGGGCCCAAACCCGTCTTCTCCATTGACAATATCCCGGCACCCCACAAGATCAAGGAAGAGCTGGACAAATATGTCATCGGTCAGGACCATGCCAAAAAGGTCATTTCCGTTGCCGCCTATAACCACTATAAGAGGGTCAAAACGGGAACGATGGATGAGATCGAAATCGAGAAATCCAACATCCTCCTGATCGGCCCCACCGGCTGCGGCAAGACCTATATTGTCAGGACCCTGGCAAGACTGCTGGATGTACCCCTTGCCATCTGCGACGCCACTTCCCTGACGGAGGCCGGCTATATCGGCGATGATATTGAGAGCGTGATCTCCAAGCTCCTGGAAGCGGCGGACAATGACGTGGAAAAGTGCGAGAAGGGCATTGTCTTTGTGGATGAGATCGATAAGATCGCCAAAAAGAAGAATGTCAATTCCAGGGATGTCAGCGGCGAATCAGTCCAGCAGGGCATGCTCAAACTCCTGGAAGGGGCGGAAGTGGAAGTTCCTGTCGGCGCCAGCAGCAAGAGCGGCATGGTGCCCCTGACCACCGTCGACACCAGAAATATTCTCTTTATCTGCGGCGGCGCTTTTCCGGATCTGGAGAACATCGTCCGGGAACGTCTGACCCGCAGATCCTCTCTTGGTTTCGGAGCGGAGCTGAAGGATAAATACGACAGTGATAAGAACATACTTGACAAGGTCACCAATGATGACCTCAAGAAATTCGGCATGATTCCGGAATTCCTGGGCAGGCTCCCCATCCTCTGCACCATGAAGGGACTGGACGAAGACATGCTGGTCAGAATCCTGCGGGAGCCCAGGAACGCCATCCTCAAACAGTACCAGAAACTGCTGGCTCTGGATGAGGTAAAGCTGGAGTTCGAAGATGACGCCCTCCACGCGATCGCGGCGAAGGCCCTGGAAAGGGATACGGGCGCCCGCGCGCTCCGGTCCATCATTGAAGATTTCATGCTGGATATCATGTATGAGATTCCCAAGGATGATAATATCGGTACGGTAACGATTACCCGGGAATATGTGGAAGGCAAGGGGGGACCCAGGATTGAGATCCGGTCTGACCTGCTGCCGGAGGCAGGGGAGAAACCGGCCCGGATCGAAGCCGGAAAGGAAAAGGGAGAATCCTGATGAAGAAGGGCAGTACAGTCCTGCGGATCGCGGGTCCCCATATGCTCCTGCTGACCGCGGCTGCCGCCGACCAGGTTATGAAACGCCGGGTCGAGACCCGTTTCAGAGAAGGGGAAGCCGCCATACTGAACAGCCATGTGGTCATCCACAGGAGCCGCAACAGCGGCGCAGCCATGAACATGGGCCAGGATATGCCGGACGCGGTAAAGGCCCTGTCCCTGTGCGCGGCCGCGGCCGGTGAAATCAGTCTGCTGCGGGCGGCCGCGGCCGGCGGCAGTTCCGCGGAACTGACAGGGATGGCCCTGATTCTGGGCGGCGGCGCAGGCAACATCTTTGACAGATACAGGCAGGGATATGTGACCGACTATCTGCGGTTTCCCCGTCTGCCCGGCCGGTTGGGCAAAACGGTCTTCAACCTGGGAGACTTTATGATCCTTTCAGGAGCGGCGCTCCTGATCACGGCCCGCGCGTTTTCGGAATGACAGGATCGCGGAAGCATGCATACACGGAAAAAGACTCTGGTCCGGCGCCGGGCGGCGCAGGCAGAGTCTTTTTTGAGGTTTTTTGGAACTATGTTTTTGGGATTTTTATTTCCGGAACGCGCAGCCTGGCGTCAGGCATCTTCCACAGGGCGGGCAGGCCGGGCTTTTCCGGCGGTACGGATCCGGATCAGTTCCCGGTAAAACTCCGTTTCCGCCGCCATCTCATAGGCGATGACCCAGAAATTGGCAATGCCCAGTGTCAGAAGGCCCAGGGCATGCAGGGGAAGGAAGCTGAGCTTCAGCAGGAAATACCTGCCTTTGTGGCCCCGCATCAGTTTCCTGGCCGACTGCAGGACTTTCATGGGTTCGGTGCCCGGAAAATCCAGGAACAGATAATTGACCGGGGCGTAGATAATATCGATCAGGATCCTGGCGGCCTGGCCGATCAGGAAAGTGACGGCGCCGGCGGCGTAATAGGGGATCATGGCTTTATACGATGGAAAATCTGTATTGAAATACCGGACTTCGACCGCAATGGCCGGAAGGGAACACAGCACATACAGAAGGGCCATGATGGCCTTGAGGATGACGGCCGGATTGGTATTTTCCCGGAAGCAGCGGAACAGGCTCCGGATGCCGGAAGGCTGTCCGAAGGACAGATCCAGAAAAATGGAAGACAGGCCGATTTCCAGCAGGCCCTGCAGGATGGCTGTCAGATAGAGCAGGGTCAGGCCGATCAGCAGAAAGGCGGCCAGGCTGTTAAGCCCGGAAATATTGGTCAGGAACTGCAGAACGTAGACCACCAGACTGTAGACCAGGATGGCCCCGACCGTCAGGCGCAGGTTGCCCAGCAGGGCTTCCCGGGCCTCTGCCCGGAGCATTTTGTTGCTTTTCATATCAATCCTATCCTTTCCCGTGCTCAAAAGCCGTAATAGCGCATCAGGTCATCCAGAGTCATGCCGGTCTGCTGATAAAGGATATCACTGATCTGCTGCCTGGTTGCCGGATCTTTGATTCCATTAAAAAAAGTAAAGAAGGCGGCGACCATGATGGCTGTATAAATGGTGACCGCGACCGAACCCAGGATCAGTCCCAGACGCGCCTGCCGGCTGTACTGCCGGTCCCTGCCCCGGGAAAGGATCGCAGCCAGAATGGCGCCGACTCCCGCGAAATAGGGGAGCAGGGGGATAATGGAGATAAAACAGGAAAAAAGGGCGATGACCGAAAACAGGAAGGCTGTTCTGGACAGCTGTGCCTGCCGGTATTCGCGCCCGGTCCTGTATTGGGGATCAGTATTCATAGGTTCCTCCCTGAACCGGATGGTCAATTGTTATAATGTCAATAAGTATACATTCATTTGCATGAAAAAACAAACGATAAGCATAATTGCCATATTCTTGCGGGGAATCGTCTGAAAATGTGGAAACCATGATCATTGACAGCCTTTATGACAGGTTGTATGATTCTGAAAACAGAATAAAGCTGTTCTCTTATTCAGAGTGGTGGAGACACATAGGGTCTGTGAAGCCACGGCAACCCCTTGAAAACCGGTCTTTTGGGACCGGCGGGAAAGGAAGGTGCCAACCTGAGCGGAGCGCCATTAGGCCGGTTCGAACAATAAGGGATTTCAATACCGATACAGGTATGGATCCATCTGGCCGCTCAGATGGATTTTTTTTATCCCCTGCGCTATTTTAAGGAGGAAATATTGGACAAATATATTTTTACATCAGAATCTGTTACGGAAGGCCATCCCGATAAGATCTGCGACGCGATCTCGGACGCGGTCCTGGACGCCTGTCTGGCCCAGGATCCCATGAGCCGTGTCGCCTGTGAGACTATGGTCTGCACCGGTTTTGCCATTGTCACCGGCGAGATTACCACCACAGCCCAGGTCGACTATCCGCAGATCATCCGCAATACCATCCGGGAGATCGGCTATACGGATTCTTCCATGGGATTCGACGCGGATACCTGCGCGGTCATGGTCGCTATTGACAAGCAGTCTCCGGACATCGCCATGGGCGTTGACCAGGCGCTGGAATCCAGAGACGGCAGCCAGACGGAGGAAGCCATCGCGGCCATCGGCGCCGGCGACCAGGGCATGATGTTCGGTTATGCCACAGATGAAACAGAAGAGTATATGCCCTACGGCGTAGCCCTGGCCCATAAGCTTGCCAGAAGACTGGCCCAGGTCCGCAAGGACGGGACCCTGCCTTATCTTCGTCCCGACGGAAAGACCCAGGTCTCCGTGGAATACAGCGCCGACGGCGTCCCTGTCAGACTGGAAGCGGTCGTGCTGTCCACCCAGCATGATGAGAAAGTCAGCCAGGAGCAGATCCACAGGGATATCCGGAAGTATGTATTCGATCCCGTCCTGCCCGCAGACCTTGTAGACAGCAGCACAAAGTTCTTTATCAACCCTACAGGACGGTTCGTGATCGGCGGTCCTCACGGTGACGCTGGCCTGACGGGACGCAAGATCATCGTCGATACGTACGGCGGCGCGGCCAGACACGGCGGCGGCGCGTTTTCCGGCAAGGACTGCACCAAGGTGGACAGGAGCGCTGCCTACGCGGCCCGTTACGCGGCCAAGAACCTGGTGGCGGCCGGCTATGCCAACAGACTGGAGATCCAGCTGTCCTATGCCATCGGTGTCGCCCATCCTACATCGATCATGGTCAATACGTTCGGGACCGGCACGGTGCCGGAAGAAAGGATCGTGGATATTATCCGCAAATATTTCGACCTGCGTCCGGCCGGCATCATCCGCATGCTGGATCTGCGCCGGCCCATCTACAGGCAGACAGCCGCTTATGGTCATTTCGGCCGCCTGGATATCGAACTGCCCTGGGAGAAACTGGACAAAGTCGACGTCCTGCGCCGGGAACTGGAGGCCATGGCCATGGAGGCCTGAGCCGCAGCGGCGGAATTTATACGGCAGGCATTCCCTGTTTCAAAAGGAAAGGGGGATGCCTGCCGTTTGCCTGTAAACAGGGAGAGCTCCTCTTCGGAATAAAAAAACGATCCCTCAAAAAACCGGAAAAAGATTGCGAAAAAGATTGCGAAAAAGATTGCGAAAAAAGTAAAAATCGGTGTTGACAGGAATAACGCATTCTGTTAATATACTTTTTGCACGCGTGAGAAACCTCATGCGAATGAGCGATACGGAGAGGTATCGAAGCGGTCATAACGAGGCGGTCTTGAAAACCGTTTGTCCTAACGGGCACATGGGTTCGAATCCCATCCTCTCCGCTTCCTTAACTTTGTGTAAGGGCTTATAATTGAATACCTAACCTTATGTAGGTATCTTCTTGGAGAAATACCCAAGCTGGCCGAAGGGGCTCCCCTGGAAAGGGAGTAGGTCGGGAGAACCGGCGCGAGGGTTCAAATCCCTCTTTCTCCGCTCGATTGATCCGCCTTGCGGACCGGTCAAAGCACCATAACAAGCAAATATATGACAACTTAACAGAAATGCAGCCCTGAAGATTTCTTTGAATTAAGAAGTGCTATCAAACAGCACATCTGAGGAAGAGAACTTCAGAGAATAGTTTGAACGAACCAAACCAAGCAAATTTCGGAGCAGAGAGAAAAGCGAAG
>CADAOZ010000012.1 GCA_902789735.1 uncultured Lachnospiraceae bacterium
ACATCAAGGACATACCACGAGTTTCCATTGTCCTCTAAAGACACTAACCCTCCTTTGAGGACATGGAGGACACTACTTTGCTAACACGAGTTTCCTTTTTTGAATCTCTCTGCTATATTATATCACAACTCTAGGTTGATTCGACAATCTGCGCGTTATGATTCTATTTTCTATTTTCACCCCGTTCTGTTTCTGTCACTCTGCCCGGATTCCTCCTTCATGACTTTACTGCAGGATAATTCTCCGGTACAGATCTCAGTTGCGGAAGCCTGAATCAGGCTATATAAACAGCAGTGCCTTCACGCTTATTGGGACGTGAAGGCACTGCTTCTTAAGGGGATTTCCTATGATGATTGGAAACAAGTTGTTCAAAAACACGTTTCATCGTGGGTTCCTCCTTTACAAATCATCTAAGCTATATTATTGTGAGGCACAAAGGAAAAACAAGAAGGCGGATTATTCTTAGTCACTATAAAAAATATAGTAATGGAGGATACGATGGACACGATGTCTTTACCGAAGGGAGAAAATATTTACGAAACGAAATGCCCGATCCTTTACGCAATGGAGCTGATCGGCCAGAAGTGGAAACTGCCGATCCTGTGGTATATTGCCGACGCGGAGAACCAGACGCTCCGTTATCGCGAGCTGGAACGTAAGGTCGTGGGCATCACGGCCACGATGCTGACCAAATGCCTGCGCGAACTGGAGAAAGACGGGTTCATTATCCGGACCCAGTACAACACGATCCCGCCGACAGTAGAGTATTCTCTGGCTGAGCGCGGAAAAACACTGATCCCGGCCCTGGAATCGGTATACCAATGGGCAGAAGAGCAGATGCAATGAGTTGTGTAAGAAGGTCTGGATGGATGCATGAATGTACTTGTTTATCCCCTGGAAACAACATTTCATAATAATTGCAGATTTTTTCCGGGCTTTGTGATATTGTCAGATTTATCGGAATGAGAAAGAGATAATCGTTAAAAACAGATTTACGGAAGGCAGGTATTTTCGATGGATTACAGAAGATTTGGAAATACAGTAGTGGTCAGGATCGACCGCCATGAAGAAGTGATGGAGAAGCTGGAGGAAATCTGCGGGAAGGAAGGAATCCTGCTGGGAAGCATCTCCGGTCTGGGCGCGGCCAGCTATGTGGAGATGGGCCTGTACGATGTGGAGAAAAAGGCTTTTACAGGAACAGTTCTGGAAGAGCCCCTGGAAGTAACGTCCCTGGTCGGCAGTGTCACGGAAATGGACGGGAAACCGTATCTCCATGTGCACATCGGCGCCGCGGATGTTAACGGAAAAGCCTATGGCGGGCATCTGAAGAAATGCGTGATCGGCGGTACGGCTGAGATTTTCATTCAGGTGGCAGACGGACATGTGGGACGCAGGGCGGACTGGTTTTCGGATACGGGATTGAATTTATACGACTTTGCGTAAGGCATGGGAGAAGACTACATATGAAGACATTATGCTTATACTACACAAGGACAAATACAACAAAAGAAGTAATGGAGAACATTGCCGGAATCCTCGACGCTGACATAGCGGAATATACGGATGGCAGGGACAGAAGCGGCGTGAAGGGATACTTGGGCGCCTGCTTTGCTACGGTAAAAAATACGATATCCAAAGTACATATCAAAGGTGATATCAATTTAAAATCGTATGACCGCGTACTGATTGGTATGCCTGTCTGGGTGGAAGGACCCTGCGCCATAGGAAGAGCCCTGATCAGGAAATACAGGAAGAAAATGCCCACGGAAGTATATTATGTGGTGACCCACATGGGAGATAAGCATGATTACATGGATAAGATCAAGGCCATGGACGAACTGCTGGGCAGACCTTCCGCCGGGCAGGTTTCCATAAGGACCAAAGACAACGACTACATCAGGGAAAGTACGAAATTTGCAAAGACGCTGGTCTGAAGCAGATGAGAAAACGAGGGGGCAAAAATGATACCGATTTTAGTGAACGAGAAAAAATGTACAGGGTGTTCGTTATGCGTGAACGACTGCCCGGGCGGCTGTCTCCAACTGGTAAACGGGAAACTGTATATCAGCCAGTCCGCCTGCATTGAATGCGGCCATTGCTACGCGATCTGCCCGCAGGGAGCCATCCGTATGGCCAATTATCAGTGTAAAGAAGAGCCGGTCGTTCCCATGACCGAGATTGACAGTGATACGCTTCTCAAAGCCATGCGCAGCAGAAGGACAATACGGCACTTTACAGCGCAGCCGGTGGAAGAGGACAAGATCCGGAAAATCCTGGAAGCGGGAAGATACTGCCCGACCGGAGGCAACTCGCAGAGCGTATCCTATACCATTCTGGGAAGCAGACAGGCGGAAGCGGAAGCGATCTGCGTCAGCATGTTCAGAAAAGGTCAGAAACTGGGGTCTCCATTCCTGAGCTTTCTGAAGCAGATCAAGATCACAGACAGCTTTTTCTTCAAGGGCGCCCCGCTGGTCATTGTGGTGTCCGGCAAAAACGACGTAGACGCGGCCCTTGCCAGTTCCTACATGGAGATCATGGCGGAAAGCCTGGGCCTTGGGGTCCTGTACAGCGGCTTTTTCAAAGCCTGTACCGGCCTCAGCGGCAGGCTGCGGAAGCTGCTGCAGCTGCCGAAGGGGCAGAAAGTCGTGACCTGCATGGTCATCGGCTATCCGGCGGTAAAATACCGGCGTATCGTTCCCAGAAAGAAACTGCGGGTCAGAAAGCTGTAATTGAAACGCCGCCCGCAGAGAGGGGATCCCACACCGGCAGGCGGGCACTCCACGCCTGAAAAAAAGGCCGTCCGCACAGCTGTATAGAGGTTCATGCGTCATTTTCATCAATTACCGGCATGGATTACAACAAGAAAGCGTGAAAAAAGAATAATATGAAGTTTTTACAGGATGATACATTTCTAACCAGGTTTCTGAGCAGGCTGATCGACATTCTGCTGATGAGCGTACTATGGATGCTGACCTCGATCCCTGTCATTACAATAGGCGCCTCGACTACGGCCCTGTATGACGTGGCCCTGCACCTGGTATTTGATGACAAAAGCGAGATCGTACCGGTATTTTTGCTTTCAATGAAGAAGAATATCGGCAGGGCGACCCTTGTCTGGCTGCTGTTCATTGCGTCCGGCCTCTTTCTGGCGGCAGACCTCTGGGCGGCATTCCACTGGAACGTGTCCTTCCGCATGATCCCTGTTTTCCTGATCCTGGCTGCATGCTGGTTCTGGCTGGCGGCCTATACCCACGTTTTTGCCGGCCTTGCCTGGTTCGAAGGAAAACCGCTGGATGTGATGAAGAAATCCTTCATGCTGTCCATGAGGAACGGGATATTTACCATGTTCATCATTGTGCTCAATTTAGCCCCCCTGGTCTTCCTGGCCAGACGTTTCACATCGGACAGCTTTGGACAGTGGCTGATTTTCTATCTGCTGATCGGAAAAGGGACAGTGGCTTATCTGTCATCCCTCCATCTCGCCCGTCTGTTCGCGCCGGAAGAGTGGAAAGAGAAAATGAAGGATATGGATACGTAGAAGGCCTTATGGCTGAAATTAGAACATAGAAGTGCCTGTAGTGGAAATGCACAAGATTTCGTAACGGAGTTTGTACATTTCCACTATTTTTATGGGGAGTGATATATACATATTGACAAATATTACTGTCCGGATTATCATGAAAACGAAATATGGAACGGGTTCCATATACGGATTTCCATGAGGGGAAAGAATTCTGTATGCTGCCCGATAAAAACCGCAGTAAGGTCTGCGGTTGTTTTCAGGACAAATATGGAACCGGTTCCATAGATGTTTCCAAAATTTGCCGCAAGGGAAAAAGCGGCACAAAAAGAGAGGAGGTAACTATGAAAAAAGTTATCAGTTTGCTTCTGGCATCCGCGATGATCGTGGGGCTTACAGCATGCGGTGGATCAAATTCGGGCGCTACATCCAGCGCGCCTGCAGACGGACAGACTGCTGCGCAGACAACAGAGGCAGCAGACGGCGCAGTCCAGATCACAATCTGGCAGCCCTCTGACAAAGAGTCCGTAGAGAACTGGTGGGTAGACAGGCTTGCGGAATGGAATGCGGAGCATCCTGACATCCAGGTCAACAGAGAAGCGATCGACCGTTCCGATTCCTATGCGTATGACAATAAAGTTGCTACAGCCGTAACATCCAACGATCTTCCGGATATCCTGTTTGTAGACGGACCTCAGGTTTCCTACTATGCGGCGAATGAGATCATCGTTCCGATTAGCGATTATTTCCCGGATCTCGATGATTTCGTACCTTCTACAGTAGCGCAGTGCACTTACAACGACCAGCTGTATGCGATCGCAGCAACAGAGTCTTCGGTTGCCTTCTACTACAACAAAGACATGCTCAAAGAGTGCGGTGTCGATACAGATGATCTTGACTCCAGAACCATTGATAACCCCATCACATGGTCCGAGATGACAGCGATTGCTGAGAAGTGCACCACAGCCGACCATGTCGGAACACACATCGTTATGGACCACGGCGAAGGTATCCCTTACGCGCTTGAGCCTATGTATATTTCCGAAGGCAAGGATTATATCTCTGCTGACGGCACGACCGCAGAAGGCTATGTAAACAGTGATGAAGCGGTTAAGACAACTGCTTTCCTGGCCAACTTCATTGCCAAAGGATATGCGAACGTTGACCCGATCACAGATGAATTCCTGAACAAAGCCTGCGCGACCATGATCGGCGGATCCTGGGAGGTCGCGACACTGACTGCTAACGCTGACTTTGACTGGGGCGTTACCTACTATCCTGTAGCCGATGATACCAAGAAGGCTGTTTCTCCCTGCGGCGACTGGTCCGCGGCAATCACCAGAGACTGTGAGCATGTTGAGGAAGCAGGCCAGTTCCTGCAGTGGCTGATGAATACCGAGAATGTAGCTTCCTATGCGGCAGCAATCGCGAAGCCTGCTACAAGAACAAGCGCTTATGAGGATCCGGCCATGGCCGAGTACAAGAACTTCCCTCTGTCTCTGCTGGTTGAACAGCTGCAGAACACAGCAGTTCCGAGACCCCGTACTCCTTCCTACGCTACATTCTCAACAGACTACGCAGAAGCAATGACCAACATCTTCGCGGAGGCGGCTTCCGAAGGTACTGTCGATGAAGCATACATCAAGGAGCTTCTGGATGGCGTATCCGAGAAATTCACTGAGGATTATACAACTTATTACGCGGAGTAACTGCACTGCAGATTTCCCGGCATTCTGACAGAAAGACTACCCTCAACTTTCTGAAACAATCAGTGTTGCTGATGAGTGCTGTGGAAACTCTTATTACAGGCAAACCGGCTGTAACTGTATGTGCGCAGCCGGTTTGCGCAGTTCTGGACGAACGGATACAGGGCAAGCCGGCCTGATCCGTGTCAGAACAGGAAACTCCAAGTAGTCAGTATGAGAGCAAAGGGATAAATTATGGCTAAAACAAATAAACTCTCTGCCAGGAAAAAGGACGAACGTGCCGCGGCTTATATTTTTACCATACCGGCCATCGCCCTTCTGGTCGCCTTTCTTGTGGTCCCGATGGTCTACACAGTGTATTATTCCGTGTTTAAGTACCAGGTCATGAGGCCCAACGATATCACCTTTATCGGACTGGCCAACTACCAGAAACTTTTTAAGGACCCGGAATTCTGGAAAGCACTGCGGAATACATTCTATTTCACGATCATCGTCGTACCGGTACAGTGCGTGCTCGCTCTTGCGCTCGCGCTGCTTGTTTCCAAAAGATTCAGAGGCGTATCGATCTTCCGTACGATGTATTTCAGTCCGCAGCTGACATCCATGGTTGTCATCTCCGTTCTGTGGACGGTACTCTATAACTCCAACCCCAACACAGGCCTGATCAATTCCATACTGGTGAGCTTTGGCTTACAGCCGATCAACTTCCTGACCAACGCCAAGACAGCGATGAACGCGATCATCTTTATGTCTGCCTGGCAGGGCGCGGGCTACCAGATGATGATTTTCCTGGCAGGTCTGCAGGGTATTCCCACGGAGCAGTACGAGGCTTCAGCAGTTGACGGTGCCAACAAGTGGCAGCAGTTCTGGAATATCACGATTCCCAATCTGAAAGGGACGATCAAATACGTCATCATGATCACCATGATCCAGGCCATGAAGCTGTTCACACAGCCTTACGTCATGACCCAGGGCGGTCCCAAGAACGCGACCAAGACAATGGTGTACTACATCTATACACAGGGCTTCCAGAAGGGTAACTTCGGATACGCCTGTTCTGTAGCAGCGGTATTCTTTGTCATCGTCGTAGCCATGTCGCTGATCCTGCAGAAGATCACGAACGCGGATTAAGAAAGGAGGAGAGAAGCATGAAATCCAAAAAGGGAGCAGCGATGCTCGGAAAATTTCTGTTCTATTTTGGCAATACGCTGATCGGTATTGTATTTGTCTCACCTCTGATCTGGATGATCTCCGCTTCCTTTAAACCGGAGGCCAAGATCTTCGCGAACATGAACTCGCTGACAACGTTCCTGCCGACGGAGCCGTCGCTGAACAATTATATTGAGGTCTTCCGTCGCATCAACATGGCGAATGTATTTAAGAATACACTGCTGTACATCGCGCTGATCCTGATCTTTGACCTGATCATAAACTCGATCTGCGGATACGCGCTCGCCAAGTTCGAATTCAGGGGGCGCAAACTGATGCTGAGCTTTATCGTGGCACTGATGGTACTTCCGATGGAAGCCATCCTGCTGCCCCTGTACATTGAGATGTCACAGCTGGGATGGGTCAACACCCTTCAGGCGCTGGTCATTCCGTTCATAGCCAAGTGCTTTTCAATCTACATGTTTTATAATTTCTTCCATGATATTCCGGACGATCTGCTTGAAGCGGCCGCCATTGACGGAAGCTCACCCGTGAGGACCTTCTTTACGATCGTGATGCCGATTTCCAAGACGGTCTACGCGACAGTTTTCATTCTGGATTTCGTGGCACACTGGAATGACTTTATGTGGCCTTTCCTGGTCATGACCGGTGAAGACAAGCGTACGATCCAGCTGGCTGTACAGTCCTTCTTCAGTACGAGCCCTGTGCACTACAGCGCGATTATGGCAGCCCTGGTCATTTCAGCGATTCCGATGATCATAATGTTCATTTTCATGCAGAAATACTATGTGGAAGGTATTGCTTCTTCCGGTATCAAGGGCTGATTTTGGACCGGCAGGACAATAAGTCTGTATTACGTTTGAAATAATATTTTGGTCACTGTATTATATTTTCAGAGGATGCTTCCGCATGGACTTTTCGGCACACAGCTATGAAAAGCACCGGCGGAAGCAATTTCAAAATATCGGACAGGAGAACAGAATATGACAACGATTCAGGATGTAGCAAAGCATGCGGGAGTCGGAGCGGCAACAGTTTCAAGGGTGCTCAGCGGCAATGGTTATGTCAAGCAGACGACCAGAGAGCGGGTGCTGCGCTCGATTGAAGAACTGAACTATACGCCAAATGAAATGGCGAGGAATCTGTTCCACGGTAAGAGCGGGATCGTTGCTGTGATCATTCCGGAGCTTGCCCATCCTTTTTTTTCGGAAATGGTCAGTGCGATCGAAGTCGAGCTGTGCAATCTGGGCTACCAGACAATGGTATGCAATACCTTTTATGAGAAGAATTATGAACTCCGTTATCTGGAGATGCTAAAGCGCCAGAGAGTGGACGGAATCATTTTCGGTGCCCATACCTCCCTGGCTGCGGAAATGTATCAGGAGCTGCGGCGGCCGGTCATCGGACTGGACAGGCGCCTTGCGGATACGATCCCGCTGGTTGCCGCCGATCATGTGGCCGGAGGCCGGATGGCAGCGGAGGAACTGATCCGCAGCGGCTGCAGGAATGTCGCTCAGTTCGGCGGGGTGGATGATAATGTAAGCACACCGGCCAGACACCGGCATTATGTGTTCCGCAGGGTCGTGGAGGAAAACGGGCTTACCTGTCATTCCTATCCCAAACAGCCCAATTACAGTGCCTATAATACCTATCAGGAGGCTGCGGCCCGCCTGTTCGCGGAGCATCCCGATGTTGACGGTATTTTCGGCACAGATCTGTATGCCGCCGCATGCCTGCAGTACGCCCTGTCCCATGGAATCAGAGTCCCGCAGGATGTAAAGATTGTCGCGTATGACGGAACGCATATGACAAGATTTCTCGATCCGGACATGACCACGATCTGCCAGCCTATTGAGAAACTGGCGAACGAGTCTGTCAGGCTTATAACGGAACTGATCAAAGGAAATGAGATCAGTGAGAGAGAGATCATTCTTCCCGTAAGGCTGCGGAGAGGTAATACAACAACAGGAAACGCGGCAGCAGAAAGTACGGAGGCGGCCGGTACTGTTACGCAGCTGCAGCAGTAAAAAAGGAAGGAGCGTCCGATGGAAACGGATTTACTGGCGAAAGCCAGAGAATATGAGGCAAAATATGGAAGCCTGATCACTGCTGAGGAGCGGCCTGTCTATCATGTTACGCCCACAGTGGGATGGCTCAATGATCCGAACGGACTTTCCTATTATGATGGGAAATATCATCTGTTTTATCAATACAATCCTTATGCGACTGCATGGGACACCATGCACTGGGGACATCTGGTCTCAGAGGACCTTCTTCATTGGAAGCGTCTTCCCGCAGCGATGGCCCCGGCTGAGCCGTACGAAAATTACGGCGTTTGGTCCGGCAGCGCGATCACAGCGCCGGATGGCAGGCATCTTCTGATCTACACCGCTGTAGAAGATTCCCTGAATGAGGATGGGAGCAGAAAGTTCCTGCAGACGCAGTGCCTTGCGTTTGGAGACGGCGTCAATTATGTCAAATATGAAAAGAACCCGGTCATCACGCCCGACATGCTGCCGGAAGGCAGCAGTTCTATGGATTTTCGCGATCCGAAGATCTGGTATGAAGAAGAAGAGGCCTGCTACTATTCTGTCATCGGAAGCAGTACAGAGAAGTACGGCGGGACTGTAGTCCTGTTCCGGAGTCCGGACCTTTTCCACTGGGAGTATGTGTCAACACTCGACAAAAGCAACAACGCATACGGGTATATGTGGGAGTGTCCTGACATGTTCCGTCTCGGTGATACGGATTTCATCACATTCCTGCCCATGAAGATGTTCGCGAAAGGGCTGGAGTTCCATTCCGGCAACAACGCTGCGTATGTGACCGGTACTTATGACAGGAAAAACCACACATTTATCCGCAGAAATATTTTCTCTCTGGACTATGGTATTGATTTCTACGCGCCGCAGACCATGGTGACACCGGACGGCAGGAGGATCATGTCGGCCTGGATGCAGACGCCGGAGACCAAGGAAGCGGTCATGCCCGGCGCCAAATGGTTCGGCCAGCTGATATTCCCCAGGGAACTGTCCGAGAGGAACGGGAAGCTGATCCAGAGACCTCTGCGGGAACTGGAGGCCTGCCGAAAGGATCCGGTCTTCTATGAAGACGTGTGCGTTATGGACCGGACCCGCCTGCCCGGCGTGGAGGGTCGAAGTGTGGATCTCACAGTACGGATCCGGCCTGCCGGTGGGGAAATGTACAGAAAGTTCATCGTCAGGATTGCGGAGGATGAAGAGTTCTATACTTCCTTCACGTATGATCCTGCGGAGAGCCTGCTCAGTTTTGACAGATCTTATTCGGGATTTATGCACTATATCCTTTCCGAGAGAAAGGCGCATGTGCGTTACAGAAACGGTGAGATTGAGCTTCGGATACTGATCGACAGATATTCCGTCGAGATTTTTGTCAATGACGGTGAGCAGACGATGTCGAACACGATCTACACCCGGCAGACTGCGAAGGGGATTTCCTTCGAGGCGGCAGGTGCCGCGGTGATTGATGTGGAGAAGTATACGATACAACTGTAATACGCCATTAAACCTACTGTCAGCTGATTGACCGGCTGGCAGTATTTTTTTGATATTTACATTTTTTTTCCTGGCAGACGCGGTCAGGGCTGCCGCATTGACTTTTTCAGCCGATGCGGCAGCCCTGAGAAATCCCACTATATAAATTACTTTTTTAATTTCAGCCCGTCTTTGAACGCTTCTCCGACGCGCTCAGATACTTTGTAATATCCGTGTGTATAAGGATCAAAAGCGATCGCGTTTACAAGAGACATATCCAGTCTGCCGTCAACAAAGACACTTTCATCAGCCGTAACATTGACAACTTTGCCGATCACGCCGCATCCGTATTCATTATTCTGGTACTCTATGAATTCGCATTCGAGGCAGAGAGGGAATTCATTGATGACAGGGGCATCCACGGTTTCCGCCCTGCTGGCAGTAAGACCGCTGCGGGCAAATTTGTCCGGCACCTTATTTCCCGATTCCACGCCGAAGTAATCTGCTTCTGTCAGATGGGAGGCGTCAGCGATGCTGACCGTAAAAGCGCCTTTTGCCTTGATGTTCTTTACTGTCTTATGGGATTCTGTCAGGTTCAGGGCAACCGTTCCTCTTTCCTGCATCGTTCCCCAGGCCGCGTTCATAACGTTAACGCTGCCGTCTTCATTGTAGGTCGCGATCATCAGGACTGGCATGGGAAAGATGCCTTCTGTGATATTCAGTCTTTTTCTCATACGTACTACCTCATTTCTATTGCTTGACAGGAGTAAATATCCTGCATAAAATTGTAGCTGCCAAATGAAATAATACAAGTACTGATATTTTTGTAAGGTACTATCCCGGAGGAAAGCGTATGATCAAGCCCTATATAGAAAACGCGAACTTCGAAGACACAGGCTTCAGCTATACACTGTCACTGATTTCAGGGAAATATAAGATGGTGATTTTATATTGCCTGATGGAATATGAAGTGGTAAGGTTCAATGAGCTGAAAAGATATTTGAAGCGTATTTCGGATAAGACGCTGAGCACGAACCTGAAGGAACTGGAAACGGACCGTCTGATCATTAGAACGGAGTATCCGCAGATCCCGCCCAAGGTGGAATACAGCCTGAGCGACCGGGGCCGGTCCCTGATGGAGGTCCTGGATCAGCTCTGTGTCTGGGGAGAAAATAACAGAGAATAATCGTGACAGGAAAATGTTGCGTTGAAGATACTTGATGAAGGAGGACATATCAGGATGGGTTTTTCAGATAAATCCTGCAGTGAATTTGTGGAAGTACTCGCGACGAAAGCGCCGGTGCCCGGCGGCGGCGGGGCGTCCGCTATGGTGGGGGCGCTTGCGACGGCCCTTGGAAATATGGTCGGCAGCCTGACAGTCGGCAAGAAAAAATACGCCGCAGTAGAAGAGGAAATGCGGGCATTAAAAGACCGGTGTGACCGTCTGCAGAAGGATTTCCTGCATTTGGTGGAAAGAGACGCGGAGGTATTCGAACCGCTTGCCAGGGCTTACAGCATGCCTAAAAATACAGAAGAAGAGAAGGCGGAGAAAGCCAGGGTCATGGAAATCGTGCTGCGTGACGCATGCAGTGTTCCCATGGAGATCATGGAGAAATGCTGCGAAGCCATAGACATCATCGCTGTCTTTGCCGAAAAAGGATCTGTGATCGCGATTAGCGACGCGGGCGTAGGGGCCGCCTTTGCCAAAGCGGCATTACAGGGCGCCAGCCTGAATGTCTATATCAATACCAAATCCATGGCGGACAAAGCTCTGGCAGCAGAGCTGAACGCCAGATGCGACCGGATGCTGGAAGAGTATACCGGTAAAGCGGACGCGATATTTGACAGTGTTTTAGGACGGCTGAAGAAATAAGCGCAGGATTTATAAGCGCTGGAGTTATATGCACGGGATCTATAAGTACGGGATTTGTATGCACGGGATCTATAAGCGAGGGATTAATAAGTACGGGATTTATAAACACGGGATCTAAGAGAGAAAGGATACATTAATGGCGAAACGGTTATCTGGAAAAGAAGTGACAGCGGCTTTAAACGCCAGGATCAGGGCGAACGTGGAGACATGCAGAGCCCATGGCGTGGAACCTACCTTATGCATGGTCCGGGTCGGGGATAATCCGAGCGACATGTCTTATGAAAGAGGGGCTGCGAAACGCTGTGAGACCCTGGGCGTTGCCTGTAAGCAGGTGCATTTGCCTGAAGATGTGTCCCAGGATGAGCTCCTGTCTGTCATAGAGGATGTTAATCAGGATCCCGCCATCCACGGCCTCCTGCTGTTCCGGCCGCTGCCGAAGCATCTGGATCAGGCTCTGATTGAAAATGCCCTGGATCCGGCCAAAGATGTGGACTGCATGACAGATTTATCCATGTCCGGCGTCTTTACGGGCAAGCAGATCGGCTTCCCGCCCTGTACGCCCCAGGCCTGCATGGAGATCCTTGACCATTATGGCTATGACTGCACCGGCAAAAAGGCGGTCGTCATCGGCAGGAGCCTGGTCGTCGGCAAGCCCGCCGCAATGATGCTGATCAAGAAGAACGCTACGGTCACGATTTGCCATACAAGGACCAAAGATATGCCCGCGGTCACCAGAGACGCGGACCTGATTATTGTCGCGGCAGGACGTGCCGGTGTGATCGGCGCGGATTATGTCCGGGAAGGACAGACCATCATCGATGTCGGCATCAATGTGAACGCGGAAGGGAAACTGTGCGGTGACGTGGATTTCGCGGCAGTAGAGCCTGTTGTAGACGCCATAACACCGGTCCCCGGCGGAGTGGGAACGGTAACAACATCTGTTCTGGTCGGACATGTGGCAGACGCGGCGTTGAAGACACTGGGCGCATGATTGCCGTGAATAAATAACAGAAAAGAAAAGCTAAGCTAACCATAGAGCTGAGAATAGAACAAAAACAATTTGAACCCCTCACCGAGTTTTTGATATGGTGAGGGGTTCAAGTGTATTCTTCATGAAATACCGGATCTTTGCCGGATCACCAGTCCCCGGATGTATCTCCAGGGTTGAAGTAGTCATATACAATCGAGGAGATGTTGGAAATCTCCCTGACAGCACTGCCTTCGGACCGGTTTTCCTCCGACATGACGATCAGGACGTAATCGCAGCCGTCTGACCAGACGATCGCGGAGTCATTCTGAATATCGCTCAGTTCGCCGGTCTTATTGGCACAGACTGTACCGTAGGGCAGGCCGGAAGGAATCTTCTGCCGGTGCTCCTGATTGAGCATCAGGTTTTCCAGCCGCTCGGAAGCGTCCGCGGAGACGTAAGTCCTGTGATACACACGGTCCAGTACATCGCCGACTTCGGAAACAGTCGAAAAGTTGGAATATCCTACGGAAGATACTGCCTTTGATACAGCCAGTTTGCGTTCTGTCTGCTTGTAGCCCTCTGACTGGATAAAGGCGTTGACCAGGTCGATGCCCTTGTCCTGATTGCCGTGGCCCAGGGCAGTTTCCAGACCGATCCAGGCTGTGTTGCTGCTTCTGGAGATCATGGAGCTCAGATATCCGCTGTTGGAGGAGGTATCTTCTACCGCTCCGTCCTCAATGGCCCGCAGATAAGTGCCGGCGACAAACAGCTTGATCAGCGACGCGGAGCACATATGGGAATCGTTGATGGCAATTTCCTGTCCGGTATCCAGGCATTTGACATAGACGGCCCAGTTATTGGACTGGCGGCCAAGCTCCTGTTCCAGCTTTTCTTTCAGCTTTGTCATCTCAGGGATCGCTGCAGTGTCATCAAAAACGACTTCCTCCTGCAGATCCTCATACAGCGATTGGTAAGTCTTCTCCAGGATCTGATAAGCGGACGCCTGCGTGATCGGTTCTCCCGGACGCAGCATGTCATCTTCACCGGTTTCTATGATTCCTGCGGCGGAGAGAGTATCAATCGCTTCGTCCGCGTAGTCACTGATCATCTGGCTGTCCGACCAGGTTACAGCCTGACCGTCGGTCTGGAGCTCCAGGCCGGCACTGTTCAGCGCCCTGTACAGGATCATAATAAAATCTTCCTTGCTGATCGTGTCATTGGGGGCGAATTCCGTATCTGTCCGGGGATAGATCAGGTGCAGGCTGCTGCCCCAGTTGATATAGGCAGTCAGATCCTGATCCGCGCTGACATCTGTCCATTGGGCGGCTGCCGCAGTCATGTTGGTATCCGCATGGAACAACTGACCGATCGCGGCGATGGCCTCCGCACGTGTTACAGGCGTTTCCACGCTTTCAGAAATGACCGAGACGTCGGGAGACTGCAGAAGTACTGCGTTGTCTGCACGGAATATGGCAGCGGCGCCATCCGCAGACATGGAAATGATTTCCTCTGATACAGATGTCTGCTCCTTCTGACCGGTCGGGGACGTGGACGCGTTCTCCGCGGATTCAGTCTGGTCTGTTGTATCCGTTGATGCCCGCAGATGGAGAAATGGTCCGGTTATAAGCAGAGACGCTATGACAAGGCATAAGCCTGTATTTAGAATGCGTTTCTTATTTCTCACAGTCAGTTTAAAATATCTTCGAAAGTTGATCGTTTACGTATACAGGTTATAGCATCACAATCTCTTTTCTAACATAAAATTAAGCAAATGTAAATGTATACTGGAAATCTGTGAAATTGCAGGGAGTAAATGACCGTACTAATCCGGTGACAGGGTTTAGAGTACAAAAAAACAATCTGTCAACAGCGAAAAAAGACCCTCTGCCGGAGCAAAGGGCCTTTTATAAGGAATTCCATATTTAATTGTCTGATGTCAGATCTGTCCTGATCCGGGCTTCTGCGCTCAGGCTGCCTTTCTGGAATAAACTGCCAGGACGCTGCCGGATACCTCACCGGTCTTGACCATACCGCACGCAGTCAGCTCGGCGTGTGCCTTTGTCATGGTACCGAACATGACCTTCTCACCGGTTTCTACGTTATTTTCATAAACAACTGCTTCTACACGTCCGCAGACAGGATAGACCTTAACTACAGGGTTTTCTTTATTCTTAAGTGTTTCTTTGATTGTCATCATTTTTATACCTCCGCCGGACTATATCCGGTGCTTCATAACCGTACGCTTCCGCCTTCTTTATGATCTTTCTGAGTTCTGAGGCGGGGACGGTTTAACTGTAATTGTGCCGCAGGCTTTTCTTTTAGTTTTCTTTTCGTTTCTGAATGCTTGTTTTACTTTTTGCCTTTTTGTTTTACCATTTTCAGCCGGCTTTACGCCAGGCATTTCTGCGGCAGGTTTCTGATCTTCCGTGTTCTGATCCGCTTTCATTATTGATGATTGCCTTTCTTTTTCTTTCGCGGTCAGCACGGTTTCAAATTTTCAGATTCAATATTTAAACATAACCATTTTTAACGTTCAGCTTATTATCGACGTCGTTTGCAGCTGATGGATGGATTTTATAGGCAGACGGCAAATAAGTCCAGTCATTTGCCATACAAAAAATAGCCAAATATTGCTGGAAAACAGGGATGATAAAAAAGTCTCAAATATCTGATAATTATGTACATTAACAAATAATTACAAATTTATCGAGAAAATTTTCAGAATATTCCTTGACGGAACCATAAATCAATGCTACAATTTGACTATAGAAAAGAGGAGCGAAGAAATTTTATATCCAGTCTGGGTTGATATAGTACTATTTATTCAGTAACAAATCTGGAAATACGCAGAAATGGAGGACACGTAAATGAGATTGTTGGAATTTCACCCGTGAGCTGCCCGATGAGTAAGTCGGGCAGCTCTTTTTTTTGTGTGTTTTTCAGCGATTTTGGAAGAAGTATTCTTTTTGGAAATAAACCTGCCGGAAATATAATCCTGTCAGGAATAGGAACAGCCGCCGGACCCGATATGGATCCGGCGGCTGCTTCATGAAATTGCTATTTCATTATAATAAGCTTCATGATTACCATTTGCTGATATCTCTGCGGTCCGCGTCTTCAGCGGGCTCGTACCTGGGCAGCAGGCGGAGCTTATGCATGTTCAGGCGGTGCAGTCTGTCGATTTTCTTTTTGTGCTCTTCATTCTCACAGACGCCGGTCAGGATATAGTGATCCAGTTCCGCGTAGGTGAATCCCAGCTTATCTTCATCTGACAATCCGCTGAGGCCGTCGGAAGGAGTCTTCTGTACCAGCTGCTCCGGCAGGCCCAGGCAGGCGCCGACCTGCAGGACCTCATGGACCATCAGGCCTGACAGGGGGCTGAAATCACCGGCAGCGTCGCCGTACTTGGTGGAATAGCCGACATAGTCTTCCGACATGTTGCAGGTATTTACGACACGTCCGCCCTGAGGAAGCATCTGACCGACCGCGTATAAGGTAGACATCCTGAGACGGGGGGCCAGATTGATCTTTGCTTCTCTTGCCATTTCATCCGTACCGGTGATCTCTTTCAGGTCGGCATTGGTGGAGAGCATCTTCTCCATGGCATTGTAGGCTTCCCCGATATTCATTTCCACATAAGGGATACCGATCGATTCAACGAGCAGTCTGGAATCCGAGATATCGCTCTGGACGCCGTTGGGCATCAGTACGCCGAGGACTCTGTCCTTTCCCAGCGCCTGGGCGCAGAGGGCTGCGGCCACACTGGAATCCTTGCCGCCGGATATACCGATGACAGCGGTGCAGGACGGACCGTTTTCCTCAAAGTACTTTTGAATCCACGCGATGATTTCATTTTTTGTCTTTTCAGGATCTCTAAGCATCTTTTTCCTCCATTATTACATATATAAATAGCTGCCGGCGGTACCGGTCCGCAGGCTTATTCTACCCGGTTCACCCTTGTCAGGACGTCCTCTTTGATCTTGCTGTTGACTTCCAGGGCTTCCTCACGGCTGTTTCCGATGGTGTAGAAGTAGAACTTGATCTTGGGCTCTGTGCCGGAAGGACGGATGGCGAACCAGCTTCCGTTATCCAGGAAATAACGCAGAACATTGGAAGCGGGGATATCTTCATAGCCGTTGATATAGTCGATGGTCTTTACCACTTTATAGCCGGCGGCTTCCGTGATCGGTTCCTCACGCAGGCTGTCCATCATGCGGCCGATCCGCTTGGAGCCGGCGATGCCTTCCAGGATCAGGTTGGGTTCATCCTCGGCTGCGTAGCCGTATTTCTCATAGATATCGTTCAGGACATCCCAGAGGGTCTTGCCCTGTTTCCGGTAATAGGCGGCCGCTTCCGCCACCAGCATGCCGGCACTGATGCCGTCCTTGTCGCGGATGTCTTCGCAGGCCGCGTAGCCGACGGATTCCTCATAGCCGAACAGGTAGACATAATTGTTCTTATGCAGGAAGGGGATCCGGCCGCAGATGTTCTTGAAACCGGTCAGGGCTTCATACATCTTGACACCGTAGGACTCCGCGATGTCGGAGGTCAGGGTACTGGTGACAATGGATTTGACCATGGCGCCGTTGGACGGAAGGGTGCCGGCGGTCTTACGGCCTTCCAGAATATAATTGACCAGGATATAGCCGGTCTGGTTGCCGTTCAGGGGGACGTATTCGCCCTTGTCATCGCGAATCTCAATGGCGAAACGGTCGGAATCGGGGTCCGTTGCCATCAGCAGCTCGGCGCCCACCTGGCGGCCCAGTTCCTCACTCATCTTGAAAGCGGCAGGGCTTTCGGGGTTGGGATAGCCGACCGTGGTGAAGTCGGGATCCGGATCCGCCTGTTCCGGGACGATGTGCCAGTTGGTAAAGCCCCGGTCCTCCAGCATCTGACGGAAAGGAATGGAGCCGGCACCGTTCAGGGGCGTATAAACCAGGGGGATGGACAGATCCAGCTCGTCGCCGCTGTGGATGGCCAGGCTCTCGATCTTGTCCAGATAGGCCCTGTCATATTCCGGTCCCAGTACGACAATCTTGCCTTCCCGGACGCCTTCGTCAAAATTCATCTTTTTGATACCGCTGAAATAGTCCAGTACCTTAATGCAGTCATAGATGCCGTCCGCCACGGTGCTAGAGACCTGGCAGCCGTCCTCCCAGTAGACCTTGTAGCCGTTGTAATCCTTGGGATTATGGGAAGCGGTGATGTTGATGCCGGAAACGGTGCCCAGGCTCCGGATCAGGTAGGCCAGCTGGGGGGTAGGCCGCAGATCCGGGAAGACATAGGCTTTGATCCCGTTGGCCGCCAGAATGCCCGCGGCCAGCTGGCTGAAAGCCTTGGAGAAATGCCGGCAGTCATGGGCGATGATGACGCCCTTTGCGGCCGCTTCGGGGCCCTGCTTCAGGATATAATCCGCCAGTCCCTGGGTGGCTCTGCCGACCACGTTGGCATTCATGCAGTTGGTGCCGGCCTTGAGCTTTCCCCGCAGACCGGCGGTGCCGAAGGCCAGCTCCTGGTAAAAGCGTTCTTCGATCTCGTTCTCGTCGTCATAAATGGCGAGCAGTTTCTTATAGAAAGGGCTCTTCTCATCCATGCGTTTGACCCATCTATGGTAGCGCTCTTTTGCGTTCATACGTATTCTCCTCCCATGATTGTTGGATGGCGGCCGCGTGTCCGGACTGCAGTCGGACAGGACCTGTTCCGGATTCCTCCTTTCATTTTACCATTCTTATCCGCCATCTGCGAGAAAAGTCGTGAAGAATTGCATATATTTTGTGCGGCGGACACATCAAATCTATAAAAAATTAACAAAATTGTAACTAAGAAATGATTCTAATTATCTGAATTATGTATATAATAAAGGAAGGGGAACTGGTACTTTTTATAGAAAAACCCAAACCAAAAAAACCCAAACCCAAAACAAAAAGATTTAAGGGAGGTAACACAATGGCAGTAAATCGTTTTGTATTAAATGGGATTTCTTACCATGGACACGGCGCGATCAATGAGATTCCCGGCATCGTCGCTTCCAAGGGCTTCAAAAAGGCTTTCGTAGCGTCTGACCCGGATCTGGTCAAATTCGGCGTCACCGCCAAGGTCACAGACCTGCTCAAGGCCAACAGCATTGACTTTGAACTGTATTCCGACATCAAGCCCAATCCCACGATTGAGAACGTCCAGCACGGCGTTGCGGCTTTCAAGGCTTCCGGCGCGGACTTTATGATCACCATCGGCGGCGGCTCCTCCATGGACACCGGCAAAGCCATCGGTATCATCATCAACAACCCTGAGTTCGCGGATGTCCGTTCTCTGGAAGGTGTTGCGCCTACCAAGAAGCGCACCGTATTCACCATCGCGGTTCCCACCACCGGCGGTACCGGCGCTGAGTCCACCATCAACTACGTCATCACCGACGTGGAGAAGAAGAGGAAATTCGTCTGCGTAGACCCTAACGATATCCCTGATATCGCAGTCGTAGATCCCGATATGATGTCCTCCATGCCCAAGGGCCTGACCGCTTCCACCGGTATGGATGCCCTGACCCACGCGATCGAAGGCTATACCACAGCCGCTGCCTGGGAGCTGGCGGACTGCCTCAACCTGGAGTCCATCAAGCTGATCGGCGCCAACCTCCGCAAGGCGGTTGCCAATGATCCCGACGGACGGGAAGGCATGGCTCTGGCACAGTATGTCACTGCAATGGCTTATTCCAACGTTGGTCTTGGTATTGCTCACTCCATGGCACACACCCTGGGCGCTGTGTATGACACCCCTCATGGCGTTGCCTGCGCAATGATGCTGCCCATCGTCATGGAATTCAACGCTCCCTGCACCGGCGAGAAGTTCAAACACATCGCAGAGGCGCTGGGCGTAGATACCACCGGCATGGATCAGGAGACCTATCGTAAAGCTGCCATCGACGCTGTTCGTCAGCTGTCCATCGATGTAGGCATTCCGACCAAGCTTGACAAGCTCAAAGAAGAAGATCTGGACTTCCTGTGCGAGTCCGCTGCCGCAGACGCCTGCGCGCCCGGCAACCCCAGACCCGCTTCTCTGGAAGAGTTCAGAGAGATGTTCAAGAAGCTGATGTAATAGCTTATGACATCGGAGGACTTTTCGGCGAAGATTGTTTGAGAATTCATTCAGTTTCTTAATCGGAAAGTATACCGGTAAACATATCAGCGGAGGCTGCTCTTATAATGAAATTGGTCATTTAAGACGGTGTCCCGCAGGTAAGGACATTTAAAAGTCAAAAACAGTTGCTGCCGCCAGAGCTTTTGCTCTGGCGGCAGTTTCTTTTATATACTTTCTTTTTTATTTAGTTGTAACCGGCCAGTATTTTTACATTGTTGTGCTTATGGACGCATCACAGCGTCGTTCAGAGTGATGTATTGTCCATCCTCCAGGACCTGCATGACCGGCTCTGAGATGGTTGTCCGCTGATAAAAGCTGCTCATGTTCCCTCTGGCGTCTGCCGAAACGGAGTAGGAACCGGCCGTGCCTGGACGGCTGCTGCTGATCTCATAGACACCAGGTTCCAGATCTTTGCCGACCAGATACATGCCTGAGGGATACGTATCGTCGTCCGCTATATAAGGGGGAGCAGCATCCGCAGGGCAGGCAGTTCCTTCGAATTGTACATATTCTCCTTCACGGATAGTCAGATAGAGGCGATTGTAGAAGCCTATGTCATCAAGGACAGATGACAGGGAACCGCTGTCATCGGAGGTGAGCAGGACTTTGCCCGGGAACATGCCGGTATCCTGTTCAATCAGGTAAGTTCCTGCCGGAAGGTCGGTACCGGTCAGATAGGTGCCGGCCGGCCAGATGTTTGAACTTTCTGGGGGTTCGGAAGGCTTAGAAGTTTTGGAAGACCTTGAAGGCTTAGAAGAACTGCCCAGGGTGCTCTGTTCTTCCGGATGTGAAGATGCGTCTGCTGTCATTTCAGTTGATCCACCGGTTGATGGCCCATCTGAGGATTCATCGGATCTTTTCCCTGAAACGGCCGTGGATGGCGCGGATGGCGTTGATTGGGGACCGCTGTTCTGCGCAGCTCCGCAGCCGGTCAGGACCAGCAGCCCGGAGACTGCCAGGGAAATGGCAATCGGCCTGGGAATTTCTGGAAAGGCAGACAGTTTTTGGGGTTTGAACATAACAATACCTCCTGTTCTAAAGAATGGATAATAATGAGAAATGAGAAATTGAAAATAGAAGTGTGATATATAGGAAACTCCGATTTTTAGGCGGAGCGAAATGTGGCGAGAGGAATCTTATAGACTGTTTCGTTGCTGTCCACACAGTTGGTAATGCTAAAACGGATTTTTTCGGATTATGAATGCAGGTTAATAACAGAAAAGGGATGTGAAAAAGCAAAGAATTGCAAGGAGTACAAAATTCGGCGGATGTGTAGAAAACAGAAGAGATAAAGAAACTTAAAGAAGAAAAAGAACAAATAATAATGAAGAAACTTTCGAAGATGCAGATACTCAGGGACAGGAAAGAGATTACGGCAGCCGCGGTTCCATGACCGCGGCTGCGATAAAGATCTGCATGAAATTATTGGTATATTTAAGGGATTGTATAGGGCTGAACCTCTTAAAGAGGAATCTATAGCAGACCTATTTGCTTTCAGGAATCGGAATACCCACGATGATATACCGGGCATCTTCATACTCATAGGAGCAGGTGGACAGGACCATCAGATGTTCTGCCTTACTGTAGTCATATCTGGACTGAAAGTCTGATTTAGCGATTGCGTAATCTACAAATTCCCGGAAAGATTCCTCATCCTCAAATAAGCCATAGACAGGCGCTACAGCATTCTCAATAAAACCGGAGATGACATTGATCCGGTAGTTGCCCTGCGGCGTCAGGTACCAGATATAGGAATGCTCCTCAAAGTAGGTCTGGTCACTGTATTTATGCAGGGAAGCGAACATGGATCCGTTCTTCATATGATGACCATAAAGGATCGTAACATAATTACTCAGGTCAGGATTGTTTCTGTAATCCATGAAGATACTGCCGGATGAATTGTACTGGCCGTTCAGCATGGTATGCAGATAGGTATCGTTGGTCTCTCCCTTCATGACCGGATAATTGATCACGGTATCCGGGGAGTAAATCCAGCCGACCACATCCGGGTTTTCCGCCTGCAGGCTGGAGAAGTCTATTTCAATGGGACAGGTATCTGAGCCCTCTTCGAGGTCCGCGACCGGTTCCTTATTCACGGTATCTTCTTTTTCTTTAACATACTGATCGGCTGCCTGACTGTATTCCGCTGTTCCCGCATGATACTCCAGAAAGATTTTCAGGAGCTGGTACCCGCTGAACAGGAAGATGGCCGTAAAAATCACAAGCAGGATTTTTGTCAGAATATTCTTCACTTCTATACCTCATCATTCCGCGGTGGATTCTGTCTGCCGCTTCAGGAAGTATAGCATTTCCGGCACTGTAAGAGCAATCCCCGAGAGAATCTGAATTAACTGCCTGAATTAACTGCCGGTTCACGAGCTCAGAGGTGCCGGACAGGCCTGGCGATCAGGTTCACGAGCTCAGAGGTGCCGGACAGGCTCGGCTATAATTAACATACTAAGCATGTCAACCCTGCCCCGTGTGCGTACAATTTGAATTGGGCGATTATGTCTTGTGGCAGGGGCCGCGTTCCGGGACCTGTTCTTAATTGACAGGAATAGCCCTGTGTGACAAAATATATCTGATTTGGGCATGGACGCCTATTTTATAGGATGCCTATGTATAGGATACCTATTTCATATGAAGGGGAAGCCGTACGGTGTGAGGGCCGGACGGCAGAAAGGACAATGGTATGAAATTAAGACGCTTCATTGTGGCAGTTCTGATGGTGGTCCTGATGATCACATGCTTACCCGCAGTGAGCATTTACGCGGATGAAAATGAGTTTAATGTTGACGCCAAGGCGGCGATTCTGATCGATTCCGACAGCGGCAAGGTTCTGTATGAGAAGAATGCGGATGAGCAGTGTTATCCCGCGTCCACGACCAAGATCATGACAGCCCTGCTGGCCTTTGAAGCCATCGACAGGGGAGAGCTGTCCATGGATGATGTCATTACGGTCAAGCAGGAAGCCCTGGATTCCATCACGGATCCGGAGGCGTCTACGATCTATCTGGCAGCCGGTGAGGAAGTCCCTGTCAAGGACCTGCTTTACAGTATCATGCTGCCTTCCGCCAATGACGCCGCCAATGTCATGGCCGTTGTTGTAAGCGGCGACGTGGATACTTTCGTGGAGAAGATGAACAGCCGGGCCAAGGAACTGGGCTGCACAGGCACCCATTTTGCCAATCCCAACGGACTGCATGATGATGACCATTACACGACTGCCAGGGATATGGCCCTGATCGCCATGGAATGCATGAAGCATGAGCAGTTCCGCAAGATGGCTGCAACCGGTGAGTACGCTATGCCTGCCACCAATTATTCCCAGCCCAGGGATCTGTATACGACAGACTACATGATCCGTCCGGGCAGCGGTTTTTACTATGAGTACGCGAACGGTATTAAGACTGGTTATACTTCCAGTGCCGGCCACTGTCTGATCTCTTCCGCGACCCGCTATTTTAATGAAGAGGGCGCGCCGGTAGCGACAGATGATGTCAGCGAAGACGAAAACTATAAGGTCCGGAATTATATCGCAGTCGTTATGTTCGCCGATGACGGCGCGGACGGCCAGAATACCGCCTTTGATAAGAACATGGCCATGCTGGAGCATGCCTTCAATGATTTCATGGACCAGAAGTTGCTGGAGAAGAATTATGTGCTCCGCCAGGTCCCTGTTACTCTGTCTGAGGATGGCGAGTACTGCCACCTGAAGACCAGCAATGACGTGATCGGCTTTGCCGAGAAGAACGCGGACATGAAAGAGGTGACCTGGGAGGTCGAGGCGCCGGAGGAACTGGAAGCGCCGGTCGTCAAGGGCGAGAAATACGGCGTTGCTACGGTCTACTATAAAGGCGAAGAGATCGGTACGGTCGATCTGGTCGCTTCCGAAGACCTGAGCTTCTCCCAGAGCCTTTACATGAAACAGCAGATCAGCAACTTCTTTGCTTCCGTTTACGGCAAAGTGGCGATCGGACTGGTCGTGGCGCTGATCCTGGCGATCATCGTCCTGATCAATCTGAAGACAAGGAAACCCGGCGGCAGATAAGAAAAACAGGGAGCGTCAATGCCCGGAATTTATGTACAGAAATCAGGCCCCCGCGGGGACTATATGGAGCTTACGGGATGGGAAGGGACGGCCGGAACCGCTGTCATCCCTTCCCATGTGCGGGATCTGCCTGTCACAAAAATCGCGAGCCATGCCTTTGACGGCAGGACCGACCTCAGGGAGCTCCGCCTGCCGGATTCGGTCGTATCGATCGGAGCTTTCTGCTTCTATAACTGCAGGAGCCTGAAGAAGATTCATATGTATGACAGTGTGGAGGACTTCTATGACGGAGCCCTCCGCCAGTGTCTTTCCCTGGAGGAGATCACGATCGAATTCCGGGAGAAGGACCATTATTCCATTGTGAAAGAGATACTTGCGGATAATGACCGGATGCTGACGTTTCATCTGGTCCTGCCGGACGGGATCCAGCTGCGGCTGACCTTTCCGGCTTATTTTGATGGTTTCAAGGAAGATACCATGGCCAGGGCCATCCACCATTCCATCAACGGCAGCGGCTTTTCCTACCGGGAATGTGTCATGCGAAAGAGCATCTCTCTCAAGGAATATGACAGGCTGTTCGCCAGGGTCATCTATGACAGCTACGAGGCTTCGGTCCGGATCGCCCTGGATCGGCTGATGTATCCGGTGGAGCTGGCGCCTGTCTATGCCGGCAACTACGAACGGTATCTGGTGGAGACCGCCGACCAGGTCCTGCCTTATCTGATCGGGCGCGGGGACATGGAACGGCTGCTCTATCTGACAGAGCATAAGATGATCCCCAGGCCGGTCCTGGAGGACGCCATCCGCCTGGCTTCGGAAAAGGACCAGGCGGAGACCTGCGCGGTATTGATGGAATATCAGAGAAAGCACTTTGCGGCCCACGCGGGCACGATCCGTTTTTCTCTGGATGATCTGTAAAAGAGAAATGGAATGATCAGGAACGGAAGGCCGGATACGAAAGACCAGTAACCAAAAACAGAACCAAAGAACAGAAACCGGAGAACGTAACCTATGGCATCTACCAGAGAAAAGCTGGAGGAAGCGGGCAAAAAGATCCTCAACAACAGCCGGACGGAGCTGTATCTGTCCATGCGCTTTATGGGAATCGCTCTGAACAGTCTGGATTACAAGCTGGATCTGACCACGACCACCGTGGGGACAGACGCTGATTTTATCCGCTTCAACCCGGCTTATCTGCTGAAAATGTATATTGAAGAGCCCAGGCTTCTCAACCGCTGCTATGTGCATATGATCCTGCACTGCCTGTTCCGGCATATGTTTACGGCGCAGGAAAAGGAGGATCCGGAGCTGTGGGACCTCTGCTGTGATATCGCGGCGGAATCGGTCCTGGATACCATGGAGTATCCGCCGATTGAAAGAACGGTCTCGGATTTCCGCTCCGGCATCTATCAGGATCTGCAGCAGAAGGTCAAAGTCCTGACGGCAGAACGGCTCTATCATTATTTTCAGTCCGAGGAGCAGGATTTCAACTGGCTGGACCGGCTGAAATGGGAATTCAAGAATGATGACCACAGCTTCTGGCAGCGGATGGAGGATCAGGAGAGCAAAGACCGGAAACCGCCCCAGACGCCTCCGGATGAAGACCGGAAGCCTCCGGAGGATCAGCAGGAGCGGAAGAACAGCGGGCAGGATCCCCGGCATCTGCGCAGGGTCCGTCCCAGAGAAGATGAATGGCAGAAGAACGCCGACAGGATCAGGGCAGAACTGGATGTAATGGGCAAGGAGGCCTCCGATGAAAAAGGCTCCCTGGAGCGGATCCTGGACTTTACCGCCGGCAGCCGGACGGATTACAGGGAGTTCCTGCAGAAGTTCGCCATCGTACGGGAGGAGACGGCCATAGACCTGGATTCCTTTGATTACGGTTTCTACAACTATGGCATGGAAGTCTACGGCAACATGCCCCTGATTGAGGAGAATGAGTATCGGGAGGCCAGAAAGGTCGAAGATCTGGTCATTGCCATCGATACCTCCGCTTCCTGTCAGGAGGTTCTGGTGCAGAAATTCCTGCGGGAGACCGCCACGCTTCTGCACAGCCAGGAGAACTTTTTCCATAAGGTCAATATCCATATCATTGAGTGTGATGACCAGGTCCAGAATGATGTCCTGATCACCGGCATGGACGATATGGAAAAATATACAGAGGGCTTTTCCGTGAAAGGCGGCTATGGGACAGATTTCCGTCCCGTCTTCCGATATGTGGAGCAGCTGCAGAAAAGCGGGGAGCTGGCAGGCCTGAAGGGCCTGATGTACTTTACAGACGGATACGGCGTCTATCCGACCCGGCCGACCCCCTATGACACCGCTTTTGTCTTCTGGACAGATGAAGACCACAGCGATAAGGACGTGCCCTCCTGGGCCCTGAAGCTGTATCTGCGGGAAGAAGATCTGATATAAGGAGACCTCCCTATATGGAAAATCAGATATAAGGAGACCTCTCTATATGGAGGATTAGATATAAGGAGACCCCATATAGGAAAAATCAGATATAAGAAGATTCCATATAGGGGAATCTGACATTGAAAGGATTGCTATGAATATCAAACAGGCAAAGCAGGAAATCATCAACACCGTCAAAGCCTATCTGAAAAAGGACGATACAGGCGCATATGAGATTCCGGTCGAAAGGCAGAGGCCCATCCTGATGATCGGCCCGCCCGGCATCGGCAAGACCGCCATCATGGAGCAGGTGGCCCTGGAATGCGGGATCAACCTGGTTTCCTATACCATTACCCACCATACCAGGCAGAGCGCCATCGGCCTGCCCTTTATTTCTCATAAGAATTACGGCGGCCGGGAGTATGCCGTGACCGAATATACCATGAGCGAGATCATAGCCTCCGTCTATGATCAGATCGAGGCTTCCGGGATATCGGAAGGGATCCTTTTCCTGGATGAGATCAACTGTGTCTCCGAAACTCTGGCCCCCACCATGCTGCAGTTCCTCCAGTATAAGACCTTCGGCCCCCACCGTGTACCGGACGGCTTCCTGATCGTTACGGCAGGCAACCCGCCCCAGTACAACCGGTCGGTCCGGGATTTCGATATTGTTACTCTGGACCGTATGAAGCGGATCAAAATTGAAGAGGATTATCCCGCCTGGAAAGAGTATGCCTACAGAATCGGAATCCACGGGGCAGTCATGGCCTATCTGGAGATCCGCCGGGATCATTTCTATTCCATCCGCACCGAGATCGATGATAAGTATTTCGTGACGGCAAGAGGCTGGGAGGATCTGTCCAGGATCCTCTATGTTTATGAAGAACTGGGAACGACAGTGACCGAGGACCTGATCCGCCAGTATCTGCAGGATCCGGTCATTGCCCAGGCCTTTTCCGCGTATTATGACCTGTACAATAAATACAGGAATGTCTATCGTGTACCGGAGATTCTGGGCGGCACGGCCGGGGCGGATACCACCGGCATCAGGACCGCTCCCTTTGATGAAAAACTCAGCCTGCTGGGCCTGCTGATCGATGCCCTGAACCAGGAATTCCAGACTTATGCCCATGACCTGGCGGTCCAGAAGATTCTGTTCTCCCAGCTGACAGAGCTGCGGGGCAGGCTGCAGGGAACGGACGCGGACGCGGTCAGCGAGCTGACAGCCCTGCAGGATCAGATGCGGGACCGCCTGACCCGGCAGAAGACGGCGAAAATGATCAGCAGGGAAGAGGAGAAGATCAGCCGCAGCGCCCTGCAGATCATGGCGGATTTGATCCGGGAACTGACCCTGTCCCGTACCGGCGACAGCAGGCAGGATTTCGGCCTGCTGAAGACCCGCTTCCAGGAGATGGAAGCGGCCAGACAGGAGAGGATCAGGGAGACCGGAGACCACCTGACCAATACCTTCAGTTATCTGTCCTCTGTCTTTGGAGAAGGGCAGGAGATGGTCATCTTCCTGTCGGAACTGGCGGCCGGTTACTACAGCCTCAAGTTCGTCAGCGAATGCGGCAATGACGCTTATTACAGATATAATAAGCTGCTGCTGCTCAGAGACCGCAGGGAGCAGCTGCAGGCAGATGTGATGGACCTTTTGAACCTGTAAGAGAAGGAGTATAGAAAACATGATCAGATATATTTTGGCCTCTGCTTCGCCCAGACGCCGGGAATTACTGGAACAGGCGGGATTTGCTTTTGAAGTGATACCTGCCAGAGGTGAGGAACAGGCTGTTTCTACGGACCCTGCCCGCATGGTGGAGGAACTGTCCTGCCATAAGGCGGAGGAGATTGCCGCCCTGGCGGCTAAAGAGCCTTTACAGGCCGGAAAGGACACAATCATCATCGGCTCCGACACAGTCGTAGCTGCGGATGGAGAAGTCCTGGGAAAACCCTTGGACCGGGCAGACGCGATCGCCATGATTACGGACCTGCAGGGCAGGAGCCACCAGGTCTATACAGGGGTGACCCTGATCCGGCTGCGCGCGGACGGCAGCAGGGACCGGCGGATCTTCCATGAATGTACCGATGTGGAAGTCTATCCGATGACAGAGCAGGAGATTGCCGCCTACGCGGATACAGAGGAACCCTACGACAAAGCCGGCGCCTACGGCATCCAGGGCGCCTTCGGCGTCCGTTACGTCCGCGGCATCCGGGGCGATTACTACAACGTGGTCGGCCTGCCGGTGCCCAGACTCTGCCAGGAACTGAAAGCCATGCTGGAGTGAACCGGGCGTCAGACTATCCGGTTCACCATGACTGAACCAGGCGTCAGACTATCCGGTTCACCATGACTGAACCGGGCGTCAGACTATCCGGTTCACCGAATGAACCGGGAAATCAGACTTCCTGGTTCACATGATTCGGAATATTTCGCTTGATTCACAGCAGGGAAACCTATACAATATACAGGATAAACGGACAACAGACCATTTTATTCTATTTTAGAGGGAAAGAATGAACAGCAGAGTGATTCTGATCATCTATCTTGTAATCGTAAATATGATCAGCCTGGGATTTATGGCTGCTGACAAAATAAGAGCAATGGAGCACAGATTCCGTATTCCGGAGTCAGTGCTCCTTATTCTTGCCTGCATCGGAGGAAGCATAGGATCCATTATCGGGATGTTCCTGTTCCACCATAAGATCAGGCGGGCTAAATTCAGGCTGGGCCTGCCGGCGATCCTGATCGTCCAGATCCTGTTTTATGTCCTGCTCAGCCATGTGACATCACAGGTGATCTACCTGTAAAAAGACTTCTCGTTCGGGAGAAGGCTGCGGCAGAATGAGATGTCTGCGGCAGAAAAAGCTCTGGAAAGGAAATAGGAAAGGAAACTTCCGAAGCAGATATGATCGCACTGAAAATTGTAAAAAACGGCAGCTTTATGTCGAAGATCCTTGCCGGAGACGCTTTTGACAGCTTTCTGTTGGAAGAGGCCCGAATCCGCATGGCTGTTACCTGGGACATCGACGGGCACCTGAATGAGCAGTTCTACCCGGCGGACGTCTGGAAAGATCCGGAACAGAGGCCCTATGACAGGACGCAGTGGAAGGAGATCCGGCCATATATCTATGACATCATCAAAGGAAAGCAGGCACCGTCTTCCTTTCATTTTGTCCTCATGCTGAAGCCCGAGCATGTTACAGCGCTTCTGGAGCAGGCGGGAGAGAGCCAGCTGGATGCTTTTGTCCAGAGCTTTCTGATTACGGTCCGCTTCAGCGATTCGGTCATGACCATTATAACGGGAACGGCTTACAAATCTTTCACTCTGGACAAGAGCGCCGATACGCTCTGGGATAAAAGCCTGCAGAAGTTTCTGACTTCCAGGCAGATCGATTTTGAGCTTATGAGCTGACGGCCTTTCATTTCTGTTTTGAATCTATAAGGAAAGAAGGATTCAAAACAAGATGCGGCAGCGAGGGAATCCATCAGCAAAAAGGATCCCACGGCAAAAAAGGCAGCAGCAAGGGAATCCATCAACAAAAGGATTTCACAGTAAAAAGGCAGCAATACCTTGCATGGTCCGAGCGCTGACCGGTCCGTGCGGTTTATAACTCATGCAGCGCAGAAACGGGGATATTTATGCGACACATCATCAAACCGGATGACTTCAGCGTTCAGGAACTGGAGGACTTATTTGATCTGGCCACAGATATGGAGCGGAATCCTGACAAATACGCCCATGTATGTGAAGGCAAAAAACTGGCCACCTGTTTTTACGAGCCCAGTACCAGGACCCGCCTCAGTACGGAAACCGCCATGCTGAACCTGGGCGGCAAGATCATGGGCTTTTCGGACGCGGGCTCTTCATCCGCATCCAAGGGAGAAAGCGTATCGGATACGATCCGTGTCATTTCCTGTTTCGCGGATATAGCGGCCATCCGGCATCCCAAGGAAGGCGCGGCCACGGTCGCTGCCATGCATTCAACCATTCCGGTCATCAACTGCGGCGACGGCGGACATCAACACCCGACCCAGACCCTGACCGACCTGCATACCATCCGTTCCCTGAAAGGACGGCTGAGCAATTTCACCATTGGTCTCTGCGGCGACCTGAAATTCGGCCGCACGGTCCATTCCCTGATCAACGCCCTGGCCCGTTATGAAGGAATCCGTTTCATCTTTATCTCCCCGCCGGAGCTGCGGGTACCCGATTACATTACGGAAAAGCTGGAGGAAAAGGGTATCCGGTATGAGGAATATATCAGTCTGGATGACGTTATGCCCCGTCTGGATATCCTCTATATGACCAGGGTCCAGAGAGAACGTTTCTTTAACGAGGAAGATTATGTCCGTCTGAAGGATTTCTATATCCTGGATACGGAGAGGATGAAAAAGGCCAAAAATGACATGTTCGTCCTGCATCCCCTTCCCCGTGTCAATGAGATTTCGGTGGAAGTGGACAGAGATCCCAGGGCTGCCTATTTCCGTCAGGTCCAGTATGGCATGTATGTCAGAATGGCACTGATCATGACACTTCTGGAATTACACGTGGACTGACAGAATGAGAAAAGCCATACAGGCTGTCCGGCGAAAATGGACGCAGAGGCAGGCCATACAGGCTGTCCGGCGAAAAAGGACGCAGAGGCAGGCCATACAGGCTTTCTGCCAAAAAGGGCAGCATATAAGAAAAGCAACCCGACCATACACAGTCAGGCTGACAGAAAGGATATCGCGGAATGCTGAATGTAGGAAAGATTGAAGAAGGCCTGGTCCTGGACCATATCAAGGCCGGCAAAAGCATGGTGATCTACAAACATCTGGGACTGGATAAGCTGGAATATCCTGTCGCGATCATCAAGAACGCCCGCAGCAATGCCATGGGCAAAAAGGACATTCTCAAGGTCGAATGCGATGTGGACGCCCTGAATCTGGATGTCATCGCTTTTATCGACCCGGACATTACCGTCAACATCATCCGCGACGGGGATATCGTGGAGAAAAAGCAGCTGAGCATGCCCAGGATGGTCACCAACGTGATCCGCTGTACCAATCCCCGCTGCATTTCCACCATTGAGCAGGAACTGCCCCAGGTCTTTTATCTGGCGGACGGCAGGCGCAAGATCTACCGCTGCAGATACTGCGATGAGAAGTATACCGAGAAAGGCTCCAAGAGCTGGTATTGATCCGGGTGAAAAAATACCGGGAGGCTCCAGGAGCTGGTACTGAGCTGGGAAAAAAATACCGGGAAAGGCTCCGGGAGCTGGTATTGATCCGATTAGAACGGGCAGTACGCAAGGGTACTGAAAAGTACTCATAGTACTAAAAAAGGAAATAAAATATATGGAATTCAAATCACTTGAGATTACGGCAGAGGAGCTGGCGGCACTGGATCCGTCCTCTTATCTGCTGATCGACCTGCGTGATGAGGATGCCTATGAACACGGTAAGATCCCCGGGGCAATACGCCTGGATCCGGAAGAGATTTCGGAGGGGGATTTTTCCATGTTCGCGGAGGCGGCGGCATCCTCGAAGAAGGTCATTTTATATTGTAAATACGGAATCATCAGCGAAGATCTGGCCCTGCTCCTGCGGGACAAGGGGTATGAGGCTTATCATATCGCCCAGGGATACGGACGCTGGGCCCTGGAGGAAATCAAACGGGAAGCGGCCAATGAAGAGAAGCGGGAACAGGTGGAAAAGAGCCTGACCAAAAAGTTCCGCAAGGACCTGTTCAGCCGTTTTACCAAGGCAATCGTCCGCTACAAGCTGGTGGAGGAAGGCGATAAGATTGCGGTCTGCATTTCCGGCGGCAAGGACTCCATGCTGATGGCCAAGCTGTTCCAGGAACTCAAACGGCATGATAAATTCCCCTTTGAGCTGGTCTTCCTGTGCATGGATCCCGGCTACAATGAGGAGAACCGCCGTATCATCGAAAATAACGCGAAGCTCCTGGATATCCCGATCACCTTTTTCGATACGGAGATTTTTGACGCTGTCTATAATATCGAAAAGTCGCCCTGCTACCTGTGCGCCAGGATGCGCAGGGGCTACCTTTACAGTAAGGCCAAAGAGCTGGGCTGCAACAAGATCGCCCTGGGCCATCATTATGACGATGTCATCGAAACGGTTCTGATGGGCATGCTCTATTCCGGCCAGTTCCAGGCCATGATGCCCAAGCTCCACAGCACCAACTTTGAGGGCATGGAGCTGATCCGTCCTCTTTATCTGGTCAGAGAGGATGATATCAAGCGCTGGAGAGACTATAACAACCTGCACTTCATCCAGTGCGCCTGCAAATTTACGGATACCTGCACCACATGCAGGGAAGACGGCAATACGGGCTCCAAACGCGTAGAGACCAAGAACCTGATCGCCATGCTCAAGGAGACCAATCCCCAGGTGGAAAAGAATATCTTCCGGACCACCGAGAACGTGGTCATCAATAAAGTTCTGGGCTATAAGAGGAACGGTGTAAGGTACTCCTTCCTGGATTATTATGAAGATGTCTAATCTGCAGTATGTACTGCCGCCTGCACCGGATCTCCAAAAGTACATTCTTTAGATGCACAAAAAAAGGCCTCTTCCGGGCCGCTGCGCTCAACAGCGTCTGCCCGGAAGGGGCCTTTCAACTTGTCTTTTAATATGTTCTGTATTCTGATTTCAAAAACCCGGGCCTGATTCCTGCGTATGAAAAATCAGTAAAGAATCTTCAGAACGGCAGAACCGGAAAGGATTCCATCATTTTTTCTCGACAGACTGCAGCTTCAAAGCGCGTACCTTATCCGGCAGGCCGAACAGGGTGATGAAGCCTTCCGCATCGTGGTGGTCATAGAGGTCACCGGTCTTGAAGGAGGCAAGATCCTCATTATAGAGAGAATAAGGAGAGGTGGTGCCTGCCTTGATGATGTTACCCTTGTACAGACCGAATTTGACTTCGCCGGTCACGTATTTCTGGGTGGACTCGATGAAAGCCTGCTCCGCTTCACGCAGAGGGGAGAACCACTTGCCTTCGTAAACAAGGCTGGCGAACTTGTGGCCGATCTCATCCTTCATTTCGTAGGTAGCACGGTCCAGGATCAGCTCTTCCAGCTGCTGGTGGGCTTCCATCAGGATGGTGCCGCCGGGAGTCTCATAAACGCCCCTGGACTTCATGCCGACAACACGGTTCTCAACGATGTCAACGATGCCGATGCCGTTCTCGCCGCCCAGCTTGTTGAGCTTGCGGATGATGTTGGCAACGCTCATGGCTTCGCCGTTGAGGGTCTTGGGAACGCCCTGTTCGAAGGTCATGGTCACATAGGTGACTTCATCGGGAGCCTTCTGGGGTGTCACGCTCAGGACCAGCAGGTGGTCATAGTTGGGCATGAGGGCCGGATCTTCAAGCTCCAGACCTTCGTGGCTGATGTGCCAGAGGTTCCGGTCACGGCTGTAGCTGCTGTCAGCGGAGAAGGGCAGGTGGATGCCGTGCTGCTTGCAGTACTCGATCTCGGACTCACGGGAATCCAGTGTCCACTTGTCGTTCCTCCAGGCGGCGATGATCTTGAGATCGGGGGCCAGGGACTTGATGCCCAGCTCGAAACGGATCTGGTCATTGCCCTTGCCGGTGGCGCCGTGGCAGATGGTGGTGGCGTTTTCCTTACGGGCGATCTCGACCAGCTTCTTGGCAATCAGAGGACGAGCCATGGAGGTGCCCAGCAGGTATTTGTTCTCATAGACGGCGTGTGCCTGAACGCAGGGAACGATATATTCATCCGCGAATTCCTCGGTGACATCCAGGATGTACAGCTTGGAAGCGCCGCAGTATTTTGCTCTTTCTTCCAGACCGTCCAGCTCTTCTTCCTGACCGCAGTCGATGCAGACACAGATGACTTCGTAGCCGAAGTTCTCTTTGAGCCAGGGGATGATCGCGGTTGTATCAAGGCCGCCGGAATAGGCAAGGATTACTTTTTCTTTTGTATCAGACATTTCATATACCTCCGTCTAATTGTATGATATTCTCTTTGCTGTTTCTGCTGCCGTACCGGAGCCGGTCCTGGATGGCCGTTCCGCTGTTCCTGCCCGGAAGTGCCGGGGGAGTATTCCCTGCTTGCAGCAGCAGGCAGCAGTATGACAGTAAAAAATAATTAAAAAGCGTTCTGATCCGGCGTCCGGCGGGCACCGCCGTTTGCCGATGTGCCTACTATACAACAGGAAAAAATAAAATGCAAGCATTATTTTGCATAAAGAACGCATAAAAAGTGAATAAAATCCAGTAAATAGTGAATAAAACTTGCATATCGTGAATAATTGTTGTATAGTAATGCCCACAGACAATTTGGCGGGCTCCTGCGGAGACGGTTCCCTTATAATAGGAAAAGCTTTCTCAAAGGTTTTTTTCTATTGCAAACCGATTCCGAAGAGTATAATATGCAAGTGTTACGCAAAAATAAGTCAATAATAAGTCAATGACAGAAAGGCTGCCGGAGGCAGTCAGAGGAGAACATGCGGCAGGACGAGATCATCATCAGGGCTATGGAAATCGAAGATTATGACCAGGTCAGGAGCTTATGGATGACCATCCGCGGCTTCGGCATCCGAAGTATCGACGATTCCAGAGAAGAGATTGCCAGGTTTTTAAAAAGGAATCCGACCACCAGCGTGGTGGCGGAAAAGGATGGCAGGGTCATAGGCGCCATTCTCTGCGGCAGTGACGGACGGCAGGGGTATTTCTACCATGTATGTGTCGCCAAGGCGCTGCGGAGGCGGGGCATCGGCCGGGATATGGTCATTTACTGCATGAATGCCCTCCGGGCCCAGCGGATCAATAAGGTCGCCCTGATCGCCTTTACCAAAAACGACGCGGGCAACGCTTTCTGGAGACAGATCGGCTGGAAACATCGTCAGGATCTGAATTACTACGATTTCGTATTGAATGAAGAAAATATAACCAGATTTATTGAAAGTGAGAGTTAAGATATGAAAAAGACAGAGGGCGGCGTAACCGCGGCAAAGGGATTTGAAGCCGCTTCGGCAGCAGCCGGAATAAAATATAAGGAAAGAACAGATATGGCGCTGGTCTACAGCGCTCTTCCCTGCACAGTGGCAGGCACCTTTACGACCAACGTCGTCAAAGCGGCGCCGGTCATCTGGGACAGGGACATTGTCCGCAAAGGCAATCCGGTCCACGCGGTCATCGTCAATTCCGGTATCGCCAACGCCTGTACCGGCCAGGAAGGCCTGGATTACTGCAGACAGACAGCTGCTAAAGCGGCAGAGGTCCTGCAGATTCCGGAGGATTCCGTACTGGTCGGATCCACCGGCGTCATCGGCATGCAGCTGCCCATCGACAGGATCTGCAGCGGCATCGACATGCTGGCAGCAGCTAAGAGCAGCAGTCTGGAAGCCGGAACTGCGGCAGCCAAAGCCATCATGACCACAGATACCGTCAAAAAGGAGCTGGCTTATACCGCTCAGATTGGCGGCGTGACTGTCACAGTAGGCGGCATGGCCAAGGGATCCGGCATGATCCATCCCAACATGTGCACCATGCTCAGCTATGTGACAACAGACCTTGCCATTGCGAAGGACCTGCTGCAGAAGGCCGTCAGCAAGGCAGTCAACGACAGCTTCAACATGATCTCCGTAGACGGAGATACTTCCACCAATGATACCTTCCTGGTCCTGGCCAACGGCGCGTCCGGCAATGCCCCGATCACGGAAGAGGGCGCGGACTATCAGGCGTTTGAAGAGATTCTGATGCAGGTCTGTAAAGAGCTGGCCATGAACATGGCGGCGGACGGCGAAGGCGCCACCCACCTGATCGAATCCCATGTCATAAACGCGGATACGGAAGCCAACGCCAGGATCCTGGCCAAATCCGTCATTACCTCCAGTCTCACCAAGGCGGCTGTCTACGGCCATGATGCCAACTGGGGACGTATCCTCTGCGCGCTGGGTTATTCCGGTGCGGAATTTGACCCGGACCATGTCGACCTCTATTTCTCGGACGGCAGCAAAAAGCTCCTGATCTTTACCAACGGAGCGGCGGCGGACTACAGTGAAGAGGAAGCGACTGAAATCCTGAAAAAGGAGAAGGTCCAGATTATCTCCGATATGCATATGGGCGAAGCGGAAGCGGTTGCCTGGGGATGTGATCTGACCCATGATTATGTAAGCATCAACGCGGACTACAGATCTTGACGATTGTCTGACGACAATCGTCAAGATCGTTGAAGCCTGACAGGGGTCAGTCTTCAAAACATATGAGGATAGACAGAAGTCAGCAGAGAAAGGAACATAAATGGAACCCTATTTAAATAAAGAACAGAGTGAAGCCCAGAGGAAGGCGGAGGTGCTGATCGAGGCCCTTCCCTATATACAGACATTCAACCGTAAGATCATCGTGGTCAAATACGGCGGCAGCGCCATGAACGATGAAGAGCTGCAGCGCAGTGTCATCCGTGACGTGACCCTGCTCAAGCTGGTCGGTTTCAAGCCCATCATCGTCCACGGCGGCGGCAAGGCCATCAGCAGCTGGGTCAAAAAGACCGGCAAGGAAGCGCAGTTCATCAATGGCCTGCGCGTGACCGACGCGGAGACCATGGAGATCGCCGAAATGGTCCTGGGCAAAGTCAGCAAAGACCTGGTCACCATGGTCTCAGAGCTGGGCGTCCGCGCCGTCGGTATCAGCGGCAAGGACGGCGGTATGCTGAAGGTGCAGAAGAAGCTGCCAGACGGCCAGGATATCGGCTTTGTAGGAGAAGTTACAGAAGTAGATCCCAAGGTCCTCTATGACGCCCTGGAAAATGACTACCTGCCCATCGTGGCCCCTATCGGCATGGATGAGAACTATCAGACCTACAACATCAACGCGGACGAGGCGGCTTCCGCCATTGCCCGGGCAGTTGGCGCCGACAAGCTGGTCTATCTGACGGATATCGCGGGACTCTATAAGGATATCAAGGATCCCTCCACTTTTATCTCCAGGATCAACGTGACAGCAGCAGAAGAACTGATCAACAAAGGCTATATCGGCGGCGGCATGCTGCCCAAGCTGACCAACTGCACGGACGCGGTCCGGGGCGGCGTCCACAGAGTCCATATCCTGGACGGCCGGATTCCCCACGCGATCCTGCTGGAGATCTTTACCAACCGGGGCATCGGTACTGTATTTTATGAAACAGATGACTTTATTCTGAGAGAAGACTGACGGGAGAAGAGGGGAGAAAAGAAGCCATGGCACAGGATAAAATGAAAGCAATCATCGACCAGGCGGAGCAGGACCTGCTCCATACTTATAACCGCTACCAGATCGTACTGGACAGGGGCGAGGGCTCTTATCTGTATGATGTCAACGGGAAAAAATACCTGGACTTCATGGCGGGTATCGCGGTATTCGCTTTTGGCTACAAACATAAGAAATTCAATGACGCGGTCAAAGCCCAGCTGGACAAGATCGTCCATACCTCCAACTATTTCTATAACGAGCCTTCGGCACGCGCGGCCCACAGGATCAAGGAGATTTCCGGTATGGACAGGGTCTTCTTTACCAACAGCGGCGCGGAAGCGGTAGAAGGCGCCCTGAAGGCGGCCATTAAATATGCCTACCTCAAGGACGGCAGGACCGACCACCAGATCATTGCCATGGAGCATTCTTTCCACGGACGTACCTACGGCGCCCTTTCCGTTACCGGCAACGCCCATTACAGGGAGCCCTTCGGTGCCATGCCCTGTGAAGTCCAGTTTGCAGACATCAACGATACGGACAGCGTAAAGGCCCTGCTCAATGACAGGACTGCTGCCATTATCGTGGAGCCTGTCCAGGGCGAAGGCGGCCTGATTCCCGCGGAGGAATCCTTCCTGCGTGACCTCAGGGCCATCTGCGATGAGAAGGACATCCTGCTGATTTTTGACGAGATCCAGTGCGGTATGGGCCGTACAGGCAGCATGTTCGCATGGCAGAAATTCGGGATCAAACCCGACATCATGACAACAGCCAAGGCCCTTGGCTGCGGTATTCCCGTAGGCGCCTTCCTGATGACCGAAAAGGTCGGGACCCATTCCCTTGTAGCAGGCGATCATGGCACCACCTACGGCGGCAACCCTCTTGCGGCGGCAGCCATCAACGCGGTCCTGGACATCTACGAAGAAGACCATATCGTTGACAACGTCAATGCAGTGGCTCCCTATCTGACAGAGAAACTGGAAGCCCTGGCAGCCAAATACAGCTGCATTACGGAGCGCAGGGGCAGAGGCCTGATGCAGGGCCTGGTCTTTGACAGGCCGGTGGGCCCCATCATCCTGGAAGCCATGGACAACGGCCTGATCCTGATCAACGCGGGCGCCCAGATCATCCGTTTTGTTCCTCCGCTGAATATCAGCCGGGACCAGATCGATGAGATGGCAGCCATTCTGGACGCTGCCATCAGCAAGGTAACAGCCTGAGACACGGCTTATTTCTGAAAAATAAGCAGCCGCCAAAAGCGGCAAATACGCCTAAACTGTAGCAGCCGGACGTATGAACCAGATACGTCCGGCTGTTTCGTAATACTATTGTAATAATTTGAAAATTCAGATAGAATGAAGAATACACGGTGGGGTCCTGTTTCTTTCGGCCGGTAAAGGCCGGGGAAGGAGAGAACCGTGAAAAAACAGCATACTTTTTCCGCAATGATCAGGGCGGCAGCTGCGGCAGTGCTTCTGTCCGCAGTCATGATAACTGGCCTTACAGGCTGCGCGAAAGAACAGGGTCTGGAGCTGACAGAGCTTACGGACACAGGAGGAAGCTCCGGTGAAAACGGTGGAGATCCCGAAGGGAATGACGGGGATGCCGTCAGCCGCAGTCAGGATCCGGAAACGGGTCTGCAGGGGTCCGGGAGTGACCAGGGATCCGACAGTACCGGGACACCCGGAGAAGCGCCGGCGGATGGAATAAACGGCAGGGAACCGGAACAGATTTATGTGTTTGTCTGTGGTGCCGTTGTGCAGGAAGGCGTCTATGAACTGCCGGCAGGCTCCAGGGTCTACCAGGCCGTGGAAGCGGCGGGCGGTTACGCGTCGAATGCGGATACATCCTATATCAATCAGGCAGATCCGGTCACGGATGCCCAGAAACTGGAAATCCCGACCGTGGAAGAAGCAAAGAAACTGAGAGAAGAAGCGGCGCTGGCCGCGGAGAACCGCCAGGCGGAAACGGACGCGGAGTCGGGCGCAGGACCGGACGGCGCAGCCTCCGGACAGGTGAATCCTGGAGCCGGCCAGGCGAATAATGGTGCCGGACAGATGAACAAAGGTGCCGGTCAGGCAGACGACGCTGCCGGCAGGCTGATCAATATTAATACAGCAGACGAAGCGACCCTGCAGACCCTGCCGGGGATCGGGGCGGCCAAAGCCGCGTCTATCGTACGCTACAGGGAGGCCAACGGAGGCTTTTCCTCGATCGAGGAGATCAAAAAGGTCTCGGGCATCGGGGACATTACCTATGAGAACATCAAGGGCTGCATTACCGTCTGATTTTCCACAATGAAAGCAACAACAGGAGGAAATATATAAATGGCTTTGAAAGCATTGGTCGTAGATGACGAAAAGCTGATAGTAAAGGGACTGCGCTTCAGTCTTATGCAGGATGATTACGAGGTGGACTGCGCCTACGACGGCGAAGAAGCCCTGGAAATGGCCAGAAACGGTCAGTATGATATTATCCTGCTGGATGTCATGCTGCCCAGGCTGACCGGCCTGGAGGTACTGCAGCAGATCCGGGAATTTTCCCAGGTGCCGGTCATTATGCTGACCGCCAAAGGGGAAGATATGGACAAGATCATGGGCCTGGACTATGGTGCGGATGATTATATCACCAAGCCCTTCAATGTCCTGGAAGTCAAGGCCAGGATCAAAGCGATCCTCCGGCGGACCTCTGTCCGGAAAAAACAGTCCGAGGACCAGTCCGTCATCAGCAGCGGTGACCTGACCATGGACCGGGAGAACCGGCGGGTCACGGTATCCGGCCGGGAGATCAATCTGACCTCCAAAGAATTCGAACTGCTGGAGCTTCTGGCCACCAATCCCGGCAAGGTCTACGGCAGAACCAAGCTGCTGGAAACCGTCTGGGGCCGGGATTATCCCGGAGATGTCCGTACCGTAGACGTACATATCCGAAGGCTTCGCGAGAAGATCGAACCCAACCCCTCGGAGCCCAGATATGTACAGACCAAATGGGGAGTAGGGTATTATTTCAGACAAAATGAAAAATGATCGTACTGATAAGGGGCGCCGCCTCGAATTCCTGAGCAGTATCAGGACAAGAATATTTCTGGTCTCTCTGGTAATCGGGCTGGCGCCCTGCCTTTTTCTGCAGAGAGGAATCCTGGAGAACTATGAACGGAGAGCGGTCGGCGTTCAGACCGGCCAGGCCCAGACCCAGCTCAGGGCCATCGCCAACCACCTGATCCTTTCCGACTATATGAACGATTCCCAGTCCGACCTGATCGACGCGGAGCTGGCGGAATTCTCATCGATTTATGACGGCCGGCTGCTGGTCATTGACAGCAGCCTCAATATCATCAAGGATACCTATTCCGTTTCGGACGGCAGGGTCATCATTTCCGAGCTGGTCACAGACTGCCTGCGGACCAGCACCACAAAGGTCTCCAACTATCAGAGCGGCGACAGTTATATCCTGATCGCCATGCCCATCACAGAGACCCTGTCCCTGGAGAGCGGGGACCATTCAGGTGAGCCCCAGCCGACGGAGTCGGGGGCTTCCCAGGGCGTACTGCTGGCCAGTGTATCTACGGAGAATATCCTGACGACCCTGGCCCTGCTCACCCGGTCAGCCCTGCTGATGGAGCTGATCATTGTGGTCATCATCATTGTGCTGTCCTTTATATTCTCGATTGTCCTTGTTACGCCATTCGAAAAACTGTCCCAGTCCATCGCCAAAGTCAGGGCCGGTTTTTCCAGCAAGCCTGTTTCGGCGCCGGAATATCTTGAGACCCGGCATATAGCGGAGGCCTTCAATGTAGTTCTGGGCAGAATGAACGCCCTGGACGCTTCCCGGCAGGAATTCGTTTCCAACGTTTCCCATGAGCTGAAGACGCCCATGGCCTCCATGAAGGTCCTGGCGGATGTCCTCATGTCCCAGGAGCATGCCCCGGAGGAAATGTACAGGGAATTCCTGCAGGATATCTGTCATGAGATCGACAGGGAAAACAACATCATCCAGGAACTGCTGACCCTGGTCCGCATGGACCGGACGGATATCGCCCTGAAGGTGGAGCCTGTCAATATCAATGACGCTGCGGAGCAGGTCATGAAATGGGTCAGGCCCATAGCGGATGAAAATGATATTCAGCTGGCCCTGGAACACAAGGCCCAGGTCATCGCGGAAGTGGATGAGACCAGGCTGAATATGATCATGACCAACCTGGTGGAGAACGCGGTCAAATACAACCGGAAATTCGGCAAGGTCACGATGACCATCGACAAGGACAATCAGAACTTTTTCATTACGGTCGAAGACACCGGGATCGGCATGGCCGAAGCGGAACTGGATAAGATCTATGAGCGGTTCTACCGGGTGGATAAATCCAGATCCAGGGAAATCGGCGGAACAGGCCTTGGCCTGTCCATTACAAGAAGCGCCATCCTGCTGCATCACGGCAAGATCGATGTGACCAGTGTGGAAGGAGAAGGGACGACCTTTACGGTCACGATTCCGCTGATTTATGAACCGGAACCTGAAATGACGGGACTGGAGCAGAGAAAAGGAGGGAACGGCAATGAGTGATCTTCGAAAAATCCTTCCGCTGCTGCTGATATGTCTGCTCCTGCTGACGGCCTGCAGCCGGGCCGGCCGGAATAATGCGGAGGCCCAGGCGGAGACAGGGACTTTTATCTACTATCTGAACAACGAGCGGACCACACTGAAAACAAGTGAATACAAACTGCCGGAAAACATGGAGGAAGAGGACATTCTGGATGATATGCTGGACAATCTGGCAGCCCCCTTCGCTGACGGCATCGCTCCCATCTCCGGTTTTACACTGCAGGGCAGGTCTCTGGACAAAGGGATGCTGATCCTGGACTTTTCAGAGGAATATGAACAGCTGGACGCCCTGGATGAGATTCTGATCCGGGGAGCCATTGTCAAGACAGTCTGTCAGCTTGGCAGTGTCCGGCAGGTGTCTTTTACCATCAATCAGGAATCCCTGGTCAGGAATGGGGATGAGGTCGGCGTCATGGGACCTGACAGCTTTGCCATATCCACCAGTACCAGTATGGGACAGTATGACCGTATCCAGATTTACCTGTATCTGACCGGCCAGGAGCAGGACAAGCTGAAGTTCGTAACAAGAATGGCGGCTTACAACATCAACAGTCCCATGGAAAGAGTCATTGTTGAACAGCTGATTACCGGCCCCAAGGGCGCGGGCTATTATCCCACAGTGAATCCGGCTACCCAGATCAACAGTATCACGACCAAGGACGGGCTTTGTATCGTTGACCTCAACGGAGATTTCCTGACGCCGCCCAATAAGGTCAGTCTGGAACTGTCCGTGTGGTCCCTTGTCAATTCGCTGACCCGGCTGGACAACGTGGACAAGGTGCAGATCGTCATTGACGGTGACCAGAGTATCAGTATCGGTGAGGATTCCGAATCCGGCACCATTTTTGTCCAGAACCTGGAAATGGTCGAAGGCTATGATGAAAGCAAACTGAATTCCTCCGGAGAAGATAACGAAGGAGAGGAATCGGACGAAGACGAATAAGACGAATCATAACAGTGAAAAAACGGAAGGCCGCGGTAAATGCGGTCTTCCGTTTTTTGTTGTAATAGATTGTTATAATTCTCTGCTGTAATACTTTGTTGTAATTCCTGCTGTAATTCTTTCCTCGATTTTTATCCTGAAAATCTTTCCAATATTTCTTTCTTATACCTCGTTCCGGCATTGCGTCCAACGGGAGCCGGGTAGATCATTTCGCCGGAAAATCCTCCTGATACAGGCGGATGGCCAAATCCACCACCTTGTCCGGGGTTTCCGGATGGTCACTGAGAGAGTGTCCCTCACCGGGAAATACAGTTTCCGTGATATGGAACCTTTCCGCGAAACGGGCGGCCATTTCGGGGTCGATGACCGCATCTACCGCACCGTGAGCCATGGCGATCTTATGCGGGCCCAGTACGTCCGGGTCGAAAAGCGCGAACAGGTCATGTGCGGCCAGATCTTCTATGAAGCCTCTGGTCACTCTTACCGGTTTGCCAAGACCAAAGCCCTGCTCAAAATAGCCCTTTTCCTCCAGCTCCTCAAACAGGCGTTTCTCTTCTTCGGTGGGATCGTCTTTGAGGAACAGGGAAGGCATGTTGACGGCAGCGCTTCTGAAAAAGGCTTTGTGCCCTTTGTGATGCCGGGAACTGATATAAAGAGATGTGACATAGGCGCCGAAGCTGGAGGCAAAATAGCAGATCTCCGCTTTGGGATACATTCCGTTCACATACCATTCCGCGGCAGCCAGGCTGTCGATGCAGGCTTCCAGGCGCAGCTCCTCTTCAAATGAATCCTCTGTTCCATGGCCCGGCAGGTCGATACCCACTACACCGATCCCGGCCGCCGGCAGGCGGTCCAGCAGACGGCGGACCGTAGGGCTCTCCTTGCTGCTGGTGAAACCGTGTACGGCGATGACAATGGTCCCGGCGCCTTCGGGGATTTCCTCGACGCAGGCGACTTTATGAAAATCGGATTTCTGAACTGTAAAATTACGCATAATATTCTTCTCCTTCTGTAAAGATTGTATCAGAAACCGGCCGCTGCGGATACAGTGGAGATTCAAGGGAAGGGAACGACGCGAAAAGCCCTGCGCCATTTTTATACAGAGCGCAGGGCTTTTGCCACTATTTCCGTTATTTCTGTTTTATTGCAGGTTCCCCGAATGCGGCTTTCAGGCCGCTGTCTTCCTTTCGGAGTTACGGAAATGCTCTCAGGCCAGGCTGCCGGCCCTGGAAAGGGCACGGTGCAGGGCAGGCCAGAGGACCGTGACCGCGATGGTAGACGCAATAGCGTTGACCAGTGTCGTGACCGAACCGATCCGGGCAAGCGCGGCGGAAAGGTCCTGGGGGATCCCGAATATATAGGTCTTGTAGAAATATCCCACCAGGGGATCCAGGATCACATTGGCGCCCAGCGCTGCCATGGAAGAGAACAGGGCGATCCGGGTCTGGCTGCGCAGATCGTTCTCACTGTCCAGACGAAAGATCTTTCTGGAGACCAGGACCGTGATCAGTCCGATGATCATCTTGAGAACAAAAGTCTGGGGCGCCGTTGTCGCATAGCCGCTGGTCAGATCCGCAATGGTAAGGCCCATGGCTCCGGCAAATCCACCCCAGGAACCCAGAAGCAGGGCGCCAAGGACCACCATGGTGTTGCCCAGATGGATGGCTGTACGTTCGGTTCCTACCGGTATATCAATGCGTAAGAACTGAAAGCCTACATACGCGAGCGCCGCGATCATAGCACATTGTGTCAGTCTGTTTACGTTTTTATTTTCCATGTAAATCACCTCCCTGTGATAATGGGTACATAATAGCAGGAAATTGGATATGTGGAAAATACCAGATTTATTATTTTTTTAATGCCAGATACCGGAGCCGCCGTTTCAGACAGAGTCCGACAAGGCTGAAAGCGTTTCCGCGGCTGCTGATTTTGTGGTACCATGTAAGTCAGAATCCGGTCAGAATCGTTTCTGCTGTTCTTTTGCGGATGCGCGGCAATACCGCCGCGGTATTCGTACCCATCTTCTGTAAAAGGTCTTCCCGGCAGGGCCCTTCCTGCGTCTTTTTGCATTTCTTTATTTCATTCCGGAGGTCATTTATGTTCGGACGTCCCCTTTGTACAGTTGCTTTTGTATTTGCGCTTGCCGTTTTTATCACACTGCAGGTATTTCCGCCGCAGCTGGATCCATATCCGGAGCTGGACAGAGAAGAGGCGGTTCTGTCCGGAACGATCGATGCCATTGAATATAAACAGGACTATAAGCAGAACTATATCCGGAATTATAATCAGAATGATGAACAGGGCGGAATATCTCTGCGGGTTTCCATCAAAGACTATACGCTGGAACAGGTCGGAGGCCGGGATCTGCGGCTGCGGTCCGGCCGCAGCGTACTCTGTACAGTAGACGCCTCTTACGCGGAACTGCTTACAGTCGGCAGCAGGATCCGGATCCGGGGAAAGATTTACTGTTTTTCTGCCGCCACCAATCCGGGGCAGTTTGACAGCCTTCTTTATTACAAGACACTGGGCTACGATTTCCGTCTGCTGCGGACCGAAGTGACAGCCCTGTCTGCGGGGACTGGCGATCCTGCAGGGAGTTTCCTGCAGACGGGGAGAAGGACTTTGTCCCGGGCTCTGGACAGGCTGGTCCCCGAACAGCGATACGCAGGCGTGCTCAAAGCCATGCTGCTGGGGGAGAAGGGCTGGCTGGATCCGCAGACGAAAGATCTCTATCAGGGAGCCGGTATCATCGCCATCCTGACGATTTCAGGACTGCATATTTCCATCCTGGGCGCCGGCCTGTTCAAAACGCTGACCAGGCTCCGGATCCCGGTTCCCGCAGCAGCGCTGCTGTCCCTGTGCCTGATATTCCTTTACGGCCGGATGACAGGTATGACATCTTCCGCTGTACGGGCCATCATCATGTTTGCCATGAATCTGGCGGCCCGCCTGGTCCACCGGACTTATGACCTGCTGACAGCGGTCTCGGTGGCTTCCATCCTGCTGCTGGCGGAACAGCCCCTCTATATCCTGTCCAGCGGTTTCCTGTTCTCCTTCGGCTCTGTCCTGGCAGTCGGAATCCTGCTGCCGGCTTTGCCCGAACAGCGGATCCCGGTCCTGTCTTCTCTTGAAAAAGGCCTGGTCTTTCCTCTGGCGGGGCTCCCCATCTATCTGAACTATTATTTTACATTTCCCCTCTATTCCATATGCACCAACCTGATCGTCACGCCCCTGATGCTGCTGGTCATGATCAGTACCCTGCTTTCCCTCTGCTTTGCCCTGCCTGCCATGGCTGTGGGTACGGCTTCTGCCGCGGGTTCCTTTCTGCTGGCGGCAGCCGGTCTGTGCGTCCTGCCCGCCCGTGTCATTCTGGTCCTGTATGAACTGGTCTGCAAAGGAACAAGGCTCCTGCCGGGCTATACGATGGTCCTGGGTTGTCCGGCCCGCTGGCAGACCGTCTTTTACCTGCTTATGCTGGCTTTTCTGGCCATGGGGAGCAGATCCATACCGTCCGGTCTCAAACGGATCTGGCTGCTGCTGGCAGTCACCGTCATTACAGCCAGATATTCAGCCGGTCTGACTTTGTCCTTTATCGATGTGGGGCAGGGAGACGGAATCTATCTGGAAGCGGACGGAACACGGATCCTGATCGACGGGGGCAGTTCCAGCCAGACCATGGTAGGCACTTATACACTAATTCCTTTTCTGCAGCATGAAGGCGTCCGCCGTCTGGACAGCATAATCCTGACCCATGAGGATGATGACCATATGTCCGGTATGCTGGAAATCCTGGAAGGAATCCCGGACCACGGAATCAGCGTTGGCTGCCTGATTCTGCCGGATATAGCGGAGGAGATAAAAGGGGAGAACTATCGGAAACTGGAGGAAACAGCAAGGCAGAAGAACGTACCGGTCTCCTATATCAGCCGGGGAGAAGAGATACGGTCGGGCCGCCTGATCATGGAATGCCTGCATCCGGAAGCGGGAGAGTACTGCAGCGAAGCCAACGAGTATTCCACGACCCTGTATGTAAAGTATGGCAGTTTTACAGCAATCTTGAACGGGGATCTTGAGAAGAACGGGGAGGAGAAATGCCTTGCTTATATGAAGACCAGGGATGATCTGTTCGATCCGGACGGGAACAACCGGATCACCGTCCTCAAGGCAGGACACCATGGCAGCAGGTTCGCGACCGGGGAGGCCTGGCTGGCTTTTCTGCATCCGGATACGGCTGTTATTTCCTGCAGCCGGCATAACAGTTACGGACATCCGTCCCCGGAGGTGCTGGACCGTCTGGAAGAAGAAGGCACCCTGCTGTATGACACGCCCTCCTGCGGCTGTATCACATACCGGACGGATGGCCGCGGGGTAAAGATAGAAACATTCCTGCACAAGTAGGGCCGGAAGCGGACTGCGGCGCAGGACATAGTCCTGCCTGCGTAAAAAAGGTGTGCAAAAAGGACCGGCCTGTGTGATAATCGGGTCAGACAGAAATGATGCATGGTACTATGATTTCAGACAGGACCGACGAATCCTGGAGCAGATTTCTGCCCGTGGATCCGGCAGGACGGTCTGGAATGCATGGCGAAACCGGAAGAAAGGAGAAATCCAATCACTGTTACGGAGGATTGGATGGTATGCGGGAAATGAAAATTAAATCTGCGGCGGTACTGGGCGCGGGCGCGGTCGGCGCTTATTTCGTTTACGGCCTTACGGACCATAAGGATTTAGATTTCTGCGTCATAGCGGAGGGTGCCAGAAAAGAACGCCTGGAACAAAACGGCATCACCATCGATGACAAAAAGCAGGTCAGGACCTTCCGGCCGGCCATACGGACACCGGAAGAAGCGAGGGGCGTCGATCTGCTCCTGATCGCGGTCAAGTATACAGCCCTGGAATCCGTTCTGGAGGATATCCGGAAAATTGTAACGCCGGATACGGTCGTCCTGTCTCTTTTGAACGGGATTGATTCGGAAGAGAAGATCGCGGCGGTCGTGGACCCTTCGCAGATCGTCTACTCCCTGATGCGGATCAGCTCCGAACGCAGGAAGCGGGAGGACGGGAAGGAGGTCATCTCCTTTGATCCGGATCTTGGCTGGGGCGTCTATCTGGGTGAGAAGGGGAGCCGTGAAAAAAGCGACCGAATCCGCGCCATCGAGGATCTGCTGGCGGATACGCCCTGCGGCGCTTTCTTTGTGGAGGATATCCTGCGGGATCAGTGGGCCAAATATGCCTCCAATATCTGCTACAACCTGCCCCAGGCCATCCTGGACCTGCCTTACAGGGCCTATTTTGATTCGGAGCATGTGGAATATATCCGCAGGAAAATGTTCGAGGAGGTCCGTACCGTCGGCGCCGCTTACGGCATAGATGTACCGGAGCCCATTCTGTACAGGGATACCTGCGCGGAAGACGCCCGTTTTTCCACCCTGCAGGACCTGGACGCGGGCCGGCATACAGAGGTCGATATGTTCCTGGGCGTCCTGATGGAAAAGGCGGCCGCGGCCGGCATTGCGGTGCCCTGGGCCGAATTCGCCTATCATGCTATCAAGGCCTTGGAAGAGAAAAATGACGGCAGATTCGGCTGATACAGCCAGGGAGTAAAAGAAATTGGAACATTTGCGATGCGTGGTCGAACGGATCACCTATCAGAATCCACAGAACGGCTATAGTGTCATCAAATGCCGGGCCAAAGGCTTTCAGGAGCTGGTCACGGTCGTAGGGGAAATGCCGGATGTGCATGTGGGCAGCGTGCTTTCCCTGGGCGGTTTCTGGAAAGTGGACGCCAAATACGGCAGGCAGTTCACGGTCCAGACATTTGAAGAGACGCTGCCGGCCACCGTCTACGGCATGGAAAAATATCTGGGCAGCGGCCTGATCAAAGGGATCGGCCCCAAATATGCCCAGAAGATCGTCAGGCAGTTCGGCAAAGATACCCTGGACGTGATCGAGAAGCGGCCGGAGGAGCTGTTGAAAGTGCCCGGGATCGGCAGCGTCCGTGTGGAAAGGATCAAAAAGAGTTGGCAGGAGCAGAAGGAGATCCGCAATATCATGGTCTTCCTGCAGGGGCATGATGTCAGTACCAGCCACGCGACAAAGATCTTTAAGACCTATGGCAATGAAAGCATTCAGATCGTACAGGAGAATCCCTACCGGCTGGCGGATGACATTTGGGGCATCGGCTTCCGGACCGCGGATACGATCGCGGAGAAGATGGGGTTCGACCATGAGAAATATGTACGGCTGCGCAGCGGGATCCTTTATACCCTGAACAAGCTGTCGGAGGATGGACACTGCTACGCGGAGCGGGACCAGCTCATCCAAAAAGGGACAGAGCTGTTGTCCGTGGAGGAGGGGCTCCTGCAGATGACTCTGGATGAGATGATCCGCCAGAAGGATGTGATCACCGAGGCGCTGCCGGTGCAGGGCAGGGAAAGTCCGGCGGAGACCCTGCCGGAAACGCCGTCTCCTGATCCGGAGCTGACAGCCCTGTCCATGACGGATCCGGAGCAGACAGCAGCCAGGGCCATTTATCTTCCGCCTTTTTTCTTTTCTGAAATGGGAACAGCCAGGCGCCTGCGGGCTCTGATGGACGGTCCCGGGGGACCGGTAATGGATACGGCGGGGCTGGCGGAGCGGATCAGCCGCAGGACCGGCATGGTCTATGACGAGATCCAGATGCAGGCGATCCTGCAGGCAGTCCGGAGCAAGATCCTGATCCTGACAGGCGGTCCCGGTACCGGCAAGACCACCACGACACTGGGGATCATCACCGCTTTCCGGGAGACAGGCGCGAAGATCCTGCTGGCAGCGCCGACAGGACGGGCGGCCAAAAGGCTGTCGGAATCCACCGGCATGGAGGCGAAGACCATCCACCGGCTGCTGGAGACCAAACCGCCGGAAGGATACCAGCGCAATGAAGACAATCCCCTGCAGGGAGATGTGCTGATCGTCGATGAGTGTTCCATGATTGATATCATGCTCATGTATAACCTGCTGAAGGCAATGCCGGATTCCATGCGGCTGATCCTGGTGGGAGACGTGGACCAGCTGCCCAGCGTAGGTCCCGGCAATGTCCTGCGGGATATGATCGAATCGGGCTGCTTTCCGGTCATCCGGCTGACACGGATCTTCCGCCAGGCCCGGGAGAGCAGAATCATTTTGAACGCCCACCGGATCAACGCGGGCAAAATGCCGGATCTGTCCAACGGAAGGTATACAGACTTTTTCTTCATGCAGCAGGAGAATCCGGAAGCGGCCCTGACCACCATCGTTGATCTGGTCCGCAGCAAGCTGTCTTCCTACTATAAGGTGCCTTCCGTCGAGATCCAGGTCCTGACCCCCATGCAGCGGGGCGTGATCGGGGCCGCCAATCTCAACCAGGCGCTGCAGGAAGCCATCAATCCGGGGAGCACAGGCCTGAAACGCAGCGGTTATCTTTACCGGGCCGGGGATAAAGTCATGCAGATCCGCAACAATTATGACAAAGAGGTCTTTAACGGGGATATCGGCTTTATAGAATCGATCGATATGGAGGAAAAGACCCTGACGGTTATCTTCGACGGACGGTCCGTCGATTATGACGCGACAGAACTGGATGAACTGGTCCTGGCTTACGCGACGACGATCCATAAGGCGCAGGGGGCAGAATTCCCCATCGTTGTCATGCCTGTTATGATGAACCATTTCGTCATGCTGCAGCGGAACCTGATCTATACAGGCGTTACAAGAGCCAAAAGGATTCTGGTCCTTGTCGGGACCCGTAAGGCCCTTGCCTATGCGGTACAGCATATGACTGTCGATCAGAGAAATACCCTGCTCAGGGAACGCCTGCAGCGGCTGCTGCAGGGAACCGGGGAGGAATAGTTATAAGTACTCTTTTCCGGTGTATGGTATAATCAGCACATGGGTCATAGAGCTGAGCTCATCAGATTTGTCAGAGTATCATTCAGAAGTCTGCCAATCACATGTACAGGAGGAACGGACTGTGATCATTGCCCTGTTTGCCGCGGCACTGGCTGTTTTTCTGGTGCTGTGGCTGTTCCTTTCCCGGAAAAAGTCCATACTGCGTGTCCTTCTGCCGCTTGCAGCGGTGGCGGTTCTGCTGACAGCAGGTATCGTTCTGGCGGGTCCGGTTGTTTTTCCACTCACTGCGGAAGAGGAGGAAAGCAGGTATCCACCCGGGTTTGATCCTTCTGCGATCCCGCCCTATGAGGACCTGCCTTACTATATTGTCAATGACAATCAGCCCTTTATTACAGAGCGGACGGAAACATCTTTTGAAAGCTACAGTCCGCTGGACCGTCTGGGCAGATGCGGTATGGCATACGCCTGTGTCGGACCGGAAACAGTCCCGACGGAGAAGCGGGGATCTATTGGCATGATCAAACCCTCCGGCTGGCATACCGTAAAATACGATTTTATCGGAGGCAAATATCTCTATAACCGCTGTCATCTGATCGCCTACCGGCTTTCCGGCGAGAACGCCAATCCAGAGAACCTGATCACCGGCACCCACTATCTGAATCAGGAAATGGAGCCGGTCGAGAACGAGGTGGGAGAGTATATTGAAGAGACGGGCCATCATGTCATGTACAGGGTCACCCCGGTCTTTGAAGGCGATAACCTGGTGGCTTCCGGCGTCCTGATGGAAGGGCAGTCGGTGGAAGATGACGAGATCGTATTCTGCATCTATATGTATAATTTCCAGCCGGGTGTGATCATTGATTACGCTGGCGGTGACAGTCAGGTCGACCCGGATACGGACAGAGCGGTTCCGGCCCCCGGTCCGGAGGAAGACAAAGCGGAAACGGCCTCCGGACCCGGCAGCACAGCAGCTGCGGCGGGGGAAGCGGAAACAGCGCCGGATAACGGGGAGACCGCCGCACAGGGAGAAGAGCAGACCATAGATCTGGAAGTCTGGGATACGCAGGAGGACAGCGGCAGCCGCTATGCGGATACAGACAGCGGCGGTTCGTCCGGGGAGACGGCAGAGCAGGAATATGTTCTGAACCGCAACACCCGGAAGTTCCACAGGCCGGAATGTCCCAGCGTGACGCATATAAAGGAAAAGAACCGGGGCACTTTTACTGGTTCCAGGGACGAGCTGATCGGACAGGGATATGAACCCTGTCAGAACTGCAATCCGTGACAACGCATGATAATGCTCCTGAAATGCAATTTTATTCAGAATCTGGATAGATTATTAAAATACACTTAAGAAATTTGCATAGTCATTCATGCGATATTCCCTTGATTTTAATACTTTATCCTGCTAAATTATTAACCATAGTGTTTGCGGACGCGGCGGGCATGATATCCCTCGGGCTGTCGGTACAGCACTATACAGATTTGATCAGAAATGAGGATTTAGAAATGTATATTACCTGTCTTGACATGGAAGGCGTACTGGTCCCGGAGATCTGGATTGCTTTTTCGGAGGCCAGCGGCATTCCGGAACTGCGCAGAACGACCAGGGACGAGCCGGATTATGATAAGCTGATGCGCTGGAGACTGGGCATTCTTAAGGAACATGGACTTGGCCTTAAGGAGATCCAGGAGACGATCGCGAAGATCGATCCCCTGCCGGGCGCCAGAGAATTCCTGGACGAGCTCCGGAGCTTCAGCCAGGTCATCATTATTTCGGATACCTTTACCCAGTTCGCCCAGCCACTGATGGTCAAGCTCGGCATGCCGACCCTGTTCTGCAATGAGCTGGAAGTCGCTGAGAACGGCGAAATCACCGGCTTCCGGATGCGGATCGAGAACTCCAAGCTTTCGACCGTCAAAGCCCTGCAGTCGATCGGCTATGATACCATTGCCGCCGGAGACAGTTTTAATGATCTGGCCATGATCAAAGCCAGCAAGGCGGGGTTCCTGTTCAGGAGTACACCGCAGATCATAGCGGATCATCCGGAACTCCCCCATTTTACAGAATTTGATGATTTCCTGAAAGCAATTAAAGACGCCATGGTCTGAATCACACAGGTGTCTGCGCAGTCCTGACGCTGGCAGGCATGTATACCGGGAAAACAGATCAATTATTACCCGGAGGGCCGTCAGGTAATTACCTTGATGGGTTTCCTGCCGGAGGGCCTCTGGCCCTGCGGCGGTTCTCATAACGCTGCTTCCGGCAGTCGGCTTCATTGCCGGCACTCTCATTCCCTTCCTTCAACTGTCGGAGGCAGCAGAGCCCCGGGTATTTATACCCGGGGTTTTCTGTTGCGATATCCTACATCCTTTGCAGGATGATGGCATAAAACGCGGATAAAGGGATTCCCCGGACCAGCAAACGATGTCCGTCGCATCCGGTAGAATTCGCACGGGCGGTGTCGGCTTATGTTGTCAAATGCTATACTTCCGCGGCCGACCGAGCCATGATACATAATCTGCTGGGATGCGCTCCTGAGGAGGAGGACCTGGCGGAGAATATTACTGCTTTTCTTCTGGGAAAAGAATCATCCGCGGTTCATGAATCATGAGGCCGCAGCCGCGCCAGAGGCAGTACAGTCAGAGGCAGTGAAGCCAGAAGCATTTGACCGGAAAAATACAGACAAAGAAAAAGGACAGGCCGTCAAAGCCTGTCCTTTAAAAATGTTCATTTTGAGGATTTGCAATCCCGGGACCACAGTCCGCCGGACCTTCCTGAGATGCCGGTCAGTTATTGATTCCGTGATGAGCGGTACTGCTCTGTTCGGTCATCGGCAGGAAGGTGTAGCCGTTTTCCTCGCCCCACTGCAGGACACGGTCCATGGCCTCTACCGTGTAGGGCTTGATATCGTGGCAGAGGACGACAGAAACATCCATACCGGAGCACCCGTTCGTGATGTTCTCGTAGATGCCGTCCGCGGTCGTTGTGCCACCCGCGTCATTGCTGTCCACGTTCCAGTCAAAGTATACAAGGCCCTTTTCATCCGCCTGGGCGGCCAGCGTGGTCATAAGGCCCTGGACATAGCCGGAGCTGATCGTATTGGAGCTGCCGCCGGGGAAGCGGAACAGATTGGTGCGCCTGCCGGTCTTCTCTTCAATAACATCGTTCATTCTGTCAAAGTCCTCCCAGTAGGCTTCCGCGCTCGAGTATACCTGGGCATAATCATGGGAGTAAGTATGGACGGCCACCGCGTGGCCCGCCTCTGCCTCTTTGGCGATCAGATCCTGGTATTCCGGGAACTGGTTGGTGACAAAGAAAGTGGCTTTGGCGTTCTCATGTTTGGCGAAGACATCCAGCAGCTGCTGGGTATAGGGACCGGGACCGTCGTCAAATGTCAGATAGATGACTCTGCCGCCGTTCTCCAGTACCTGCTGTTCCTGAGAGATCTTCTTTTTGGAGACCTTCACCTTGCGGGTGGCCTTGGCCTCATTTCCCCATTCATCCGAAACGGTATAGGTCAGCGTATAAGTCCCTTCTTTGGAGGTGTCGACTTCTCCTTCGACCTTGACTTTGTCCGTTACATCGCCGTCCGCGTCATCTTCCGCCGTATAGGAATCTTCCCAGGTATCACCGACGGTAAGGCTGACCTTTTCGCCGCCTTCCAGGGTAATGACAGGCGCGTTGCGGTCATCATATACGATTGTACGCTCGGCCCGGCCTTCGTTGCCGGCTTTATCTTTTACAGTATAATAAACGACGCCGTCTTTTTCATCGCTGTGGACTTTGTCGGTCAGGTCTCCGTCAATATTGTCGACCGCCTTATAGCCTTCCTCCTTGTAAGCGTGGTGGGGCAGGGTATAAGCGTCGGGATCAGTGGTCAGGGTAATCTCCGGAGGGGTCGTATCGGATACTGTGACGGTCCGGTAGGCGGATCCGTGCATCCACAGGAGATCCGAATTGTAGCTGATCTGGTAGGTGCCAGGCGTATCTGTATCGACAGTTCCCGCTATGGAGACCGGCCTGCTCAGCTTTATGCCCGAAAGGATGGTGCCGGTCACGAAGGCTTCAGCCCCTTCTTCGGTATATTCCTGTCCGCTCTGGTATTCAATATGAACCTTATTGTCTCCGTTGGGCGTTACTTTGATATACCAGTGATTGACCGCGAAGAGAAAGAGCGGCAGGGCGGCCAGAATGACAAAGATGACCAGGATCCCCCAGGGGAACCCTCCTTTTGCTTTCTTGTTCAAATCCTTGAATCCTTTCTGAATAAACAGGTGGTAAATGTTTATTCTGTGATATGATATCTGTATCTGCGGAGCCGGACCGCGGGGACCGGCGGCAGTTGTGGATTATTGTAAACCATATGCTATCATAGCACAAATTATTTTTCTGTGTGCGGATTGTTAACCAATTCACGGCAAATGTGACGGGAAAGGCTTCTATGAAAAAATACCTGATTTGTTCAGACATCCATCGCAGAGTTGAGCGGCTGAAAGAAATCCTGAAGAAAGAAAAAGGACTGGACGGGATTATCATCGCCGGTGATATAGAAGCGGATTCGGATAAGATCCGGCAGCTGGCAGGAGAAACGCCTGTCTATATGGTCGCAGGCAACTGTGACTCCTGGTGGGGGGAGGACCTGCCTTCCCTGATCACCATCCCGGCCTGCGGCCACAGGATCATGGTGACCCACGGCCACAGATACAGCGTCCCCTATCTGAACAGGCTGGCGGAAAAGGCCAGGGAAAAAAAGGCGGACATCGTGATCTTCGGACATACCCATTGTTATTTCATGAAAAAAGAGGATGGAATCCTGTTCCTGAATCCGGGCGCCATCCTGGGATGCCGGGATACCGGCAGGCCGTCCTACTGCCTGATGGTACTGGGAGATGACGGTAAGATCCACGTCCGGAAAAAGGAATTCAGGTAAAAGACCATGGCGGCGAAAAAGAAGTCAGAACCTTCCTTTCTGGAGTTACAGAAACAATTGAATACAGAACTCAAAGAAGGACAGTTCCGCCAATGCTATCTGCTCTGCGGCAGCCAGGCTTATCTGCGCGGCCAGAACCGGGACAAGCTGGAAAAGTATCTGCTGGGCGACGGCGACCGGATGAATGTCTCCGCCTATAAAGGGGCGGGCCTGAAGATCGAGCAGATCATAGACCAGGCCGATACCCTGCCCTTTTTCGCGGACAGGCGGGTGATCATTCTGGAGAATACCGGTTTTCTGGGAAAGAGCAGGCCGGAAATCTCCGCCATGTCGGACCGGCTGGCCGCCTATCTGCCCAAGGCGCCGGACACCACTTTCTGGATCTTTAACGAGGAGTCGGTCGATAAACGGAAAAAGCTCTACAAGGCCATCAGGGACAGGGGACTGATCCTTCCCTGTGAGAACCTGGACGACAGGACCCTCCGGTCCTGGACGGCCGGCCTGTTCAAGACCAGGGGGGTGCAGATCAACGCCCGCAATCTGGATTATTTTCTGTCCAGGACCGGCACGGATATGTTCAATATCCTGACCGAAGCGGAAAAGCTGGCTGCCTATACCTGTCAGCAGGGCGTCGTGGAGGCCCGGGATATCGAGGCGGTATGCAGTATACATCTGGAGGACCGGATCTTCGATATGATCGACGCGGTCACGGCCGGAAATGTGGATACCGCCCTGGCCATGTATATGGAACTGATCGGCCTGCAGACGGCCCCTCAGCCCATCCTCGCCCTGATCGAGCGGCAGCTGCGGATTCTTCTGCAGGTAAGGGAGCTGTCCGCCAGCCGGATGGATTACAGCGAGATCGCCAGAAGAACAGGGCAGAACGCCTATTTCGTCAAAAGTAAATATCTGCCTGCCGCCCTGCGTTTTCGGGAAAAAGCCCTGGAGGACGGGCTCAGGTCCTGCGTGCAGGCGGATCAGGATTATAAATCGGGGCTGATCTCCGACCGCCTGGCGGTGGAGATGGTCCTGGTAAAACTGAGCGGAGGTGTACCGGCCCATGGAAAATGACCATTTGGCAGTCCTTCTGCTGGACTGGTACGACAAAGAGGGGAGGACCCTGCCCTGGAGGACAGATCCTTCCCCTTATCATGTATGGATCTCTGAGATCATGCTGCAGCAGACCAGGGTGGAAGCTGTAAAGGGCTATTATGAACGGTTCCTGCGGGCCCTGCCCGATATCGAAAGTCTGGCGGAGGCCTCGGAGGACCTGTATCTGAAGCTCTGGGAAGGCCTGGGCTATTACAGCAGGGTCAGGAACCTGCACAAAGCCGCCTGTGTGATCATGGAGGAGCATGGGGGCCGTATGCCGGAAACGGCGGCGGAACTAAGAAAGCTCCCCGGAATCGGACCCTATACATCCGCGGCCATTGCTTCCATCGCGTTCGGAGAGCGGATCCCGGCCATAGACGGCAACCTGCTGCGGGTCTTTGCCAGGATGACAGCCTGGCAGGAGAATATCAAAACGCCCGCGTCGGCGTCCCGGGCAGGCGATTATTTCAGCAGTATCATGCCGGCGGACAGGCCCGGGGATTTCAACCAGGCCCTGATGGATCTGGGCGCCATGATCTGCCTGCCCGGAGGACTGCCCCGCTGTGAGGAATGTCCCTGGGCAGAAGCCTGCGTGGCACGGCAGCAGGGGATTGAGAAGGAACTTCCCAAGATGCCCCCGAAAGCAGCAAAAAAGATCGAGGATAAGACAGTCTTTCTGATCCGGTCGGGCAGCAGGATCATGATCCGCAAACGGCCGGCCCGGGGTCTGCTGGCAGGCATGTATGAGTTCCCTTCCGCAGCGGGTCATCTGGATGAAAAGGAGGCGGCCGCCTGGCTGCGGTCCATGGGGATCGAAGCGGTCAGGATCCGTAAACTGCCGGAAGCCAGACATGTCTTCACCCATAAGGAATGGCATATGACCGGCTATGAAGTCATGGCGGACGAGCTCAGTGCCCGGATTCCGGGCAAAGGGATCTTCCCGGCAGAGACCGAAGCCATCCGCCTCCAATATCCTGTCCCGTCCGCCTACGCGGTCTATAAGGAGACCGCCGGGATTGGCCGCTGACGGCGGAAAGAACATGGGCCAACCTCCGGGATTGTCCGCCTGACGGCGGAAAGAACCTGGGCTAATCGCCGGGATTGTACGCTGACGGTGGAAAACGCGGGCATCAGCTGCGGAACCCGCCCTTTTACTACGAAAAACGTAAATTTCAGGAGGGTAAGCACTGAAAAAAAGTTGTAATTTCAGCGGTTCCCTTTATAATATATGAGTGATTTTAAAAACTTTCGTCGTAAACTGACGCATGTATAGATGCGTGCATATATACGCATATAAGTAATGGAGGTATTTATGAAACTGTTGTCGATCGCCGTGCCCTGCTATAATTCGGAAGATTATATGGAGCGCTGCATCAAAACACTTTTAAAGGGCGGTGATGAGGTCGAGATCCTGCTGATTAATGACGGATCTACGGACGGGACAGCTGAAATCGCTGACAGTTACCAGAAGAAATATCCTGATATCGTCCGGGCCATCCACCAGCCCAACAAGGGACATGGCGGCGCTGTCAATACAGGTATCGAGAATGCCACCGGCAAGTTCTTTAAAGTCGTGGACAGTGATGACAAGCTCAACACCAAAGTTTATGATCAGGTGCTGGATGTGCTCCGCGGTTTCGCGGAAGATGACGGCCTGGACATGCTGATCAGCAACTTTGTCTATGATAAAGAAGGCGTAAGGCGCAAAAAGATTATGCAGTACCGGTCCAGTATCCCCAGGAACCGGATCTTCACATGGAATGAGGCCCACCGTTTTAAAAAGGGTCAGTATATCCTGATGCATTCTGTTATCTACAGGACTGAGATCCTGCGGCAGTCCGGCCTGCATCTCCCTGAGCATACATTCTATGTGGATAACCTGTATGTGTTCCAGCCCATGCCTTACGCGCAGCATATGTATTATCTGGATGTCAACTTCTACATGTATTTCATCGGCAGGGATGATCAGTCGGTCAATGAGACAGTCATGATTTCCAGGCTGGACCAGCAGACGCGGGTCAACCGCCTTATGTTCGACTATTACGCGGATCCCGCCACGCAGGAAATAATCTCGCAGGAAAAACCGCTGCAGAGATATATGTACAATTATCTGGAGATCATCACGGTCGTATCCTCTATTCTGGCCATCCTGTCCGGAACGCCCGAGCACCTGCAGATGAAGGATGAGCTCTGGCAGTATTTTGAGGACAGGAATCCGGAAGTATACAGGAAACTCCGCTACGGGATCTTCGGCAGGTTCCTGCACCTGCCCGGCAAAGGCGGACGGGCCCTGCAGACAGCCGCCTACAACGTGGCAAGAAAGATATTCAATTTTAACTGAGTCACCGGAATAAGGAGAGAGTTCATGGGTAAGTATTTTGGAACAGATGGCTTCAGAGGAGAAGCCGGCGTAGTGTTGACCGCGGATCACGCCTATAAGATCGGCAGATTTCTGGGATGGTATTACGGAGAGCTCCGCAGAATGAAGGGAGATGATGAACCGCCCAGGATCGTCATCGGCAAGGATACCAGAAGATCCAGCTACATGTTCGAGTACAGCCTGGTAGGCGGACTGGTCGCTTCCGGCGCGGATGCCTATCTGCTGCACGTTACAACAACGCCCTCTGTTTCCTGGGTCACCAGAACAGATGAGTTTGACTGCGGCGTCATGATCAGCGCCAGCCACAACCCCTACTATGATAACGGAATCAAGCTGCTCAACAGCAGGGGCGAAAAGATGGATGAAAAGACCATCGAGCTGATCGAAGAATACCTGGACGGCAATCTGGAGATCTTCGGACATAAATACAGCTCCGTTCCTTTTGCCAAAAAGACCCACATCGGCAAGACCGTCGACTATGTGGCAGGCAGAAACCGATATGTCGGTTACCTGATTTCTCTGGGACTTTATTCCTTCCGCGGTATCAAAGTGGCCCTGGACTGTGCCAACGGCGCTTCCTGGAGCATTGCCAAGGCCGTATTTGAGGCCCTTGGCGCGGAGACAAGAGTCATCAACGCTTCCCCTGACGGCTTCAATATCAATGAGAATGCGGGCTCGACCCATATCGAAGGCCTGCAGAAATATGTTGTTGAGAACGGCATGAACGTCGGATTCGCCTATGACGGCGACGCGGACAGGTGCCTGTGCGTAGATGAGAACGGAAACGTTGTCAACGGTGACCACATTCTTTATATCTACGGACGCTACATGAAGAAGCGTGACAAGCTGCTCAACAATACTGTCGTTACAACCGTCATGTCCAACTTCGGCCTCTATAAGGCTTTTGACGAGCTGGGCATCAACTATGCCAAGACCAAGGTCGGTGACAAATATGTCTATGAGTACATGACCGAGCATGACTGCCGTCTGGGCGGCGAGCAGTCCGGCCATATCATCTTCAGCAAATACGCGACCACCGGCGACGGCATCCTGACCAGCCTGAAGATCATGGAAGCCATGATCGCCAACAAGGCCAAGCTCAGCGAGCTGGCAGCGCCCTTAAAGATTTATCCCCAGATGCTGATCAATGTCAGAGTGGCCAGCAAGCCCGAAGCCCAGAACGATCCGATCGTAAAGGCCAAGGTAGAAGAGGTCGCTGAAAAACTGGGCAACACCGGCAGGATCCTGGTCCGTGAATCCGGTACGGAGCCGGTCATCCGTGTCATGGTCGAAGCTGAAGATGAGGCCATCTGCAAGGAATACTGCATGGCCGTCGTCAATACCATCAAGGCAAGAGGACACGCGGTTTCCTGAGAAGGCTCAAAAAGCATTTCCTGAAAGATAACAGAATTGCTTGCATTTATGGCAGAAACATATTAGACTTGTAGGAATTGAAGGTGAACCGCCTGAACAGCGGTACTGTTCTGTACATAAAGCAGGTCTCTGCGCAGACAAAATGACAGAGGCTGTTATTTAGAAAAGAGGTTATATATGTTAGACGAAACACTGCAGAAAGAAACAAAGACAGAGGAGAAGCCCAAAATCACAGGTGATATGCTGATCGGCGATATCCTTTACCTGTATCCGGAATCCGCGTATATCCTGATGAACTGCGGAATGGGCTGCGTCAGCTGCCCCTCTGCCCAGATGGAATCCCTCTATGAGGCATGCGCGGTCCACATGATCGACGGCGATGAAGTCATCCGCTATCTGAACGTGGAACTGGGCCTGGAGGAACTGGACTGATTCCCTGATCACGACCTTGATCACGACCTCAGAGCTCGCTGACCGCGTGATCACGACCTCACGTGATCACGACCTCAGAGCTCGTTGACCGCGTGATCACAACCTCAGAGCTCGCTGACCGCAGCGAAACATCAAAATTGAAAGACGCTCACCGTGTACTGCCGGCCAGGCAGAGCGGAGAGCGTCTTTTTTGGTGTTCGTGACCTCTGGTGTTCGTGACCTCAGAGCTCATTGTGTTCATGACCTCTGGGGTCGTTGGCCTCCTGGTGTTCATGACCTCTGGGGTCGTTGGCCTCCTGGTGATTGTGACCTCAGAGCTCGTTGACCGCAACGAAACATCAAAATTGAAAGACGCTCCTCGTATACTGCCGGCCAGGCAGAACGGAGAGCGTCTTTTTTGGGTGTTCATGAGCTCAGAGCTCAGTGAACGGCTGCCAGGTGCAGATGCCCGCGAGCTCAGATGCCCGCGAGCTCAGAGCTCATTGACCTAGATGCCGAAAGATGTTGACACAGTGTCAGTGCTGGTATATAATATAATTACTGACACGATGTCAGAAAGTAACACCATAAGACTCATACCTGTCTCAGACTGTCTCAGATACAGAGAACAGACAATGGAACATATATTAGCAAAAGGAGAAAAACAAATGGCAAAGAAAGTATTAGTGGCAGTGTTTTCTGCCAGCGGCAGAACGAAAAAAGTCGGTGAGAAAATAGCTGCGGTCGCGGGAGCAGATTTCTACGAGATCAAACCTGCAGAACCTTATACGGGAGCTGACCTGAACTGGATGAATAAAAACAGCCGCAGCAGTGTGGAAATGAATGATCCTTCCGCAAGGCCTGGTATCGCAGGTAATACTCTGGATATGGCGATATACGACACAGTGATCATCGGTTTCCCGATCTGGTGGGGCGTTGCACCCAGGATCATTGAGACATTCCTGGAAAGCTATGATTTCAGCGGCAAGAAGATCATACCTTTCTGCACGTCCGGCGGCAGCGGTGTCGGCCGCAGTGATACGGCGCTGCATAATAATGTGACAGGTGACGTGAAGTGGGCAAAGGGCAGCCAGATCAACCGGCCCAGCGAAGGGGCGATCCGCCGCTGGCTGGAAGAAGTACTGTAAAAAAGACGGAGGTGCTCTCAACATGTCAAAGTCCAAATCAGGCAGCAATATCAGAAGAGCTGTGGACGCGGCGATGACAGTTCTGCTTCTGCTCCTCATGGCCTATCAGGTCACGGGGGAAGCAGCGCATGAGTGGATCGGTATGGGCATGACGCTGCTTGTCATTGTGCATCAGATTCTGAACCGCAGATGGTACGGCGCCCTTTTCAAAGGAAAATACAATCTCTACCGTACCGTTACGACAATCCTGAATATACTGCTCGTTCTGTGTTTTGCGCTCACAGCCTTCTGCGGCATGTCCATGAGCGGCCATGCTGTGCCTTTCCTTTATGGAATGGCACCGGTATCTTTTGTGCGCAGGATGCATCTTTCCATGTCACACTGGGCTTTTGTGCTGATGGGACTGCATCTGGGAATGCATATCCCGATAATAGCAGCCGGAATGAAACTGCAGGACAGGACAAAGAACATCCTGACCTCGATTTTTGTCTGTGCCGGCGCTGCCGGTCTATGGCTGTTCCTGCGAAACGGTATGCCGGATTATCTGTTCTTCCGGGTCCCGTTCGCGTTTCTTGATTATGAAAAAGCCGGTTGGCTTGTGCTGTTTGAAAATCTGCTCATGCTGTCGTTCTGGGCAATGATCGGAACCCTGGCCGCCCGCTTCTGCAGGAAGACAGTACAGGAGACAGTACAGAAAAAGAATATGAACAGGAGGTCCTGATGAAGATTATTGTTCTAATGGGAAGTCCCAACCGGACCGGATCCACCGGTATCCTGGTGGAGCAGTTTAAAAAGGGAGCGGAAGAAGCCGGACATTCGGTGGAAGTGATCGATGTCTGCCACGCGGATATACATCCCTGCATCGGCTGCGTGAAATGCGGCTATGAAGGTCCCTGTGTACAGAAAGATGATGTGAGCATGATCCGCAAAAAGCTCCTTACTTCAGACATGGTCGTATTTGCCACGCCCCTCTATTACTATGGAATGAGCGCCCAGCTGAAAACCGTGGTGGACCGTTTCTGTGCCTACAACAGCAGTCTGAACAGCCGAAATCTGAAGTCCGCCCTGCTGACAGTTGCCTGGAACGCGGATGACTGGACTTTTGACGCGCTGGAAGCGCACTATAAGACGCTTGTGCGGTATATTCATTTCAGGGACTGCGGCATGGTGCTCGGTTATGGCTGCGGAAGTCCCTCCATGACCAGACGGAGCAGATACCCGCAGGCAGCATATCAGCTGGGAAGGAGTTTGTAAGATATGAAAAATGTAGTGATTCTGTCAGCAAGCCCCCGTAAGAACGGCAATTCGGATATCCTCTGCCATCAGTTCATGAAAGGGGCAGAAGAGGCCGGAAATAACTGTGAGCTGATTATGCTTTACGATAAAAAGATTGGATTCTGCAGGGCCTGCTACGCCTGCTTCAGAACCGGCAAATGTGTCCTGAAGGACGACATGGCAGAGATTCTGGAGAAAGTGCAGAAGGCAGATGTTCTGGTGATTGCTACACCGACCTATTTCCTGACCATGAACGGCATGCTGAAAACGACCATTGACCGTTTCCTGCCCAAGTGGCAGGATTTGGGAGGACACGATGTATATCTGATCATTACAGGACATGATCACCGCGGCGGCCTTAAACTGGTCGGAAATGAGCTGACTGAGATATTTGAGCATCTCGGCAATGAGATCAAAGGAATCATCTGGGGCGAAAATGTTTGGCAGAAGGGCGAAGTAAATGGCACAAAGGCCATGGAAGAGACATATCAGGCCGGACTTCTTGTTTGAAATATGCTTTCTGAGACATTATAATAATATCGTAGATGGCGTAATTTTATCTAAATTATGATAAAGAGGTGAGCGTATGATTCATATAAGACCGGTCTCGGATTTAAGAAATAAGTTTACAGAGATTGAAAATACAGTGAGGTCGGGGGCGCCTGTATATCTTACCAAGAACGGATATGGTACTATGGTCGTTCTTAGCATTGAAGCATATTCAAGATTAACAGAAGATGTTGAGTATGCATTAGACACGGCTGATCGGATGGCTGAAGAATCTGATGTTAGATATACACATGACGAAGTATTTTCTAAACTTAGAGGTTCACTGAATGGATAATGACTATGAGCTGAGATACCTTCCTCTTTTTTATGAAGATATGTTTGAAAAAGTATCGTATATAAGGGATGAGCTCCAGAATCCAAAGGCAGCTGAGAACTTAATCAATGATGTTGAAGAGGCCATTTTGAAACGCCTGCCTGATTGCGAAAGTTTTGAGCCATTTCATTCAATCAACAATCGTGAATATCCTTATTACAGAATATATGTCAGGAACTTCATTGTTTTTTATGTGGTTATAACCGCTGAAAATAAAAAGATCATGGAAGTACGGCGGTTTCTTTACAAGAGGCAGGACAGAGATAATCTGATTTAAGGTGATTACGACCTCAGAGCTCGTTGACCGGCGAACTCGAGACCGTGGAAGTACCACTAACGGTTTAAATTGACTAACTAAATAGAGACGCATACAATGGTAACAGTACAAGATCTGACGGAAAGACATGTTCGATCCGGAAGAGAAGAACAGGAAAGGCACGCTTTATGACCGGACGGAACTCCGAAGGGAATTGGCGTTATGCCGCAATCCGGGACGGCAGCAGCCGGGCCGGAATTTATGTGTGCCATCCAGACTCTTCTCTTCGGAGAAGAGTTTTTTGTTTGCGGAAATAAAGGAACTACGGGCGTTCCACAGAGTGCCTGCAATCAGCGCATTTGTGGAACTGTAAATAGGAAAGTACAGAGAGAACACCATGCTGAAGGTAGCAATATACGGAAAAGGCGGAATCGGTAAATCTACAGTAACATCCAATCTGGCGGCGGCTTTTGCCTCCATGGGGAAAAGGGTCATCCAGATCGGATGCGATCCCAAGGCGGATTCCACCATTAACCTGCTGGGCGGAGAACCCCTCCGGCCGGTCATGAATTATCTGCGGGAAGAGGATACGGAACCTGAGTCCCTGGAGGAAATCTCCCGAGTGGGTTTCGGCGGTGTGCTCTGCATTGAGACCGGGGGACCGACTCCGGGCCTTGGCTGCGCGGGCAGAGGCATCATAGCCACCTTTAACCTGCTGGATGATCTGCGCCTGTTCAAAACCTGGAAACCGGATGTTGTTCTCTATGATGTCCTGGGCGACGTTGTGTGCGGCGGCTTCGCGGCACCGATCCGGGAAGGCTACGCGGAAAAGGTCCTGATCGTCACATCCGGAGAAAAAATGGCCCTGTACGCGGCCGGCAACATCAGCACAGCCGTGAAGAATTTCGAAGACAGGTCCTATGCCAGAGTCTTCGGCATCGTACTGAATCACCGTAACGTGGAGAACGAGACCGAAAAGGTCACAGCCTTTGCCAGAGAGAAAGGCTATCCCATTGTTGGCGAGATTCCCAGAAGCAATGAGATCAACCGCTATGAAGACATGGGCATGACTGTGATCGAAGGGGATCCCGATCTGCCGGTCAGCAGACAGTTTTTCGCCCTGGCTGAGAAGCTGCTGGAAGAGGAATAAGGCAGATATCGGGCAATGTGACATTGGAAATGCTATACATTGGAAATGCCATGGATGCCTGTTATGCCGGACATTCATCACCTATATACATATATGAGAAAGAATTACAGGAACTTCTATGAATAAAACCTGCCTTGGCGTAAAAGCCGCGGAGAGAAAGGCCTATGCCTGTACAGCGGCAGACCTCTGGAGAAGGGGCAAAAAAGATATACCTCCGGAGCTGGTCTCCAACACCCATCTGATTTACAGTTCGCCCGCCACCCTGGCCTTTAATTCGCCCGGTGCGGAAGGCTTCGGTGTCAAACGGGCCGGTCTGGCCCTGCCGGATTCGGTCATGCTGATTGTCTCCCCCGGCTGCTGCGGACGCAATACATCTGCCATCAGCACCATGCCGGGCTATGAGAACCGTTTCTTTTATCTGATCATGGATGAGACCGACCTGGTCACGGGAAGACATCTGAAACGGATTCCCGCCGCAGTGGATTCTCTGGTAAAGAGCCTGCCCAAAAAGCCTTCGGTCGTCATGATCTGCATTACCTGTGTAGACGCCCTGCTGGGCACGGATATGGAAAGGGTATGCCGCAAAGCGGAAGAAAAGGCCGGCGTAAGGGTCAGGCCCTGCTACATGTACGCCCTGACCAGGGAAGGACGAAGGCCTCCTATGGTCCATGTCCGTCAGTCCCTGTATTCCATTCTGGAGAAAAAGAAGAAGAATCCCAGGTCTGTCAATCTGCTGGGTTATTTCGCCCCGCTGGACGGCGGAACGGAGCTGTTCGATCTGCTGAGACAGGCGGGCCTTCGGCAGATCCGCCAGATTTCGGCCTGTGAGAATTTTGACGCCTTTATGGATATGGCGGAGGCCAACTTCAACCTGGTCCTGAACCCGGAGGCCAGACCGGCCGCCGCGGATCTGCAGGAGCGGCTGGACATTCCTTCCATTGAGCTGACCCGCCTCTACCAGGTTGATCAGATCCACAAACAGTATGAAGCCCTGTCCAATGTCCTGGGAACAGACCTGGATGACAGCAGCGCTTACGAAGCGGCGAAGGAAGCTATGAAGCGTTTCCGCGCGGCGTATCCGGATACAGTATTCGCCATTGGAGAGGCTCTCAACGCCAATCCTTTCGAACTGGCCCTGGCCATGGTCCGCTACGGTTTTAGGGTCGCGGAGATCTTCGCTTCGCCGGCTCCCGAATATTATGTATACATACGGCATCTGGCGTCTCTGAGTCCTGATACGAAGATTCTGTCCAATCTGGATCCTTCCATGCTGCACTATCAGGCAGAAGGACCTGCCGTCACCATGACCATCGGCAAGGATGCCGGCTATTATCATCCGGAATGTCCCGGCGTCCAGTGGAATCAGGATATCCAGCCCTTTGGCCACGATGGAGTCAGAAGACTGTTTGATGCCCTGTACCGGGCGGCGGAGGAAGGATCCAGAGATTCCTTTGAATCCACCATTGTTCTGGGTACCGGAGCGGCAGTACCAAAGAAAGAGACTTCCGCCCTGCTGGAAGCGCCCGCCTGTAAAGGCCTGCGCAGGCATCTGACCCCCTTCGCGCCGGATCAGTCCGGGGCGGTGTCGGTCCTGTATGAGATGGGCGGTATTATAGTCATCTGCGACGCGGGCGGCTGCGCCGGCAACATCTGCGGTTTTGACGAGCCCAGGTGGTTCGGGGAAAAGAGCGCTGTATTCAGCGCCGGCCTGCGGGATATGGATGCCATTCTGGGCAGGGATGAAAAGCTGGTCGAGAAACTGAAGAAAGCCGCGGACCAGGTGCCCGCCTCCTTTGCGGCGATCATCGGAACTCCTGTGCCCGCAGTAATCGGGACGGATTTCCGGGCCCTGGAAAGAATGTCGGAAAAAGCAACAGGCTTGACGATCCTGTCCATCGATACCGACGGCATGCACTGGTATGACCGGGGCGCTGAAAAAGCCTTTGAAGCCCTGTTCAAGACCTTCTGCCGGGAACGGAACGAAGATCCGGAACAGTATAGAGATTCGAAACAGAAGAAAGATCCGGAACAGAACGATCACCAGATACAGGATGACCCTTCGGCTTTATATGCCGGAACACCAAAGATCGGTGTACTGGGAGCAACGCCCCTGGACCTGAATGATACAAAAGCAGCGGACCGGCTTTGCCGGAAGATTCTGGAGGAGACAGGCAAAACAGCGGTCTGCTACGGAATGGGCGCAGCTCTGGAAGATGTCCGCCGGGCAGCATGTGTAAGTGAGAACCTGGTCGTCTCCCCGGCCGGCCTTTCCACAGCTGTCTGGATGGAGAAAAAGTACGGTATTCCTTTCCGGGCGGATCTTCCGCTGGCGGAAGAATATCTGCCGGAAGAGAATCTTTCCGGAAAGAAGATCCTGGTCGTCCATCAGCAGGTCATGGCAGACTCCCTGCGCAGAAGGCTGGAGACAAAAGGGGCCGCCCACGTTGACTGCGCGACCTGGTTCATGATGAAAAAAGAGCTGGGACGTCAAGAGGATATCCGATTGAAAGAGGAAGAGGATTTCACGGACCTGGTCCGGGAAGGCGGATATGACCTGATTCTGGCCGATCAGGCCCTGCGGCCTCTGGTGCCGGACTATCAGGGAGCCTGGATTCACGTACCGCACTTCGCGGTCTCGGGATCATAAGATATCCTTGGAAACAGAACTATACCGCTCAGGAAACAAGCAAACCATAAAACTGATATAAAACAGACTATAAAAACTGATATAAAACAGACTATAAAAACTGATACAAAACAGATTTTAAAAACTGACACAAAACAGATTAAAAACTGACACATAACATATCGATAGTGACATACCAACCGAGAAGAAACAGAAGGAGATCTGTATGGCGCCGGATGCTGTATACACAAAAAGAATAAGGGTCTATGGCATCGTACAGGGCGTCGGTTTCCGGCCCACCGTTTCCAGACATGCCATGGAAACAGGAATCCGGGGCAGCGTATGCAATAAAGGTCCTTATGTGGAGATATTTGCCCAGGGAACGGAAGCCGAGATTGCTGCTTTCCTGGACGCGCTGGAGGAGAGGCCGCCCCGCAGAGCCGCCATCCTGAAGATCGACTGCAAGGATACGGAGACAAAGACGGAATTCACGGAGTTCTCCATTATTGAAAGCGAAAAGACGCAGGGAGAGATATTTGTATCCCCCGATATAGCGATCTGTGAAGACTGCAAAGCGGAGATGGAAGATCCTTCCGACAGACGCTACCAGCATCCCTTCATTAACTGCACCTGCTGCGGTCCCAGGCTGACCATTCTGGACGCCCTGCCTTATGACAGGGAGCGGACCAGCATGAAGGAATTTCCCATGTGCCCCCGCTGCGCGGAGGAATATTACAGCCCGGAGACCCGGCGCTATGACGCCCAGCCGGTCTGCTGCAATGACTGCGGACCGGAGGTCTATCTCGTGGGAGATATCAAAATGCGCAGGCCCGCTGGACCAGGCCGGATCCGTGGAACACGAGCTATTACGGAAGGTACCATGAATATTCCGGAGAGCATGCCGGGCCGGATCCACGGGCGACAGGCCATCACAGAAGCCCGGCGGACCATTCTGGAAGGCGGCATTGTGGCTGTCAAAGGCATCGGCGGTTTTCATCTGTGCTGCGACGCTTCCAACGAGGAGGCAGTCCACCTGCTGCGGACCCGCAAAAAGAGGCCCATGAAGCCCTTCGCGGTCATGATGCGGGATGAGGAGACAGCGGACCGGGAATGCCGGATTACTTCCCGTCAGCGGGAGATTCTGACCGGCCATCAGAAGCCCATCCTCCTGTTGGACAAAAAGGAAGGCGGGAAGCTCTGTCCTTCCATTGCGCCTGACAATCCCAAAGTCGGCGTCATGCTTCCTTATGCGCCTGTGCAGATCCTGCTCTTTGATTATGATGACGGCCTGCAGATGCCGGATGTCCTGGTCATGACCAGCGGCAACATCAGCGGGGCTCCCATCTGCAGGGATGATGAAGAAGCGGTCCGTGAATTATCCGGCCTGTGCGACTGTATCCTGTCCCACAACCGGAAGATCCGGATCCGCTGTGATGACTCGGTCATGGACTTCTATCGGGACAGGCCCTATATGATCCGAAGATCCAGAGGCTATGCCCCTCTGCCTTATCTGCTGAGCCTGCCCCTTAAGGGCAGTGTCCTGGCCGTAGGCGGGGAACTGAAGAATACCTTCTGTATAGGAACAGGAAGTTTATTCTATCCTTCCTCCTACATCGGGGATCTGGCCGACCTGCGGTCCGTCAAAGCACTGCAGGAGACCATCGGCAGGATGGAAACGCTTCTGGAAGTCAGGCCGCAGGCGGTGGCCTGTGACCTGCATCCCAAATATAACTCGACTGCTGTGGCGGAAGAGACCGGCCTGCCGCTCATCCGGATTCAGCATCATTACGCCCATATCGTTTCCTGCATGGCGGAGAACGACTGGTCGGATCCGGTCATCGGCGTCTCCTTTGACGGGACCGGCTACGGGACCGATGAGACCATCTGGGGCGGAGAAATCATGACAGCGGACCTGTCCGGATTTGACAGAAAAGCCAGCATCCGGCCCTTCCTGCAGCTGGGCGGCGACGCTTCCTCCAGGGAAGGCTGGCGGATCGCGGCTTCCATGATCTATGCCGTGACCGGGCAGCGGGACAGGACCATAGAGCTGCTGCGGCAGCTGGATCTGTGTGATGAAAAAACAGCCCGCTTCCAGATTATGATGGCAGATAAGGGCATCAACAGTATCCTTTCCACCAGCGCCGGCCGCCTGTTCGACGGGGTCAGCGCTCTGTTGGGAATCCGCAAATCCTCTACCTTTGAAGGTGAGGCTGCTACAGCCCTGCAGTTCCGGGCGGAAGCGTATGCCGCGTCCGTTGGACAGGAATCATCTGCTTCAAGTGGGCAGGAATCATCTGGTGCGTCAGACGGCCAGGAATCATCTGCTGTATCTTGCGGCCAGGAATTCGAGATATTCGAGGTTTTCAGAGAGGATCTTCCCTTATTGGATCTGACTGGAGAAAGGAGTTTTCTGAATACAGACGGCCTGTGGAAAGCACTACTGGAAGCCAGGCTGGCAGGAGAGAATCCGGATAAACTTGCTTATTATTTCCACAGGACGCTGGCCCGGCAGATTTGCGCGGCCTGCTTCAAGGTCTCAAAAGATACAGGTCTGCGGACAGCAGCCCTCAGCGGCGGCGTTTTCCAGAACCGCCTGCTGCTGGATCTGGTGCGAAGCGAGCTGGAAGAAGCCGGATTCCGGGTCCTGATTCATTCCCTGCTGCCGCCCAATGACGGCGGGATTGCCCTGGGCCAGGCCGTTGCAGCCATGTACAGGCTGCAGACATGACTGTAGCAGACAAAACACAAGATAATTTGAATATGTCTGTCGTGTTTAATATGATGCGGCAGACAAAAGCAAGAAAATCTAAATCCGTCTGCCGGGTTCAGTCTGACGTGGCAGACAAAAAGAGCAAAATAGACAGTCTGTCTGTCAGGTTCAGCTTGCTGAGGCAGACAAAAGGCAAGAAAATCTAAATCCGTCTGCCGGGTTCAGCTTGCTGAGGCAGACAAAAGGCAAGAAATTCTAAAACTGTCTGCCGGATTCAGCCTGATGCGGCAGACAGAAATAGCAAAACAGGCTGTCCGTCTGCCGGGTACAGCAAAGCCCGGCAGACAGAAATAGCAAAACAAGCTGACCGTCTGCCAGGTTCAGCAACCATTCAGCAGACACTGATAGATTGGTAAATCAATAGATTGATATATAGTTAGACAACAAAGACATACCGGCCCTTCATGGCCGGCAGAGAAAAAGATACAGACCGGCTGCGGACAGCCGGGTCAGGAGGCAGAAAATGTGTGTAGGCTTACCCGCCAGAATTGTAGGAATTGATCAGGACGGCACCGCGCTGGTAGACGCTTCGGGCGCAAAGCGCAGAATCTCGGCACAGCTTTTGGAAGATCTGGAGCCGGGTGATTATGTCATGGTCCACGCAGGGGCCGCGATCGCCAGGATCACCGATGAAGAGGAACATGAGACTGAAAAGCTGATGGATGATCTGATGATCGAGATTTAAAAGGAGCCCCTTATGGAAAATCAGAGAAAAAGCGCCAGAGAAATCCTGCAGGATTACAGGGGGCCCCAGATCCGGATCATGGAAGTCTGCGGCACCCATACCCACGAGATCTTCCGGCTGGGGATCCGCAAACTTCTGTCCCCGGATATCCGCCTGATCTCGGGACCGGGATGTCCGGTCTGCGTGACCCCGGTCAGTTTCATCGATGAAGCTGTGATGCTGGCCCTGGAAAAAGATGTGACAATTTGTACCTTCGGAGACCTGGTCCGGGTTCCCGGCTCGAAGATGAGCCTGGCCGGCGCCAGGGCAAAAGGCGGCAGGATCCGTGTGGTCTATTCCCCCATGGACGCGGCCGACTATGCCATCCGGCATCCGGAGGAGCAGGTGACCTTCCTGTCGGTCGGATTTGAGACGACCACGCCCTCCTGCTGCCTGGCCGTGAAAAAAGCAGCGGAGGCCGGGGCGGAGAATTTCTCCCTGCTGACAGCTAACAAGACCATGCCGGCGGCCTATGAGGCCATGAAGGACAGCACAGACCTGTACCTGTATCCCGGCCATGTCCATGCCATCACTGGAACAGGAGACTGCCGGGCCATGGCGGAAAAAGGAACCAGCGGTGTGATTGCCGGCTTTACGGGCCGGGAAATCCTGACAGCCCTGGCGGTAGGCGTAGCCAGATTCCAGAAGGGTGAGCCCTTCTGGGCCAACTGCTATCCCCGTGTGGTCACAGACGAGGGATCTCCGGCGGCCCAGCGCCTGGTGGCGGAAATGATGGAAGCCTGCGATACGGAATGGCGCGGGATTGGAACCATGCCCATGTCCGGACTGCAGCTGCGGGAGGCATATGCCGCTTACGACGCCCGGAAGAAATATGATCTGCCCCCGATCGAGGGAAAGGTCAATCCGGCCTGCAGATGCGGCGAAGTCCTGCAGGGCAAATGCCTGCCGTCGGACTGCAAAGTATTCGGCAGAGGCTGTACGCCCGAGCATCCCGTCGGCGCCTGCATGGTATCCGGAGAAGGCGCCTGTTCAGCATTTTACCTGTATGGAGGAGATTATAAATGATCGGTGACACAGTAACACTGGCCCACGGCGCGGGCGGCAAACAGACCTCTGAGCTGATTGACCGCGTATTTAAGAAGCATTTTTCCAACCCGCATCTGACAGCGGATGACGCGGCTGTCCTGACCCTGACAGGGAACAGGATCGCTGTATCCACAGACGGGTTCGTTGTATCCCCCGCCTTTTTTCCGGGCGGCAATATCGGCAAGCTGTCCATCTGCGGGACGGTCAATGACCTGGCCTGCATGGGAGCCAGACCTCTCTATCTGACCTGCGCGTTCGTAGTGGAAGAGGGCTTCCCCATGGAGAAGCTGGAAGAGATCGCGGCAGCCATGGAAAAGACTGCGGCAGAAGCCGGCGTCTGCATCGTGGCGGGCGATACCAAAGTAGCAGGAAAAGGACAGGTCGACGGCGTATTTATCACCACCACCGGAATCGGCCTGATTGAGGAAGGCATCAACACTTCCGGCACGTTGGCAAAGCCTGGCGACGCCATCCTTGTGACCGGCGATATCGGACGGCACGGCTGTACCATTCTGCTGGCCAGGGATGAATACGGCATTGAAGCGGATGTGACCAGCGACTGCGCTCCTCTCTGGAGCGGCGTCGCGGCGGCCCTGCAGGCCTGCCCTGACATCCATGTGATCCGGGACGCGACCAGAGGCGGTGTCGGCACAGTCCTGTATGAAATCGCCGGCCAGTCTGACGTGGGCATCCATCTGGATTCTGAGAAAATCCCGGTGGAGGATGAGGTCCGCGGTGTCTGCGGCATGCTGGGCCTGGAGCCTCTCTATCTGGCCTGTGAAGGCAGGATGGTCATGGTCGTGCCAGAACAGGAAGCGGAGACCCTGCTGCGGGTCCTGCAGGCAAGCCCCTATATGGAAAAGGCCGCTGTGATCGGCCATGTGACTGCCGAGAACAAAGGCAGGGTTGTCATGACGACGGAAATCGGCTCACAGACACTGCTGCCCCAGCCCGGCAACGAGCTGCTGCCCAGGATCTGCTGAGCGGTGGAGATGCTGAGCCGGCCGGGCCGCGGACTAACACGGCGCCGGCATTGATTAACAAGTAAGTATTATCCGCAGGTTTCAGAGGTATAAATCCTTTGCGAAAGTCTGTATAAAACTGTAAAACACGAAGCCTGTCCAGCAGATACGGGAACAGGACAGCAGGAGAGTTATGGATACCAGAGTAGCAGTCATCGCGATCATAGTAGAGAATCCCGCCATGGTGGAAGAGATCAATCATGAACTCCATGAATACGCGGATTATGTCATAGGCCGCATGGGAATTCCCTACAGGGAAAAGAATATCAGTATCATCAGCGTAGCCGTGGACGCGCCCCAGGAGGTCATCAGCGCCCTTTCCGGCAGGATCGGCCGTCTGGCCGGCGTCAGCACCAAAACGGCTTACTCCAACGTGATCACCCGTAAGGATAAATAGGAGGAAGCTATGATCAGACTGGCATTTTACGGAAAAGGCGGCGTGGGCAAATCCACCATTGTCTCCAATCTGTCCGCGGCTTTCGCGGGGAAGGGACTGAAAGTCCTGCAGATCGGCTGTGATCCCAAAGCGGATTCGACCCGTCTGCTGCGGCACGGAAAGCCCCTGCCCTCCATCATGGACCGTGTCCGGTCCGGGGAAGCCTTTGGCCTGGAGGACCTGGTCATGGAAGGATACGGCGGCGTTCTATGCGCGGAAGCCGGTGGTCCCCTGCCGGGACTGGGCTGTGCGGGACGGGGCATCATCACGGCTCTGGAGAGACTGGAGCAGGAGGGCGTTTACGACATTTATAAGCCGGACATCGTCTTTTTCGATGTACTGGGAGATGTTGTCTGCGGCGGCTTTACCATGCCCATGCGGAAAGGCTATGCGGACCATGTCTGCATAGTGACCTCCGGTGAGAACATGTCCATCTATGCGGCTGCCAACATAGCCATGGCAATCTCCAATTTCAGGAACCGGGGCTACGCGGATCTGGCAGGCCTGATCCTCAACCGCCGGGATGTTCCCCGGGAAGAAGAGAAAGTAAAAGAACTCTGCGTGGATCTGCAGACAGAGATCATCGGAGATATCGGCAGGAGCCTGCTGATCCCGGAAGCGGAGGAAACAGGAAGAATCCTGCTGGAAGCGGAGCCGGATTCCCAACCGGCAGACCAGTTCCGGGCGCTGGCGGATACCCTGGCGGCCAGATACGGAATCTGAGGGCAATAAGTGTTTGAAATCACGGACGCTGCCGGACAAGCGGATATTCGAAAATTTAAATGAGCAGAGAAATGAACAGGATTCATACAGGAAAAGAATAAGCAGGAAACAGACAGAGCAGGAACAATCAGACAGGAAGACCTAATTCATAGACAGAAAGCCCATGTTAAAAAGAATCAGACCGGAAAAAGAAAACAGAATACCGAATCCTGCCGGAGCGGCGGTCCGGATCGCGGATGCCGCCTATCCCGCGCCTTTTGCCAGTGAGCTGGAATTCAACGCGCCGGTCCATGAGAGCTGGAACATTGTCCACATCGGCATGCAGATTCCCCAGGCCCATCAGATCTATGTCTGCGCGGACAACTGTATGCGTGGCGTTGTGCTGACGGCGGCGGAAATGAATGCCATAGACCGGTTCTCCAGTGTTGTCCTGGAGGAGAAGGATCTGTACGAAGGAAACCTGGAGGATATCACCATTGAAGGGATTTCGGATTGTATCCGTAAGCTCCCTGCCAGGCCTCCGGTGGTCCTTGTATTCCTGGTCTGCCTGCACCACTTTGTGGGAACGGATACCGGCAGAGTCTACCGGGAACTGGAAGCGAGATTCCCGGACATACAGTTCATCCGGGCCTGGATGGACCCGATCATGCAGAAAACAGGCCTGACGCCGGACCAGAAGCTGCGCAAGGCGGTGCTGGATCCCTTTTATAAGGGCGAGGATTCGGAAAGCAGGAATGTCAGCCTGCTCTGCGACAACTTTCCCCTGGAAGCTTCCAGTGATCTGTATCAGCTGATTACCGGAAACGGCTATCAGCTGCGTCAGGTGCAGGACTGTAAGACGTATCAGGAATTTCTGGATCTGCAGGATTCCTGTCTGGTCATGACCAGAAGCTTCATGGCGGAATACGGAGTCAGACGTATGGTTCAGAGACTGAAGCGCAGGTATCTCTATCTGCCGCCGGCCATGAGCTATGAAGAAATCACGGAGGAACTGGCCTGCGTCTGCCGGAGCCTGGGCATGGAAATGCCCGATGTTTCCGGAAGGGCGGCAGCCTGTGAGGAAGCACTGGCCCGTGCCCTGGATGTGATCGGCAGCACGCCCATCTCCATCGACAATATGGGTGTTCCAAGACCTTTGGGACTGGCAAGGCTTCTGATCAGCCACGGCTTTCATGTGACCTGCGTCTATCTGGACGCTGTAAATGAAGAAGAGCGGGAGGATTTCCTCTGGCTGCGGCAGCATCAGCCGAATCTGGTACTGGCGGCCACCATGCAGGTCAAGATGCGTTTCCTGCACGGAGAGAACCGGCCTGACCTTTTACTGGGCGCGCCTGGCGGAAAGCATCAAGAGCTTCTTAAGCCTCTTGCCATCGGACCCAAGGCGGCATGGTTCGCCGATACCGCATATTTCGTAAACCTGGTCGAAATGAACGGCATGTGGGGATTCGACGCCATCATCCGCCTGGCGGATATGATGATCGACGCTTACCTGCATGAGAAAGACACAAGAGATATTGTGCCCAGAAAGGGCTTTGGCTGCGGGAGCTGCATATGAGACAGGCATACAGGATCCTGCCGGTCTATACCGGTGATATTTCAGGGGCTGCTTCGGCCCTGTTCGAGCTGGGAGGCATGACGGTCATACATGATCCTTCCGGCTGCAATTCCACTTACAATACCCATGATGAGCTGCGCTGGTATGACCGGGACAGCCTGATCTTTATTACCGGGCTGCGGGATGTGGACGCCATCATGGGAAATGATGACAAACTGATCCATGATGTCCTGCAGGCGGCGGAGGAATTCCGGCCTGCCTTTATCTCCCTGACCAATTCCCCGGTCCCCTGGATGAACGGGACCGACTTTGAAGGGATCGCTTCTGTGATCGAAGAACGGACAGGCATCCCGGTCTTCTACGTTCCTTCCAACGGCATGCATGATTATGTCCGCGGGGCGGGTCTGGCCTTTGAAAGACTGGCCGACCGGCTGGTGACAGACCCTGGAGTAAAACAGGAAAAACCTGTGATGTGCCGCGGCAGAGTCAATGTGCTGGGGGTTACCCCCCTGGATTTTACCCTGCAGGCCTATGTGGACGATCTTTCCGCAAGGCTGACAGACGCCGGATGGGAGATCAATTCCCTCTGGGCCATGGGAGAGAGCCTGGACAGGATCAAAAACGCCGCAGGCGCGGACCTGAATCTGATCGTTTCCTCCACCGGCATGAAGGCAGCCGCCCTGCTCAACAGGCGGTTCGGCATTCCCTGGACAGCCGGCTGTCCTGTAGATGGTTTTGAAGAAAAACTGTTCGAGGCAATGGACAGGACCATGGCGGACAGTGTGAGCCGGGTGGCTTACCTGGCTGCCGACAAAGATGGGAGTATCCGGGAGAGCCTGCGGTCAGCAGGAGCGGGACGGACCGTATCCAAAGATATTCAAAAGACAGCCGGAGACAGAATGACCCTGATCGGTGAACCCGTTACCATGGGTTCCCTGGGCGCGGCCATCAGAGAAAAGTACGGCATTGAGACCCGGGTCGTCTGTCCGACGGAAGACTGTCAGGGACTGACAGGTCCCGGTGATGTCATCACCCGGGGTGAAGAAGAGGTCCTGCAGGCTCTGCGGGACGATAAGCTTGTTCTTGCGGACCCTATGTACGAGTATGTCTGCCCTGCGGACTGCCGCCTGATCCGGCTGTCCCATCTGGCCTTCTCTGGAAGGACTTACAGGAAGGAATTCCGGAATCTCCTGACGGCTTCACACATTGGCTCTGCCAATGTGTGACAGTGTGGCTTCAGACATTGGCTTTGCGAATGTTTAACAGTGTGGCTTCAGCCATTGGCTCTGCCAAAATCTGCCAGCGCGGTTTCAGACATTGACTTTAGAAAAATCAGCAAACTAATAAATCTGCCGCGGCGATACACAGCCTGCGGGGAACAGTTAATAACTCTCACTGCGGGAAAGGACCATACAGAAAATGAGCATGAATGATACCCCCTCCTCGGAGCGGCTCCATATAGGCTTTTTTGGGCGCAGGAACGCCGGTAAATCCAGTCTGGTGAATGCTGTGACCGGCCAGGAGACAGCCCTGGTATCTGCTGTCAAAGGTACCACAACTGATCCGGTCAGCAAGTCCATGGAGCTGCTGCCTCTTGGACCGGTGGTTATTATTGATACCCCCGGCTTCGATGATGAAGGCAGCCTGGGAAAGCAGAGAGTGCGCCGGACCAGGCAGGTCCTGAACCGTACGGATCTGGCTGTTCTGGTAGCCGACGGGGTGGAAGGACTGACAGACAGCGACCGCGAATTGATCGGGCTCTTTCAGGAAAAGGAGATTCCTTTCATAATCGCCATGAATAAGGAAGACCTGCTGACCAAAAAGGAAGAGCAGGAACTGGCAGAAAAAGAAAAAGACCTGCCCATACATTTCGTCAGCGCCCTGCAGAAGACCGGCATTCAGGAACTGAAAGAAAAGATCGGTCAGATGTCTGCTAAAAGTACGCATACGGAGCGGCTGGTCGGCGACCTGCTGCAGGCCGGGGATCTGGTCCTGCTGGTCATCCCGATCGACAAAGCAGCGCCCAAGGGCAGGCTGATCCTGCCCCAGCAGCAGACCATCCGGGACATTCTGGATGCCGGCTGCAGCGCTGTCTGTGTCAGGGAGAGCGAGCTTGCGGATCTGATGGACAGGCCGGGTCTGAATCCAGCTCTGGTCATTACGGACAGTCAGGTATTTGGCAAAGTCTCCAAAATCGTACCGGAAGATATCCCTCTGACATCTTTCTCAATCCTGATGGCCAGATATAAAGGTTTCCTGCAGACTGCGGTACCGGGCGCGGCAGCGGTCAGCAGACTGAAGGATGGAGACAGGGTTCTGGTCTCGGAAGGCTGTACCCATCACAGACAGTGCGGCGACATAGGCACTGTCAAGATTCCTGCCTGGCTCAAAAAGTGCACCGGGGCAAAGCTGCAGTTGGAGTTCACTTCCGGCAAAGGCTTCCCGGATGATCTGTCTCCCTATAAGATGATCATTCACTGTGGCGGCTGTATGCTCAACGGCAGGGAAATGCAGTACCGGATGAAGTGCGCGATGGATCAGGGAATTCCTTTTACCAACTATGGCACGTTCATCGCTTACATCCATGGGATTTTGAGAAGAAGCATCGGGATATTCCCGGATTTAGTAAAGGAACTGGACAGTCTGACAGCGGAAGAGGCTATGTAAGTAAAGAACGTATCGGGAAATTTCCGATTCAAAAGGAGACATGATTACCTGATTGTGGTATTGCATGGAACGAGAGATGGAATGAGGAGATGACAAATAATCGGGAACGTATCTTACAACTGAAAAAAGACGGGACTCTGCCGGCGGCAGATCTGCGTGCCCTGGTCTGCGAATTGACGGCGGATGAGGAAGAACTGCTGTACGCCAGCGCCAGAGAAGTGCGGGAAGCGGTCTACGGAAAGGCAGTCTATCTGCGCGGACTGATTGAATTCACCAACTGGTGCCGCAATGACTGCTATTACTGCGGGATCCGCAGGTCCAATCGCTGCGCGGACCGATACAGACTGACAGAAGAACAGATTCTGGACTGCGCGGACCGGGGGTACCGGCTGGGTTTCCGGACCATTGTCCTGCAGGGCGGGGAAGATCCTTTCTTCACGGACGGGAAGATCTGCAGGCTGGTCAGCGGCATCAAGGAACTGCATCCCGACTGTGCCGTGACCCTGTCGATCGGAGAGAAGTCCAGAGAGAGCTATCAGGCATATTTTGACGCCGGTGCCGACCGCTACCTGCTGCGGCACGAGACTTCCAATCCGGCCCATTACCGGATGCTGCATCCGGTGGAACTGACCATAGAGAACCGGAAAAGATGCCTGCGCGACCTGAAGGAGATCGGCTATCAGGTCGGCTGCGGAATCATGCTGGGAACACCGGGACAGACGGCAGACCACATCGTGGAAGACCTTCTGTATATGAAAGAGCTGGGCCCCCATATGATCGGAATCGGCCCCTTCATTCCGCATAAGGACACGCCCTTCAGGGATGAAGAACCGGGGACGCTGGAACAGACCCTGCATCTGCTGGGTATTCTGCGCCTGATGCATCCCCATGTACTGCTGCCGGCTACGACCGCTCTTGGGACGATCCATCCGACTGGAAGAGAATTGGGTATTCTGGCGGGCGCCAACGTAGTCATGCCGAATCTGTCACCCGCCGGTGTACGGGATAAATATATGCTCTATGACGGCAAGATCTGTACAGGAGATGAGGCGGCGGAATGCCGCAGATGCATGGAGGCCCGCATCAGCAGGGTCGGCTATGAGGTCGTGGTCAGCCGGGGAGATTATGCTTAACAGTCGTATAGGAGCCTGTGACACAACGAAGACTGCACTGAGAAAAATGAGAGCAGGATTGAACATATGATTTATATAATCCGTCATGGACAGACAGAAATGAACCAGCTTCGCAGGCTGCAGGGAAGAAGTGATTACGCGCTGAATGATGCTGGCATAGCGCAGGCAGGACAGGCAGCCAGGAGCCTGCAAGGTATCGCTTTTGATCATGTTTTTACCAGTCCGCTCAAACGGGCAATCCAGACAGCGGAGATCATAGCGCCGGGCGTCAGCCCGGTGACAGATGACCGCCTGATTGAGATGGATTATGGTATGTTTGAAGGGGCGGACCTCAATCATCTCCCGCCGGAGATTCTTACTTTTTTCAGTGACTTTGTGCACAATCCGGCACCCGGAGACATGGAACAGCTGTCCTCTGTCGTCAGCCGGGCAGGAGCCTTTCTGGAAGACATAAAGAGCCTGAAAGGGAATATTCTGATTTCCACGCATGCCATCGCCATGAAGGGAATCCTTGAGTATCTGCTTATGTGTGATAAAGAAGCAATAGAAGTGCAAAAAATTTTGCCGTTCCTATCCGACACTTGGCCATTGTGTCGGATAGGTCGGGCGGTTATTCGGG
>CADAOZ010000013.1 GCA_902789735.1 uncultured Lachnospiraceae bacterium
ATCAATGCAGATGTGAACGCGGCATATCAGATCATGAAAGCCGGCGGGGTCAGGGACATTCCCATCAAGGTCGGGGAACAGGTCCGCAGGATCAATGCAACCTGAATTAGATCGGGTAGAGGCATCAGGCTAGTGCCATTAAAAGAGCGGAGCGGTAAGCTGCTTCGTGAATTTATAAATATCAACTATAAAGTGATAAATAGCCATGAGGTAATGAATTCAAAAATGTAAAAAGGGAATAAACACTGACGATCCGTGACCCTCCATGAAAGAATCTTTTTAAGGCATCTAACTAAAAACAGCATATTTATTAACGTAAATAGGAAACACGGGAGCTGGCCGGTATTTGCTATACTTAAAAAGGAACATAAGCCGGGCTCTGCCCGGGTAATTTGAACATTTTTAAGTGAGGAAAGTATTTATGGGGAAAACAATTGTATTTGAAGTCTGTCTGGGTACAGCGGATCCAGCCATCAAGGCGGTCAGCTATGATCTGATCAAAAAGGACCTGGAAGAGACCTCCGGTCTTCCGGTCTGGGAAATCTTTACCGATAAGGCAGCCGCTGACGCTACGGAAGCTATGACGCTTGAAGAAGCCCTGCAGAAAGCGGAACAGGAAGGCTATGAAAATATCCGCATTGTACCTATCTTCCTGACCAAGGGAGATCTGTTTTATGAGACCAAACATACTGTCGAGTCATATCAGGACAGATTCGATATCAAGATTTCCGACGCGGTTCTGGCTGACAGGGATTCTACAGCCTTTGCAGCCGGCATCCTGACCCAGTGCCTGCATATGGACCCGGACAGGGAGTATGTTTTAGCCGCTTACGGAAATCCTGATTTCAGCGGCATGGCCTATGAAATCCTGCAGACGGCTTTCGACAGGAATGGCTATGATAATGTCTTTGTGGCCCAGAAGGTCTCCAATCCCGGTGTTCCGGAATGTGTTGAATTCCTTCGCCGACGCAGGGAAGGCAGAACGGATCTGAAACCTGTAATACTTGTGCCTTTGATCGTATCCGGCGGCAACGCCCAGATGGATAAGCTGATCGGGGAGACGGACTCCTTTGCTTCCGCCCTCAGAGACGCCGGATTTGAAGTGGAAGCCCAGAATAAGGGACTGGGAGAATATAAGCAGTTCCGCAGAATCTATACCATACGGCTGAATTCAATCAACAAGGAGTGAACCGAGGGGTAAAAGAAGGATCAGACCCGTGGTCAGATTACTCTGTAAGTTTTTTAATTGGCGTAACTAAATTTCAACAAAACCGGGTCTCTTCTGAGTCCGGTTTTTGCATTATGGAAATATTATGAAGATGGTGCCGCATTTTCTTAATGCTACAGCTTCATTTTATGTTAGTTCGTTTAACGAAACTCTGCGCTTTACAGCTATGATGCTGACAAGTGAGAGCATAATAAGCATTAACCACACCAGTATGCGGCCCGTTATGATGCCACCAGTCTTTGAATTAATAAGCCGGCTGTTCTGTACAGAGGCAGATCACATGCATTTAAACAGCGTTTTTTGGAAAAGTTAAAATCTGTATAAAATAAAGTCAAAAAAAACTTTTGAAAAAAAATCCGGAAAGAATTCTTTATCCAGCTTATCTCATATGTTAATATTTTAGTTGAAGATATCACTGTAATAAGGAACATGTCCAAATATTTCTCTGTATCCAGTTCAGTCTTGTTTGAGGAATGTATAACAGAAAAATGGAGGATTAATATGAAAAAAAGAATTCTTACTCTCATTTTAACAGGATGTGTGATACTTACGTTTTCCGGTTGCAGCGGTTCTGCTTCAAGTGCAACAGAGCCGGATTCTGTTTCAGACACAGCGAAAACAGATTCTGCTACAGGAACAGAAGAACTTTCTGAAGAAGAATTTGATTATCATGGCCTTCATTTAAATATTCCTTCCAATTTGATTTCAAGTCTGAATGCAGCGAATAATCCGCCCGACCAGTATACTGCTTATTCTGATTCGGGGGTATCCTGGTTTTCCGCAATGATTCATTCAGATAATGTCGTATCGGACGTCGAAACATTTGGTGAAACGTACAGTTCAGGCAGTGCGATGATATATTATTCCATCGTTAAAGACACCAAAAATGAATACTGGCCATTTGAATATGAGCAGACACAGATTGGAGGGACGGATGTCTTAATAGGAACAGTTTACAAAGATGAAGAATGGTATACACGTGCGTATGTGATTCTTGAGAACAATTCCATTGAATTGGAATACAGAACGAAAGAGGAGAAATATAACGATCTTATCCGGAAAAGCCTGGAAACGATCAGGATAGATGACGATGAAATACCGGAGATTATGCGAATTACAAAGCCCGAAAACCTTCAGGAAAAAGGATTGAATACGAAAGCGATTGAGACCTGTGGAATATATGTAAATATACCGGAAACATATGTCCCAGTGGCTAACGATGACGATTCTGTAGTCTGGGTTGATCCGGATGGAAAAACCATGATTGGTTTTACGCTGTCAGACGTGGCCATTATGAATATGGATGATGGAGATATGAGAGAACACTTATCCGGGAACCCGTCATTTATTGAGCTTAGCCACCATTCAGTAACTCTTTACAATGGAATGGTATTTTCGTGGAATTTCTATACAACTTCTCAGGATGACGGCACAGAGATCGAGAATTGTATCGTAGCCTGCCATCCTACATATTCTGCGAATAATGCAGTCGTTATGTATGGTATCGGTGATGAGAATTTCGAGGAAACAGTCATCACGATTGCGGAAACAATCAGGTATGCGGATGGCTGGACCAATGATTTTCTTGAATATGATCCAATCCCCAGGTCTGAGTTTGATCCGGAATAATAAAATGTAAAGAAAATAGAAATCGCCCGGTCAAGTCTGTTATGACTTTGGTCGGGCGATGTTTTTCTTTTTTTGATTTCTATACGACTGCTGCACATGACAGGAAGGACCTGAAAGACATCCTCGCTGAAGGGAATGCGTAAAAGCCGCCTGTCCGGCTTTGTCAAGAGGTTTGAGGAGCCATCCCCAAATCTACTTGTACAAAAACTAAACGGATTTTTTGTACATTTTATATTTTATGTTTACATTATATCTGTCAAAGTCCAGGACCCTGCTGATGGTAGCGTTCACTGTCGTGATTCCCTATCTGCTTTTCAATGTGACCAGACTCCTGCCTCTCTTCTTTATTTTGGGAATTTCCCTTCCGGCTTACTTCTGCGCGCTTATGTATACGCCGATCTTCAAAAAAATGATCGGCAATACGGAAGAAGAGGACAGGCCCTGGGTACTCGATGAAGAGGAAAATGAAGGAAAACAAGAATAGTATTCATATTTATAGCATGTATTAGGAGGAGATATGCGTACAAGCGGAATATTATTTCCGGTCTTCAGTCTGCCCGGTAAATACGGGATCGGCTGTTTTTCGGAGGAAGCGTATAAGTTTGTGGATTTTCTGAAGGAAGCAAAGCAGACCTACTGGCAGATCCTGCCGCTTGGACCTACCGGTTATGGAGATTCCCCTTACCAGTCTTTTTCGACCTTTGCGGGGAATCCGTATCTGATCAGTCTCGAGGACCTCATTTCACAGGGGCTTCTGACAAAAGAGGAATGTGACGCGGTAGATTTCGGTGACGGGAAAGAAGTGGATTATGGCAAGCTCTATACCGGCCGCAAAGGACTTCTCAGAAAGGCCTGTCAGAGGAGCGGTCATAAAGAAACGGAAGCATTCAAGATTTTCCAGACAGAAAATGCTTTCTGGCTGAAGGATTACGCCCTCTTCATGGCTGTGAAAGACGCCCACGGCGGCGCGGGCGCATCGGAATGGGAACCCGACATCCGCGGCTATGAACCTGCCGCAGTGCAGGAATGGTCGGAAAAACTGCAGGATGAGATCGGATTCTATGAATACCAGCAGTTTGAGTTTTTCAGGCAGTGGAAGAAGCTCAAGGCATACGCCGCTTCACAGGGTATTTCGATCATCGGGGATATCCCCATTTATGTTTCCGCAGACAGTTCCGATTTCTGGGCCCACAGAGACCTGTTCCAGCTGGATGAAAGAGGGCGGATCCGCATGATCGCGGGCGTTCCTCCGGACGGATTTTCTGCTACAGGACAGGTATGGGGCAATCCCCTGTATAACTGGTCGCTGCACAAAGAGACCGGATATGACTGGTGGATCCGCAGGATTGCCAAATGCAAAGAGCTTTACGATGTCATCCGGATCGACCATTTCCGCGGTTTTGATGAATATTTCGCTATCCCGGCAGACGCGGATACAGCAGCGTCAGGACATTGGGAAAAAGGTCCCGGCACGGATTTGTTTGACGCGATCGAGGCTGCCCTGGGCAAAACACCTATTATAGCGGAAGATTTAGGGTATGTGACGGATACAGTCCGCCAGCTTGTACGGGATACGGGCTTCCCGAATATGAAAGTACTGGAGTTCGCTTTCGATTCCAGAGACTCAACAGGTGCCATGGAATATCTGCCTTACCGCTTTAAGAACAATTGCGTGGTCTATACGGGTACGCATGATAACGAGACACTCCGCGGCTGGATCGACAGCATCCTGCCGGTGGAAAGACAGCAGGTGCGCGAGTATCTGGATGTGCGCTCTGAGGATCCGCAGGAAATCGTAGAGAAGATGATCATCGCCGCTTTTTCTTCTGTTGCAGACTGCTGTATCATCCCCATGCAGGATTATCTGGGACTGGATAACAGCGCCAGGACCAATCAGCCTTCGACCAACGGTACGAACTGGAAGTGGAGAGTGAACAAAGAAGATCTGAATGATGCTCTTGTGGCCAGGATTGCCAGACTGACGGAACTGTATGGCAGATTTGAAGAACCGCAGGATAAGTAAAAAGTAAAAATATCTTATTATAAAAATGGATTTCTGGATTCCGGGCTCAGTATTATACCGGAATCCAGGAATCCATTTTTCATTTTCTGGCTATATCCTGCGCTCAGATTTTGTATTTTTCCGCGTAGGCGTTTACTTCCTTCCTGAACGCTTCTGTCTCTTTCTCTTTCAGATGATCCAGATATTCGTGTGTTTCAAAATTGCCCTGGCTGAGATTGATCATAGCAACGGCAATGTTGGAGCAGTGGTCGGATACCCTTTCCAGATTGGTCAGGATATCATTGAAGATAAAGCCCTGCAGGATGGTACAGGTACCTTCCTGCACACGTTCCACGTGATGCATCTTCATTTCATCACAGAGGCTGTCAATGATCTCTTCCAGGGGCTCGACTTCCTTGGCACCTTCTACATCCTCTGCGATAAAAGCGCCGGTGGCCAGTCCCATGATCTCGAAAACAGCATGTGTGATCACATCCATTTCGTGATCGGCCGCGCCGGAGAAGATAACATTCTTTTCGTTCTTTTCCTTGGCGTTCTCGGCGATATTTCTGGCATGGTCTGTAATCCGCTCAAAATCAGATAAGACATGGAGATATTTGGATACCTGTCTGCTCTGCTCTGTAGAAAGCGTTTTGGCTGTAAGCTTGGACAGATAGGTTCCCAGGGCATCCTCATATTTGTCGCCCATATCTTCCAGTTCGGTGACCTTGTTGAAACCGGCCTCATCGAAATTCTTAAACAGGCTCAGGGCTATCTGAATAGATTCGCCCGCGACATTTGCCATATCGTCTATGGTCTGGCGGACCTGTTCAATGGCCAGGGCAGGATGATCCAGGAAACGTTCTTCCAGCTGGATGAACTGACGCTCCTCGTCCGGCTTGTCCGGGATTGCCTTTACGACTACAGCCTCGATTATGCCGGTGAGAGGCATCAGGACAATGATCATGCCCAGGCGCAGGAAGGAGTTCACAGCGGCCATATTGAAGGGATTCATGACATTACTCATAAAGCCGAAATGCAGAATGGCATTTGCGGGATAAAAGACCAGGCAGCAGGCCAGGACGCCCACAGCAGATGCTACCAGATAAACCAGAGCAGCCCGTTTGCCGTTCACACTGGCGCCGATGGCGGATAAGAGGACCGGCGCGGAAGCACCAATCGCAACGCCCATCAGCAGAGGCAGCGCGGAGTCCAGCGTCATGGCACCTGACAGGGACAAGGCCTGCAGGATACCGACCGCAGCGGATGCGGACTGGAGCATGGCTGTGATCGCAACGCCGACCAGAATACCCAGGACCGGGTTACGCATGGAAGTCAGCAGATTCAAGAACCAGGGCGCCTTTCCCAGAGCACTGACGGATCCGCTCATGGTGCTCATGCCGAACATCAGGATCGAGAAGCCCATCAGGATATTACCTGTATAGAGACCGGTCCTTTTCTTGCTGAACATACGGAGCAGAATACCGATAACAGCTGCCAGTCCGGTCAGTGTCTTGGTAGACAAAAGACTGGCAATGCCTTCCGTACCGTCAATATAGCTGAGGCAGATGACCCAGCCTGTAATACTTGTTCCAAGAATGGAACCAATAATGACTGAAATGGCCTGCCGCAGTTTCATAATGCCCGAGTTGACGAAGCCGACCGCCATTACAGAAGTTGCCGCGGAAGACTGGATCACGGCTGTGACGCCTGTTCCGAAGAGAACGCCTTTGAGCTGTGTGCCCGAGACCTTGAACAGGATCGGTTCCAGTTTATCGCCGGAGACTTTCTTCAGTCCTTCTCCCATAAGAGACATGCCGAACAGAAAGAGGGCGACACCGCTGAATAGTGAGATTATTTCTGGTATACCCATTTGCACATTCCTCCCAGTATATGAAATCGTATCAGTTTTATGATACCGCTTTATTGTTAATCCTTTTTTTTACAATCGTAAAAAATATGTTAAATACATAATGGGATCAACAAAAATATTATATACCTTTTTAGAAATTAATTCAGATTAACAGGACACTGTAATCGAATTGGAAAGATGGCTTCTGTTAAAAAAACATGGATCAGAAGCGATGGCTGCCGCCGCTGCCCGAAGGGCCTCCGGAGCTGCCGCCGGAAGAACTGCTTCCACCGCCGCCGCCACCGCTGAATCCGGCTTCCAGCATAGCCCGGATCATAAAGCGGGCCAGTACCGTACACAGAGCCACAAAAGAGAAAGCGCTGACACTCTGCAGCGTATTCCAGTGGACGCCGCTGACTTTGGGGGCGTTGACAGAGCCTTCTACCATAGACTTCCGTCCGGAAGACCGTTTCATGGACTGCAGGCAGAGTGCCAGATAGTTGATCAGGACCGCCAGGATCAGCGCAAGCAGGGCGTTGTTGATATATTTCATGGGACGGGCAATATGTCCGCCTTTTAGAAGTGTTGCGGCCTGGTCAAAAGCGGAAGCGGCACACTGGTAATAATCTCCGGCAGACGCGTAGGTATAAATATTATCTGTGATGACATAGCCTTCTTCCGCACCAATGATGGTATTGTTCCAGCCGGCACTGTAAAGCGCGATTTCCCGTGTTCCCATATCAATCAGCAGAATGGTCCCGCTGTCATTGCCGAAATTGCTGTAATACAGGCTGGCTGCGTAATCCAGAGCAGTCGTGCCGGTCTGATTGCAGGAAACGAAGACCGCGTTGCCGTAAGGCGTCACCTGTTCCATCTTATAATAAAGATCTGTTTCTTCTTCATCTGTCAGAAGATCTTCCCCATCTTCAATATAGACATTGTACCGGGGTTCCTCCTGGGCGGCCTGTATGGTGCAGGGATGAAGGAATTGGACCAGAAGCGCCGCTGAGATCATCAGGGCCAGAAGGAGACCGGCGCCGGTTCCCACGGAGGCGTCCGGGCCTTTTCCGCCGCGGAACAGCAGCGGCAGAGGCCGGGTGGACAGCAGGTTATACTGGCGGATCAGCTGGGTCATGGAAACTGCGGTCGCCCCCAGGATCGCAATGGAAAAGCCGTAGGACCAGAGATCAGAGACCAGGTTCATTTCCCTGACTACAAGACCGGCCGCAGCCAGTATGATCAGGACCACCGACCAGAAAGTGATCTTTCCGCCCGTTTTCCGGAGACAGTAAACAGCAGAGCCGACGATCAGGCAGGCCCAGAACAGGACGGGCATAAAGAAAAGTACAAGTCCCGCGATCACTATATAGGGCCAGATCATAAAGAGGCTCATGAACCATTCCATGGGACTCCTTTTCATACGTGTCGCTGACCGCTTCTCTTTGCCGGACATCCATGCCAGGATCCGGTTACCGGAAGGAGTTTCTTTTGTATTTCGCGTAACGCCGGAGCCTGTATAGCCAAGATCATCCAGGTGCATCTCCCTTCTGCGGATCGCGCCATAGTTGCCCGCGTAAAGGATAGATGCCGCCAGAGAGAGAAGGCAGGAAAGCAGGAGACCTGTGGTAGGACGCATGGTCACAAACAGGTTCAGAACAAGGAAAAGCGGCACCGCCAGGAGCAGACATCCTGCCCAGAAAGCGGGCAGCGAGACCGGAATGTCCGAATAAACTTTACCGGTCTGTCCGTTGACAGCCGCGTAGGCAATCCGGTTCCCCTTTCGGAAGGACATGAACCATACAGGGAAAAAGGCCGTATAATCCGAAAAATCCCTGACCGGCAGGTGGTCGGAAACAGAACTTCCGTCAGGATAGTCGGCCAGTGTGACAGATTTGCCCTCAAAATCGCTGTGCATGGCGTCCAGACTCTTTTGTGCAGCCAGCTGCAGGGTCTTTTCCCGGTAGATCTCCGCGTCCACATCGGGTATATTCGCATAGGATCCCGCCAGATAGACCGAATCGAAATCCCGGCTCTGTTCCATCTGAAAGGGAGCGATCTGCTCGGCCAGTGTATCATCAAATCCGGAGGACGCGTCGAAAGCAATATTTTCAAATTTACCCCGGATGCCGAAGCTGGCCTGCTTGTTGACCGTTTTCTTTTCTATTCCATCCAGAAAAGAGGACTGTCCGTACAGATCCGCGTTCCCGTCCAGGGTCAGAGAATAGAGCTTATAGGGAACATACAGAGGGCGCAGCTTTTCGTCTCCGGACTCTTTTTTGAATTCAGAGGGCGCGTAGAGCGTTTTTCCGGCCAGTTTATGAAAGGATTTCAGGCATTCCTCTTTGGTGACCGTGAAAGGAATGATCTTCTGGGGCCTGTCCACCCCTTCCAGCCTGGACTGCAGTATATTGGAAGCGCCGCAGTAACTGCAGTAAGCCGTGGCGTCAATATCGGTCGTATACATTTCGCCGCCGCACTGGGGGCAGGTGAAGACTTTGGCGTTGATCACTTCCTCTTCCTGGGCCGCCTTCTGTTTCAGCCGGTCATCTGTGGGACTGTAATCTGTACTGCAGTATTCGCAGACCAGCTTTCCCTGGTTAATATCATATTTTAAATCCGCACCGCATCCGGGACATGCCAGCATAACAGTACCTCCTTGCGCAAAAGCAAAATTAATAATTCTTTTCTAACATATTGTATCATATACTGGAAATGAAGGAGAGAGACTAAAACGCAGATGTTTTCACAGAGCCACGGTTAGATCCGGAAGGGAGAGTAAAATGATACAGAAGATCAGAGAGGAGCTGTTCCGGCTGCAGGATACAGGGTATCGGGATTTTCAGATGAAGCTGATTCCGACAGCGGGTCCTGAAACGATGATCGGTGTCCGTACCCCTGCTTTAAGAAAATATGCCAAAGCGCTTGTAAAAGCCGGGCAGACAGACGAGTTCCTGAAAAATCTGCCCCATACTTATTTTGACGAGAACCAGCTCCACGCCTTTATTCTGTCGGAACTGAAAGATTATGACCTCTGCATAGAGGAAACAGACCGTTTTCTGCCTTATGTAGATAACTGGGCGACCTGTGACCAGCTGTCGCCGCGGATCTTTAAAAAGAACCACGCGCGGTTGTCAGAAAAAATCCCGGAATGGATCTCGTCACAGGAAACCTATACCATCCGTTTCGGAACCGGTATGCTCATGCAGCACTTTCTGGATGAAGATTTTGACCCCGCATATCCGGAGACAGTGGCCGGGATCCGGTCCGGGGAATACTATGTCAACATGATGACCGCCTGGTATTTTGCGACGGCCCTGGCCAAACAATATGAAACAGTACTGCCTTATCTGGAACAGCGGCGTCTGGATTCATGGACCCATAATAAGACCATACAGAAAGCTGTGGAAAGCTATCGGATTACAGCAGAACAGAAGGAGTATCTGAAGAGCCTGAAGATTAAAAAGAGCAGGTGATTTCCGCTGACGCCGGGCCCGCAAAGTTAATTTCCGTATTTTTCTGTTGTCCCCTGACTTCATGACAGATTAAAATGATAGCAGAAACCATTATGTAGTCATTATGTAGTTCCGAAGTTATAAGAGTTTTCTTTTTCGGAGGAGACTTATGAAACAGGAATCAGCAATTTCAAAACATTTAGGACACATTGCCCCGCCCGGGCAGCGTATCCTGCGGTCTGTCATCGCGGTGTGGGTCTGTATGTTCATCTACGCTCTGCGGGGGCTGCGGGGAGAACCCTTTTATTCGATCATAGCGGCAGTTCAATGCATACAGCCTTATTCCTCCAACATGCTGACCGAAGGCAGGGACAGAATCATCGGCACGCTGATCGGCGCTTTCTGGGGGGCTTTCATTTTATTTATGGATCTGCTCCCTATGGGCGGCACATGGCAGGCATATGCCATCCAGTTCATACTGTTGGGCGTGTTTACAGGTCTTGTTATTTATTCGACCGTCCTGTTTAAAATTTCCCAGTTCGCCCTTTTTTCCGCTGTCGTCTTTCTGGGCATTGCCATGTTCCATATGGAAGACGTCAATCCTTATATCCACGTGATCAACCGCTCCCTGGATACCATTATCGGCGTTGGCGTCGCAATCATGGTCAACAGCGTGCATTTACCCCGGGTCAAGGACCGGACGACCCTGTTCGTATCCGGGATCGACTATGTACTGTTCCGGGAGGACCGGCAGATGTCCCCCTATACCAAAGTCGAACTGAACCGGTGTATTGCCGATGGTATGCGTTTTACCGTTTCCACCCGTCAGACGCCCGCTACTGTGCGGGAGACTCTGTCGGAGATCAATCTTCGTCTTCCCATTGTCGCCATGGATGGGGCTGTCCTCTACAACCTTGAAACCATGCAGTATTTACGTACCGTAAAAATGAATCCGGATCTGGTACGGAAGATCACGGATTTTTTCCATGAGGAAGGCATGCCTTTTTTCCTGAATACGGTGCAGGACAACCTGCTGGTCATCTATTTCCGGGATTATAAGGATCTGATCCTGGAGGAAGTGAAAGATGCACATCATGAAAGAATAGCGCAGGAAGGTGAGGAAGGCTTCGTCCTCAACAAATCCGCCTATCTGGCCCTGGCCAGGCTCTACAGGAAAAAGAGAACTTCTCCCTACAGGAACTATGTCCGTACGAATGCTCCGATCACGGAAGATGTCGTATATCTGCTTATCATTGATCAGGAAAAGAACATTGACCGTTACCATGAAAAACTGATGGCATGTCCCTTTGTCAGTCAGATCCGGGTCAATTTTGAAACCTTTGACTGTGAGAATGGAGAAAAGATCATGCGTATTTACGCAGCCGCCGCCACACGGGAAGCTATGCTGGGTTACCTGCAGCGTAAGGTGGGCGCGCCCCGTATGGTCACCTTCGGAACGGAAAACAGCGCGGATGTCATCATCAACGACGCCAGGCGGGGGACCATGGTCCGGGAACTTAAAAAACGTTATGAGCCCTTCGATTTAAAGGGATTGCGAAACATCTTCCATATGTAGATATTTTTCCATTTTTTTCTATATTCATGTAAATATACGTATCTGGAAGCGCAAAAAATACCCGCCGGACAGCATGGTATACTGTGGAAAAAGCAGAGGCAGCCGGCCGTCAGTCCGGCTTTTCCCGGAGGAGGTGTGAAATGAGGAGCAGAAAAGTGATCACGACTGTCAGCGCGCTTTTGCTGGTCGTCTGTACAGCAGGATGCGGACAGAGTCATGCATCGGAAGTATTTACTTACGGGGCAGGCAGGGAACCTGTAAATGCACCTGTCGTACAGGGGACCGGATTAAAAACAGACGCGTCTGACAAGGTACTGGAAGAATACGCAGAAAATCTTACCTGTCTGTATGGGAAAACATATACCGGCTATGTGAGCGGCTATGATGGAACTGATCCCGGCAGCAGATTCATGGGATACGATATCACAGAGATCCCGACGGGACCGATCGCTTACTATATCTGTGACTTCGATCAGGACGGACAGGAGGAGCTTTTGACTCTTTCTCTTACAGAAGATTATTCTGTGACCGCGGAAATGTACGAATCTGAAGGCGGCCGGGCTGTACAGCAGTCCAGTATCCTGGTCGGGGCCGACTATTATAATGACGGGTCCGGATATGATCAGCTGTTAACGAACGGTATGCCGTCCTTTACCAATGCCTTTGTATATGATCTGGACGGAACTACATGTATCGGATTTGAATTTATGGACATAGCGATTTACGCTGACGGCGTCAGCCATAACCTGTATTCTTACGAATACGCAGACGGGGCATTTCAGTTAAAATGCAAATCGATCATGGCCGGCAGTACGATCGCGGAGGATCTGACCTATGACCCGGCTTTTGCGGATGAATATCAGGCGCAGCTGCAGGGATTCGGCGCCCGGACCATCACTGTCGAAGAAATGGTCAGCTATTGGAACTGCGATACACATATCGCAGATTACCTTACAAATGTCCGGGAGATCTTTCGCTTAACGGCGGAGATGCATCCTGATTTTAACTGGTCAAGATGGGACAGCAGAGACGGCAGCAGAACGCCGGGAACTGTGATCCACTTTGCCGGGAAAGAAGAATTGAAAGGCTGACCGGAATACTCCCTGTATATCCATAGTTGTAAATAAAAGCAGCGGCATCAGTCACTGGAACTGATGCCGCTGTATTATATTGTTTTATGAATCACCGATCAATGAATATCAGTCAAAATATCTGTCCAGCAGACCCTTGAAGCCCTGGCCGTGACGTGCCTCGTCGCGTGCCATCTCATGAATGCTGTCATGAAGGGCGTCCAGACCCATCTCTTTGCACTTCTTGGCAAAGGCGGTCTTGCCGGCGCAGGCACCGTTCTCAGCCAGCGCGCGAACAGTCAGGTTTTCCTTGGAGGAAGGAGAAACGACTTCACCCAGCATCTCAGCGTAACGGGAAGCGTGATCTGCTTCTTCGAAAGCGGCCTGACGATAGAAAGCGCCGATTTCCGGATAGCCTTCACGGATGGCTGCTCTGGACATGGCAAGATACATGCCGACTTCAGAACACTCGCCCGCGAACTCAGCGCGCAGGAATTCCTTCATCTCTTCATCAAGATCCGCAGCGATTCCGATGGTATGCTCGGAAGCCCATACCATATTGGCGGTCTCGTCGATGGGTTCAAATCTGGATTTAGGCTGTTTGCAAAGAGGGCACTTCCAATCTGCCGGAAGGTCATCAAATTTTACGCCTTCTTTTTCTTCGTCATAAATATGACCGCATACTGTACATTTGTATTTCATAGTTCCCTGCTCCTTTCAGAAATTCATAAATGATATCATACATAACTTCATTGATGTACAAAATAATTATGATATCAAATACTGTTATTAGTCAATGCTAACAGAAAAGAAGGGGACGAACAGGGCAATTATGTAAAAATGCACAAATTAATCCGGGGGGGAAACTGCCTGTTTCTGAACCGTTTGGCTTATTGTTCTCCGTTAAGACCGATCTCGACCGCATGATCCTCCATACCCCTGATGCAGATGGCAGCTGCGTCCCGGACTTCCATGCCCAGCATCTCACAGCCTTTCCGGATCAGGGCACGGTCACATTTGGCGGCGAACCTTTTGTCCTTGAACTTCTTCATGAAACTGGAGACCTTAATGTTGTGGATCCCTTCCGGACGCATTCTGGCATAAGCCTGGATGATACCGGTCAGTTCGTCCACTGCGTACAGGCTTTTCTCCATGTTTGTTTCCGGCTTTACATCGGTACATATATCATAGCCATGGGACAGAATCGCGCGGACATCCTCCTCCGGTACGCCGGCCGCCAGAAGGGGCTCTTTGGTGTGCTGCAGATGTTCTTCCGGATACTGCTGGTAATCATAATCATGAAGATAACCGACAGCTTCCCAGTGTTCCCTGTCTTCTCCGAAATGGTCTGCCATAGCGCCCATGGCAGCCATGACATTCAGGGCGTGGATCCGCAGATGTTCTTCCGTCACTACAGAATCGTTCAGTTCTTTGGCTCTTTGCAGTGTAAGCATAGATATATCCTCTCTTTTCATCCCTTTTTGGGTTTTAGAATCTTTCAGGTTTTCTATTCTACCATGTTTTCACACAGAGACAAACAAAGCTTTTACTTCGCGACAAAGGTCCGCAGCCTTTCTGCCAGAATGCCGCCCACCGCGTTGCCTGCTGTGATGACCAGCAGACGGAAGAGCAGGTCCGGCGTCCATGCGGCCGCCGCATGATAATAGAACATATCCGCCACGCAGTGCTCCGCGCCGCAGAGGATAAATCCGACAACGCCCAGAAAGATTGCGGCATATTTGGCAAGTTCATGCTGGTTGTTCCTGTAGCCGTCTACCGCAATAAAGATGAATATGTTACAGAGGATGCCCAGCAGGAACAGACTGAGCATGCTGTCATTGTGTTTGACTTCGCAGATCGAAGATGCTTTTTCTGCCAGAGCCGCAGCGCGGGACAGACGCAGGATCAGAGCGACGCCGGCCGTGCCGATCAGGTTGCCGATCCAGATCAGAGGCAGGGAAAGCGCAAAGGATCTGTCGTTCTGAAAGACATAGCATACTTTGCCGGTAAACAGATGCAGTCCGTTGGTGCAGATGACGAACAGACCTACAGAGAACAGGGATGCGCCGATCACCTTGTCATCCATAGCCAGGAAAAGCATGCCGCCCAGGCCGATGCAGAAACCGGCCAGGATGGCGGATATCAGTATCTTCAGTGATTTCATTGTTCAGAGACCTCCAGGATTTCGATATGATGAATCTGTTACTATAATATTTACACAAGTTATTTTTATAACACATCCCTGTATAAAAGTCTGTAGTACTTTTTTACACTATGAGTATTGAGAAAGTCAGAATTATTATATAAAATGATTATTTATGGATGCCGTTAGAATAACAGCCGGTATTTCTCACTGGAAAAATAACGCGGCTGTCGTAACGAAATACGCTAAAACAGTTCTGGCGGCAACAGAAAAGATCATAGAAAATACAGAGGTAAGACAGATGCAAAATTATTCTTACAGACCCCGGGGCGTATGTTCTGTAAAGATCACCTTCGGAATCGAAGACGGAAAACTCCACAATGTAAGTTTTTTGGGAGGCTGCCCCGGCAATCTGGCTGCTATCGGTAAACTGCTGGAAGGTGAGCCGGCAGAAAAGGCGGTCTCCATATTAAAAGGAAATGACTGCGGCGGCCGCGGCACATCCTGCGCGGACCAGCTTGCAATTGCGGTTGAAGCGGCCCTGAAAAAGGAAAGCAGCCTGTAAGAGAAGACCGGCTCTCCCCTCAGCTCACCTTGCTGTAATCGATTCCCGCTCTGGCAGCCTGGGAATGCTGGTATTTACGGTCAATCCGGTAACGGATCCCTTCTTTAATGAAGTTCGCTCCGGTCTGATGGAAGAAAAAGCTGACATTATATTCCACACACTGCAGCATGGTATCAAGGACCCAGGCGTAATCGCAGGGTCTGGCTTCCGGGCCGGATTCACCGCCACAGGAAACAGATTCTATTTCATTTCCGTATTTCTCCAGATAAGGACGTATATTGATCCGCTGCAGCATGGGCTCGTGGGTAATGCTCTTATGGCGGACCGGCAGTTTCAGGAATACGGGCAGACGGCGGTCCGCAGTGTACTGACTTTCGCAGGTGCAGGAAATGTGGACATTCTCATACCCTGTGCCCCAGTCTTCCGGCAGGGACACAAAGAATCGTTCCGGCCTTTTGGTAACGATGAAAAAGACCAGATCAGACCGGATCCGCATCATGTTCCAGAGCTCTTTCCGCCAGATATCCGCTTCTTCAATGAAAAAGTCTGACGTAAAGCAGGTGAAGACGATCTCCCCGGACGGAATCTTATAAGCGCCGTTCCTGGACCTGCGTACCGGCAGGTTGAATGCGGCAGTTTTAGTCACAACGGATGAATCCTTTCCGTATTCCGCGTCCCTCCTGTACATATAGCAGTGTTTGCAGCCGTCGCTCAGTTTATGACATCCGTGAAATGGATTCCATGTTACTGACATAAGAAGCCTCCCTCTTCTGCAGGTCTGTCTGTTCTATATGCGGGACCTGCTGTAATAGGACTGTAAGAGTGGCAACAGCAAAATAACGTTCGGAACGTATGTTCTTATATTCGTATTATAGCACGCATGTTCGGCTGTTTCCAGCTTTTTTTGAGAACTGATGCTGTTTACAGCTATAGTTTTTTCAAAATTTTTTAGACATGTCTATAATTGTGCTAAAAAACCCGAAATGGTAAAATAAGTCATATACTTGGGATGCCGCAGCAGGACATACCGGCCGGACTGCATCCTTTTTGCACGGATACATACGGATGGGGATTCAAATAACGGAAGGAGGACAGGGAATGTCCATATATAAGCTGGCTGCCTTCGATATGGACGGCACACTTTTAAATTCGGCAAAAGAAATTCAGCCTTCTGCGACTGCGGCTTTTAAAAGAGCTATTCAGGCAGGACGGATCCTGGCCCTGGATACGGGCAGAGCTGTAACGGAACTTCGTCAGTATCCTTTTATAGAGATGGGCATCCGTTACGGCGCCTGTGCCTGCGGAACCGTCATTTATGATTTTCAGGAAAACAGGGTCCTGGCCAAAAAGTCGATTCCTGCGGAGTTGATTCCCATAATCGTGGAAGCCTCCCGGGAAGAGGATCTGATGTTCCAGGCTATGGTGGACGGGATTTCCTATGTGGAAGAAGCCAGTGTAAAAAGGATGGACCATTATCAGATGGGTATCTATCAGCCGCTTTATGAAGATACGACTTCCTACGCGGAAGATGTACGTGACTTTGCCCTGGCCCACGCAGACTCGATCAATAAGATCAATCTTTATCATACGGATCCGGAAAGCCGGGAAAGGACGGGAAAACGTCTGGCCGGCCTGCCGCTGGACTTTACCTACGCGGAGACCACTTCCTTTGAGATCACGCCGCAGGGCGTTTCGAAAGGGACCGGCCTGCAGGACCTGTGCCGTGTGCTGGACATTCCGATCGACCAGGCCATCGGCGTCGGGGACGCTTTTAATGATGTTCCCATGCTGCGGATGGCGGGTCTTGGCATTGCCATGGGCAATTCTAATGAAGCAGCCCTGAAGGCAGCGGATGTAATCGTGGGAGATAATGACCATGACGGCATCGCGGAAGTCATTGACCGCTATCTGATTGGAGGACCGTTTCCTTTAGGATGACGCTATGCTTCTGAAAAGGAACAAATGATCATTGTACGGGAACAGGAAACGGAAGAGACACAAAAAATATGTCCCTGTTAAGAAGGAGATAAAAAATGAGCGCGGAAGATCATATGCATGCAGCCAGCGGAAACAGCGCCCATACCCATGAGGAAGACCGGACCAGGCACAGCCATTACCATGATCCTGCTGAGAAGAAAAGACAGCTCAACCGGATCGCCAGGGCGATCGGCCATTTGAATCATGTCAAGAGCATGATTGAAAACGATGTAGACTGCGCGGATGTCCTGATTCAGCTGGCGGCCGTGAACGCCGCCCTGCGGGGACTGGGAAAAGAGATCATCAATGAGCATATGCATCACTGTATTACCCATGCCATTGAAGACGGAGATCTGCAGGCCGTAGAAGAATTCCAGAAAGCGGTCCAGAAATTCATCTGAAGCGGAAACTGCGAAATATGCATTCATAATCATTTTATATCCCCCACCCCGGCTTATAATCCTGATTAAGCTGTGTTTTAATTGTAATAATGAATATTACAGGAGGATTATACATATGCATATTCCGGAAAACTATCTGGCGCCCGCGGCCTGCGGCGTCATGACGGCAGCCATGGTCCCTGTCTGGGCCCATGCCATCAAGCGGGTCCGTCTGGATCTGCCCAAGGACAAACTGCCTATGATAGGCGTCGGCGCTTCCTTTTCATTTCTAGCCATGATGTTCAACGTTCCTCTTGTAGGAGGAACGACCGGACACGCTGTGGGCGGAACACTGGCCGCCCTGCTTTTTGGTCCGGACGCAGCCTGTATAGCTGTCTCGACCGCCCTGCTCCTGCAGGCGCTGATCTTCGGCGACGGCGGTATTCTTGCTTTCGGCGCCAACTGCTTCAACATGGCCTTTGTCCTGCCTTATCTTGGATACTTTATTTATCAGCTGATCACGCGCGCTTTCGGCGGCAGTGAAAAGGCCGGAACCGGGATCCGTTGCATGGCAGCGGCCATTGGATCTTATATCGGAATCAACGCGGCCGCTTTCTGCGCAGCCGTGGAATTCGGAATCCAGCCCCTGTTGTTCACGGACAGCATGGGCAACGCTCTTTACTGCCCCTATGACTTGTCTATTGCCATTCCCGCCATGATGATCCCGCATCTGGCGGTGGCCGGCCTGATTGAAGCAGCATTTACGGCGGCTGTCTACGCTTTTGTGGACCGTACCGCTCCGGATCTGATCTACGAAAATATCCGTTCCGGGAAGACGCCAAAGGGCATCTCGCATATACCGGTCTTTGCACTCATGGCGGTCATGATCGCCCTTACGCCCCTTGGCCTGCTGGCTGCGGGAACTGCCTGGGGCGAATGGGGCGCAGAGGAGATCGCGGAAGTCGTCACCAATGGTACGCCACTTGGCTATACGCCCCAGGGTTTACTGAACGGATGGTCTTTGAACGTTCCTCTGCCGGATTACGCCCTGGAAGGCATGCCTGAAACGGCCGCCTACATTCTTTCGGCAGTGATCGGGGCGTCTCTCCTGATCATCCTCTTTAAACTGTTTTCACTGATTCCGGCCAGGAGAAAGGTATGATATGCTTCCAGTCTGGATGGAAAATACAGACAGTTATGTGCCGCCCGGAGGAGGCGGCACATTTGCTGTAAAGACAATCCGATCGATCAGCGCAGCTGTCGGTAAGCTGCAGTTCCAGCAGGGGCGGGAGAGTAAGCCCTTCCTGCCGGCAGCTGCCAGACTGCTTCTGCTGTTGGCTCTGATCCTGTTACTGTCACTCAGCCGGCATCTGCTGGTCCTGCTGGCCTGTACGGCCCTCGCCATGATGGCGCTCGCTGCTTTGCCCCCCGACCGGATCCTGTCCGTGTGGAAAAGTGCCCTGGCCGCGGCTTTACTTGCCTTCCTGGTGCTGCTGCCTGCCATGCTGCTCCGCCCGGCCGGCAGAGGAAATAACCTGATCATCATCTGGAAGATTTTTATATCTGTTCAGATGGTCAGCATCTTTAATCATACGACCCAGTGGAACCGCATCACCTCTGCCCTGCGGCGGCTGCATGTTCCGGGCGTTTTTATTTTTACCATTGATATCAGCCTGAAATATATCGTATTGTTGGGAAGACTGATCAATGATCTCCTGACCTCTTATCTGCTGCGGGCCGTTGGAAAGAACAAACAGAAATATACCTCTGTCGGCGGTGTTATGGGCGTGGTCTTTTTAAGAGGTACAGAAATGAACCGTCAAATGTACGAAGCCATGGTATGCCGCGGCTTCACCGATGACTATGAGGGCCTTTAAAGATGAGCTGCATGGAACTGCGGAATGTCTCCTATACTTATCCCGGTGAAAAGATGCCTGTCATAAATAATCTTACCCTGCAGATTGAAAAGGGAACATGCCTTGCTGTCAGAGGAGATAACGGGTCCGGAAAAACAACTCTGTTCCGACTCCTCAACGGTCTGGCCTTTCCTGATACCGGCAGATATATGTTTGAAGGCACGGTCATCACAGAAAAGTATCTGAAGAACAACCGTGCATCTAAGGCTTTTCATAAAAAGATAGGTTACCTGTTCCAGAATCCGGATGTCATGCTGTTCAACGGGACTGTTTACGACGAGATCGCTTTCGGCCCACGGCAGATGGGACTGCCGGATGAGGAAACTGACCGGCGGACCCGGGACTGTCTGCAGCTTTTCGGAATCGGTCATCTGGCGGAAAAAGCGCCTTACCATTTGAGCGGAGGACAGAAAAAGCGGGTGGCTCTGGCTGCTGTTATGGCGCTGAATCCGGATGTCCTGATCCTGGACGAACCGATGGCCGGCCTGGATGCCGGAAGCCGGGCCTTTTTGCATGATTTTCTGTCACAGCTCAAAAAAGCGGGAAAAACGCTGATCATGGCTACCCATGACGAACAGCTGGTCCGTGATCTGGCAGATCAGGTACTGGTCATGGAAATGCCAAACATGGAAATGTCGGACACGGAAACACCGGAAACCGTTTAAATAAAAAAGCTGCCGGGTCAGGCAGCTTTTTCTCTGTTCCACATTATTTGTAATTATAATTCCGTCGCGGAGTCCAGGATAATGGTCAGGGCAATATCTTTTTTACAGAGCCTTTTCAGCGCTTCCTCATCGTAATGGTTCCGGATCTCCTCCAGGCTGACGCCGTATCCGCCCGCCATCCTGGCGGCAAAGTCGGCAACAGCTTCTTCTTCCGCGGCGATCTCTTCCTCCCGTATAATGGCGTTGATCAGCAGGTCCAGACGAATCTGTTCTTCCGCAGCAGGGTAGATCTTCTCCTTCAGGGCGTCTTCATCGATCCCCATCATCTGACGGATCTGTTCATAAGGGGTGGAAGGGTCCAATCCCATACGGCCGGCATAGTCCCGGATCATGGCTTCCGCGTTCTCCCGGATCAGCCTTTCGGTCAGGGCGACTTCCATGTTCTCCATGGCCTGCCCCAGGATCGCCTTATGGAAATTGTCCATGGCTTCTTCCTGCATTTTCCGTTCCAGAGCGGCACGGACAGACGCCTTATATTCCTCGCTGATCTCAAGAGGCGTTTCCTCCTGTGCCATGATCTTATGGAGCTTAATCTTAAAGACAACGGCCTTTCCGGCCAGGTCCGGCGTATAGTTTGTGGGGAAAGTAATATCGATATCTTTGCTTTCCCCGATATTCATGCCGACCAGCTGCTCTTCAAAACCGGGCACAAAGGAATGAGAACCCAGTTCCAGAGGATAACCTTCCGCTTTGCCGCCGTCAAAAGGCACCCCATCCAGAAAGCCTTCAAAATCGATAATGACAGTATCGCCCAGGCGGGCAGGACGGTCTGTGACTTCCACCGTATTGCCGTTTTCAGCCTGTTCTTCCGCGATGGCCTGCATGATATCTTCTTCCGTAACAGCAGCAGTCTCTTTCCTGGCTTTCAGGCCTCTGTACTGGCCCAGTGTCACTTCCGGATACAGGGATACCGAAAAGGTAAATACCATTTCTTTCTCCGGCGTTACAGACACATCTTCATAGACCGGTCTGCCGATGGTCTTTACGCCTGTTTCCGCTACGCCGAATTCATAGACAGGACCGACCATGGCATTGATCACGTTCTGGTACAGAGCCGTTTCCCCATAAACTTCAAGTGCCTTTTCAAAAGGAGCCTGTCCCTTCTCGAATCCCTTGATCTCATACAGGTCTTTTTTCTTCTCATATTCCTCATGGACCGCCCGGTCCAGTTCTTCAGCGGTCATGACGACCTGGATCACCGCGGTACCGTTCTCTTTTTCCAAATAGGACTGAATATACATATTTAAAGATCCTTCCTGCCTTTTTATCCGGCTGTGTTTTTCTTTTCCTCTGGCATTGTAACACAGATTCGGCAAACATAAGAAGAAAAGTGAACCAGGCGTCAGACTATCCGGTTCATCTTGAAAATGAACCGGATAGTCTGACGCCTGGTTCATCTGGTATAATGGAGTCCGGCAGATAACAGACCTGTATATCTGTCAGCACAGGAGCATAAAAGCAGAGAGGATCATTATGGACGATATTAATAAAAGCAAAGAAGAAAGCAAAATGAGTCAGCAGTACGACATCTGGGATGATGAAGCCCTGCGCTGGGAAGAAATTGAGACAGAACATCTTGTGCAGGATAAATGGATCGACTTCCGGCGTGTCAAATACAGGATGCCTGACGGCAGAGAGTGGACGCCCTTCTATAATTTCAGCAGAAGGGATTACGCGGTCATTATAGCCAGGGACAGACAGGGCCGCTATATCTGTGTCCGTCAGTTCCGGCACGGAATCCGTAAATGTACCACCGAATTCCCGGCAGGCGGGATTGAAAGAAGCGGGGGGCATGACTACGCTCTTGCTTCAGAACCGGAAGTACAGGCGGAAGACGCGCTGGAAACGGCCCGGCGGGAGCTGAAAGAGGAGACCGGCTATGTATCTGACCATTGGAGACATCTGATCACGGTACCTTCCCAGGCGACAATTTCCGATAATTACGCTTATGTCTTTGCAGCTGATGAATGCGAAAAGGTATCAGGGCAGAATCTGGACGACTCTGAATTTCTCAGTACCGTACTCCTGGAGGAAAAACAGATCGAGGATATGATCCGGAAAGGAGATTTCCCACAGGCGGTGCATATCATGGGATTTATGATGCTGAAAGCAGGTTACTGACGGCACATGAACCGGGAAGTCTGACGCCCGGTTCACTGACGGCATTTGAACCGGATAGTCTGACGTTCGGTTCATATGAACCGGATAGTCTGACGCCCGGTTCATAACGCCCGGTTCATATTATGATATAATAACAGAGGATGAAAACCGACAGAGATCATGCAAATGATCCATCATAAGTCACAAAGGTTTGGGAGGTTATTTATGTCAGTATTCAGAGATGGTTTCCTTTGGGGCGGCGCTACTGCTGCCAATCAGTGTGAAGGCGGTTATCTGGAAGGCGGAAAGGGCCTGTCTGTTCCGGATCTGCTCCTGGGCGGTGATGTCAACACGCCCCGCACATTCTGTCCGACCATTGAGCCGGGCGTTTTTTATCCCTCGCATGAAGCGGTCGATATGTATCACCGTTACAAAGAAGATATAGCCCTCTTTGGCGAAATGGGATTTAAATGCTATCGTCTGTCCATTAACTGGGGACGCATTTTCCCCAACGGCGATGATGAAGAGCCCAATGAAGAAGGACTTGCATTCTATGATTCTGTTTTCGATGAATGTCATAAGTACGGGATCGAGCCTCTGGTCACCCTGTGCCATTATGAGATTCCCTGGGCGATTGTCACCAAATATAAAGGTTTCTCAGACCGCCGCGTCATTGATCTGTTCGTAAAATACGCGACGACCTGCTTCAAACGTTACAAGGATAAAGTCAAGTACTGGCTGACTTTCAACGAGATCAACATTCCCATCATGGATGAGAAGATGGGTGATTTCTACGGCATCGGCGTTGTTCAGGATGAAGACCTGAAACGGACCAGCCCCTGCACGCTGCCGGAGATCACAGACGTTCCTCAGATGCGTATGGAAGCGATCCATAATGAGTTCGTCGCTTCCGCCAGAGCGGTCATTGAAGGCCATAAGATCAATCCTGATTTTATGATCGGCAACATGATCTGCCATATCACCTGGTATCCGCTTACCCCTCATCCCAAGGATATGCTGGAAGTCCAGAAACGTGATTCCATCTGCAACGATATCTGCGGCGATGTCCAGGTGCGGGGCGCTTATCCTTATTTTGCCAGGACCTATTATCAGAGCCTGGGCCTGGATACATCCTTTATGGACAATGAAGAAGATCTTGAGATTATCCGTAAGGGTACGGTAGACTTCTATACCTTCTCCTATTATATGTCCAACTGCGTCACCATCCAGGAAGGCGTGGATATGGTCAAGGGCAATATGATGGGCGGCGCCAAAAACCCGTATCTGAAGGCTTCCGACTGGGGCTGGCAGATCGATCCCGACGGCCTGCGCTACACCCTCAACAAACTGGCCAGCCGTTATCCCGGCACTCCTCTGATGGTCGTTGAGAACGGCTTCGGCGCGTTTGACAAGGTGGAAGAGGACGGCTCCATTCATGATGATTACAGAATCTCTTACTTCCGTGAACACATTAAAGCCATGCGGGAAGCGGTCAAAGACGGCGTGCCGCTGATCGGCTATACTACATGGGGACCGATCGATCTGGTATCCGCCGGAACCGGTCAGTACGCGAAACGCTACGGTTTCATCTATGTAGACAGGCATGATGACGGCACCGGTGATTTCTCCAGAAGCCGCAAGGATTCCTTCTACTGGTATCAGAAGGTCTGCAGATCCAATGGTGAAGTGATCGAATGATCTGCTGATACACGGAGGGTCTTATCAGAGAAAATCCGAATCTGATTCGTCGGGAAAAAATATAATCTGAGCGAAAAGCAGCATGGAAATGCCCGGGGCCAGGCGCCTTTACCTGGATCCGGGCATTTTCTTCGTGTGCATTTCAGAAAACATGTTTCAGTAACTGATATGGTCTGCGGCAGGCTTATTTTACAAAGCCCAGTTTCCTGGCTTCTTCAACATATTTGGGGAAATCCGCGGGAGAGATATTCACATGGTGCTTCTTCGCGAAAGTAACGAATTCCATAAATGTGATCTTACCGTCCGCCAGGATCGCTTCCACTTCCTTCTGCAGCTTTTCATCTGTTTCATACTGTTTGACCAGTTCTTCTACAGTTGCCATAGCTTGTCCTCCCTTTTTTTGATTTGTTTTGATCATGGATTTCCGAATCCGGTCACAGAACAGATTTCCGAAATCACAGGGGTCCTGTATCCAACAAAATTATAGCATATGACCAAAAAAAATACAGAAATTGATAGTATGTCAGTCCCGTTGTCTGATAAAATTGAAACAGACAAGGGCAGAAAAAGGGGGACTGTGTAATGAAGATTAATATGGAGCATGTGAAAAAGAACAGCCGCAGATGGGCGCTTTACGGGGCCCGGCTGGGACTGGCCAGCGCACTGGCCATTTTCGCGGCCCATCATCTGGGACTGCAGTTCGAGACCCAGGCCGGTGTCATCTGTATTTTTTCCATGCTGACGACCTCCAAGGACACGCTGAAGCTTTCCCTGTCGCGTCTGATCAGCTTTGTGATCACCGCGGTCGCGGCTTACTTTTTGTTCCAGTATGTCAATGAATTTGTGGCGTACGGTATTTTTATTTTCATTACCATCTATTTCAGTGAAATGATGGGCTGGGGAGCTGCTCTCTCTGCCAATGTTGTCGCCGGCACACATTTTCTGTCCGTCGCCGAATTTACGCCCCATGTCATTCTCAATGAGTTCTTTATAGTATTGACCGGCATGTTCTTTGCTCTGATCTTCAATCTGTTCCGGGATACCAACACACAGAAGGATTTCCTGCGAGAAGAAATTCTGGCCATCCAGTCCAAAATGCAGCTGATCCTGACCGGCATAGCCGATTATATAGAATCCGGTACCGAAAGCCAAAAAATCTGGGAGGACCTGGAGCAGGTCCACAAAAGGCTGGACAGCTGTATCCATACGGCGCTGGAATATCAGGGCAATCAGTTCGGGGAAGACGCCGAGTATTATTACCGGTATTTTGAAATGCGGGAGCATCAGTGTCAGATCCTGACGAACCTGCAGAGCGAACTTGAAAAAATCAGGACGACACCGGCGCAGGCGAAAATCATCGTCGATTATATCCGCTATATGAGCAGATATGTAACCGAAATGAATATGCCCGGCCAGCAGCTGACCCAGCTCAATGTCCTGTTCTCCCATATGGAGGAGGAACCTCTTCCGAAGTCACGGGAAGAGTTCGAGAACCGCGCCATTCTCTACCATGTGCTGATGGACCTGGAGGATTTTCTGATGGTCAAATATAAATACCTGGAGGAAGAAGGAGATGAACTGCCGGATTTCTGAAAAGTAAATATTTCTGACCGTAAAACAGCAAAAACAGAAGTTTGATAAGATTTCTTCTCAAATCGGCACAAAAGCATTAAAATAGTATTGTAATGATTCTAATCAGCTTAATCCGGCAGCCGGAAGGCTCTGAAAGGATAGCAGAGGAAAGGAGACAACATGAGCAGAATCAGGTTGAACAGACCGGAGTATGGTCTGGCACATCTTACAGCGGAGACAGAAGAGAACAAAAACATCAGTATCCCGCTTATTTACAAACAGGATATTACAGGTACATTTCTGCCCGCTTTCCTGGATTATAAAAAAGCAAAACCCGGCAAAGGCCAGATCCTTCTGTCCATTTATGAGGAGGACGGTCTGGGATGGCTGATCGCCGTTGACAAGGACATCGTCTATTTCATCAATAAGGATACAAAAGAGGTATATACCGTCGCCAGAGGCGGCAGCTATTTTATCCGCAAATGCATGAACAGCTTCCTGGAATATCCGGATGAGTGGGCAAAATTCGACGTGGAAGATACGCCCGGCATCTATGACTATCCTACAGCTGTCCAGGAGCGGACCGCTTATATCGTGGCCATGTCGGATGAGCTGTCCATGTATATGCTGCGCAGCAAAGGCTGAGCACAGACAGGCAGACCGATCAAAAGAGAATAGTGAACATACAGCCGCAGCAGGCGCGGACACAGGGACCGGGATTCATAACAGAAATCCCGGTCTTTTTATATAATATATGTATACCTTTGTAAAATATTAACAGGAAAACTCTTTAATTTCATGCCTCTTTCGTGAATCTTACCTGATTTATGCTATAATAGCATGGGGACGCGCTAATGCTGTAAAGCGACATCTGTCCTGCGGACCCCTCGGTAAACCTTTACGAAAGGAATGGGAAGGAAGTATGAAAGTTGTATTGCAGAATCTTACAAAGAAGTTCCCGGGCAGAGGCAAGAATAAGACGGACGAGGTCATTGCCGTCAATGATTTCACCTTCGAGATCCCGGACGGCAAACTGATCGGCCTGCTGGGTCCTTCGGGCTGCGGCAAATCCACCTGCCTGAATCTGATCTGCGGCCTGCTGCGGCCCACCAGCGGTAAGATTTATTTCGGCGAGGACGATGTCACCGATCTGCCCCCGGAGAGCAGAGGGGTCGGTATGGTCTTTCAGAACTACGCCCTTTATCCGCACCTGACAGTAAAGCAGAATATCATGTTCCCTCTTGAAAATCTTAAAGGGGATAAGAAGATGACCAAACAGGCCATGGAAGCCAAGGCGTTGGAGGCTGCCAAACTGGTCCAGATCGATATGCTCATGGACAGAAAGCCGGGAGAACTGTCCGGCGGTCAGCAGCAGCGTGTGGCTATTGCCAGGGCTTTGGTCAAGACGCCCCGGGTCCTGCTTCTGGATGAACCGCTGTCCAACCTGGATGCCCGCCTGCGTCTGCAGACCCGTGAAGAGATCCGCAGGATCCAGACAGAAACGGGCGTCACGACCATCTTTGTAACCCATGACCAGGAAGAAGCCATGAGTATTTCCGACCTGATCTTTGTCATGAAGCTGGGGGTTCTGCAGCAGATCGGAATGCCTCAGGATGTCTATGACGATCCGGTCAACCTGTTCGTAGCCAAATTCCTGGGTACGCCTCCCATCAATGTATTTGCCGGACGTGTCAAAGGACAAAAGCTCTATATTGACGACCTTCCTCTGATAGATGTCCCCGGCGTAAAGGACCAGGAAGTCTGGGCCGGCATCCGTCCGGAAGGATTCATCCTGGACGAGCAGGGACCTCTTGTATGCAGATTCGGGGCTGTTGAAGTCATGGGACGCGATATCAGCGTGGTATCCTATCATGACGCCTGCCAGAGTCCCACCGTCCGTTCCATCATAGACGCGGACAATCATGTGCTGCCGCTGGAAGGCAAAGTCCGCTTCTCGGTCAAACCCCATAAAGTCCACATTTTCAATAAGGAAACCGAAGAGAGGATCCGTTTCTGATCCGGCCTGAAAGGATGGTAAACAATGGATTATAAGAATAATAAAGCCTGGTTATACCTCCTGCCGGCGATCATCTTCCTCGGCTGCTTCATGGTATACCCTCTGATCGATGTTTTCGTCTACTCCTTTGAGGAGGGATACAATTCCGCTTCCCAGACTTCCTTCGGCCTGGGCGGCTACAACTATTCCTATGTACTGCATGACCCCTATTTCATGCAGGCGGTCAAGAATACCTTCCTGCTGGTCGTCATCACAGTGCCCCTGTCCACAGGACTGGCTCTGCTGATCTCCGTAGGACTAAGTTCTATTGATAAACTCAAGAACCTGTTCCAGACCATTTATTTCCTGCCCTATGTCACCAACACCCTGGCAGTCGGTCTGGTCTTCATGATTCTGTTCAAAAAGACCCCTTATTCTGACGGCCTGATGAACGCCCTGATCAAGTTCTTCGGCGGAACGGCGGTGGATTTTATTGACGGTCCCTACTGGGCCAAGATGCTGGTCCTGTGCCTGTACACCATATGGATCGTCATGCCATTTAAGATTCTGCTCCTGACCAGTGCCCTGGCTTCGGTCCGGGAGGATTATTACAACGCGGCCAAAGTGGATGGGACCTCCCGCTGGAGGACCTTCTATAAGATCACCCTTCCCATGATCTCCCCGACGATCTTTTATCTGGTCATCACCGGTTTCATCGGGGCCTTCAAGGTCTACAGCGACGCGGTCGCCCTGTTCGGCACCAATCTGAACGCTTCCGAAATGAATACCATCGTCGGCTATATTTACGATATGCTCTACGGTGACAGCGGCGGATATCCGTCCTATGCCTCCGCGGCAGCCATCATTCTCTTTGTGATCGTCCTGACCATTACCTGCATCAACATGCTGGTCAGCGAGAAGCATGTGCATTATTAAGGAGGTACGTGATGGATAAGAATGTCGATTATGATAAGATCAGATCCAGCGCGGCAGCCCGCCGGCGTACGATCCGGATCATCACCTATATCCTGCTGGCTTTCTGGGCTGTGATCGTCCTTTTCCCTTTCTACTGGATGGTCCTGACCTCTGTGAAGAGCTACAGCGCCTACAGTTCGGAGTATGTTCCCAAACTGTATACCCTGAATCCGACTTTCCAGAATTATGTGGACGCGTTCACGGCTGTCAACCTGAGCCGGTATTTCCTTAATACCCTGATTTTTACAGTCATTACAACAGCCGCCATGATCCTGGTCATCACCCTGTCAGCCTACGCTTTCGCCCGTATGGAATTCAGGGGCAAGGATACCCTGTTCACCTTTTTCCTGGCTCTGATGATGATTCCCAATGAACTGGTCATCATCACCAACTTTACCACGATCACCAACCTGGGCCTGCGCAATACCTTTACCGGTCTGATCCTGCCCTCCATTACGTCGGTCTTCTATATTTATCTGCTGCGGGAGAATTTCCTGCAGGTACCGGATGAACTCTATTACGCGGCCAAAGTGGACGGGACCTCGGACCTCAAGTATCTCTGGAAGGTCATGCTGCCGATCTGCAAGCCCACTATTATCACGATCATCATCCTCAAGGTCATCGAGTGCTGGAATTCCTATGTATGGCCCCGTCTGATCACGGATGACGCCAACTATTTCCTGGTATCCAACGGTATCCAGGAGATCCGCGAGAACGGCTTCGGCCGGGAAAACATCCCTGCCATGATGGCCGCTGTCGTGGCGATCTCGATCCCGCTGATCGTCCTCTTCCTGATCTTCCGCAAGAAGATCATGGCCGGCGTTTCGAGAGGAGGTATTAAGGGATGAAAAATAAAAAAGTACGCGCGGGGCTCCCGTGCAGGCTCCTGCCTGTCATTGTCCTGCTGCTGGCGCTGACCTGCGGGCTGCTGACCGGCTGCCATGGCTCCTCCGGTATGGCGGAATTCCAGGTACCGGAATCCTTTGATACTGCCCGGCAGTTCGAGCTCACCTTCTGGGCCAAGAACGATACCAACAAGACCCAGACCGCCATATATGAAAAGGCCATCTCGGACTTCCAGGCGATCTATCCCAACATCAAAGTCAATATGCGCCTGTATACGGATTACGGCAAGATCTACAATGATGTCATCACCAACATCGCCACCAACACGACGCCCAATGTCTGTATTACCTATCCGGACCATATCGCAACTTACCTGACCGGCAATAACATCGTGGTCCCTCTGGATGACCTGATGCAGGATCCGTCCTTTGGATTCGGCGGCAGTGAACTGGCTTATGATGGTCCCGACAGCGGGGAAGTCATTCCGGAATTCCTGGAAGAGGGCCGGATCGGAGAGAAGATCTATGACCTCCCCTATATGCGGTCTACGGAAGCTGTCTATATCAATAAGACCTTTGTCGAAAAGCTGGGCTATGAAGTACCGGATACTCTGACCTGGGATTTTATCTGGGAAGTATCAGAGGCAGCCGCAGCCAAAGATGACAGCGGCAAATACGCGGTCAACGGTCAGAATGTCATGATTCCCTTCATCTATAAATCCACGGATAATATGCTGATCCAGATGCTGAAGCAGAAAGGAGCCGGCTATTCGACAGATGAGGGCGCGATCGAGATCTTCAATGATACGACCGATGAGATCCTTTATACCGTCGCGGACCATGTGAAGACAGGCGCTTTCTCGACGTTCAAGATCTCCAGCTATCCCGCCAACTTTATGAATGCCGGTCAGTGTGTATTCGCCATTGATTCTACAGCCGGATCTACCTGGATGGGTACAGACGCGCCTCTGTCCGACATCTCGAAAGACAAACTGGTCCAGTTCGAGACCGCGGTACGGCCGGTGCCCCAGTTTGACCCGGACCATCCCCAGATGATCTCCCAGGGACCTTCCGTCTGCATCTTCAACAAGCAGGATCCCCAGGAAGTCCTGGCCTCCTGGCTCTTCGCCCAGTACCTGCTGACCAACGAAGTCCAGATCGCCTACGCGGAGACAGAAGGATATGTACCGGTCACTTCCAAAGCCCAGACCTCGGAGGAATATCTGGATTATCTGGGCCGGGGCGGCGAAGATAACGCCCTGCATTATCAGGTCAAGATCGACGCCACGCAGATGCTGATCGACAATATTTCCAACACCTTCACCACGCCCGTATTCAACGGCTCCGCATCCCTGCGTGACGCTGCCGGCCAGCTGATCGAAAGTGTGGCCAAGTCCGTCCGCAGGAAAGAGACCATTGATGACGCTTATTTGAAGAAACTGTATGCCAACACCATATCCCTGTACCGTCTGGACCAGCTGGGCAGCGGGGACGCCATCGGCGGCGGCAAACAGGAACTTGGCGAGCTGCCTGCCACTTCCAAGGCGCTTTTGGGTATTCTTGCATTGACATGGCTGCTGATCGCGGTCTATTTCATCCGGGACAGGATGATCAACAAACAGAAAAATGGATGAATCAAAGGCCGGTAGTGTTTTTGATTTATATCATTTATAATGAAAAGGGTCCGGCAAAGGCCCTGTACACAAACAGGCGGCCAGAGCCGCCGGAAGGAGAAAGATTATGAAAAAGAAACTCGCACTGTTGGTAACCATGGCAATGGTCCTTGGACTGACCGCCTGCGGCGGTTCCTCCTCGGGCGGCTCCGGTGACGCGGAACCTGCTGTTCCGGAGACAAAAAACGAAGCTGATACAGAAAAAGGGGAAGGCGTCATGACCTATGAAGAGTACATGGCTGCCGAACTGGAAACAGAAGTCGTCGTTGAGACCTATATCCAGGCAAAACAGGAATGGCTCCAGGATGAAACCACTGGCCAGGGAAAAGCCACTTTCTATACGCAGGATGCGGACGGCGCTTATTTCCTCTTTGAAATGCCCTGCACGGAAGAAGAGTATAATCAGCTTCCGGCCGGCACCAAGATCAAAGTAACCGGTTATAAGTCGGAATGGTCCGGGGAAACCGAGATCACAGAAGGCAAGTTTGAAATCGAAGATGGTTCCTATATAGCAGATGCCGTGGATGTTACGGATAAACTGGGCACCGATGATCTGATCAATTATCAGAACCAGTATGTGACCTTTAAGGGACTGACGGTCGAGCCGGCCGCCGAAGGCAGTGAAGACGCCTATATGTATAACTGGGACGGCTCCGGTGATGAAGGTGATGATCTTTATTTCAACGTTTCCCTGAATGGTCAGACTTACAGTTTTACCATAGAATCCCTCCTGTGCGGTCCTGATACCGATGTTTATAAACAGGTCAAGGAACTGAAAGTCGGTGACGTGGTAGATTTGAACGGTTACCTGTACTGGTACGAAGGCCCCAACCCCCATATCACAGTTGTGACTGTACAGTAAACATATTCATGGAATCAATGTGCTCCTGTTTAACAACGGCAGTACATTATTTGGCAGCAGGCAGTACCGGCCGGGAATCCGGCCGCTGTGAGCAGCTTTGCCGTTCCCGCCGGTAACTGTCAACCGTACATCTGTATTTCATAGAGGGGAGAGATATATGGATATAGAATATTTGCTGTTTCTTCAGAACTGGCGCAACGCGACAAACAATATGCTGACTCCTTTTATGGAGTGGATCTCCTTATTCGCGGTCACTTATCTGATCATGATCCCGATCTTCGTATACTGGTGTATGGATAAGAAAAAAGGACTCTATGTCCTTGCCGCTTATGACATGGGAATCGCTCTGAACGCGGTGGTCAAACTGACCGCCTGCATCTACCGGCCCTGGATCCGGGACGCCCGCGTCCTGCCCGCCGGCGACGCCATCACGACCGCGACCGGCTATTCCTTCCCCAGCGGACATTCCTCCACATCTTCACTGATCTACGGCGGACTGGCGGTCGTTGGCTGGAATTCCAAAAAGACAAAGATCTTTTCCGTGATCGCGGTGATCTGCATGCTGATCACAGGATTTTCCAGAAACTATCTGGGCGTCCATACGCCCCAGGATGTCTTTGTGGGCCTGACCCTGGGCTGGATTTCCCTGTTCATTATGCATAAGATCTTCTCTTATCTGGCTGAACATCCGGAAAAGGAAGATCTGTTCCTGCTGGCCGGCTTCATCATCGGATGGATCGGTATCCTCTATATTACTTTCAAGAGTTATCCTCTGACCTATAAGGATGACGGATCCCTGCTGGTCGATCCGCAGAAGATGATGAATGACGGCTATGGCGATATCGGCTGCCTGATTGGTTTCTGCCCCGCCCGTTATATCGAAAAGAAATGGGTCAGATTCAAAGAGGCCGGATTCAACGGCAAAGGGATCGCTGTTTCTGCGGCCGGCCTGGTGCCTGTATACTTCATGATCAAGTTCATGAAAAAGGCCCTGGATGCTGCCCTGGGCTCGCATTTCGGACACCTGACATACAGTGTGCTCTTTATCCTTTATGTTATGGCCCTGTTCCCGGCCATCATCAAGGCTGTATGCGGAACAAAAGAGGATGACGGGGAGGTCCCTCTGAAGAAAGCCGCCTGATGCGCTTCCTGAACAATCCTGCAATGAAATTCCTGTAAACACAGAAAAGACCGGTTACGCCGGTCTTTTCTTTTGTTTATCACTGCTTTCCGCAGCTGGCGATTTGATATCCGGCAGACCTGAAGATGCTTTAAACGGGGAGAAACACAAATTAAAGATTGCATTTTTGGGCTTAATGCGATACTGTTTAAGATGTTTTGAGAACACTTGATTTCTTTTTAAATAATACAGGGGTACTTCCGACAGTTGATATCCCTTGCAATAAAGGAGCTTCGCTATGAAAGAACGTAAGATATTTTGCATGAATGAGATCAGCCGTACCGGAACAGACAAATTCCGTCAGGGATACAGCCTGGTGGATTCCATTGATGAAGCGGCCGGCGTCCTGGTCCGCTCCGCGGATATGAAAAATATGGAATTTCCGGAAGACCTGCGGGCCATTGCCAGAGCCGGTGCCGGCGTCAATAACATTCCTCTGGAACGCTGCGCGGAAGAGGGCATTGTTGTATTTAACACGCCCGGCGCCAATGCCAACGCGGTCAAGGAGCTGGTCATCGCCGGCCTGATTCTGTCTGCCCGGGATATCGTGGGTGGCGCGGAATGGGTCCGGGCCAATTCCGATGAGGACAATGTAGGCAAGATCGCGGAAAAAGCCAAAAAGGCTTTCGCCGGAAACGAGATCCAGGGCAAGACTCTGGGCGTCATCGGCCTGGGTGCCATCGGCGTTATGGTCGCCAACGCGGCCAGAGAGCTTGGCATGGAAGTCTATGGCTATGACCCCTATCTGTCTGTAGACGCGGCCTGGCGTCTGATGCGGGATATCCGCCATGCTGTCAGCCTGGATGAGATCTATCAGAACAGTGATTTTATCACCATTCATGTTCCCTTTATGGAATCCACCCGCGGCATGGTAAGCCGGGAAGGTATTTCCAAAATGAAAGACGGCGTCCGTTTCCTCAATTTTGCCAGGGACGCCCTGGTCGATGAGGAAGCCATGGCGGAAGCCCTGGAAACCGGTAAGGTCAGGTCCTACGTGACAGATTTCGCCAATCCCAGATCTGTCAAAATGAAGAACACTGTCGTTCTGCCCCATCTGGGCGCTTCCACGGAAGAAGCGGAAGAGAACTGCGCAGTCATGGCCGTCAGGGAACTGCAGGATTATCTGGACAATGGCAATATTACCCATTCTGTCAACTATCCGGATCTGAACGCCGGCATCTGCCAGAGTGCCTGCCGTGTGGCCATCCTGCACCACAATATCCCCAATATGATCTCCCAGATCACTTCCTTCTTCGGACGGAACGGACTCAACATCGAGAACCTGGCTTCCAAAACAAAGGGGAAATATGAGTATACTCTGATCGACCTAGGCGAGCCCATGCCCCATGATACGGTCGAAAAGCTCAAGGAGATCGAAGGCGTCCTGCGTGTACGCCGTCTGGGCGGCACTTCCGCGGATATTTACTGATCCTCTGTTTTATCTGAATAAATTCAGCAGGGACTTCTGTTTTCTGCTCCCGGCTGAAACGAATCCTGACAGGACCGGCCATAACGAAGCTTTTGGAACACAGCTCGTTGATGCCGGTCCTTTTTCACCATTCATTATGCTGACAAATATGTTAAAAAGTTTGAAAATCCAACACTAAAAACACCCTTTGGCCCTGTTTGTGTCCTCTTAACAAGAAGGTCTAACATATGATAGAATAGTTAACGGAAAATCATCTGTACAGAAATGGACAGCGGACAGGCAGGTATGTCTATGTGGGAAAAAGATAAAATTGTCAACAGAATACTGGCTGGTGTCTATATCGCGGCTCTGATCCTATTATTCAGTACCGGCATGAACTGGCTGCGGCTTTCCGATAAAGGAACTGAGAATTCACGTCTGATCGGCGCCAGCTATATGACCATGAATAATGAGTTCTATGATATCCTGAACGAGCAGATCCGTGTCCGCGTGGAAGGGGAAGGAGATCTGATGGTCCTGCGCGATCCCGGCCTGGATGTGGAACGTCAGGCGGAGCAGATCAACAGCATGCTGGACATGGGCATCAGCGCCCTGATCGTGACCCCGGTCTCTTTCGACGGTCTCAGTGACGTCCTGCAGCGGGCCAGGGGGATGGGCGTAAAGATCATTGTCGTAGACACGGAAGTAGAACAGGAGGGCCTGGCAGACTGCACCATTGTATCAGACAACTACAGGGCCGGTTATGCCATCGGTGAATATATGATGCGGAAACAGGAATCCGGCAGAATCCTGGTCCTGGCGCATGAAACTGCCATATCAGGCCGGCGCAGAGTCCAGGGCTTCAAGGACTCCATCGCGGGAGATAAACGTTTTGAAATCGTGAATGAAATCGGCTGTAAGGGACAGTATGAGATCGCCCTGCCGCTGGTGGAGGACTATATTGAATCCGGCGGTACATTTGATACCGTCTTCTGCCTGAATGACCTGGCCGGCGAGGCGGCGGTGACAGCCGTCCGCAGGCACCCGGAGCTGGGAAAAGTATACGTCTACGGCGTGGACGGTTCTCCCGACGCCAAATCCATGATCGGTGCGGGAGAAATGGAGGCCACCGCGGCCCAGTTCCCGACGGAGATCGGAGAGGAAGCCGCCGATACTCTCTATAAGATGCTGCGGGGAGAGGATTATGAATCCACCATCACGGTCCCCATCGATCTGGTCTATTACAGCAACCTGGAACAATATGACAGCAACAGATGGCAGTAGTTGCCGAAGCGGACACCTGTCCGTTCTGCCGGAGCAGACACACAATGGATCTTTTCAAAATCAACCGCCGGGTCCCCGAGACCATCTGGAAGATCATGAAGCATATGAACCTGCTGATCCTCCTGTATATCACGGTCATATCCTACCATGCGATCATGGAGCTGGCCCGCAGCAATTCGGCCGGCCTGTTTATAAAATCAATATCCGTCCTGCCTCTGGAAAGCACCCGCTTTGTCGTTTCCGTTTTTATCCTTTACGGGGCGCTGCTCCTGCTGTTCCGGCTGGATCTGGAGGAGGAACAATTGTGGCTGGTCAAGGTCATGATCGAAGTGGCAGTCAGTGTCATGATCACTCTGGTATGCGGAATGGCCTACACCGGGATCATCATCCTTGTCATGGTCGACATCATCCATGGTTCCTATACCATGCACCGCAAAGTCAAGGCACTGATCTTTGTGATCATCGTTTATTTCATCATGGACTCCGAGATCCTCAACCTGTGGTACAAACATGTATCCTTCTCGGATTATCTGATCTTTTATAACAGCAAAGCTGCCGGTATCCTGCAGAGTATCCTGAATATCATGGAACTGGTCAATATCGTCATGTTCATTCTGTTCCTGATCGTCTCTCTGCGGAATCAGATGGATGAAACGGCCCGGATCATGCTGCTGAATGAAGAACTGACGGAAGCCAATATCAAGCTGGAGGAATACTCCAGAAAATCAGCGGAAATGGCCCAGATGAAGGAGAGGAACCGTCTGGCCCGGGAGATCCATGACACGATCGGCCATGCCCTGACCGGTATTGTGACCGGGCTGGAGGCCTGCCTGGTCATATTCGACCTGGAACCGTCCCTGGCCCGGAAACAGATGGAAGCCATCCAGGAAGTCGCCAGACAGGGCATGAAGGATGTAAGACGTTCGGTAAACGCCCTGCGGCCCGATGTGCTGGAACAGCTGACCCTGGACGCCGCCATAGAACGTATGGTGGACGAAATGTGCCGGTCCACCGGAATCCGTTTTGATTATATATGTACGGATTCTCTCAGCGGTCTGGACCAGGATGAGGAAGACATTGTCTACCGGATCCTGCAGGAGAGCATTACCAACTCCGTCCGGCACGGAAAGCCGACCCGGATCAATATACGGATCGAACGTACCGGCCAGCAGCTGGAAATCCTGATCAGGGACAACGGAATCGGCTGCCGGGACCTGCATAAAGGCTTTGGCCTGACCCATATGCAGGAAAGGCTGGACATGCTGGGAGGGACCCTTTCAGTCAACGGAAATGACGGTTTTGAAGTGAGAGCGGAGATTCCCCTTCGCTTCCATACGGGAGAGGTGAATGTCAATGATTAAAATTTTGATCGCGGATGACCAGGAACTGATCCGGCAGAGCCTGCAGATCATGCTGAGTTCTGTTTCGAATTTTTCGGTCACAGATACGGTATCCAATGGTCTGGAAGTACTGGAGAGCGTCCGCAGGGAGAAACCGGACGTCATACTGATGGATATCCGCATGCCGGAGATGGACGGCGTCGTCTGTATCCAGAAAGTCAAGGAATACAGCCCTGATATCAAGGTGATCATCCTGACCACCTTTGACGATGATGAATATATATTCAACGCCATTAAGTTCGGGGCCAGCGGCTATCTGCTCAAGGGGACTTCCCTGAAAAATCTGACATCCGCCATTGAAAAGGTCTACAACGGCAGATCGATCATGAATGAGGAGATCACGGACAAGGTCTTCCGTATGTTCTCCCATATGGCCCAGACCAATCAGACTATCCGGGTGGGCGAACAGCTGTCCGGCAAACTCAAGGAATCCGAATGGGAGATCATTGACTGTGTGGGACGGGGCATGTCGAACAAGGAGATTGCCGCCAGGCTGCATTTGTCAGAAGGGACCATCCGCAACAGCCTGAGCGTGATCCTGAGTAAACTGGGGCTGAAGAACCGGACCCAGCTGGGAATCTGGGCGGTCCAGACAGATACGGCAGCCCGCAGATACGGATCGGAAGACCAGTAAACAGGTACATAAGCTATGGAACATTTCACAAAACAGCAGAGAGGCCGGCTGGGGCTGCTGACAGCCCTGCTGATGATCGCTTTTACGCTGGGTTTTATTCTGAATCCCCTGCTCAGAAATTACAGTGATAATACCGGAATCCTGCGGATCGGCGTATTCTCGGACAGTCCATGGGGAGAAAGCAACGGCTACTCCCATGTCATCCTGAATCAGGCCATCGCGGCGTTTGAAAAAAAGAATCCGGGCGTTAAGGTCGTCTACGAAAGCGGCATACGGCGGCAGGACTATTCGGAGTGGCTGTCGGAAGGAATCCTGAAGGGGACGGCACCTGACCTCTTCTTCGTTCTGGATGAAGACTTTGAATATCTGGCAGATGTGGGCGCCCTGCAGAACCTTGAAACGTTTACAGACGGGGATCCGGCTTTTGATCCGGACGTTTATTATGAAGCGGCCCTTATGGCCGGAAAGAGGGGGCAGATCCTGTATGGGCTCCCTCTGGAATGCTCGCCGACGATCATGGTCGTAAACACTTCCATTCTGGAGAAGGAAAAGATAGAAATGCCTGCCATGGACTGGACCTGGAATGACTGCTACCGCATCTGCAGGCAGGTCACGGGGAGGAGAGAGAACAGTTCCGGGTACCAGTTCGGCATTTCGGAATATGACTGGGAGAACTGTTTTTATTCCAATGACGTTGTCCTTTTTTCGGAAGACGGCAGTACCTGCTATCTGACAGATGAAAAGGCCGGCGAGGCGATCTCCTTCCTGGACAAACTGGGACGGCTGGCAGCCAAGGCCACCAATGTACAGCCTTCCTTCTCTGACGGCAATGTACTCTTTCAGCCTATGAGCTATTCGGCTTATAAAGCCTATATCAGTAATCCCATCCATATGGGCGTAGGAGATGATTTTAGCTGGCAGATCCATTCCATGCCGGCCGGTCCCCATGGGGACAATCATTCGCTCCTGCAGACCCAGCTGATCGCCATGAACAGCCAGTCCTCCAAAAAAGAACTGGCCTGGGAACTGATGAAGACTATGACCGCGGACCCGGAAGTACAGAAGGAGATATACCGCTATTCGGAAGGAATCTCCGTCCTGCGGGATGTAACTTCCGCGGATGATGCCGCGGCGGAACAGCGCCGCGATAAGGATACTGAGGTATTGCGCATTGCCATGGAAAAAGCGGTCAACCGGCAGCGTTTCCGGGGCAAGGAGGAAGCCGGACAGCAGATTGGGCTGGCCGTTGACAGTATCCTGGCGGGATCAGGCAATATACGGATGGAGCAGATCATATATAACCGGAGGATCAACCGCTACCTGCAGCAGTAAAGCCTGTGAAGCGGCTCCCTGGATTTTTCCGGTTTATAAAGATTCCTGCAAAAATATAAATATTTTATAAAGAAGCGCCAATTTTGGGAAAGAGCCTTTTTTAAGGCTCTTTTTTTGTTGAATAACCACAAGCAATTGGTCTGAAGGCGGTATATATTGTAGTAAATTACAATATTCACCCCAATTTATGACAAATGTAATTGTATAAAAGGGAAAATTGTTAGAGACAAATCTTCAAACTTTTTTTATAATTATTTTATAGTTTATAAACTCATTAAGAAAGGAGGGAGCAATTAATGAAGTATGTGCTTATTGTCAGTCATGGAATGCTGGCCCCCGGTCTGCATGATGCTGTCAAGATGCTGGCAGGCGAAGACAAGCCGGAAGTACGCAGCACCAGCCTGAAAAACGGTATGGGCGCTGATGAGTACGCCGACAACTTCCGCCAGCTGACCGAAGACATCGGCCCTGATGATGAAGTCATTCTGTTCGCGGACATCGTAGGTGGTTCACCTCTTTCCTTCGCGGCAAATGTAATTGCCGAAAAGGGTCTGCTCGGTAATACGCTCATGATCGGCGGCATGAACCTGCCTTTGGTCCTGACAACAGTGCTGATGAAAGACACAATGGAGCTGGAAGACATCAAGGAGGATATCCTCTCTGAAGCCGCGGAAGCTTTAAAGGTCTTTGAAGTTGCTGTTGACGAAGGCGCTGATGATGACATCTGATTGCCTGAGTCCCTTCCCGTTTTTGCCATGAAAGGAGTTAAAAATGGCTATTTCTTTTATCCGTGTTGACGACAGAATGATTCATGGTCAGACCGTTACCAGATGGTCTCTGGAATATCCCTGCACAGGCCTGATCGCTGTAAACGACGCTGCTGCCAAGAACCCTGTTCTGAAGCAGGCCTACAAGAGCGCTTCCGACAAGAAGACCTTCGTATGGGGCGTTGATGAGTTCCTTTCCAAGTCCGCCAAGGTCCTGGCTTCCAAGGATCAGTACTTCCTGATCACAAAGAACCCCATCGACATGAAGAAGATCCTGGTTGACGCCGACTTTGATCCTCAGGGCGTTAAGACCATCATCATCGGACCCTGCAACGACCGTCCCGGCACCACAAAGCTCGGCAATAACCAGTCCATCACCAATGATGAAGCGGCCGCTCTGGAAGCCATCATGCAGAAGGGCTATGAGATCGAGTTCGCTCTGGTCAAAGAGACAGCAATCGGAAACTGGAAGAAGTTCAGAGGACAGTTCGGTTACAACTAAACCGGAAATACTTCCATTACATTTCATAATGAAGGAGATTTGAGTTATGTCTATTAGCTTTATCCAGGCGTTTATTCTTGGCATTTTTGCCTGCCTGTCATCCATGCCCGGTATGGGTAGTTCCTCCATCGGTAACTATACCCTGGGCCGTCCCCTGGTAGGCGGACTGGTCTGCGGCCTTGTTCTTGGCGATATCCGCACCGGTATCCTGGTCGGCGTAGCCATGCAGGTCGTTTACATCGCTCTGGTTACCCCCGGCGGAACTGTTTCCGCTGATGTCCGTGCGGTATCCTACATCGGTATCCCGCTGGCCATGCTGGCTCTGAAATCCCAGGGCCTGGATCCCGCCAGTGTAGAAGGCGCGGGCCTTGCGACTTCCTTCGGCGCCATGGTCGGTACTGTCGGTACTGTCCTTTTCTATGGTACTGCTACCCTCAACCTTGTCTGGCAGCATATGGGCTGGAGCGCGGTTGAAAAACGTAACTACAAGATGATCGCGGTCACGGACAGATATCTGCCCTGGATCTCCCACATCGCATTCTCTCTGATCCCTACCGTTATTATGCTGATGCTGGGTCAGACTGTTGTTGAAGCGATCAAGACTTACCTTCCCATGGATGGTCTGGCAATGAAGTCTCTGTTCACTGTTGGTTCCCTGCTTCCCTGCGTAGGTATCGCAATCCTGCTCAAGCAGATCGTCAGAAACGTCACAGATTTCATTCCTTATCTGACAGGTTTTGTTTTTGCTAAGAGCATTGGTATCAACCTTGTATCCGCAACTGTTGTTGCTGCCATGTTCGCGATTCTTATTTATAAGCTGAAGATGCTCGAGCTGGTAAGACCCGCAGCTTCCGCAGGCGGCGGCTTAGATGATGACGAAGAGGAGGATATCTGATATGGCAGAGAAGAAATTATCCAAAAAGGCATTGTCCACATCATTCCATCATTGGTATTGGGGCCATCTGACCTGCTTCTCCCAGGAGCACATGCAGACCTTCGGTTACCTTCATTCCATGCTTCCTCTTTGCCAGGAACTCTATGACAATGAAGAAGATCTGGCCAGGTCTATGAATACTTATACCGCTTTCTTCAATACAGAGCCTCAGCTGGGTACCGTTATTGTCGGTATCACCGCAGGTCTGGAAGAAGCCCGCGCCAACGGCGACGATGAAGTTGACGACGAGACCATCAACGGCCTCCGTGCAGGTCTGATGGGACCCATCGCCGGTATCGGTGACTCCCTGGTCGTTGGTACTGTTATCCCGATCCTCCTTGGTATCGCCATGGGTATGTCCGGCGGCGGTTCACCTCTGGGCGCGATCTTCTACATCATCGTATGGAACCTGTTCGCGTATTTCGGAATGCGTTATCTCTATTTCACCGGCTACAACCTGGGTGGTAAAGCCGTTGAATTCCTGGTCGGCGCGCAGGGTATGGCCATCCGTGAAGCTGTCTCCACACTGGGCGGTTTCGTTATCGGTGCTGTTTCCGCTACATGGGTAAGTGTACAGACCTCTCTGGCATTATACAACGCGGACGGCGAAGCTTATCTGGTACTGCAGAATAAGCTGGATGAAGTATTCCCCGGACTTCTTACCGCGGTCACCATCATCATCTGCTGGTATCTGATGGCTAAGAAGAAAATGTCTCCGATCAAGGTCATGCTGATCCTTCTGGTCGTTGCCATCGTCGGCTGCGCGATCGGATTCTTCAACCCCGGACTTTCCTATTAATTTCCCATACCCCTTTTTCATCAGATTCTGTAAAGAATCAGCAGAGGGACGGAGCGCACTCCGTCCCTCTGTCTTTCTATATCGAAGGAGCCTTTATTTATGAATAAAGAACAGAAAGAAGCCTGGCTGAAAGAAGCCGAAATGCAGATGAAAGCCATCCGGACCCTCGAAAAGTATAATATGGCCGCCCTGGCGGTCGCGGGCCTTGGCGCCGCCTTCTGTTATTTCAACTTCCGGGCAGCGGATCGGAATCTTCTTTTGATCATCTGCAGCGTTGTCCTTGCTGCCTTAGGCGCCCTGTCCTCCATGGTCCTGAGTGTGGGAATCCGTAATGGCAAAGCCAATGTTGCCAGGATTCTGGATGCTGTAGAAGGAAAAATACCGGAAATGCCTGCTGCAGACAAAGCCGGTGCGTCCAAGCCGGGAGCCGCTTCTGAAGTTCCGTCGAATACGGAACCAAAAGCAGCAGACGCCGGAAGCGCCACGCCGGCCGGCGATGCTGAGGATGGAAAGAAAGGTTGAAAAAAGCCTGAAATCCCAAAATTTGAGGATCTGCAAGACATATTCCATAAATACCGGGCGTTAACATATGCGATGATTCTGTTCAGAGCATCCCATATGTTAACGCCCGTTTATTTTGAAGCGTAAATCACGTATCAAGAGTGATGAGAACGACCCGGGCCTCATAAGGCTGCAGGATGCCCATCCTGTGCAGGTCATAGTTGGAAATGATCTCTATTCCGTCCGCCCGGTCAAACAGGTTGCAGGGCTGGTCCCTGTCTGACCAGTTGCAGGCCACGACCAGGATCTTGTCATTCAGTTTCCTTTTGTACGCGTAGACCGTTTCACTGTCTTCCATAAGCGGCTCAAAGACGCCGTATACAATTACAGGATTTTCATGACGCAGTTTTATAAGCTTCTGATAGTAATAAAATACAGAATCCGGATCTGCCAGCGCCGCCTTGGCGTTGATTTCTTTATATGAGGGATTGACTTTGATCCATGGCTGTCCGACGGTGAATCCGGCGTTGGGGCCGTCATCCCACTGCATGGGGGTCCTGGCGTTGTCCCTGCCCAGTTCGTTAAAGCAGGCAAGCATATATGCCCCGTCCACCATGTGATGATCTGTCACATACTGCTGATAGGCGTTGATTTCCTCGATATCCCTGCATTCATCCAGGGTCCAGGTACAGTTGACCATACCCAGCTCTTCTCCCTGATAAATGTAAGGAGTCCCCTTCATCATATGCAGGCAGGTGGCCAGCATCTTGGCGGATTTTACACGCCACCGGGGGCTGTCATTGCCGAACCGGGAGACACAACGGGGCTGATCATGGTTGTCCAGATAGAGGCTGTTCCAGGCCCTGCCTTCCAGTTCCGTCTGCCATTTGTTGAGGATAGGACGCAGATCTTTCAGGGCCGGTTTGACCGTCGTCCATTTACCGAGGGGGATATCGGCCCCGGAGATGGGCCCCATATGCTCAAAATGGAAGACCATGCCCAGTTCTGTCTGGTCCTGATTGGCGTATTTCATGGCTTCCTGGATCGTGACGCCAGCGGCTTCCCCGACGGTCAGCAGATCATAACGGGACAGGACTTTACGGTTCATTTCCCGCAGAAATTCGTGGACTCTGGGACCGCTGACTGTATATGGCGCAGAGTCCCCGTAAAGACCGTCATAGCTGATTCCGTCCGGGAAAGTCTGGACCTTGGAAATCAGGCTGATAACATCCATCCGGAAACCATCGATCCCTTTGTCGCACCACCAGGTCATCAGGTCGAAGACTTTCTCCCTGACTTTGTCATTCTCCCAGTTCAGGTCCGGCTGTTTGCGGGAGAACAGATGCAGATAGTACTGTCCGGTCTTCTCATCAAACTGCCAGGCGGAACCGCTGAAAGAGGAGGCCCAGTTGTTGGGGGCGCTGCCATCCGGCCTGGGATCCCGCCAGATATAATAGTCTCTGTAAGGATTGTCCCGGGATGACCGGCTTTCCACGAACCAGGGATGCTCATCGGAAGAATGATTGACGACCAGGTCCATGACAATTCGGATCCCCAGGCCATGGGCTGCCGCCAGCATACGGTCAAAATCCTCCATGGTTCCGAAATCCTCCATGATATTTCTGTAATCGGAAATATCATATCCGTTATCATCATTCGGAGAGGAATAGACCGGGCAGAGCCAGATCACATCGATTCCCAGTTCCTTCAAATAGGGAAGATGCTCTGTGATCCCGTTCAGATCCCCGATCCCGTCACCGTTGCTGTCCGCAAAGGACCTGGGATAGATCTGATAGATGACTGCTTCTTTCCACCAGGCGCGTTTTTCCTGTTCCATTTTTTTTCCTCCCTGTATCCGCCGCAATGATGTTCACTGATGCAGGACCAGCGTCTCTATAATCTCCGCGACGCCGCCCTCCCAGCAGTTAGCCTTTGAAGTGTAGTCGCAGATGGCTTTGATCTCATCCAGGGCGTTGGCAACACAGGCCGAGGTCCCCGCGGCCTGCAGCATGGCCAGATCATTGATATTATCACCGATCGCCAGCGTCTCCTCAATGGGAATGTTCAGGATTTCCGCCATTTTGACAAGACCGCTTCCTTTATTAACGCCCAGAGGATTGAACTCCAGATAACGTTTGGAAGAATAGCTGACATCCAGGTCTCCTGTCATGTATTCCATTTCCTTTTCCACCCGGTTGAGGAAAGGAATATCGGTACATTCAAAGAGGATCTTGGCAAAGGTCTCATCTTTCAGGGCTTCCAGATCCTTATGGTCATAGGGGATATATTCCATCCGTCCTTTCAGAAAATCTTTCTCATCCTCATCGATCTTGTAAATATAGACATCCGTCTGGGTATAGACATGCATACAGAGGTCATAGGATACGCCGACCTGATACAGCTCCGAGATTTTCTCATAAGACAGACCGTGGAAATGGAGCAGGCGGTTTCCGGCGTTTTCTGTTATAGCGCCGCCGTTATAGGAAATAATATACTGACCTGCCTTTCCTTTCGTCCCGAGCTCTTCCAGGGTGCCCTGAATCGATGGATACCCGCGGCCGCTGCAGGGAACGAAAATGACGCCCTGCTCCTGGGCACGCCAGATAGCCTCCAGGTTCTTTTTTCCGACTTTCTTATCTGCAGGATTTAATAATGTTTCATCCAGGTCACTGGCAATCAATCTGATCATAGCATCTCCTCCATCTTTCGTATGGATTCATTATATCATAACAATATCCATATTTTTACAGAAACCTGTTATCGTATAAAACCTGAAGACGGAGAGCGGAAATCCCTGACATTTACTTATACTGATCATCCGAACTGCCAAAAAAAACGGCAGAACACAAATAAGGCCTGTGTTCTGCCGGTCATAAATATTCGCAGATTCATTTACAGTAAAGCAATATCTCTATATCCTCTCAATAAATATCCTGCTTGTCGCCGTCAGGGAACTGATAGAACAGGAGTCCCTGGTCCATGTGTTCCAGCGCGTAGGACCGGATGGCTTCTTTCATGGCCGCATTGCGCTGCTCTTCTGTGATACCATAGAGATTCTCACTGATTTCCTCAACGCCCAGGTTATCAAACTGTTCCGCAATGGGCTCGAGTTCCGCAGGATCTTCCGTCATCGTCGTATATACACTGTCCAGCTTATAGACACCGGTATCATCCGGGCTGTAGATCGCGAGACCGGGATTATTGCCGCCGCTCTGCAGGACCAGCGTATCCCCTACGATGTTAAAGATATAACAGTCCATGGACGCCAGGATCTTGATGACCCCTTCATTCTCCTCCGTCATGGCCACAGTGGCAGCAGGAATCTGAACGGTGCCTTCCGCATAGGAAGGAACGATCTCCGTCAGCGCAGCTTCTTCCGCCAGTTTCTTGTAGACCGCCGTATTCATGGCCATTCGGAACGTGGACCAGTAGAGGCCGGCTTCGCTCATGGACATCAGCTGATCCATTTCTTCAGCGGCGTCGATATCCTCGAATCTGGCCCGCTGCCCTTCATAATCCTCCATGATCCGGTCCAGATCATCCCGGACATAGAACCAGTTGCCGGGAAAATGGACAAGACGGTTATGGTCCAGTGTATAGAGACCGCCGGAACAGAGCGCCCGCGTATTTTCATAATCATCATATCCGTTCAGGATACAGTTTCCGAGGATCTGCTTTTCTACTGTCAGTGCCTTCATACCGGAACCGGCGGTGCCGGACGGCAGGTCCGCGATCGCGTAAAACAGGTCCCGGACCGGATCTTCGATCAGATCCTGCTCGGCAGCTCCGGCAGTGGTACCGGCCGCGGCAGCCTGGTCGCCCTGGGTATCCGCCTCATCTGTCTCCGCAGCAGAAACGGTTTCCTGTCCTTCTCCGGCAGGCTCTTCCTTCTCCGCGGTAGAATAGGTGCATGCGCTCATAGTCATGCAGATGACTGCTGCTGCTAAAAGGGATAAGATTCTTTTTTTCACGATATACCTCCAGCTCCTTTTTAATTATTTCGGTAGTAAGTAAATGCTTCTGTGCCCGCGCCCTGCCCGTAAGCAGTCAGGTTCATACAGCAGAGCGCCTTTTCATCACTGTAACCGTCCCTGCGGCCCATGGCGGCGCATCCGAGATCAATATTAACGATGTGATCATCTTCCAGAATATAAGCCCTGTCCGGATGCCTGTTCTCCCTAATATACTGGACAGGCACATGCCCGATGACATGTATTCTGCCGTCCCTCTTATACTTCGATGCGGGCACATGCTCCCAGAAACGCCAGGGGGAATTCCAGACCGCATCAAAAACAATATCATAATCAAGATCCGGAAAAGCGACGGTCGTTTTATCGGGCAGAAAATCAGAATGACTGAGCAGATACCGGATATCACCGGAGACAACATCATACTGAAGATACATGCCCGATATAAATTTCAGGATCCTGAACTGTTCTCCGTACGGAAGCTGTTCGAAAGCTTCTTTGGTGACGATGCCTCCGTTGGACCCGTTCAGCCAGTAGCTTTCTTTCTGCGGATACAGATATTCCGTGAGCATCATCAGTTCATGATTGCCCATCAGGCAGATCACGTTTTTTCTGTTCATAATATCCTGCAGCATGGGAATACTGTCCGGCCCCCTGTCGATGATGTCACCCACGATGAAGAGGGTATCTTTATCCGAAAAAGAGATTCCGTCCAGCATTTTCTGAAACAGGCTGTATTGTCCGTGAATATCGCTGCATGCGTAAAGAGCCATTCTGCACCTCCCGCGAAATGGTTTTTATGTGTTTTTTTCTTTGGTCATCAGGATGGATACAACCACGCAGACCCCCAGCAGGTACGGGTAGAAGAGGAAAGGAATGATCTTCATACTGGAGATCTGGCTGATTCCGGCCGCGATCAGCAGCTGGGCTCCGTAGGGGATAACGCCCTGGGCGATACAGGAACAGGTATCCAGCAGCGACGCGGTCTTTTTGGGTTCAATATGATATTCCTGTGAGATCTGACGGGCAATGGGCGCCGCCATTACGATCGCGACCGTATTGTTTGCCGTGGCGATATCCATCAGGACCGTCAGGATCGAAATGCCGAACAGTCCGCCCCGGACACCGTGAAAGTGCCTGCGGATGAACTCCAGAATTGCCGCGAAACCGCCGTTCTCCCGAATCAGGGCGCCGATGGAAGCGACCAGAACCGTCACAATGATGGTCTCGAACATACCGTTGATGCCGCCGCCCATGGAAGTCAGGGCAGAAACATACGTCAGGGAACCGGTCACGGCGCCGGATATAATAAAGAGCAGGATGCCGATGCCGATGACCGCAAAAACATTGATGCCTACAATGGCCAGGACCAGTACGATAAAATACGGTGCCGCCTGTATGATGTTGTAATCATAGTGATCCAGCGAGACCGCGCTGCCCCGCAGGGCATAGATGACCAGAATGAGCATGGTCATGAGCGCCGCCGGCAGAGCGATAACAAGATTGGCCCAGAATTTGTCCTTCATCTGGACGCCCTGGGTATTGGTCGCCGCAATGGTCGTATCCGAAATAAAGGAGAGGTTGTCGCCGAACATGGAACCTCCTACGACTGTCGCCACACAGACAGGCAGGGAAAATTTTCCCATTTCAGAGACTGACATGGCGATCGGGACCAGGACAGTAATGGTGCCGCAGCTTGTCCCCATGGCCATGGAGATCAGACAGGCGATCAGAAAGAGACCGGGTATGGCAAAAGAACCCGGGATCAGGCTGAGCAGAAGACCGGCGGTGGAATCGGCGCCGCCCGCATCTTTGGCGATTCCGCTGAAGGCGCCCGCCATCAGAAAGATGAATAACATGATGGTAATATTGTCATCACCGATACCTTTGGCACAGATGTGGATCTTTTCCTCAAAACGCAGGGACCGGTTCTGCAGCAGAGCCAGGGCCAGCGCGATGGAAAAGGCCAGAACGACCGACATAATATAGAAGCCCATCTGTCCCTCGATCGGATGGATATATTCAAAATAAATACCGTTTCCCAGATACAGCAGCAAAAACAGCAGGACCGGTAACAGGGCCTTCCCGTTCGGTTTTTCAGATTTCATAATAAAGTGTCCTCCCTTCCGATGATAGCTTTAGTATAGCACCATGTTCCGTTGAATGCGTGTCTGACATTAAGAAATCATCCAGTTACTCATTTATGATTGAAATTTCTTGATATTTGGCGCCTGTCCCTGTATGTTAGACAATATATGAAGTTATAAATAATGTTTTATGAGTGTAAATACTTCATTATAACTGAAACGAACATCGCAGAGCGGGGCGCATGGATTCCGCTGCTTCAGAACAGGTAATTGACATTGGAAACAGAGAACAGGAAAGAAACAGAAAGTTACAGGAAAGCGCCGGCGTCCGGCCAGGATAAACGGATCCGGACGCTCTCTTCCGAGCGGCCTTATAAAGCGGTCCTGAAGATGGGACTGCCCGTCGCATTCGGCATGCTGTTCATGGTGGCCTACAACCTGGTAGACACGTATTTTATCGGTATGCTGCATAATGATTATCAGCTGGCAGGCGCCAGCCTGGCCTACCCGGTCCTGATGGTCATGATTGCCATCTCCGGCATTGTCGGCAACGGAGGGGCTTCTTATATCGCCCGCTGTATGGGTGCCGCCCGGCAGGAGGAAGCGGAGAAGACACTGATGCTGGGCTTTGAGATGATCCTTGTCATGAGCCTGCTTCTGACTGTACTGGGCATGCTGTTTCTGGATCCTGTCGTCACACTCCTGGGCGCAAGAGAGGAAACTTTCGCCTATACCAGGGATTATACCGGTATTCTGCTCCTGGGCTCCTTTTTTACCATGGGCAACTACGCGTTTGGCCAGTTGCTGCGCAGTGAAGGTTCCGTCCTCTACGCCATGGTCAGTATGATCGCCGGAACGGTCGCCAATATTATTCTGGACCCGGTCTTTATCTTTAAACTGGGAATGGAGATCCGGGGCGCCGCGATCGCCACCATTCTGGGCAATATCCTGAGTACTGCCATCTGTCTGTGGGTCTATATGAGCGGCAGGAGCCTGCTGCGCCTGTCCGTCAGACATATCGGTTTTTCCCTCCCCATCTTTAAAGAGATCATGCTGGTCGGCGTGCCCCATACACTGGAGCAGTTCTTCTCTACCGCGTCCATCCTGGTTCTGAACAATCTGGCGGCCGCTTACGGCGGTCTGTATGTGGCGGCTATGGGCATATCCAGCAAGATCCTTTCCTTTGGCAACTACCTGTATCAGGGCATTGCCGCCGGCTGTCAGCCTCTGATGGGCTATAACTACGGGGCTGCCAATTATAAACGGCTCCGCTCCCTGATCCGGGCCGCCATCCTCATTACGACCGGAATCGAACTGGCTGTCATGACTGTATGCGGTATCTTCGCGCCGGTATTCGCCGGTCTGTTCAGTGCGAATGAGACCGTCATTGAGATCGCGGCCATGACTCTGCGAGGCTTCATGCTGACTCTGCCCTTTGTAGGGACCACTTCCATTGTCAGGAATGTCTATAATGCCATCGGTATGCCCATGTATGCCTTTGCCATCACCATCGTCCGGCAGCTGGTCCTGTATATTCCTTTCCTGCTCCTGCTCAATGCACTGTTCGGCTACAGAGGCCTGATCCATGCCCAGGCGGCAGAGGAAATGCTCTGTGTGATCTTCTCGGTATTCCTGCTGGGCCGCTCTCTGAAGAAAATGGAAGGGAAGATTTAACATATCACAGCAAACTCAGCGCCGGCGAAAGTCGCAGGAATACGTCAACTGAATATGTAAGTAACGATAGGAGAGAAGATTACAGCGGATATAGAATAGTTCTGTAAAATAATAGCGATACACAGCAGAAGGCAGACTGTGCGCAGTCTGTCACTGTTATGTATCGCTTTTTTCATTCATTCCAAAAGACCGGGAAACCGGGCGTCCGTATTAAAAATCCGCAATTTCCAGCAGAATCGGCGCGTGATCCTGCCTGGTGCCGGAATCCATCATTTCGGAACGTACCACTTTATCTTTGATTCTGTCGGATATCAGGAAATAGTCGATCCTCCAGCCCGAGTTATTGATCTTGCTGGTCCGGATCCGCTGGGCCCACCAGGAGTATACTCCTTCCACATCCCCATGGACGTGACGGAAGGTATCCGTAAAGCCGTGTGAGAGCAGATTTGTGAAGCCTTCCCGCTCTTCATCGGTAAAGCCCGCGGATCTGTGATTGTTCTCCGGATGCGCCAGATCGATCTCTTTGTGGGCAACATTGTAGTCACCGCAGGCGATCACAGGCTTGCCGGAGTCCAGCGCGGTCAGATATTCCGCGTATTTGCGGTCCCAGACCTGGCGTTCCGCCAGTCGTTTGAGTCCGTCACCGGCATTTGGCGTATAAACCAGATTGAAATAAAAATCCGGCAGCTCCAGCGTCACCATACGCCCTTCTTCATCCATCGGTTCCGGCGCGCCGATTTTGGGGTAATCCGCCTTTACGTCCAGCGATTTCCTGTACAGGGCCATGGTGCCGGCATAGCCTTTTCTGGCCGGCGGCCCGGAGCTGATCCAGGCGTATTCATAATCAGGAAAACAGGCCTGCAGGGCTGCTTTCTGCCTGCCGTTCATACCGGCCGCCGGAAGCTTTGTCTCCTGTATGGCCACAATATCCGCGTTTTCCGCGGCAATCCTGTCCAGTACCTGACGGGTCAGGATAGCGCGGTCGCTGGTGCCGGTGAGGGCGGCGTTCAGAGAATCAATATTCCAGGATATAAATTTCATAAATTCACCTTTTTTCTGTCAAACGGTCTGTCTGCTTTGATTTCTACTTTGCAGACGCAGAAACTGTATAGTTACATGACAACATTGCCATCCTCATGGCATGCTGCCGGGCCGGGCAGAGAAATCCTCCGGATCCGTCTGTCCCGCTAAACAGATTTTACCGAAAACAGAAGCTAAAGGCAATTTGAATGATTTAATTCAGCAGTCCGGCATGACGAAGGGTTCTCTTGAGGACTGTGCCTGTAATCCCGGCCAGGATCACCTTCAGGATCGCAGTCGGGATAAAGGGAAGCACACAGGCCGCAAAGCCGGCCGCCATGTTTTCATGGTTGACAGCGCCCAGATAGACGGCCGCGAACCAGATGGTTCCGACAAGATAGTTGAGGGCCGCCCCTGCAGCCAGTCCGCCATACAGGCAGAGATTATAGATAAGGGATTTTGTATTTCTGCCTGACAGCTTTTCGCCGGCACTGTCACCCAGACCGGCCAGCAGAGGCATCAGGGGGAAAGAAATCAGAAAACCGCCTGTGGCGCCCATCAGGATTCCGATTCCCGCGGTAAAACCGGAAAAAACAGGCAGGCCGATCATACCAAGGATCAGATAAAGCAGGGCGGCAATGAAACCATCGGCAGGACCCAGGACAACGCCGGCTATGGGGATGATCAGGGTCTGCAGGGTCATGGGCACCCCGCCGGGGAGGGGGATGCCCGGCAGCTGGGATATAATACAGATCACAGCTGTAAATAAAGCAATATAAGTAATTCTGCGTACGTTCAGGGTCATTTCGATCAGCCTCTCTTCATTGTTTTTCTATATATCTATATATTCTCTATATATATCTATATATTTCTTACAGATTTCTAATCCGAAATGATACTCTTTCCGGCATATAATGTCAACCCTTGCTATATAGCAAGGTTAACATTAATGAACTGGTACAGAAAGACCAGTACTGGTACAGAAAGACGGAGGCAGATTCTTCTGATCTTGTAACAGAAACGCCGCAAAAAACAGAAACATCCCGGCGTCTTTACAAAGTAGACGTCGGGATGCCGTTGAAGCCTGCTTCGTTACACGCAAAGCGTACGAAGCTTTCAGTTGACTTTTATGGTCTCGAGATAAGAGTGTCTGCCATTTTCAGAAGAGAAGACCCGGATCTCACAGTTATGGGGCTTGGGCCTCCAGCAGATCCCGTTGGGCTTATCCATCATGTAACCCGTCAGGGCACGCATGATTCCGCCATGGCAGGAAATCAGCACGTTTTCATAGTCCCTGGATTCCACTTCCCGCAGAAATTCGCTGCTGCGTCTGCGCAGAGAGGCAATGGTCTCGACTTTGGGAGGAGCCGGAAAGATTTCCGGCAGGGCCCAGTAGAGGGTCATGGAAGGCCCCAGAAGATAATAATTCTTCTGCTCATAGTTACCGAAATCCGCCTCAATGATTCTTTTGTCAATGATAACTTCGGACGGATCCACCCCTCCGATGATGGCGCCTGTCATGATGGCCCGGTTCAGGGGGCTGGCATATACAGCGTCAAAATGTACATCGCCGATGCGCTGGCGGGCCATGCGGGCCTGCTCCAGTCCTTTTTCATTCAGGGGCTCGTCTGTCAGGCCCTGCATCAGCCTGGCCTTATTCAGTCTTGTCTGTCCATGTCTTGTGATCCAGATCTTCATTGATTATCTTTTCCTTATTTTCTCTTCTGGAATGTATATGTGATCTCACCGATCGTAAATATGATCCTGCTGCCCTGGATGGTAAAGGGGATTTTTGTCTTATTATTATTGACCAGGAAGACCGTGGAATCCCAGAGTCCCTTGAGCACGTCTTCCGTGCCCAGCCGCATTTCCAGCTTGCCGTTGTCCTTGAGCATCAGATATACGGTCGTATCATTGAAATCATCCGTGATCAGCGCTTCTCTGTCATAGGTCTCCCCCTTCCATTCCGCCTCATAGATGGTATAGTAGCCGGATATGCCGTTAATCAGATCAATGTCCTCCTGACCGGAAGCCGGAACAGCAGTTGTAGAAGCCTCGGAGGCCTGATCTCCTTTACCGGAAGTCCCAGTCCCCTGACAGGCTGTCATACTGACCGACATGGCCAGGACCAGCAGCAGGGCAGAGAGAGAATAGAACAGTTTGCCGAAACCAGTTTTTTTCATAAGTTTGACTCCAATCTTTGGATAATGATGTGCTTTATTCTATCATTTTAGGATGAGGATGTCACTTTTAACTTTAGGGAAATCCCAATATGAACCGGGCGTCAGACTTCCGGTTCATGTGGACCGGAAGTCTGACGCCCGGTTCACTTCCCGGTTCACCACGCAGCCTGGAAGTCAGCCCCCCTGTCTCAATGGCTGTATGCTATAATAAGCATGATTTAACGGAATTATATGTTGAGAGGTTGCAAAAATGAGCAAAGAGAATATCCTGCGCATTGAGGATAATATAGACAGAATCCTTGTGGGATGTAAAAAAACGATTCACTTTGTACTGGTCGGTCTGCTGGCCGGGGGAAATATTCTGCTGGAGGATGTACCCGGCACCGGCAAGACAACGCTGGCCAGATCTCTGGCCAGGTCCATTCAGGCGGATTACAGCCGGATCCAGTTCACGCCGGATCTGCTGCCTTCGGATGTGACGGGCCTTTCTGTCTGGAATCAGGCCGCCGGCCGTTTCGAATTCAAGCCCGGTCCGGTCTTCACCAACATTCTGCTGGCCGATGAGATCAACCGGGCCGCGCCCAGGACCCAGGCCGGTCTGCTGGAATGCATGGAGGAAAGACAGGTGACCGCAGATGGGGTGACCCGTAAGCTGGAAGAGCCTTTCTTCGTGATCGCGACCCAGAATCCGGTCGAGACCAGCGGGACATTTCCCCTGCCGGAAGCGCAGATGGACCGTTTCATCATGCGCCTGCGCCTGGGATTTCCGGAGGGACAGGCCGAAGTGGAGATGATCCGCCGCCACCTGCACAGCCGTCTCATGGAAGATCTTCTTCCCGTAGCTTCAAAAGAAGATATCCTGGAGGCAAGGCAGGAAATCCGTACAGTCCGTCTTTCCGAGGACCTGATGGCCTATATTACCGAGCTGACCGGCGCCACAAGAAAACGAAAGGATGTGGCCTGCGGGGTCAGTCCCAGAGGCACCCTGGCCCTGGTCCGCTGTGCCCAGGCACAGGCGTGGCTGCAGGGACGCGGCTACGTAGTCCCGGAAGATATAAAAAAGCTGGCAGTGCCTGTCCTGGCCCACCGCCTTGTCCTGGTCCAGCGCTACGGCATGTCAAAAGACCAGAAAGTAATCATTGAGCAGGTGACAGACCGTCTGCATGTACCCTCCGAAGAGCTGCATGAGGGGAAAGGAGAGGATGCGTAATGCTGCTTCTCTGGATTCCTGCCGTACTGCTTCTTTTATACTTCGCCATACATCTGATCTACCGGTATTTCTGCACCAGGGACCTGCAGGTGGAACTTGAATTTCTCCATGACCGGATTCCCGAAGAAGGAGAGTCCATCCTCCTGGAGAAAGTATCCAACCGGGGGCTCTGGCCGCTGCCGGTCCTTGTCCTTTCCTTTAAGACCGGCAGCGGACTGACCGTAGATCACAACCGCAACGCCTCTGTAACAGATATGGTCAATGTAACAGAGTATTTCAGTCTGTCCCCGCGGGAGGAAATCAGCCGGCGGCATCCGGTCGAAAGCCGGAAACGGGGCATCTACCTGATCGAAGAAGTATCCGTTACGCTTCCGTCCTTTTTTACCGGCAGCCGTCACTTTATCCATTATCCCCAGATGACCCGGCTGACGGTCTGCCCCAGGACCCTGCAGATGCCGGAGCTGCGGCAGATGACGGAAAAGATCTTCGGCGATTATCTGACAGACACAAGACTCTATCAGGATGTCTTTTCTTTCCGGGGCATCCGGGAATATGTACCCGGCGATCCGCTGAACGCCATGAACTGGAAGGCGTCCGCCAGGACCGGACAGTATATGGTCAACCAGCGGGATTATACAGCCGGCCGGGAGGTCGTCATTCTCCTGAATCTGGATCCTCCCTCCATCCTGTATTCCGAAACGCTGATGGAAAACGATATCCGGGTGGCCATGACTGTTTTTACCGACTGCATTGGCCATCATATTCCGGTCAGCCTGGTTACCAATGGTCTGGATCCTGCCGGTGCCGGCGAAATCAGACTGGACGCAGGCTGCTCCCCCGGCCATCTGCAGGCCGCAGCGGATGCGCTGGCCGGAATCCGGCTGACCCACATAAGCCGGCCCTGTTATCAGATTCTGGAAGAGATCCTGGCCGGCCCCGCGGAGAGCCGGGATGCTTTCTGTCTGATCTCTTCCAACCAGGGCGATCCCCTGATCCGGGCCGCGGAAGGCTTTGTCCGCAGCGGCCGCAGGCTGTACTGGATCTGTCCGGCGGATGAAGATACCCCGGTCAAAACGGTTCCTTCCATAATCGCCTTTCAGGCAGTGCTTTTCAAAACCTGACAGATTTTTATGACAGGAGTGTACCTATATCATGAAATCCAACGGATCTGACGACAACCGGATACGGCCTGAGAGCAGATACCTGCATGGCATCCGTATGGCGACCAATTGTCTGCTGACCGGTCAGATCTCCGCGTTTGCCGGTCTGCTTACGGAATCGTCACCCATACAGATTCTTTCCGCCTGCGCCGTGCTGGCCGCTTTCTCCCTGGCCGCAGACAGGATCCAGCACAGGATCCGGGCCTTTGGCAGATATTCTGTCTGTATGCTGACCTCGGCAGGCGCCGCCTGTCTGTGCCTTCTGTTCATCAACAGGAAATTGTTCCCGGTCCACGCGGGCCTGCTCGTCCTCTTTATGCTTTCTTTCTATATGGGACGGATCCGGCAGAGAAGGGTCTTCTACCCGGAGATCCACATGCTGGTCTATCCGGCTGTCATTTATATCGCCGGAAGGATCGCGAAGTCTGCCGCCCTTCAGCTTCTGGGCATCAGCTGCGAAATCTTACTGGTCCTGCTGTTTCTGCAGTTCCGTAACCAGAAAAGTCTGGATTATACGCTGATGATCGCTGAAAACTACGCCCGGGTCCCTTTTGGGCGGATCACCAGGATGAACAATACCATACTCGCGGTCTACCTTCTGTTTTCCATGGGACTGGCGGTCCTGCTGTCCTTCCTGATCGACGGGGAGCCGGTCTTTTTCGATCTTTTATCCTGGGTCTTTGCCTTCTGTGCCTGGCTCATGCTCCTTCTGTTCGGTCTTCTGGCCAGACTGCTGCCGGATCTGAACCTGCCCGCGTACGGAAGCGGCGGCCAGCTGCTTTTCAATCTGGCGGAGGATGACCAGCTGCCTGCCTGGCTTCGGACCCTGCGCAGCATATTCTACTATGCCTGCAGAGCTCTATGTCTTATCCTTCTGGCGATCCTGATTTATCGTGTCCTGCGCGGCCTGTATTTTGATTTCAGGGCCGCGGACCCCGAAACAGGAGACAGCCGCAGGCATCTGGAGCCGGAAGAGAAGAAGCGCCAAAAGAGCGCAGCCCTGAAGCGGCCGGCCTGGCTGGATTTCAGTATTGCCGGCAGGATCCGCCGCAGATACCTTGCTTTTCTGCTGCTGCATCCGGAACATACGAAGATCCGGGCCAGCCAGACGCCGGAGGAAGTGCTGGAGACCGTCTCCGGACTGCGTCTGGACCAGTCCGGTCAACTGGCAGGGATCCACCGGATCTATGAAAAAGCGAGATACGCGCCGGATGAAGTAAACGCGGAGGACCTGAAGATGATCCGGAAGTCCATCCGGGAGTATCCGTTTGAGAGCCGGTGAGGCGCATCTGCGGCATAAAAAACGCGCCTGCCGCCGGTCGGCACGAAGCCTCTGGTTTCCGGCGGCAGGCACGGTCAGTGAAGATTTACGCGTTCATCAGACCTTCCTCACAGATGCCGCGCATATTGGCGGCAATGAGGTCCAGACAGTGATACATATTTTCGCGCATTTCATCGGTTATGCCCTGACCGGCCAGGTCCAGGGCCACAGCGGCACACGCCCGGATCTGGGCGGCGATCGTACGGCCCAGGGGCGTAAGTTTCGGATTCACCCTGTATCTGGAGCCGGTATAGGGTTCTACGATTCCTTTTTTCTGAAAATCGGCGATCGCCCTTGAAACGTCTGCCTTATCACGCTGACAGAGGTCCGCAAGACGGGCCGCGGTGATTTCCTCCTCATACCCGTCGAGCAGCACCAGGTATATAGCGTGCGTCCCCCGCAATCCGTATTTTTTCATTTCTTCCGTCGCGATTCTGTTCCAATATCTGGAAATGTTAAAAATATCCAAAGTAAAATGCTCAAAACGGTTTTCCATGACGCCATCCTTTCTGCCCGCTCTGCCGGGCCCGGAAGGCCGCGGCGGACACTGAATAACTTCATTTTACCGCACCGGATTTAAAATAGGCAACCGCCACTGCGCCGGGACCGGCATGTGTTCCGACGACGCTGCTGAGCTGGACCTGGTCCAGTCCGGCGACATGGCCTTCCCAGAGATACCGGCTGTCCTGAATATACTGACGGAGCATTTCGTCGGAAAGCCCTGTATAACCGAGCAGAAGCGGCATGGAGAAATCGACATTGTCCTGCCGGATCTGCTCCGCAAGCAGGTTATTGGCCTTTTTGGAGCCCCGGGCCTTGCCGATCACGGCAAGCACGCCGTCCCTGCACGTAAGCACCGGTTTGATATTCAGTACACCGCCCGCGAATGCCGCTGCGCTGGAGATCCTGCCGCCTTTTTTCAGATACTCAAGGGTATCGACCATGGCGACCAGGCCGATCTCTTCACGTTTTTCGGTCAGGTGACGGGCAAGATCGTCCAGTCCCATTCCGTTTTCAGCGCAGCGCAGCGCATATAAGGCGAGTACGCCGGAAGCGATGGAGACATTCATGCTGTCAACGACACGGATATTCTCATAATCCTGCGCAGCGATGCAGGCACTCTGATAAGTACCGGAAAGGCGGGAAGAAACTGTGATCACTACAGCCTCTTCCCCGTTCTTTTTCAGCTCGCGAAATACCTTCGTGAAAGAATCCGGTGTCGCCTGACTCGTTTTGGGAAGATCCGGACCGGAAATCAGCTTCCGGTAAAACTCCTGCTTATTGATCGTGACGCCGTCAACATAATCCGTCTCCCCGAAAGAAACGGTGAGCGGAATGACGGTAAACTGAGCACTGTATTTTTCTGCAATATCCACTGTGGAATCGATAATGATCTTTACTGCCATTTTCTGTTTTCTCCTTTAAATGAATCAAACTTTGATTGATGTTGATTTATCAACGTTGAGAAGAATAACACTAACATGTTGAAATGTCAACATGTTTTTTTGATTTTACGTTCCATGGGGATTACAGACGCTGTATCTTTTGGTGTTTGATATAATGAATCTCACGGATCACCTTCTATTGGCGGCACAGATAATACTGCTATAATGAAAGAGGAAAACGGTTCCTGTAACATCCCGGCATGATTCCCGGGGCACGCGGGTGTGAATACGGGCGGGATTCCCGGGAAATGGATTCCCGTAACAAAAAATGGAAATACGAGAGTAATGGAATAAAGGAGAGCGTAATGGATTTTTTGCAGAGCAGGATCACGACAATACTGATACTGATCAATGTCGCAGTTTTCCTTCTGGAGACAAAGGACGGCGGCAGTACGAAGAGAGACGTTGCTCTGAAATATGGCGTGATGTATCCGCCTTATATCAGACAGGGACAGTTTTACCGCTTATTTACGGCGATGTTCCTGCATTTTGGCGTATATCATCTGTTATTCAACATGTACGCGCTTTCGGTGATCGGGCCTGCGGTAGATTATGTGTGCGGCCCCTTTATTTATCTGGCGGTATATCTGGCTGCCGGCCTGGCCGGCAACCTGGCCACCATGGCCTTTGATCAGCGGACAGGTAAGAACAACATGTCGGCAGGCGCTTCCGGATGTATCTTCGGTCTTCTCGGGGCGTGTCTGGTCCTGGCAGTCGCCGGATACGGCTTTTCGCTGCGGAGCATTATGATCACGCTGGTCATCAATCTGGCTTATGGATTTTCAGCCAGAAATATCAATATGGTCTCCCATGCCGGCGGTTTCGCCGGGGGCGCCCTCATAATGCTGATCATCCTCGCGGGCAGAGGTCTGCTATAGATTCCACAGATACCACATACCCCCTGGGTCTTTGATCATCCCTTCATGTATCCCTTCTACTATATCGACTATGCGCTGGCCCAGATGGGAGCCTTCCACCTGTACGGTCTCATGAAAACAGACCGCGGCCAGGCCTGGCGGGATTACCTGACCCTCTGCAGGGCCGGCGGCACAACGGGCTATTTTGACCTGCTTTCCCTGGCAGGTATTCCCAATCCTTTTGCGGAAGGAGTTGTCCGTAAATGCGTCGGACATGTGATCGATGAAATCATGGACCGCTATCAGTGAAAACAGGAAAAGACAGATTTCATACCATTTATTAAATGCACTTAAGCATTTGATCGGAATTTTTTACATATAAGTAAAAAAGATAAGATAAGATACTCAAAAACAGGACTTAGATTTAATATTTTACATATATTTTACATATGGACCATTAATTTCATGTAAAATTGAAGCAGAAGTTTTCCTACATTTAACTTTTTCTTTAAAGTTTTCGTGAAATCCGGAGGTCTTGTTTTGGATAAGCTCTATGAATTTACATTTCCGGTCGTCCTGCTCCGGCTGGTACTGGCTATGGTCTGCGGAGGCATAATAGGCTACGGCCGTTCCCGGAGGCGCAAGGCGGCCGGTTTCCGTACCTACATGCTGGTCGCCATCGGAGGCTGTATGACCGTCCTCATGTCCCTTTACTATCACGAGATGATGCACGGGAATGAAATCTGGACCGCTGCCATCGCGGAGGTCGGGGAAAAGTTTGACGGCGTACGTTTCGCCGCCCAGGCCGTCACCGGAATCGGCTTTCTGGCTTCCGGTACCATCCTCAGAAATCCCCATCAGAAGGTGGAAGGCCTGACTACGGCAGCCGGCCTGCTGACAACGGTATGTATGGGCATTGCCGCGGGCGCAGGATACTATTCTCTGGTCATCTGTGTCTTTCTCCTGCTGCTGTTCATCCTGACATTCCTCTTTCCGGTGGAGATCTCCTTCAAACGCCGTACCAGGAATCTGGTGATCTATGTGGAGGTAAACAGGGCCCAGGATATCGGAAAAATATCCGATACGATTCTCCAGCGCGGCGCCTCCATCCTTGATATGGAACTGGAAGGCACGACCGCGGATGACAATAAGTTCGCGGCCGTCTATCATGTCAAGCTTTCCCGTGAAAGAGCGTCCCATTCCGAAATGCTCTCCGCAATCGCCAGACAGGATTGCGTTTACGCGGTGGAAGAGATTATCAGCTGAATGCAGAGGAGGTTGCCATGCTGCACATATTTGATGCTTTAAGGGATCTGTCCCTTCATTCTATTATCCTGCGTCTGTTCCTGGCCAGTATCATGGGCATGATCCTGGGAATCGAACGTTCCTACAGAAACAGAGCAGCGGGATTCCGTACGCATATGCTTGTCTGTATAGCAGGCTGCGTGACCGCTATGACCGCGATCGATCTGTATATCTACCAGCATATTGCGACCGATCCCACGAGACTGCCGGCACAGATCATTACCGGTCTGGGCTTCCTGGGTGCCGGAACCATTTTTGTGACCAAAAAATCCACCATCCAGGGCCTGACGACCGCGGCGGGTATGTGGACAGCCGGTATTGTGGGAATCGCCATCGGCGCCGGTTTTTTCGAAGGCGGCATCCTGGCCGGCTTCCTGGTCATAGCCGCCGAGACCAGTCTGTTCGGCCGGATCGGCAAAGTACAGCACCTGCCGGACTTCCGTCTGGTCATCCATTATGGAAATACCGATGCCCTGGACAACGCCATGCGTTATATTAAGGATCATCGTATGCGGATCCGGAATCTGCAGATCGAGTCTGAAAACGACGGAAATGAAACCGCCTACACCGCCGTACTGACAGTCCGTACTTACAAGAAGACGGATCATACGGCCCTGATCAATAAGATCGATGATATCCAGGGCGTTATCTCTGTTAATGAGATCTGACCGTCAAAAATATGTTATATTGAAGGCACCTGATCACATCCGCGTCAGGTGCTTTCTTTTTCGCCAAAAGCAGCCGGAGGGCTGCCGGCCGGTCATGTAAGTTATAAAAAAAAATATGGTTATACGTAATGCTTAGTGGTATTTTTATATAGAAAGCCGGTTTTGCCACAGCCGGCAGAGGGAGGAAAAAATGAAGAAACATATGCAGAAAAGAATCATCTCCTTATTCTGTGCATGCGTGCTGACACTTCTGGGCGTCATCGGCAGCCCGGTCACAGCGAAAGCGGAACACAGGGAATATCCTTATGATGTGGATACAGAATGGACGCCGGACGACGTGGAGGAAATGCTGGATTACGCCAAACAGTGGGTCGGCATAATTGATTACGCGTCCAGTCAGAACAACACGGATCCCAACGGCCGCAGATTCGAGGAACTGCACAGCGGCGGCGCGACAGACTGCAGCTGGTTCGTTTATCATGTTCTTTACCGCTTCGGCCTGGTCGATGACTTTGTGCATTCTTATGAATGGGGCAACAGTCCTTCCTGCTATCCCGGTGCTTACAATATCGACAACGATATCAGCAATGCCGTACCGGGGGATATCATCTGTACAGGCACAGGGACCAAATCCCAGAACAGCCATGTGGCCATGTATATCGGCAACGGCCAGGTCGTGGAATGCTGCGCGGGCAGAGGCGTTATCATAAATGACGCTCCCAGTCATCCGAGAGACATCGTACATTTCAGATGTATCCCGACAGAATATATCGATAAGGGTGTAGATGTAGAATGAAAGAGAAGATCAAAGAAGGATGGGGCAGACTGGTCAGGCTGCTGAAAGAGAACCGGAAAGCGCAGATCGGCACCGTACTGGCGATTGCCGCCATCATCATTTATTTCGCGGCATTTTATACAGGCTGGCTGGGCATTCCGGGAACCCGTTACCGGATGTTCATAGACCACGGCAAATTCCTGCGCTGCACATGGGTCGTCCGTGACGGTCAGTATTCCTATACAGATGAGAACGCCAATCCCTCCGTGGGCCTGGTCAATATAGACGGTCATAACTATTATTTTGATAAAAAGGGCATCATGCAGACCGGCTGGGTCGGAAAAAGATATTTTGATACCTATGGAAGGTCCGTACTGGGCTGGCAGACGATCGACGGTGAGATTTATTATTTCGGCGACGAAGGGATCATGCAGAAGGGCTGGCTGAAATATGACGGACAAATCTATTATCTGTCCAAAAAGGGGACCATGGTCACCGGCTGGCAGACCATATTCGGCCAAAAATACCGCTTCAGTGATGAAGGCGTCATGCAGATGGGCCTCTATGAAGAAGACGGGAAGACGTATCTGCTCTCGCCCATCGGCGGTGAGATGCTGACCGGTGAGCAGGAATACGAAGGCAAATATTACCTGATGGATGAACAGGGCGTGGTTCAGACCGGCTGGCACAACAATAAATATTATCAGGAAGACGGAACTGCGGCGACCGGCTGGATGACAGTGGATGGGGGCCTCCGCTATTTTGATGAGACCGGTGAGATGAAGACCGGCCTGTTCACAGTGGACGATGAAGAGTTCTTCACGGAGGAAGACGGTACCGTGCAGCCCGGCTGGAGAGAGGAGTTCTATGTCTGCCGGGACGGCCTTGTCATCCGCCCGGAAACGGAGACAGGAGATTACGGCAGGCTCTACATTCACAGCTGTAAGATCAACGTGGGCATGTATCTGGCCCGCTCCAGAAAGAACTACCAGCCGATCACCGACGCGGAAGACAGTGCCCTTGTCGTGAAAGAACGCCGGGACCATGAACCTGTCGTGGCGGACAGAAAGAGCCAGGGATTTGACCTGACCGGCCTGCAGGACGACGCTTTCGCGTATATCCTCAATACCGACCAGACCATTCAGGAGTATTCCTGTGTCCGGATCGTGGAAGGCACCAACGAAGGGGATGACGTCGTGGATGAGAACGGTGATTCCATCTGGCGTCAGAACGAGGGCGGCTTCTGCACCTATTCCAGCGCCGGAAAACCGGACCGCACGAAGGTCATCATCGCTTTCTGGACGCCTGCTGCGGAGGAAAAAGAAGAATGATTCATTATCTCAGTAATTTATAATATTCTTGATATAAAGACAGGAACCTGAATATATGAGAAAACATATTCTTGTAGAGGTGACAAAATCTAAATCAGAGAATCAGGAATAACAAGTTTTTCTTCATGCACACAACGTAAGAGACCTGGTCCGTTCATACGGGCCGGGTCTTTTTATGCAAGCGCAGATAAGTAAATTAATAATTGACTTTTTGTTTAATAATACTATAATCGTATAGGGTGAGTTTAGTAAAAACAAATCCAAAGTTTATTATATCTGATTTTTTCTTAAATTTTTGTAAACGGAGATCTTATGGAAGCTGAACAGATCACGAAGAATATTGGAAAAAGAATCCGGGAGCTCCGGAACATGAACGGGCTGACCCAGCAGGAGCTGGCCGACCGGACGGAGCTGACCAAAGGATATATTTCCCAGCTGGAGAACGGCCTGGTCACGCCCTCGGTCGTGACCCTGCTGGATCTGATCGAATGCCTGGGGACCACTGCCTCCGCTTTTTTTGAGGAAGCAGAACCTGAGCAGGTCGTTTTCTCCAACGAGGGTTTTTTTGAAAAGATCGATGAAGCCGGCAACAGTATCCAATGGATCGTGCCGACCGCCCAGAAGAACCAGATGGAACCTCTGCTGGTAGACCTGAAGCCCCGCCAGAAACTCCTTGAGCATAAACCCCATGAAGGGGAGGAATTCGGCTATGTACTCCAGGGCCGGATCCGCCTGCATCTGGATGACCGCCAGTATACGGTGAAAAAAGGCGAGAGTTTTTATTACTCTTCGGATCATTATCACTTTATTGAAAACGCGTCCGCTTCCCCTGCCCGTTTTCTCTGGGTCAGCACGCCCCCTACTTTCTGATCCGCCCGCAGCCGCAGCCTGTGCATCATGCACGGTCCGGCTGCCGTATGATACAGCAATACATCCCCATTAACGCGTCGGCCGCAGTATCCATGCCGGTGCCCTGTCGACGGGTCCTCCGGATCCGGTCTTGAGGTAACGCTAATGACGACAAACGAAAACATCATCGAATTAAAACATCTGACCAAAAAATTCGAGGACGGCTTTCTGGCTGTTTCCGATTTTAATCTGGAAGTCAAAAAAGGCGAATTCGTGACTTTCCTGGGGCCTTCCGGCTGCGGAAAGACTACGACCCTGCGCATGATCGCCGGCTTTGATCTGCCCACGGAAGGACAGATCCTCCTGAACGGCAGGGATATCACAAAGCTGCCTCCTTATCAGAGGCCCATTAATACAGTCTTCCAGAGATATGCCCTGTTTCCCCATATGAATATCTATGAGAACATCGCTTTCGGCCTGCGGCAGAAGAAGACAAAAGAAGATGTCATCAAAAAGAAAGTCAAAAAGGTCCTGGACCTGGTCGACCTGGAAGGCTTTGAAGGAAGATCTGTGCAGACCCTGTCCGGCGGACAGCAGCAGCGGATCGCCATTGCCCGCGCCCTGGTCAATGAACCGGAGATCCTGCTGCTGGATGAGCCCCTGGGCGCCCTGGATCTGAAGATGCGCAAGGAAATGCAGCTGGAGCTGAAACAGATGCATGACGAACTGGGCATTACCTTCATTTATGTTACCCACGACCAGGAAGAAGCCCTGACCATGTCTGACCGGATCGTGGTCATGTCCGAGGGCAGGATCCAGCAGCTGGGCACCCCGGAGGATATCTACAACGAGCCCAAAAATGCCTTTGTCGCCGACTTTATCGGAGAAAGCAACATCTTCAACGGTATTATGACCGGTAAACTCCGGGCCCGTTTCTGCGGCGGCGAGTTCGAATGTGTTGACGATATTGATGAAGGAACCCACATCACGGCTGTCGTCCGGCCGGAGGATGTAGAGATCACCCCGCCCGAAGAGGGCACGATCCGGGGCATTGTCAGTTCCGTTATTTTCAAGGGCATGCATTATGAGATCACCATTGAATCCGGCAAGAACGAAATGGTGGTCCGTTCCGTCCACAGCGCCAGGCCCGGTGACACAGTAGGCATGCGGGTGGAGCCTGACAACATCCATGTCATGATCGCGGAGAACCATACCAACTATTTCACAGCCGAGATCAACAGCGATTTCCGCCTGGAATATAATGATAAGCTTCTGGATACCAGCCTGACGAAAATTATCAAAGGCAGCCGGCGTACGGAAGACGGTACTCTTCTGGACGGCAGCGGAGACGCCATCGATCCCAGAAAGACCCGCATCCTGGTGTCGATCCAGCCCCAGGACATTATCATGACAGACCATGTGGAAGAAGGCCTGGTGGAAGGAAATATCCGTAACCTGATCTACAAGGGCGACCATTACAGCTATGTCATCCATACCGACCTGGAACAGGATTTCATCGTGGACGATGAATATTTATGGAACATGGATGACCATGTAGGCCTTATTATGCCGGTGGAAAAAATGACCTTCCAGCTGAAAAAATGACTTTTGATTTAGAATAGAGGAGGAGAGGGTATGCCTGTTTTCGGTCTGACCAGAAAAAGTCTGCGTATTCCCTATGTTCTGTTTCTGGCGGTATTTGTAGTTGCGCCGCTGTTCGTACTGATCTACTACGCTTTTACCAACGGGTCCGGCCAGCCCACCATGCGCAACCTGACCGGTTTCTTTACGGACCCCAATACACTGGGCACCCTGTGCTACAGCTTTGCCATCGCTTTTGTCTGTACCCTGGTGTGTCTGCTGATCGCCTATCCGACCGCTTATATCCTGGCCAACAGCGGTTTCCGGCATAAATCAGTCCTGCTGATGATCTTTATCCTGCCCATGTGGATCAATTTTTCCCTTCGGATCACGGCCCTGAAAGAGATCCTGACCATGATTGAAGGAAATCTGGCCATGTATCCTTTTTTTAACGCCGTACTCGGCATGACCTATGACTTTCTGCCTTTCATGATCCTGCCCATTTACAATACACTGTCCAAGCTGGATCCCTCGCTGATTGAAGCCGCCAAGGATCTGGGCGCGGATGAGACGCAGGCCTTTTTCAGAGTGACCCTGCCCCTGTCCGTACCCGGCATTATCAGCGGGATCTCCATGGTATTCCTGCCTTCCATGACCAACTACGTGGTCCTGGATATGCTCTATAACAGCACCTATATCATGGGCAGCCTGATCGGATCCTACTTCGCGGCCTACAACTGGCACGGCGGTTCCATGATTGCCCTGATTCTGCTGGCCATCATCTGTCTGTTCACACTTGTGACAGAAAGCTACACAGAGGAAGACTCCAAAGGAATAGGGGGTGCCATGCTGTGAAAAATGTATGCAAAACCGTGTTTATTACCCTGGTCCTGATCTTTCTGTACGCGCCTATACTGATCCTGACGGTCTACAGCTTTACAGACGCTACTACGATCGGCGCCATCAGGGGATTCTCCCTGCATAACTATGTGACCCTGTTCACAACGCCTGAGCTCAGGGACATGATCTTTGGAACTATAACGCTGGCTCTTGGCGCGGCCCTGCTGGCTACGGTCCTGGGCACACTGGGCGCTGTAGGATCTTTCTATTCCGGTAAAGTTTCCAACAGTGTCATCACCGCGGTGAACCAGATCCCGGTCGTCAACGCGGATGTCGTGACCGGCTTTTCAGCCTGTATCCTGCTGGTCGTCGTACTGGGGATCACAAAAGATACCTTTATCCCCCTGCTGGCGGGCCACGTGACCCTTTGCGCGCCGTTTGTATTTCTGTCTGTCGTTCCCAAACTCAAGCAGATGGATCCCAGCATTTATGAAGCCGCCCTGGATCTGGGCGCCTCTCCGGCTACGGCCCTGCGTAAGATCGTTTTTCCTCAGATTTCTTCCGGCGTTTTTTCCGGTTTCTGTCTGGCGGTCACCCTGTCACTGGATGATTATTTTATCGCCACCTATACCAAACCGGCCACATTTGACACGATCAGTACCTACGTCGTCAACGCCACAAAAGGCGCCCGGACGGAGATCAAGACGGCCCTGTGGGCCCTTTCCGCGGTCATTTTCCTGATCGTGCTCCTGATCGTCGCGGCCGCCAATTTCCGGGCTTCCGGCAGTGAAGCGGAGAGGAGCCAGGTATGAGGAAAAATGTAAGAAGAGCCTGTTCCCTGTTCCTTGCGGCCTGCCTGGCGGTCCCTGCAGCTTTGCTGACTGTGAAACCTGCTTCGGTACAGGCGCAGGATACCACAGCAGAAGAAGCGTCCGCGGAAGAGGATGATACCATCGTCCTGCGGGTCAGCAACTGGGAAGAGTATATCGACCTGGGAGACTGGGATGAAGAAGAGACCATAGACCTGGAATCCGGCGATATCATCGGTGAAAATTCCATGATCGAGGATTTTGAAGCCTGGTATGAGGAGACCTATGGCAGGAAAGTAAAAGTAGAGTACTCCACTTTCGGAACCAATGAAGACCTATACAACATGCTGACCCTGGGCGATGTCTATGACCTGGTCTGCCCTTCGGAATACATGTTCATGAAACTGATGGCGGAGGATATGCTGGTGCCTCTGTCAGACCATTTTTACGATACATCCGATCCCAACAATTATTATGCCATCGGCGTTTCCCCCTATATAAAGGGGATCTTCGATGCCAAGACCATTGGCGGGGAGCCCTGGAGCAAATACGCCGCCGGCTACATGTGGGGCGTGACCGGAATCGTCTACAATCCCGAGGTCGTAACAGCAGAGGAGGCTTCCACCTGGAAGATCCTCAATAACAGCAAGTTCAAACGGCAGGTCACCATTAAGGACAATGTCCGCGATTCCTATTTCGCGGCTGTGGGCGCCATCAAATCCGACCTGCTGACCAGCCCGGAATTCCTGAACGATCCGAATTATTCCCTGCGTCTGGAAGAGGAAATGAATGATGTATCCCCTGAGACCATCCAGGCGGTACAGGATTACCTGCAGACGGTCAAGAATAACGTCTATTCCTTTGAGACCGATTCCGGCAAGGCGGATATGATCACAGGCAAGGTCGTTGCCAACTACCAGTGGTCGGGCGACGGCACCTATACCATGGACCAGGCGGATGAAGATGACTTTACCCTGGCTTTCGCAGTACCTGTGGAATCCACCAACATCTATTTTGACGGCTGGGTCATGCTCAAGTCCGGCCTGTCCCAGGATCCAGCCAAGCAGCACGCGGCGGAAGCCTTTATCAACTTCAATTCCCGGCCGGACAATGTGATCCGGAATATGTACTATATCGGCTATACCTCCGTCATCTCCGGCGGGGATGATCCCCGGATCCTGGAATATGCCGACTGGAACTACGGCGCGGAAGAAGATGAGGAAGAGACTGCCGACTATCCTCTGGGTTACTTTTTCTCCGGCGATCCGGACGATGAGGACTATATGGTCACCGTTCCGGCCGACCAGATCAACCGGCAGATCAGCGCCATGTATCCGCCTCAGGAGGCCATTGCCAGATCCTCCATCATGGTCTACTTCGACGCGGACGTGAATGAGAAGATCAATCAGATGTGGATCAATGTCCGCTGCTATAACATTTATCAGATCCCGGTCTGGGCCTGGTGCCTGGCCGTCCTGATCATCGGCGGCATTGTCTTCTTCCTGATCCGCTCCAGGCGGAAGAAAAACTATGATTAAAACTGTGATGCATAAAGAATCGTATGCAGTAATCTGATTACGATAAGCAGGAAAGCAAGTCAGATCCATACTTTATGGTAAACTGCAGGTTATCCGTGTGGTAATCCGTATGGTAATCCGAATGGTAATACCGGACAGGGCCTCCTGTCCGGCAGAGACTTGCATTTCCTGCTCTTTCTGTTTAGAATGAGTTTACAACTCCATATGTTCAGCGGACGGTGCCGCCGCGTGCCCCGGGCATGCCGGCGGGTAAAAGGGAAACAGGTGTGATTCCTGTACGATCTCGTCACTGTGACAGGGGAGTATATGACAGAGTCCCTGGAGGGACAGTCACTGGCTTTGAGCCGGGAAGGCAGTCATATACGAAGATCCTCCAGCCAGGAAACCTGCCGGCCGTAATAGTACAGGATCAGCAGCTGAAGATCCGGACCACGAGGCATTGGTCGTACTGGGACCTGTTTTCAGGTCTGTTTGCTGTGCCCGTTACGTTACGTAATGGGATTTTTTTGAGTGCGGGCCTTTCAAGCTGCGCCAAGCATGTGTGCCGGCGGCACAGGAAAGAGGTTATTATGAGATACAAATTGATCAGGATGCTTACGGCAGTCACCGTCAGTGCCATTCTTCTGGCAGGCTGCGCTTCTTCATCTCCCTCCGCGGCAGCAGGCAGCGAGACCGGCGGCGCGGAAGCCGCAGACGCGGATACCACCGGCGATGCCCCTGTGGAAGAAGCTGTCACAGAAGCGGAAGAGGACAGTGAAACTGCCGTGACCGGCAATACAGCCCCGGCGGAAGAGGAAGAAGAAGAGAATTACGGGACCGGTGACGCCGGCCTTGACAATCCCCGCAACCAGGATGAAATCGGAGACAAAGAACTGCTGGTCGTCAGCTTCGGTACCAGCTATAATGACAGCCGCCGTATGACCATCGGCGCCATTGAGCAGGCCCTGGAAGACGCTTTCCCGGACTACTCTGTCCGCAGGGCTTTTACTTCCGACATCATCATTAAACATGTGGCACAGCGGGATGGCGTACAGATCGATAACGTAGACGCCGCCCTGCAGAGAGCAGTTGATAATCAGGTAAAAGAGCTGGTCATTCAGCCGACCCACATGATGGATGGTCATGAATATAATGATCTGATGGAACAGGCGGCTCAGTACGCGGACGCTTTCGAAAAGCTGACAGTCGGTATCCCCCTGATCACCAGTGAGGAAGACTATAAAGCTGTGGAACAGGCCATTACAGAGTGGACAGCCGAATATGATGACGGGAAGACAGCCATTGTATTCATGGGCCACGGGACCAGTGCGGATTCCAACGAGGTCTATCAGAATCTGCAGGACCATCTGACTGCGGACGGTTATGACAATTATTATATCGGCACAGTAGAAGCCACTCCCAGCCTGGACGATGTTCTCGCCGCTGTGAAGGCAGGCAGTTATGAAAGGGTCCTTCTGGAGCCCCTGATGGTCGTTGCAGGGGACCATGCCAATAATGACATGGCAGGCGACGAAGAGGATTCCTGGAAGTCTGTTTTTGAAAAGGAAGGCTATACGGTCGAGTGCCAGCTGCGCGGTCTGGGAGAAAATGAGGCCATCCGTCAGCTCTATGTCGAACATGTAAAGAGCATCCTTGAACAGTAAACTTTGACAGGAGAAACAGGAACATGAAAAACAGAATTGCCGCTATACTTGTCACAGCCGTTATAACGGCAGCCATGATCAGCGGCTGCGGCCAGACAGAGACACAGACCGGACAGACTGCCCCGAATGAGGCAGAAGAGTCCGCAGATAAAGCGGTAGAGGAAGCTGCCGCAGCAGAAGCCGTTTCTGAACAGACAAAAACAGATACATCTTCCAATACCGCCGCTACAGCCAAAGATTCAGATCCCGCATCCAAAGTAGCTGACAAATCTGAAATGATAGAAATCGAGGAAGTCGTTGAGGATGGAATGGTGCCTGTGACCGGCAATCAGATCAAAGACGGTGTTTATCCGGTCTCCGTTTCTTCCAGCTCTTCCATGTTCAGAATTGAGAGCGCGCAGCTGACCGTGCAGGACGGCAGCATGTCCGCGGTCATGACCATGGGCGGCACCGGATATCTGTATCTGTACATGGGGACAGGAGAGGAAGCTGCCGCGGCTTCAGAAGAAGACTTCATTCCATATGAGGAAACAGAAGAGGGAACGCATACATTTACCGTCCCTGTGGAAGCCCTGGACCAGGGCATTGCCTGCGCCGCCTTCAGCAAAAAGAAAGAAAAATGGTATGACAGGACCATCCTGTTCCGGGCGGATTCACTTCCGGCGGACGCTTTCGCGGACGGTTACCTGACGACGCTGGAGGACCTGGACCTTACGGACGGCAGCTATACAGTGGAAGCTTCCCTGCAGGGCGGCTCCGGCAGGGCATCCATTGATTCCCCGGCCGCTCTGACAATATCCAATGGAAACTGTACATTGACAGCCGCCTGGTCCAGCCCCAACTATGACTATATGATCGTCGACGGAGAAAAGTACCTGCCGGTCAATACGGAAGGGAATTCCGTATTTGAGATTCCCTGGTCCGTTTTTGACGCACCCGTGACGGTTCTGGCGGACACCACCGCCATGAGCCAGCCTCACGAGATCGAGTATAAGATCCGTCTGGATTCCTCCACCCTGCAGAAAGCAGAATAAGTCCAAAAGAGTATGCAGCGCCTCCTGCGTCGGATCAGAAATCATAGAATCAGGCGGAAGTGAACGGCGAAAATGAACTGCCCCTGTATACATATCTGAAATCCCAGAAAGGTTTCGAGGGATTCAGCGAGCATCCCTACAAGGAGCTTCTGGAGAAGATGTTCTCCGAGGCTGATCCGGACTGGGACAAAAATCTGATATGTTAAGAGCCCCGGACTTTGGTGGTCCGGGGCTTTGTTTTTTCCGGGATCAGTTCCTGATTCCGGTCAGATAAATGTTGTTTTCAGCTGTGTCAGAAGCCGTTCCGCGATCGGCGAAAATGTCTGGTACTTTTTCCATACGAGATACAGTTTCGTTTCCAGCCGCGGCGTGAGCGGACGGAATGTCAGCCCGCTTCCGGGAGAGGTATCGACCAGCTTATTGAATGTCAGGTAGTATCCCAGATGCTCTCTGGTAAAAATGGACGCGTTATAGGCAAGGCGGAAGGACCCTTCCAGATGCAGGTCGTCCATCCGGGCACCGGCCCAGCGGGGAATATCATTCTTCCAGCTCTGCTCTGAGCAGAACAATGGCAATCCGATCAGATCTTCCGCCTGAATTGCCTGTTTCGACGCGAGGGAGTCATCCTCCGGCATGACCAGGCCCCATTCCTCCGATTCCGGGAACAGGAGGGATTCATATTTACCGGCGGCCGGCGGCTCCGCCAGCACAATAAAGTCCAGTAATCCTTTATCCAGTTTCTCGATGACCTGTTCCGTGTCACCGCTGGTGATATGATAGCGCAGGTGGGGATACGTCTTTTTGAATGTATGGATCTCTCTGGCCAGGTAGCGGATCTGGTAGGATTCCGCCAGACCAAAATACAGATCCCCGCCGGTGATATCGTCAAGAGAAATAAACTCCCGCTCGATCCTGTCCGCCATGCTGACCAGGTCCTCCGCACGGTTCCGCAGAAGCATGCCCTCATCGGTCAGTTTGATATTAAAACTCTGCCGGATGAACAGTTTTTTCCCCAGTTCTTCCTCCAGGGATTTCAGGGCCTTTGAAAGGGTGGGCTGTGTCACATGGAGCGTCTCTGCCGCCCTTGTCATATTTTCTTCCCTTGCTACCGCAAGATAATACCTGAGTGTCCGTATTTCCATTTCTTTATCCCTTATCTTCCTTCTATTGACATTCCAAAAAAGAATATCACGATATTCATTATAACCATTAGCACAAGTGTCATCAAGCCGTCATAATAAAATCAGAAAGCAGCAAATGAAAGTCAGAAATGAGGAGCCGTATATGGAAAACGAAAACGCAGTAAAAAGCAATCTGCTGGATGCCGGGTGCAGTGACCAGTCCGCCGCGTGGGTGGACCAGCTGGTGCAGGCTGGCAGGCTTTCCGACGCGCTCCATGAAATGAAGGTGATCCGATGTGACCTGATGGAGGCTCTCCATCAGAGCCAGCGAAGAGTAGATTGCCTGGACTATCTGATACGGAAGACAGAAAAAGAGATCATTACAGACAAAGAAAGGCGGTAAGAATGATGATGAAAACAGAACAGCTCAACCTGGTACAGGAGTGGGATAAGACCTTCCCCAAAAGCGACAAAGTAGAACACAGTAAAGTTACATTCGTAAATCACTTCGGCATCACCCTTGCGGCGGATATGTACGTTCCGAAAAACGCGGCCGGAAAGCTGTCCGCCATAGCGGTTTCGGGTCCTTTCGGCGCCTGCAAGGAGCAGTCCTCCGGCCTGTACGCCCAGGAAATGGCAGAACGCGGTTTCCTGACCGTCGCCTTTGACCCTTCCTTTACCGGTGAGTCAGGCGGATTCCCCCGCGCCATGCACTCACCTGACATCGATGTAGAGGATTTCCAGGCGGCTGTCGACTTCCTGTCCTGCTGTGACCTGGTCGATCCCGACCGGATCGGCATCATCGGTATCTGCGGCTGGGGCGGCATGGCCCTGCAGACAGCCTGCGTAGATACACGGATCAAAGCCACCGTAACTTCTACTATGTACGATATGTCCCGCGTTGCCGGCAATGGCTACTTTGATGGCGCCGACAGTAAAGAAGCGCGAAAGGCGGCACGTGAAGCAGTCAACGCCCAGAGGACGGAAGACTATAGAAACGGCAGCTATCAGAGAGCGGGCGGCGTGGTCGATCCGCTTCCGGAGGACGCGCCTTTCTTCGTAAAAGATTACTATGACTATTACAAGACGGAACGCGGTTATCATGCCCGTTCTCTCAATTCCAATGATGGCTGGACTGTCAATACACAGACCTCCCTCATGAATATGCGCCTGTTCACCTACGCGGATGAGATTGACAGCGCCGTGCTGATGATTCATGGCGACAAGGCCCATTCCTGCTATCTGAGCCGTGATACCTTCAAGCTTCTGAAAGGTGACAATAAAGAACTGATGATCATTCCCGGCGCGGTCCATACGGACCTGTATGACCGGAAGGACATCATTCCCTTTGATAAACTCCAGCATTTCTTTGAGGAATATCTGAAATAAAGATCATTGTATTCAGCGGCAGCCCCAGGCCAGGTGAGTTCCCTCATCTGGCCGTTTTTTTGTATAAACAGTAAAGTCAACCGGTCCGCCGCTGTGATGACCGATCCTTTACGTCCCGTCCTGTATTTTCATGACCATGTTGGCCAGCGTCAGAAAATCCTGCGCTTTCATGATGGCCATCCCCTGGGTCTCGTCGCCCAATACGACAAGCTGGTCCCCCGCGGAAATATTGAATATCTTTCTTGCCTTGGCCGGTATCACGATCTGTCCTTTGTCCCCAACGGTCACCATCCCGAACAGGTGCTTTCCTTTGGGCGGAACGCCAAGGCCCAGATTGTCTTTGGACTCGTAATTTGCCAGATCGTCGAGTGATACCCCGAACAGGTCCGCCAGAATCTTGCATTTATCCAGATCCGGTACCGTGTCACCGGATTCCCACTTTGCCACAGCCTGTCTGGACACGCCGACCTTCTCGGCTACGTCTTCCTGTGTCAACTGATGTATTTTCCGCATCTGTATCAGATTGTCCCGAAACATCCTTTTTCTCCTTTCCGTTCCGGTCCGCGGTGTGATCTGTCATCGGGCGGACCTTGTTTTCTTTATTCCGAGCACAGCCCATCTATAGACAGGGATCCTGGAGATCACCTCGTACAGGATATATCCTGCCGCGAATCCGGCGGCAAGACTGCAGGCGTAAACAAGCGCCGGGGGAAATATCCCGGATCTTCCGATCAGAAGGGCCACGGTCGAAATACCCAGATAATGAAATACATACAGCCCGAAGCTGTGGCCGGCCATCCACCGGGTAAACGGGGTCTCAAAATCCAGATACCCTGCCGCGCCTCCGAGAATCGCCAGAGAAGCGAACCAGGCATAGGCTGTGAACAGGAAGGTCCGGTTCACCGGAGCGTCCGCGTAATTCTTTCCGAAGTTGATCAGGCAAAAGCTGATTCCCAGGACCAGCGCGGCCATGAGCAGCCAGCCGAAATGCTTCCGGAGCCGGTCCATCACTTCCTCATGGGAAAATACGAAATAACCAAGGAAGAAGGCCGCGGCATAGAAACCGAAGCGGTAGACCGCGATGACCGGCGTATTCAGGATCTGCGCGGCTGCCCAGACCGGAACCGCCATTGCTGTAAGCAGCAGTATGCCGGTACGGGAACCGGCCTTCCAGAGGCGGTCCTTTTCTATTTTACGGACCGGGACCAGCAGGACTGAATACACCCAGAGTACCTGTATGAACCAGAGAACGCCCGTCCCGCTCACAACTATGATCAGATAACGGATGACCGCGGGCACCTGCATCAGCGATTCAAATCCACCCGCGATTTCCGCGCTGATCATCCCCTGTATAAAATGGAACGCGAACAGGCCGATCGTTGAAGGTACCAGGAGCTTCGCGGTCCTTGTCCTGAGGAACTCACGCTCGCTGTGCCGGGTGAGATAAGACCGGGCGCTGATGCCGGATACGATAAAGAGTACAAACATGAACCAGGGATATACAAAATACTGGTACATATCATAGTACTGGACAGGCAGGTCTGTAATCCGGCCCAGAGTGCCGGGGATCCCTTCCGCGTTATACATGTATAATACATGATAGATGACCACCAGTATGACTGTTATCCAACGGATATTATCCAGATACTTTTTTCTCATATTAATCCAACCTTTGCAACTATTTTTAACATAAATATAGTGACAGGGCAAGTGTCTGTCTACCAACCAAACCGAACATTTCCCGGGCTTTATGTTATGTTTTTTTGCTTTTTCTTCCGGGAGTATTAGTGATTGACAAGCAAATATTCATTCGTTATTGTGAACCTGAGCGTAAAAGTATTATGGAAGCTGTCAGGACGGAGAAAACATGAATGATTGCGCCGGCAGCCGGTGTCGAAGACGAAAATGAGATCGGACTTATTTTGTATCTGAAGCAGAAAGAGGAATGATATGAAAAAACTTATGAAAGCTGTCGCTATTCTTATATCGGCATTCATTATCTCCGGCTGTGCCGGCACTGAAAAAAAGACTGACTTTGAACCCTTCTACCGCTTTGATGTCGGAAGCCCTGTCACATGGTCAGAGCCGCTCCGCAGTGTCCGCTTTCTGACAAAGGGCGCCTCCACATTAAAGCCGCTGTCCAAAGAGGACTATGTAAAGTATGAATTAAATCCCGATACTGTTCCGGACAAAAAGGGCATGGATACATTGAATATTTCTGGCAGCGCCCAGTTTTCCGAGAATCAGTTCCGTGCGCTGGCGGAACAGCTGCGCGTATTTGCCAAAGGGAAGGACATTTACGTAATCGATTGCCGCATAGAGGATCATGCCCTGCTCAATGGCATCTCTATTTCCTGGTATGGAGATCATAACTGGGCGAACATGGGAATGTCTCTGGAAGAAGCCGAGAAGGATGAGTACGAACGTTTCAGTTCTCTGGTCGGAAAAACAATCACCGCGTATTCCGTTTATGATAACGCTCCGGACGAGAGCGCGGAAATTGCCGTAGACAGATGGATGACGGAAAAGGAACTGGTGGAGAGCGAAGGTATCCAGTATCTGCGTCTTCCCTGTCAGGATCACAGCTGGCCGTATGAAGAAGCCATAGATATGTTCATTGACTTTGTCCAAAGTGTTGATACCGACCGTGTCTGGCTGCATTTCCACTGTCAGGCGGGAAAAAGCCGTACCGGTATCTTCATGGCGATCTATGACATGATGAAAAATCCCGATGTGGCGTTTGAGGATATCATGCTCCGGCATGCCATGACAGGCAGCAGCTATTTCCCATATGTCGATGAAAGCAGCGATATAGCGGATGTATATGCTCTCAGAGCGAAACGGATCCGTCAGATCTATGACTACATTCAGGAGATGGATGGTAACTACACAGTTCCCTGGAGCGAATGGATATCGCGGAATGATTCCTGATCCATGCACCTGCTCCGGTTAACGAAAATGGACGGACTAAAATGACTTATTTGATACTCGCGACCTGCAGCAGTGCCGTGATGGCTATTGTGCTCAGGATTTTTCAAAATTCCAAAGGAAACCGTTATGGGATCATTCTGGGCAATTATCTGTTCTGTATCCTGATCTCATGGATCAGTCTTCCGGACCGTTCCCTGGTTTTGGATGGGTCTCCTGTGACAATTCTGTGCGGGATCCTCGGCGGCGCTTTGTTTGTAGCCGGCCTGGTCACCATGCAGACCAGCACACGATTAAACGGCGCGACGCTGACAACCGTATTTTCCAGGATGGGACTGGTCATTTCTCTGGCAGTCAGCATCTTTGTTTTCGGCGAAATACCCAGCTCTGTACAGATCGCGGGTGTAATTCTGGTCCTGATGGCTCTTGTGATGATCAATGGACCGGGCGATGAAAAATCTGAAGATACAGCCCGGACCGGTAAAGTACATACCGGAGCTTTGCTCCTGACCATGCTTGCGGGCGGCGGCGGCAGTACCATGTCCAAAATCTTCGAACAGGTGGGGTCACGCAGCCAGGATGAACTCTTCTTTTTCTATATATTCTGCACGGCGGCAGTACTGACTGCATGCCTGTTTGTACTGGAGTGGAAAAGGACCGGAAAAACGCTGCTGTGGAGTGAGATGGCGGCCGGCATTGCTGTAGGAATTCCAAATTATTATTCTTCCTTCTTACTGCTGCTGGCCCTGGTAGCGCTGCCTGCCATCATTGTATATCCGATCAACAGTACAGGATCCATCCTGATCGTTATGGCTGTAGACGCCCTGATCTTTCATCAGAAGTATACGAAAAGACAGTGGCTGGGAATCCTGATGGTCCTTGCGGCCATGATATTGCTGAATATATAGGAACTGAAGCTTTATACTACAAGTAGAATGACACCCGATTCCGCGGATGCTATATTGACTGTAGAAAAAGGACCGCAGGTCCTTTTCAAGAGGGTGGTTTCGGCCCTTTGAGATAAACCCAGTGATGGGGATAAAGGGATGTATATCCCGACTTACCGCAAGGTGAGCCCGCCGGAAAACCCATAAAACAAGATCTTGCCTTTCTGCCCAAGGGCAACTGCTGAGGGTATGGCAGGATCGGAATCGGCCTGAACAGCCGGGTTCCTTACCTGGAAACAGGGGAGAAGTTTTTATGGATCTACAGTGCGAGTTACGCAGAAACAAGTGCTGTATTTATCTGCCGGAGGTTCCTCAAACCGAAAGGAAGGGACGGAAGGACAGAAGGAAGTCCGCAAGACGACCAGGGCTGCGAATTCTGGGCCCTGTCCAAAAGACAGGGATGGTAAATGTACACCTCGCAGTCCATATGCATGTTAGCTCAATTGGTTGAGCACTTGTTCCTCATACGAGAGATTGCCGGTTCGAATCCGGCATATGCATCAGCCAAAGAGTGTACGGCTTCAGGAAAGAAAATCAACTTATTGTTCTGCAATATGAACACTTATGAAAGCCGCAAGCCGACATAAGAAAAAGTATCGAGTAAGTGCAACTCTAAGAGA
>CADAOZ010000014.1 GCA_902789735.1 uncultured Lachnospiraceae bacterium
ACAATGCTTATCTTTTGGTCTTTGGTTCGGAATAGTGTAGTGCTGGCGGTCTATCTCTTGTTTTCGGTTGCTTGCTTCCTTACCGTACATGAGCATTTGACGCCGGGTTCAAATGGAGCCTACTGGTCCAAATACATCGGAAACTGCGCGGTCTACGCGGCTGAGAACGCGGATGGCAGGATCGGAATTCCGAAAGAAATTCCGTATGCGGAAAAATAGTGAACTGGATGCGAAAAGAAACAAAAAGATTAAGATAGAATGTATCTGCACCATATGGGGGTAATCCATTCGGGAGAACGCTCTGTATTCCAGTCAGTACATAAGGACTCTGAAAGAAAACAAGCCTGGGATCCGTGATATCACGGTCCGCAGGCTTGTATTCATGTTATGTTCTGTTTACAGGGCAATCGGGAAGGCCTCCGGCTCAATGGGACATACATAGCCGGTCCTGGTCCGCCGTTCAAATTCTTCTCTGGCCTTTTTCAGGTGAGAAGGATCCTCATAGAGGTCAATGGCGGTCATGGCCAGGATCTTGCCGGCGTGGAGCAGGGCCTTATGGCCGATGGAACTGCCGCCGGTGGATACGTTCTGCCAGCTGTGGCCGGGCGCCCCGTTGACAAAGGCGGTCACATGGACCTGGGCGGCAGGCGTCTGCCAGCTGACATCGCCCACATCGGTACTGCCGGGGAAGAAGGCGTTGGTATGGAATACGGGAAGCAGGAAATCATTCAGACCCTTTCTCCCATAATTGCTCTTTTCGGCCGCGAAGGCAGCAATCTCTTCGGAATAAGTGCTGCAGTTACCGGGCGTCATATGTGCCGGGCAGGTCGCGCGCAGCCGGTCGGCGAAGGCTTTCTCTTCTTCTGTAAAAGGAGGCAGGCCGGCTTCCAGGAAGTTCTCATACAGCAGGTCTTCCAGGGTAAAGCTGGGGACCAGTTCCGCAGTGCCGTCAATAAAGATTCTTTCAAAGGTGGTCTCTGTCATCAGAGCAGCGCCTTCCGCGATTTTGTCTACTCTTGACAGCAGTTTGACGGAATCCCGGACCTTGTTGGCCCTGACCATGTAGAGAACGGAGGCGTGGTCCTGAACTACATTGGGGGAAATTCCGCCGGCGTCGGTGATGGCGTAATGGACTCTGCAGTCACTGGTCATATGCTCCCGCAGATACTGGACGCCGGTATTCATCAGCTCCACCGCGTCCAGGGCGCTACGGCCGTCCCAGGGATCGCCTGCCGCATGGGCGGCAACGCCCTTGAACTTATAAAGGACCTGGATGCTGGAATTATTGGTCCCCGTTACAATCTCATTGACATCCGAGGGATGCCAGGTCAGAGCCGCGTCCAGATCCCGCCACAGGCCGTCTCTGGCCATGAAGGCTTTGCCTGCACCGCCTTCTTCACCGGGACAGCCAAAAAAGAGGACGGTCCCTTCCCGGCCGGATTTTTCCAGATAATCTTTGATGGCAAAGGCTGCGGCCAGGGATCCTGCGCCCAGCATGTTGTGGCCGCAGCCGTGACCGGGAGCTCCTTCCTGTAAAGGCTGCTGGAACGTACTGCATTTTTCCTGACTCAGACCGGACAGGGCATCGAATTCGCCCAGAATGCCGATGACGGGATGTCCCTGGCCCCAGGAACCGGAGAAAGCGGTCCGGATGCCGGACAGGTCTTCTTTTACAGTAAAGCCGTTTTCAGCCAGTACTTTTTTATAAAGGGCTGCTGCGGTAAATTCCTTCAGGCTCAGTTCGGGATTAGCCCAGATCTGGTCGCTGATTTCCGTAAAAATGCCGGCATGTTCCTCAATGTAATCGCGGGCTGCCTGTTTATATGCCTGTGTCATAGATACCTCATTTCTTGTCAGGATACTGCCGCCGGAAGGCGGGATCAAAAATATATACAGCATTTATGTGTATATTATATGCTGTCTGCAGAAGAAAACAAAACCGCCCGGCGTACGGGCGGTTTTCAGATTTCAAAGAACTGTTAAAGGACTTTTGCAGGACTGCCAAAAGGACTGTTACAGGACCTTGGCCAGGAAATCCTTGAGTCTGTCGCTCTCGGGATGGTTAAAGATCTTGTCAGGACTGCCCTGTTCAACGATCTTTCCATCTTCCATGAAAACAACACGGTTGCCCACTTCACGGGCAAAGCCCATCTCGTGGGTAACGCAGACCATGGTCATACCGGCTTTGGCCAGATCCTTCATGACCTCCAGGACTTCACCGACCATTTCGGGGTCCAGGGCGGAGGTGGGTTCGTCAAAGAGCATGACGTCGGGATTCATGCACAGGGCTCGGACAATGGCGACACGCTGTTTCTGGCCGCCGGAAAGCTGTACGGGATAGGCGGATGCCCTGTCTTCCAGACCGACGCGGGCCAGAAGTTCCATGGCCCGTTTTTCCGCTGCTGCCTTGTCTTCTTTCTTGACAATGATGGGAGCAATGGTCAGGTTCTCCAGAATGGTCTTGTGAGGGAACAGATTGAAATGCTGGAAGACCATGCCCATCTTCTGACGGAATTTGTCCAGGTCGATCTTGCCCTCGGTAATGATCTGGCCTTCTACGTCGATGGAACCGTCCGTCGGCTCCTCCAGCAGGTTCAGACTGCGCAGGAAAGTGGATTTACCGGAGCCGGAAGGCCCGATCACGACCATGACATCTCCCTTGTTGATATCAATATCTATACCGTCCAGAGCGCGGATGGTACCGCCGTTGTAATGTTTCTTTAATCCTCTGACTTTAATCAGGACATTATCGCTGGTCACTTGCTCTCATCCTCCTTTCGAAGTACTGAATGATTTTGGAAGTCGGGAAGCACAGGCAGAAGTAGAGGAAAGTGGCCATGAGCAGAGGCTCCGCGATAATAAAGGACGCGGACTGGATGGACTTGACATTGAACATGATGTCCTGTACGCCGATGGTATAGCATACAGAACTTTCCTTGATGATCGTAACGAACTCATTGGCGACCGCGGGCAGGATGTTCTTGACGGCCTGGGGAATGATGATATGGAACATGGTCTGTCCCTTGCTCATGCCAAGGCTGCGGGCCGCTTCTGTCTGTCCCTGATCAACACCTTCGATACCGCCGCGGATGACGTCGGACATATAGCCGCCGGAGTTCAGGGACAGGGCCACGATGCCGGGGAAGAAACGCTCGAACTGGATAAAACCAAAGAAGGTGAATTTGGGCAGTTGAATAAAGCCGAATACGATGTAATAAATCAGGAAGATCTGGACCAGCATAGGGGTACAGCGTACGAACTGGACATAAATGCCGGCGATCAGCCTGAGCGGGTTAAAGCGGGAAATGAATTCCAGCCGTTTAAGCCGCGCGGGGCTGCCGTTCCTGACTTTGGCCAGTCTGCGGAAAGGCCGTACGTCGGACAGCAGCATCAGGGCCAGAGTAAACGCGATCACAAAACCGAACAGGACTGTCATCAGGGACAGCAGTACGGTGACCTCCAGACCCTGCAGCAGCATCGGTAAATAAGTAAGTACTTTCTCCAGGTTGGAAAAGCTGATGGACATGTTTAAAATCCGCCTTTCTAAAAAAAGGTCCTCTCTGACCCGGCAGAGAGGACCCTGACTTCAATATGTTGATCCGTAACCGGAGGATGATGGATTATTCCGCGGCTGCTTCGGTAGCTGCTTCGTCAGCGCTCTCCTGAACTTCCCCGTTCTCATCCAGCATACCTTCGTAGACACTGCCTTCGTCGGAAGCCTGATCCTGAGCGGTAGCGATGTATTCATCCATGGAACCGTCCGCAAGGACCTCCTTGATGACGCCGTTGACTGCTTCACGCAGACCGTCGTTACCTTTCTTGAGCGCGATGGCGGAACCTTCTGTGTCATAAGGAACTTCCCATGCGATCATCAGATCAGGATAGTTCTTGATGTACTGCTCAGCGACAGCGGTCTCAATGAAAGCTCCTTCCAGCTTGCCGGACAGCAGCTCGTTGATCAGGTCTGTGACCTTGGGCAGGCCGATGATGTTGGCGTTGGGCGTGTTCGCTTCCGCAAGGCCCATCTGGATGGAACCGGTCTGGGCGCCGACGGGCAGTCCGTCAAAGGCAGCATAGTCAGTATATTTATCCTTGTCAGCGACGCGGATGACAAAGCTCTGTCCGCCCATGTAATACAGGTCGGAGAAATCAAAGGTCTCCGCCCGCTCGGGGGAAGGAGAGAAGCCGGAGATGCCCAGGTCGATGTTGCCGTTCTGCAGCTCCATCAGGATACCGTCAAAGTCCATGGGAACGACCTTGAGCTCCAGGCCCAGGTTATCAGCGATTCTCTGTGCCAGGGCAATATCAAAACCTGCCAGCTGGGGATTTCCGCTCTCATCGATATAATAAAATTCATAAGGCGCGAAGTCGGGGCTGGTACCTACCGTCAGGACACCGTCCGCGATCGTCGTGATTTCAGCGGGTGCCGCATCAGCAGCTGCGTCATCAGCTGCGGCTGCTTCTGTAGCTGCGCCTGCTGCATCCTGCTTCTCCTCAGCTGCAGGAGCACTGCTGCTGCCGCTGCCGCATGCTGCGAGAGACAGAGCCATGATACCTGCCATAATACCGGCCAGTAATTTCTTTTTCATAGTATTTCTCCTTTTCTATACCAGAAACCGTCTGGTTTTTTTATGCATTTACAACTGCCTGAATGAATAAAAATGCAGGGCACTTTAACCCTTTAAATGCACAATATTCATTTTAGCGTAAAACAGCAGATAATCAAGTCCAATCATTCGAAAAATAACGGAAAAATAAAGGAATGTCCGATTTTTGAACCGGTAAGTCTGACGCCCGGTCCATCTTGGAAAATGAACCGGCAAGTCTGACGCCCGGTTCATAAAATAAAGGATTGTCCGATTTTTCTGAATGCGATACAATGTATGTTCGTAATCATGGTATGCATAATCCATGAATATGTATTATAGTAAAGCGGAATCCTGTCCATACAAGGCGGCTCCGGCCCTTTTACGGGCCTGGGGTATGGCAGGAAAAAGACTCATAAGTAAAAAAGGAGACGCAGATGTCCTGGGAAGATAAAGTCAGAAAAGTGGAACCTTACGTGGCCGGCGAGCAGCCCAAAGACAAGGGCGTGATCAAGCTCAATACCAATGAATGCCCTTATCCGCCCGCGCCCGGCGTTATGACCGCGGCCCAGGTCTTAAGGGACGGCTACAGTGACCTGCGCCTGTATCCCGATATGGACGCGACTATGCTGGTCAATGCCCTGGCGGAATATTATCAGGTGGATCCCGATCAGATTTTTGTCGGCGTCGGCTCGGACGATGTCCTGGCCCTGTGTTTCCTGACCTTCTTTACGAACGGTACCCCTATTCTGTTCCCTGACATTACCTATTCTTTCTATGAAGTCTGGGCAGACCTGTACGGTATTTCTTATGAGAATCCTGCCCTTCGGGAAGATTTCTCCATCCGGGCGGAAGATTATCTGCCGGCAGTGACCGGTAAGGAGAACGGCGGCGTGATCATCGCCAATCCCAACGCCCCGACCGGCCTGGAGATGGCGCCGGATCAGATTGAGCGGATCGTGGCCGGCAATCCCGACAGCGTTGTCATTATCGATGAAGCCTATGTGGACTTCGGCGGACAGACAGCCCTGCCCCTGCTTAAAAAGTATGACAACCTGCTGGTAGTCCAGACCTTCTCCAAGTCCAGGGCCATGGCCGGGGAGCGGATCGGTTTTGCCATCGGTAACAAAAAAATGATCTCCTATCTGAAGGATGTGAAATTCTCCTTCAACTCCTATACCATGAACCTGCCTTCTATCGTGATGGGAACAGAGTCTGTCAAAGACGCCGGTTATTTCCACGCGACCACGGATAAGATTATTGCCACCCGCGAGCGTTTCAAGAAGGGCCTGCGGGAGCTGGGCTTCGTTTTCCCGGATTCCCATACCAATTTTGTCTTTGCCGGACATCCGGACTATCCGGCCAAAGACCTCTTTATGGCCCTGCGGGAACGCAGGATCTTTGTCCGCTATTTCAGCAAGCCCAGGATCTGTGATTATCTGCGGATCACCATCGGCACGGATTACCAGATGGACGCGGTCCTGGCCGCCCTCCGGGAGATCATGGGAGTGGACCGGAAATGAACCACTAAGTCTGACTACCCGGTTCACAATAGAAATGAACCACTAAGTCTGACTACCCGGTTCATAATTACAATAACAGGAGAGATAATAATATATGGAAAGTATTGCAATATGGTTCGCGAATACACTGGGACAGTATATATCGGCAAAAGCAGTCGTGTTCATCGTATCGATGATGCCCATCCTGGAATGCAGGGGCGGCCTGCTGGTCGCGTCTCTGCTCAAAGTCGACATCGTGGAAGCGATTCCGCTCGCCGTGATCGGCAATATTCTGCCGCTGCCTTTTATCCTTCTTTTTATACAGAAAATCTTTGAGTTCCTGAAGAAGTTCAGTGCCACCAGAGGTTTTGTGGAAAAGATGGAACAGCGTGCCATGAACAAATCCGGCGCCCTGGCCAATGGCGAATTCCTGGGCCTGCTTCTGTTCGTCGGCATCCCTCTGCCGGGAACCGGCGGCTGGACAGGCAGCCTGATTGCTTCTTTCCTGAAAATGGATTTCAAGCGGGCCATGCTGGCCGATGTCCTGGGCGTATTCCTGGCCACAGTCATTATGTCCATCGTATCCTACGGGCTGCTGGCCCATCTGGTCTATTAACACAGTATTATCAGACACAATATCATTGGAACGGCTTCATGAAGACAGGATCAGGGAGGAACAGCTATGGAAAGCTATACTAATTTCGCGGAAGTTTATGATACCTTTATGGACCAGACTTCCTATGAAGACTGGGCGGACGATGTCCTTTTGCTGATGACCAGGTTCGGGACGGCCCGCCGCGGCGAGGGAGATACGGTCGTGGACCTGGGCTGCGGCACCGGCAAGCTGACTGAGCTGCTGGCAGAGGCAGGCTTCCATATGCTGGGAATCGACCTGTCGCCGGATATGCTCAATATCGCCATGGGCAGAAAGCTGGACCAGGGCCACGACACCGTCTATATCTGTCAGGATATCCGGGAACTGGAACTGGCGGAGCCGGTCAGTACCTTTGTCAGTGTCGGCGACAGCATCAATTATCTGCTTTCGCCGGAGGACCTGGGCCGTATGTTCCGGGGCGTCTGCAGTTACCTGAAGGACGAAGGCATTTTTATTTTTGACTTCAAGACCCTGCATCTTTACCGGGATGTGATTGGTGACGCTACCATCGCGGAAGACAGGGAGGACTGTTCCTTTATCTGGGACAACTGGTTCCATAAGAAAAATAATATCAATGAATACGACCTGACCCTGTTCATCAGGGACCCTTCCGCCGGTGAGAATCTGTTCCGCAAGTTTGAGGAGGTCCACTACCAGCGGGGCTATACCCTGAAAGAGATCAGGAAGGCGGCGGAGGAAGCAGGCTTTGAATGGGTATTCCAGATGGATTCCGACAGCCGGCAGGAAGTCACTAAGGACTCGGAACGGATCATGGCGGTCATCCGCAAAGGACCGGCCCCGGATCCGGAAAGAAATGATGAGGAATAAAGAGGAAAAAAGATGAAGCTTGCGTTTACCAAAATGGAAGGCTGCGGCAACGATTATGTCTATATCAACGGGTTCACCCAGTCCGTACCGGCAGAGGAGAAGCCGGCCCTGGTCAGAAGGCTCAGCGACCGCCATTTCGGCATCGGCGGCGACGGGGTGATCTTTATCAACCCGGCCAAAGAAGCGGATTTTGAAATGGAAATGTGGAACGCGGACGGAACCAGAAGCGAGATGTGCGGCAACGGGATCCGCTGCGTAGCCAGATATGTCTATGATTTCGGTCTGACCGATCAGAAGGAATTTTCTATCGTCAGCGCGGGCAAGGTCAAGTATATGACCCTGTATGAGCAGGACGGACAGATCAGCGCGGTCCGTGTCAATATGGGACAGCCCATTCTGGAAGCGGACCAGATTCCGGTACGGGCGGATCATTCGCCGGTGATCAATGTCCCGATTGAAGTACAGGGGAAAGAATACCGGATGACCTGTGTCTCCATGGGCAACCCGCATGCGGTCGTTTTCGTGGACAGTACAGAGGATTTCCCGCTGGAACAGGTGGGGCCGTATTTTGAGAACCACCCCTGCTTCCCCAACCGGACCAACACGGAATTCGTACAGGTCATTGACCGCGGCCGTGTCCGTATGCGTGTCTGGGAACGGGGGACCGGAGAGACCCTGGCCTGCGGGACCGGCTGCTGCGCAACTGCGGTTGCCTGTGTCCTGAATGGCCTGACAGACAACGCCATTACAGTGGAAGTGCTTGGAGGCGAGCTGCGGATCGAGTGGGACAGGGAAAATGATCTGGTCTGGATGACCGGTCCTGCCACCGTTGTATTTTCCGGAGAGATTGAGATCTGATTTTGGGGAACTTCAGATCCTGCAGAGGGTATGCTTTTTCAGGTTCTGCAGAAAGCATGCTTTTCAGACGCGGAAATTCTGTTGGTAGACAGTCTTAAATACACCTTAATATACAGAAAAAATACAGGGAGAATCCTTTCAGGGACAGGAAGGGAAAAGGGAACGGAAGAGCCGGAGCATGCCTGCTCCGGACAAGACCATCCAAAGAGCATTTTGTAAAGAGGAGGACCAAATGTTTCTTGCAAATCAGGATTACTTGAAACTGCCCGGCAGCTATCTGTTTTCGACCGTGGCAAAAAAGACAAAGGCTTATACCGACGCCCATCCCGAAGCGGCGATCATCCGCCTGGGCATCGGAGATGTTACCCAGCCGCTGCCGCCGGCCGTGATCGATGCCCTGCACAGGGCCGTTGATGAGATGAGCAGGGCTGAGACCTTCCGCGGCTATGCCCCGGATCTGGGCTACAGCTTCCTGCGGGAAGCCATCGCGGAAAATGATTTCGCGGCCAGGGGCTGCCAGGTCAGCGCTGACGAGATCTTCGTTTCCGACGGCGCCAAAGGCGATTCCGCCAATATCCAGGAGATTTTTGATCATGACAGCAGGATTGCGGTCTGCGACCCGGTCTATCCGGTCTATGTGGATTCCAATGTCATGGCGGGCCGGACCGGGACATACGATCCGGCTACAGGCATCTGGTCCAATGTGATCTACATGCCCTGTACCGCGGACAACCATTTCGCGCCGGAGATCCCTTCTGAACAGCCGGACCTGATCTACCTGTGCTTCCCCAACAATCCGACCGGCGCGACCATCACCCGGGACCAGATGCAGGAGTGGGTGGATTACGCCAACCGGATCGGCGCGGTCATCCTTTATGACGCCGCGTATGAAGCCTATATCACGGAGGACAACGTCCCGCATTCAATCTATGAGTGCGAAGGCGCCAGGACATGCGCCATTGAGATGCGGTCCTTCTCCAAGAACGCGGGCTTTACAGGACTCCGTCTGGGCTACGTGGTGATCCCGAAGGAACTGAAGGACAGGAAGGGCCAGGCCCTCCATCCGCTCTGGGCCAGAAGGCACGGTACCAAATACAACGGCGCCCCTTATATCGTCCAGAGGGCCGGTGAAGCCGTTTATTCGGAAGCAGGCAAAACCCAGGTGCGGGAAATGGTCGGAAAATATATGGAGAATGCCCGCTTTATCCTAGACAGCCTCAAAAGCTTCGGCTATGAAGCGTCCGGCGGCGTGAATTCACCTTATGTCTGGCTGCGGGCCCCCGGCAATATGACCAGCTGGGAATTCTTCGACCATCTGCTGGAAAAGGCCAATGTGGTGGGAACGCCCGGATCCGGCTTCGGTCCCAGCGGAGAGCATTATTTCCGCCTGACGGCCTTCGGTACCTATGAGAATTCCGTGGAAGCCATGGAAAGGATCAGAAAACTTTAACATATCTGAATATCTGACATCTGGCGGTTTTGTCTGTTCTGTGCTATAATCTTGTCTTTGCAGGGACAGTACTGAAAATGCGCAGAAAAACGGGTCCCTGGAATACAGAAAGACAGGACGGCAGGGGCTGTGACAGCCTCCCGGTCCGAAAGTATAGAAACAGACAAGGAGTTTAAGATTATGGCATTATTAGAGCAGTGGCACGCAAAAGCCTATAATGAAAAGGAGAACAAGGGAGTCCTGCAGAAACTCTGGCAGGATTATTTCGCCAAAGAAAAAGAGATCTACGCCCAGATCCTGGAGAAGCCGGAAGAAGTCGTGACCGGTACCGTCAAAGAACTGGCGGACAAATTCAATGTGGATATCATGACCATGACCGGTTTCCTGGACGGCATCAACGACAGCCTCAAAGAGAAGAACCCCATCGAGGAAATGGAAGAGGATACCGTCGTCAACCTGGGCTTTGACCTGACCTCCCTTTACAAGAACATGGTCGCGGCCGGCGCGGACTGGCTTTACAACCTGCCCCAGTGGGAGCCCATCTTTACGGAAGAGAAGCGTAAGGAACTCTATCTGGAACAGAAGAAGTCCGGTACCGTTGTCAAGGGCCCCAAGATTTATCCCAACGATCCCTGCCCCTGCGGAAGCGGCAAGAAATACAAGAAGTGCCACGGCCGGAACAGATAAGAAGCCCGAATAATAACGAGACATTAAAACAGACCTGTATACCGAAGTCCGCCTTACGGCGGAATTCCGGATACAGGTCTGTTTTTTTTACTCACAGCATCCGCCATCTCTTTCATTACTTTGCATGATCCCAAAGATACATAGAAAGGGCCAGTTAAAGGGGAAACACAATGCGAGAATGATGAGTGCTATAGAGAGGCCGCTGTTTTTCGCTGCAGGCTTTTCAATCTCATAAAGTACCTGCCGGCTGGTGTACCAGCTACCGGTCTGCAGAATATCGACAAGCTTTGCGTAGGAAGTATTGTCAGGTTCCATTTCGCTGGCTGTTTTGGCGTATTGCAGGGCAGTAATATTATCCTTCATTCCGTTAGCGGCAAGCGCGCTATAGTAATACCATCTGGCCTCATGGTAACCGGGCATGTTTTTAAGCACAGCTCTGGCCTTACTATAGTCTTCCTTTTCAATGGATTGCCTTATCTCCGAGTATTGACTGTCACGGAATGGCTGTGCCTGCTGGCAGGTTTCGTCGTCTTCCAGGCTGTGGGCCAGATTACGGTAATCATCGTTATTGGGATCCATTTGACAGGCAGTCATGGCATACTGCAGGGCATCCCACATTTTTCCCAGACCTTGATTGACCAGAGCCATTAGATAATTCCATTCAGCATCATGCTTTTCAATGGTCTCCAGCAGGCGCAAAGCATCACTATATTTACCGTTAAAAATATTAGATACAGCTTTTTTATACAAGTCGTCAGACCGGCTGCCCGGGGGATGTTTCCGCTTACCGCATATCTGTTCCAGTTCCATTACCAATCGTTCATATTTCTTATTGGCAGGATCCATCTGACTGGCATTTCTGGCATAGTGCAGGGCAAGATTCATCTTTCCCAGGCCGTTATAGGCCAGCGCCATATAAACAAACCATCTGGCATCCTGCGTCGAAATCATCATGAGGATATGCAGGGCATCGTGATAGGAACGCGCTTTGAGTAAACGGGCAGCATTCTGCATATTGGCTATATTTGGTTCAGGTCTGCCGGAACGGAAGCTGTCTGCATGCGGATAAGGATGTTCCCGTTCATCCATGATCTGCTCATAGGCGGTCTGGATCATCCGGAACATCCGGTTACTCTGCTCTTTGTATGGATTGCCCATATTGTTGTCCGGATGATATTTACGGCTCAGCTGCCGGTAGTTCTTTTTGATTTCCTCATCGGATGCGGTTTTGGTCAATCCCAGTATTGAATAAGGGTCAGACATGGTAATCTATCCTTTTTTGCAGTGATAACTAAAGATGCGGGCATTCGCGGAACCCCAGATTATAGAATACCTTTTTTTGAGATATTAAGAAAGACCTTTGTACGAACTCCTGCAGCCCTGAAGCTGTGACGGAGGACCTGTCTGCGTGGAAGCTGTATATGGCCGGCCATTATGACCGGATCAGGAAAAGGGGTGCCGCGTTAGATGCGGCACCCCTTTCAGAAGCGTTGTCATATCCGGGACTGTCCTGCACGGCGCAGGTCCCGGAGCGTACCTTGTATGTGTGTATGGCCGGCGGCGGAACCGTTACCAGCAGCAGAAACTTCCTCCGCAGAACAAATTGAGGAAGAGGTTGAGCAGGCACATACGGATGCACCAGCTCTGCTGATAGGACATGGGCGCCTCATAGGTGGTCTGCCGTGTCTGATACCAGCCGCTGCCGGACTCCAGCCGGCTGAGCAGGTTCCGGTAGGTGTAATTATCCGGTTCCATCTGGCAGGCTGTCTTCGCGTACTGCAGGGCGTCTACATTCCGGCCCAGACCGATGTTGGCCAGTGCCATATAGTAATTCCACAGGGCGTCATGCTCCTCGATGTTGTTAAGGACATTCAGAGCCTCATTATAGTGGCGGCTATTGATATAATTGGCAGCGGCCTGCATGCGCATCGTCCGTTCATCATTGGGACCGCCGGCATTGCCGGGGCGGTTCTGGCCGTAGCCGGCGTTATAAAAGGCGCCGCCAAAGGCCTGGTTGAAGAACTCGGCAAAATCATCATAAGTATAAGTGCCGTTCTGGCCGCCATAAGCGCCGCCGTAACCGGTATTGCCGCCGCTGCTGCCATAGCTGCCGGAGGAAGCGTAAGGGTGCTCCCGTTCGTAGATGATCTGCTCGTAAGCGGCCTGCACCTGTTTGAACATTTCCTCCGCCTGCTCTTTATTGGGGTTGTCAATATTGGCGTCGGGATGATATTTGCGGCTGAGCTGCCGGTATGCTTTTTTGATCTCCTCTTCGGAGGCGTCCCTGGATACGCCCAGGACTTTATAAGGATCAGACATTGGACTGATTTCCTTTCTTTGACTGATGGGAGGCCCGGATCGTATTATAACGGCTCCAGACACCCGAATACAGGATGTTTCTCAGAAGACTGATATTTTCCAGAATGGGCAGCCGTTCAAAAGCTCTGCTGCTTTCACCGATCATCATGGTCAGGAGGGACCCGACCCGGTCATCAAATTCCTCTTCGGTCTCAGGGGACAGCTCCTGCATGAGAAGCAGAGGATTATAACTGCCGTAACGCCGGTCTTTTTTCATATCATCATAGGCGTCCATCAGGTAAATGAACTTACCCATGAAGAAGCCCATTCTGCGAAGGGTCCCTTCCCACTCATCTTCTTTATAGGCAAATAGTTCCGCCATGATGGCGCCAAAACTGCCGCTGACGGAATCCAGATTATTGGAGTTTTCTTTTTCGTACACGGAAAGGCGGTCCAGGGATTCCGTCAGGACACGGACTTTCTTTTCATAAGCGCCTGATACCCGGGCGGCTTTATCCTCCAGGGCCTTTGCGAGCAGGCGCTTTTTCATGCTCCGCTCATCGTTCCAGTCGTCCAGGCAGGAGTAGTAGGAAAGGAGCAGGTTCATGTCCGCCGCGTAGGCCGTGAACTGGTTGCGCCGGGTGTTATGGCTGTGCAGAGGATGGAGCAGGCACCGGACAGAAGAGTATTCTTCCTCCTCTTCATATAAGGAAGTCAGCAGCAGGACCAGGAAAGCGGCGTCATAGCTGAGGGTGACCTGGCCGGATCTTCCGTACCGGTCATGCAGTTCGCTGCACAGGCCGCAGTAATATTCCCTGTATAGTGTACGGTCTTCTTCGCCGAGAGCTTCCTGATTAGGAACAATATAACCGAACATGATCAGCTCCTTTTCTGGAATTCATGGCCGCATTTGGGGCAGCGGACAATGATCTTTCCCTTTCCCCGGGGGATCCGGATCTTCTGGGCGCACTGGGGACATTTATAAATATGATAGTCCCTGGCCTGGGAGGCGCTGCGTCGGAAATTTCTGAAAAAGCCTGTGACCCTGGACTGCAGGGCCAGAAACTTCCGGTTCTCACTGTAACGTTTGGGAATATTTCTGGAGAAGATCCGGAAATACATATAAAAGAGCACTGCCCAGCAAAGCAGGCCTATGGTCCTGACCCGCAGGAAAAAGTTGGCGGCCACCAGGACCAGCAGCACCATTGACAAAAAGCGGGAGAACTGGTCCATACCATAACGCCCCTGCATAAAGCGGGCAAATTTAAAACGTAATTCGTTAAACATTGAAGTCCTTTCTATAAATCAATGTCCTTGTGCAGGCGTGAGACTCTTTTTCAGAATTCAGCCTGCGCAGGATCTGATGATCCGGCCGGGGCAGGAACATCCGGCGCAGCTGTATCCTCTGCCGGAACGATCACCTGCTGATCTGCCGAGGCGGCATCTGCAGGACTGCATGTCTCAGCCGCCGCAGCGGATCCGGCTGTGTTTTCTTCCGATACGGCCGGTACTGCAGCTTCAACCGTGTCAGCTGCATCCGCGTCGACTGCGGCCGCGTCTTCTTGCGCGGATGTTTCCGTTTCATTCCCGTCCTCTGCCGGCGTCAGTTCATCAGACCCGGTATCTGCCGGAATGCTGCAGCCTGCGCTCTGCGCTTCGTCTGTTTCCGGGAGCGCGCCGTTCCCTGCAGCCGCGTCGTCCGTTTCCGGAGTGTCTTCCGAAGCGCTTTCAGGAGTATAGCCGATCGCTTCCATATAGTTCTTCATGTTTACGATACCGTCCGTTGTGATACTGTCCACGCCCCATTTGAAGAATTTGAAAGCTGTGCTGTTGTCATTGACAGTCCATACATTGACTTTGAGACCGGCGTCGTGGGCCAGACCGATCAGATCTTCGGAAACAGTGTTATGATTTGCGCTGATCCAGAATTCACGGCCGGATTTTTCTTTCAATGCCAGCGCCTGTGAAATGGATTCTTCCGTCATTTCCTGGGTCAGCATGCCGATTGCGGAATCAGACCTGACCAGATCGTTCATTTTCGTCAGAATATCGGGACTGGTATCCCAGATCAGCCATGTGGTCTGAGGGGCCATGCCGTTCTTTTCCACGATGTCGATAATGGTCTTGAGCTGACTGTCAGCAGGATTTGTTTTGAGTTCCAGATACTCATGCGTCCCGTTTTTCAGAGCCGCCCGGACAACCTCTTCCAGTGTGGGGATTTTCTGGCCGCTGTAATAAGTGCTGCCAAATTCGTATTTCCTTGCCTGGGCCAGTGTCAGGTCCGCTATTTTGCCGCTTCCGTCAGATGTCTGATCGATCGTTTCGTTATGCAGGATCACAGGGATATTGTCCTTTGTGAAGCGGATATCTGTCTCAAAGGCGCTGAATCCGAGTTTTTGAGACAGATCAAAAGCGGCAAGCGTGTTCTGCGGAGCATATCTGGCCGCTCCCCTGTGTGCGATCTCGAAGAAACCGGAAGAAGGATCCAGGCGGGAGGATCCGCTGATATCCTGCAGGGCTGCCTTATAACCGGCGTCCTCTGCAGAAGTTACTTTTATTCTGGAAACGATATCCCGGAGATTTTCATCTGTAAGACTGCTTCCGTCAGCTTTCCGGATCTTTACCGAAGCGTATATGCTTTTGGGAACGATCATGCCGGTACTGTAAGTGCACAGATACTTTCCGGTATTGATATCGTATAAGGAAAGCTCATAGCCGCTCCTGATGTCAAGAAGATCTCCTTCATTGAAATGCATGTACATACCGGTCTCCGCGGCTGTATCACTGAGAACCCAGTCGGACAGCCGGTTCACAGATACCGTTTCCGTAACATTTTTTCTGTAAACGCCATTGGCGTCTACGTATTTTCCATCAACATAACGTTCAACAGCCAGCGTGTTGGCGGAAAAACCATCTCCGTCCTGTGTCCAGAAGTAATACTGTTCTCCGTCGATGGTCTGCCATCCGTTCTGAATGGCACCGGAATTGTCCATATAGTATTTATTTCCATTAATGGTCTGCCATCCGGTCCGGATCCTGCCGTCGTCCCCGGCATAATAAAGATTTCCGTTCAGCTTGAAGAACCTGAGAGCCATTGTATTGGAATAGTGTCCGTCTTTTGTGGAAGTCCAGAAGTAATACTTGCTGCCGCCGATGGTCTGCCAGCCTTTCTGGATGGCGCCGGTGCTGTCCATATGGTATTTAAAGCCGTTGATAATCTGCCATCCGGTCCGGATCACGCCGTTTGTGCCTGCGTAATAGGTCTTTCCGTCGACCTTGAAGAATTTCGTGGCAAGTGTATTGGAATAATGGCCGTTTCCGGTAGAAGTCCAGAAATAGTACTTTTTACCGTCAATGGTCTGCCAGCCTTTCTGAATGGCGCCGCCGCCGGTCATGTGATATTTAAAACCATTGATGGTCTGCCATCCGGTCCGGATCACGCCGTTTGTACCTGCGTAATAAGTTCTGCCGTCGACATTGAAGAATTTCGTGGCAAGTGTATTGGAATAATGACCATTGCCCGTGCTGGGCCAGAAATAGTATTTTTTGCCGTCGATGTACTGGACCCCTTTCTGAATGGCGCCGGTGCTGTCCATATGGTATTTAAAGCCGTTGATGGTCTGCCACCCGGTCCGGATCACGCCGTCGTTCCCACTGTAATAGGTCTTGCCGCCGACACTGAAGAATTTCGTGGCAAGTGTATTGGAATAGTGGCCCTTTCCCGAGGCTGTCCAGAAATAGTACTTTTTGCCGCTGATGGTCTGCCATCCGTTCCGGATCACACCGTTTCCGCCCATGTAATATTTATAACCGTTGATGGTCTGCCATCCGGTCGCCATGACGCCGCTTTTGCTGAAATAGTATTTTTTCTTGCTGATCGTGGCAAAACCTGTTTTTCTGCCTGCTTTGGCGTCTATATAGTAGACTTTGCCTTCCACGGTGACCCAGCCGGTCTTTTTACTGCCTTTCGCGTAATAGAACCATTTGCCGGATGCATTTTTCCAGCCGGTAAAAGCGGCCGCTTCCGCAGTCACCGGTTCCATCGCGGTCAAAGATAAAGAAACGGAAGCGGAGCATGTCATCAATACGCACAGGACGATGACGGCCGCCCTCTTCAGAATGCTTCTGTATGTCCGCCTTTTGCTTTTTGTCGTGATATTTTCCAAACCTATCAAATCGTTTCTCCCTGCCCTGATCCATGAAAACTTTTTTGTTTTTCATACGGACACAGGACTGCATTGCTGTTCATAATATAATACACCACCCTATATCGTAGCACCATGCACATTTCCTGTCAAAGGAGCTGATCCATTGGCGGAAGACTTTTTCCCCGCGTTCTGCTGCTGTGGACACTGGCAGACTTGTTATTAAGGCTGTGTATACAGCGGGAGTCTGCCGTGAAATCTTCAGGTTGAAAGGGCGGATTCCCTGTTTTATAGTAGAGTAAAGATTTTTGTGAAATAAACCGCAGAAATCAGACCGATGACTGTCCGGCAGGCGTCAATGGGCCGGATCCGGAGGCGGATTAAACATGATAGGATGACTATTCCGGAAGCCGATCGACACGTCCATCGCTGCCAACTGGAAAAAGGTCATAAAGATTTACACAGAAGGAGAAATATTTTGAAAACAGGCAGAATCAACAGGCAGGTATTGTCACTTGTGACAGCAGCGCTGCTGGCGCTGTCCATGCCTGTATCAGCAGTGGCTGCTTCCGGGACGGAAGAGACAGATCCCGTCAGCATGGAAAACCAGAGCGCGCAGGAAAGCAGCGTCCCGGCAGAGGAACCTTCTGAAGCCGGAAGCACGGATACGCCGGAGGATGGAACAGACCTTCCCTCAGGGGATGACCGGGAATCCATCGGGGCTGCGGAGGATCCGGAGGAGAACGCACCTGCCGGGAACAGCCGGACAGAGGATATGACGGCCGAATCTGAAAGTACCGGACCGGACTGTCCGGACGGGGCGGGAGACTCGGCTGTCCGGGAACAAACGGAAGAGGCAGAGACAGGCGGACAGGAGTCCACAGATGACAGTGCGCCGGCCGGTCAGTCCGGGGAAGATGAAGGCACGGATGTACCGATCCTTCTTTATTATGGGGACGACTGTTTCCTGATCCGGGAAGTCTCCCTGCAGATGAAATATGATGACCGCATTCTGTTTACGGATGTGGAAGACCTGGACAGCGGCCTTGTCCTGGCTGCCATAGAGGACCAGCAGGTCTCTTCCCGTCAGGTATCCCTGGGCGCGGTCACGGAAAATCCGGATGAGAGCGTGATAACAATCTGGCAGGGCGGCAAGGGCCTGCTCGCCAGTGGAACCGGTAAAGCCGATCTGCTCTTTGTCGCGCCGGAAGATCTGGCGGATGCCGAAACGGCGCTGGACGGGAACTCGCTGGAAAGACAGATCTCTGCAGTCCGCCTTCATGTGGAGGTAGAGCCTGCCCCGCTGACGCTGATGTATCTGCTGGGCCAGAGCAACATGGAAGGACAAACTACAACAGATCACACATTCATTGGGGGAGATTCGGTCATGAATGCCTCCGGTACGGTCTATTCTACTTATTTGCCCAGTAAAAAGAACCGGACGGAAGAGGTTACAGGTACCGGGTACAACGGTTATTTACAGGAAGGTGCGGATCCGCTTTCCTTTGTGGCGGAATCTCTGACTTCCGGCCGTTCCCTGATCTCTACGGAACTTCCGTACCTGTTGAACGCCATGACAGAAGAAGGTAAGGGAAAATCCGGCCCCGACGCCGGACTTGCCTGGCAGTTCAATCAGCTGACCGGTTCCAAAGTCTGGACCGTCAATGCGGCGGTCGGCGGCTCCTATATCAGTCAGTGGGTGCCTGCCGGAAATCTGTATCAGGCAGTCCTCCCCGCCCTGCAGGCTGTCAGACAGGTGGCCGCGGCGGAGCAGGATGCCGGCCACTACAGGCTTGTGAATACGCTGGCTTTCTGGCAGCAGGGTGAATTTGACAGCAGAATAGATACAACAGAAGATACATACCTGGCCAGTTTCGGTGATTTTGTCGAAGCGCTGACAAAGGACCTGGCGGTTGAAAAGATCGGTCTTCTCAGTACCCGGACCAGCACAGGCGACAATCTGACGGAAAAAGAACTGGATATGGACGGGGTCAGAAAGGCCCAGTATTTTATAGCCGGTGATTCCGGTGATTTCCAGAATGTTTTCATGGTCTCGAACGTGAATGAAGCATGGACCACGGATCAGGGCGTCAAAGAATATTTTATGGGAGTCTGTCAGGACGGCAGATTGGAATATCCCCTGCGCGAACAGCTGGCCCTGCCGGAGACGGTAATGGATGTCCATCCTGAGATCCACTACACCCAGGCCGGATATAATGAAAACGGCCTGACGGCCGCCCGGGGCATGTACGATGTGGTAAACGGAAATTATCTGCTGAAGTCCTATACAGTCACAGGCTTTTTCCGTGACGGCGCCGGCAGCAGGATAACAGAGATCACTGCCAATGGCACCAAAGCTTATCTTTACTTTATGACCTATCAAAGTCCGGGCTTCAAACGGGTCGGCTATAAAGTATCCGATACGGCAAGTGCCTCTTATGATAATAAGACGGGCCTTTTTACATTCAAAAAACCGGCAGCTGTAACATTAAGTGCCTATGATACGATCACCGGAAAGACCATTGTCAGCATCAGTGTGAAGTTCAGGGGATGGTATTCCACCGGCGGCAAGACTTATTATTACAAGGACTATAAGACCAAAGCGACCGGCTGGCAGACGATTAATGGTTTTAAATACTACTTCAGCGCAGATGGGGTACAGCAGACCGGCTGGAAGTCCATCAGCGGCAGTTCCTATTATTTCTGGCCTGCCACAGAGGGAGGGCATTACAAGGGCACGATGGCGACCGGCTGGCAGACCCTGAATGGCTTCAAATACTATTTCGGCACGGACGGCAGACAGCAGACAGGCTGGAAGACCATCAGCGGCAGTTCCTATTATTTCTGGCCTGCCACAGAGGGAGGGCACTACAAGGGCACGATGGCGACCGGCTGGCAGACCATCAATGGTTTTAAATACTATTTTGGCAGTAATGGTGTGATCCGGACCGGCTGGCAGAACATCGGCGGCAGCACGTATTACTTCTGGCCCAAGACAGAAGGCGGTCATTACAAGGGAACCATGGCCAAAGGCTGGCAGACCCTGAACGGCTTTAAATATTATTTCGGCACGGACGGCAAACAGCAGACCGGCTGGAAGACCATCAGCGGCAAGACCTATTATTTCTGGCCCAAGACAGAAGGCAAGCATTACAAGGGCACCATGGCCACCGGAAAGCAGACCATCGGCGGCAGGACCTATAATTTCGGCACCAACGGAGTCAGAAAATAAGCCGTCAGCAAAAGAAATAAAAAAAGAAATATAAGAAATAAAAGACGTGAAAAACAGCCCGGCCTCTTTGAACGGAAAGTTCAGGGGCCGGGCTGTTTTTTATCCGGTTTTCAGTGCGTGCGCACTGTCATTATTGATTTGATTTGTGACGCAGCCGGGCAAGATCCTCCGGCCGGTTGCAGTTGAGCAGCTCATCCGGATCCCCGGAAAACCCGAACAGCTGATACCGGAGCCGCTCAATATAGGCCCGCATGGCCAGCCTGCGGCTTTCCGTCAGCTCCTGAAGCAGAGGGAACGTATCTGTTTCATAAACAGCGATCAGGGGCTGGATCCGCCCGTTGTGGGCCAGGATGGTGGCGTCAAAGCCGCCCCGCTGATGGGTCCGCAGCAGTTCCTCCAGGGTGGATACGGACAGGAGAGGGACGTCTACGCTGATCACAAGCGCGGACGCGTATCCGCACGTGGGAAAACAGGAGCAGAGACCGCCCAGGGGCCCCAGTCCGGGGACCAGGTCCGGGACAGACCGGGTGCCGGGAAGGGATGAGGACCTGCCGGAGATCAGGATCTCCCCGGCGCCCAGGTACTGCAGCTTCCGGACCTGGTTCTCCAGGAAAGTCCTTCCGTCGATCAGCAGGTCCGCCTTGTCAGTGCCCATGCGGGTACTCCGCCCGCCGGCCAGCACGATGCCGCAAAAGCCCGGCTTATCAGAATCTTTTTGACGCATTGTCATCATTTGATCACTTCTATTTTCACAACGTCTTTGACCTGCCGCTTGGAATTGTCATCCCCGAAAACGATCAGACGGATCGTTTCCGTACCATCGTCTCCCTCATCCGGAATCAGGAATGCGATATTGCCGGCCGCGGCTTCTTCCGCTGTGATCCCGGCCGCGTACTCATCAGAGGATACGACTCTGGCGGTGGTATAGCTGTCCGGTTCTATGCCGGCCAGCGACAGGACATCCGATAATGCCGCCCCCTGGGCTGAGATCTCTTTTTCCTGTCCTTTTCCGTTCACGGTCGTCCCTTTGACCTCCGAGACAGGCGCGCTGAAAGGATCGACCAGCGTTTCGCTGCCGTCGCAGACAATGGCCAGGTTTCCTTCCGGGGCCTGGCTGCGGCTTTTCAGATAAAAGCCGGCGATCAGGGCGGTAATGGCCGCCAGGATCAGTACAATGGTCAGATATCTTTTTTTCATAATGCCTCCTTGTAAGAAAAAATAACGGGTCTTATACGGTTGACCAGACTGACAGCAAGCAGACCGCAGATGGACCCGCTGGTAGCGGAAACAAAAACATACAAAAGAAGAATGATTCCCGACAGGCGGAAGACCAGGACCGTAGCGGTCAGGCAGGCAATTACAGAAGAAACGATGGAAGAGAGCATGATGCCCGCGGAAGGATCTTTTGTCAGTTTTCTGGATACAAGGAGGATGAGATCGATGGCGATTCCCGGCATGATGTAGCCAACCGGGGCCAGCAGCCCCATGCTGCCGGTCATGCCGAAGCAGAGCGCCAGCAGGCTCTGTACAGCGCCCATGATAGTGGCGCAGCCGAATACAGGTATGACAGATGCCGCTGTTACCAGGAACATCAGGGAAAAACTGGTGGCGACGCCGCCGGGGATGTGCAGAGATTCTGTGATGAGATTGGCGGCAGGCGAAATGAGTTTTTTGGCGAAGAGGCCGAAATCACAGCAGAGCGCCATAAAGATCCAGGCCCTCAGGTTGAGTTTTTTCATGATAAGACTCCTTTTCAATGAGGAAGGCGTGCCCGTTTCCGGTGCACACCCCGGTGTGGTCCGATGCGTAACCGCACGTCTTAAAAGCCATGAAGACGATGCTTTTTAGGCTTGAAAGCTCGGAGTGCTGTTTATTGCATTATTGTAACACAAACATAAAACGAACGGAATATGAACTTCGGTAAATTGGAACCATCCGGACGAAATAACAAAAAACAGATACAATTGTCAGAAAATTAATAAAATACAGCGCTTTTTTGTGATTGTATAACAAACATAATGCGAAAAATGGTATCATTAATATATTACAAACACAGTGTGAAACAACCATTTCAAAGGAGAAAACGATCTATGAGGAAGGTACAATCTACATGCAATTTCTGTGCCATTGACTGCAATCTGGACTTCTATGTGGAAGATGGCCGAATCGTTAAGACTGTTCCGACGAAAGGATATCCTGTCAACAATGGGTTCAGCTGCATCAAGGGCCTGTCCCTGAGCAAACAGCAGACGACCGTCAAGCCCAATGCCCTTCCCAAAATCCGTCAGGCAGACGGGAGCTTTCAGGAGGTTTCCTGGGACAAGGCATTTACCTATGTCGCGGATAAGATCCTGGAATTGCAGGACAAATACGGCAGGGAAAGCGTAGCGGGCATCAGCACCGGCCAGCTGACCCTGGAGGAATTTGCCATCTTCGGCCATGTCATGCGCAATTTCCTGCAGACGAATGTGGACGGAAATACCAGGCTCTGCATGGCGTCCGCCGCGGTCGCCCATAAGGGGACTTACGGTTATGACGCCCCCGGCTATACCCTGGATGATTTCGAAAAGTCGGACACCATCATCTTTATCGGGGCCAACCCTGTCGTGGCCCATCCCATCGTCTGGCAGAGAGTCAGGAATAATACCATTCCGGACAGGAAGATCATCGTGATCGACCCCAGAAGATCCGAGACTGCCAGGAACGCGGATTATCATTATCCCCTCCGCTGGAGATCAGACCTTACCCTGATGTATACGCTGGCCAACCTGCTCATTGAAAAGGATTGCGTGGACCATGCCTTTGTGGAGGCCCATACGGAAGGATTCCCGGAATTCGCGGAATTCGTCAAGGCCTTTACCCTGGAGAGAGGATGCAAGGCGACCGGACTGAGCGAAGCCCAGATCCTGGAGCTGGCGGATCTGATCCAGAAGGGCAGAAATGTCTCGTTCTGGTGGACTATGGGCGTCAACCAGGGTTATGAGGCGGTCAGGACGGCCCAGGCGATTATGAACCTGGCCCTGATGACCGGCAACGTGGGACGGCCCGGGACAGGCGGCAATTCCATCACGGGACAGTGCAACGCCATGGCTTCCAGACTGTTCAGCAATACTACCTGCCTGTTCGCGGGCGGAGATTTCACCGATGAAGCCGAGCGGGCCCGGATCGCGGACATCGTGGGCATCTCTCCCGACCTGATCGCCAAAAAGCCCACGATCCCCTACAACAAGATCGTGGAAGGCATCAACGCCGGTGAGATCAAGGGTCTGTGGATCCTGTGCACGAATCCCCGGCACAGCTGGACCAACAACGAGACCTTCGCCGAAGCTGCCAAAAAGCTGGAGCTGTTCGTTGTCCAGGATATTTATGACACCATTGAGAGCGCGGAAGACTGCACCGTCTTCTTCCCTGTGGTGCCGGGCATTAAAAAGGAAGGCACATACATCAATCTGGAAAGACGTCTGTCTCCCCTGCGTAAGGTCCTTGACCGGGGCGAAAATGAGATTTCCGATTATGAGTGCATCCTGGGCGTGGCCAAAGCCCTGGGCATGGGCGACGCGATCAGCCGCTGGGAGACTCCCAGGGAGTGCTTCGACCTGCTCAGAGAGTGCTCCAGGGGCAGAGGCTGTGATTTTACCGGCGTGCACTGGGATGATCTGACGGATTCCCACGGCAGGCAGTGGCCGTATCCCGAAGGCAGGGAGGCGGAGCTTTCCGATGAACAGAGAAGACTCTACGCGGACGGAAAATTCTTCACCCCTTCCGGCAAGGCAAAGTTCATCTTTGAAGAGCCCCTGGAGAATCCGATTCCTGTCACAGAGGAATTCCCGCTGGTCTTCAATACCGGCAGGGGCACCGTAGGCCAGTGGCATACCCAGAGCCGGACCAAGGAAGTCAAGTTCGTAGAGGATGTTTCCCTGAAGAAGGCCTACCTCTATATGAATACCCGTCTGGCGGAGGAAAACGGCATTCAGGAAAGGGATATGATCCGTGTCTTTTCCTCGAACGGGCAGAACGCGGAATTCATGGTCAAGGTCACGGACAACGTTCAGTATGGGGAGCTCTACGCGCCGATCCACTATATTGAATGCAACAAGCTGACGCCGTCCAGCTACGACAAGTATTCCAGAGAGCCCAACTACAAGGGCGGAACCTGCAGGTTTGAGAAAGTGTAAAGGGGGACAGTTTATGTATCGGATCAGGATAAACAGAGATCGCTGTATTGGTTGTCTTACCTGCGTAACAGCCTGTGTAGTCAGCCATGAAACAGAAAGCGGAGATGCCAGGAACAGGGTCGTCATCGATTCAGAGACCACCCCTGCGCCTATCTTCTGCAGACACTGCAATAAGCCGGAGTGTACTTATACCTGCATGACCGGCGCCATGCACAAGAATCCCGAGACAGGCTTTGTTGAGTATGACAAGAACCAGTGCGCAAGCTGCTATATGTGCATCATGTCCTGCCCTTACGGGATCCTCAAGTATGACAGTATCCATCAGAAAGAGATCATGAAGTGCAATATGTGCGTTCACAGAAGCGAGGATGGAAAGACACCCATGCCCATGTGTGTTGAAAAGTGTCCCATGCAAGCGATTACCCTTGAGGAGGTGAAAGAATGAAATACGTAATAATCGGTTCATCTGCCGCAGGTATCAACGCCATCAGAGAGCTTCGCAAATACGACAAAGAGGGGGAGATCATCCTCGTTTCCAAGGATGAACATATCTATTCCAGATGCATCCTGCATCAGTACCTGGCGGGGGAGAGGACGCTGGAGCGGCTCAATTTCGCCGAACCGGATTTTGATAAGGTCTATAACGTGAAATGGATGCGGGGCCGGGAAGCCATCGGATTGCGGCCCGCGGACCATATCCTGGTCCTGGACGGGAACGAGGAACTTGGCTATGACAAACTGCTGGTGGCCACAGGCTCCCATACCTTTATCCCGCCCATCAAGGGACTTTCGGAGGCGGACAACTATATCGGGTTCCGGAATATCGACGATATCGAGGTCCTGAAAGAGGTTCCCAAATACGCCAAAAATATCATCGTTCTGGGTTCCGGCCTGATCGGCATCGACTGTGCCACAGGCTATCTGCATATGGGCGTCAAAGTGACCCTGGTAGACTTTGCCGGATGGCTCCTCAACCGGCAGCTGGATGAAAGGGCGGCAAAGACCTATATTGACGCCTTTAAAGAGAACGGCGTCGATCAGTACTACGGCGTCGGCGTCAATGAAGTCCATGTGGATGACAATCATAAGATCTATGAGATCGTGCTCAGTGACGGCACGGTCCTGCCCTGTGACTACTTTATCGTTACAGCGGGCGTCAGGTCCAATGTGGAATTCCTGAAGGATTCCGGCCTGGAACTGTCCAGGTTCGGCCTGGTCTACAACGAGTTCGGCCAGACCTCCGATCCGGATGTATACGGGGCCGGGGATGTTTCGGGCCAGAGCCCCATCTGGCCGGTGGCCGTGAAGGAAGGTATGGTAGCCGCGGCCAACATGGCGGGCCATCGTGAAAAGATGACAGATTTCTTCGCCAGCAAGTCCACCATGAGTTTCCTGGGCATCCATACCATGTCCCTGGGCATTGTGACACCGCCCGATGACACTTACAGGGTCGACACCTATGATAAAAACGGTGTCTATAAGAAGGTAGTCTCCAAAGACGGCGTTATTACAGGCGCCCTTCTGCAGGGCGACCTGGCTTATGGCGGCGTGCTGCAGCAGATGATCGCCAGAAAGATCGACGTGAGAAAAGTTAAGAAGCCCCTGTTCGAGATCGATTATTCTGACTTTTTCCATGAGAGAGCGAATCTGGAATTCGCGTATGAACTCTGATACAGGAGGAGCGTATTTATGTTTGAAAGACTGAAGAAACTGCCGGTCCCGGTCCTGCCCACTTTCGTAGGCGCGCTGACACTTTCCAATGTCTATGGCGGCATGGGCTATACCTGGTTCCGGTATACGATGATGGCGGTCGCCACTGTAGTGGTCCTGATCTATATTGTTAAGATCATCCGCCATCCCGCAATCTGCAGAGATGAGTATCTGCTGACCGTTCCGTCCAGTTTGTATGCGGGCTTTACCATGTGCCTGATGATCCTGGGCAGCTTTTACTATGAGATCGGGCTGGGATTCGGCAAGATCATTTGGCTGGTCGCTATTGTGATCCACGCGGTCCACATCTGCGTCTTCACAATGCGGAACATACTGCTGACAAGGAACATCCATACAACAGTTCCCAGCTGGTTCGTGACCTATAACGGCATTATGGTCAGCTGCGTGACCGGCGGCGCCATGAACATGCGGCTTATGCTGCAGATCATAACAATTTACGGCGTCCTGATTTATGCTGTCCTGATTCCTGTCATGATCTTCCGGCTGATCACGGTCCCCGTAAAACCGGCCGTTTACCATACCATGCCGGTCGTTCTGGCGCCCTGCAGCCTGTGTGTCGTCAGCCTGATCAACACCTTTGACGAGCCCAATCAGATGCTCCTGTACCTGATGTACTTCTGCGTACTGGTATCCCTGCTCTTCATTATTATCAAGCTGCCGGATTTCTTTTCCTTCGACTTTGTGCCGGGCTTCGCGGGACTGACCTTCCCCATGGCCATCGGCATTGTGGCCACCAACAAGATGTCCGGGTATCTGGCGGCCCATGGCATGGAAGGCGCCTCCGCGGCACTGGCCCAGCTGTCCGGTTTCCAGATCTTCCTGACATCCATGCTGGTCGGCTATGTGCTCCTGAACTTCGCGCGGATGCTTCTGCGCAGGCCTAAGAGAATCATGTGATACCGTTTACGCGCAGCTAAAAAGGAATATCACGCGGGGCCGGCGGCCGGCCGGGGATCAGAGCCGGCCGCCGGCATATCCGCGCAATAAAGAGGGTCCCAAAGACAAAAATGAAATAGAAACATCAGGGCGCCCGTCCGGGCGTCCGAAAGGAAAGGGGGAAAGTAAAATATGGGTTATCTGCTGAACCGGGACGGCTTTACGCGTGTGCTCCAGAAGCTTGCCGAAAACCGGCGTCTGTACGCGCCGGTCAATAAAATCGGTGAGGGACGTTATACGGACGTGGACGTGGTCCGCTATGACTTCATCACGGAAGCCGCCGAAATCGAACTGGAAAAGAAGTCCGATTACGCTTTTAAGGAAATCCTGACGCCGCTGTCGGAGACGCTGTTCTTCTTTACGGAAAATGAAGTGAAGGAGGCGGATTATGACCAGCGGGAGGTCATCGTCTTCCTGCGAAGCTGCGACATGCACGCCGTCAAAAGGCTGGACGCCATTTATCTGGAAAACAAATTCGCGGATCCTTTCTATAAGAGGATCCGGGACAGAGTCAGATTCGCCCTGATCGGCTGCGGCCATTCCTATGAGGACTGCTTCTGCGCCAGCATGGGCACCAACCGGACCACGGAAGGATATCTGTTCTCTGTCGACCTGATCGACGGTCTCTATCACCTGGATGTAAAGGACCCCGATCTGGCACCCCTGTTCGCCGCGGAAGCGGAGAAAGAGCAGGATGTGGAAGCCCGTTATGTGACGGAAAATGAAGTGAAGGTCACTATCCCCGCGGATGTGCCCAACAGCATCTATAAGGACGGACTCTGGGAAGAGTATACGGCCCGCTGCATCAACTGCGGCCGCTGCAATTTCGCCTGCCCGACCTGTACCTGCTATACCATGCAGGATGTCTTCTATACGGACAACGGCAAAGTGGGCGAGCGCAGAAGAGTGGGCGCTTCCTGTATGGTGGACGGTTATACCAATGTGGCCGGCGGCGGTCAGTACCGCAGGACCAACGGGGAGAGGATGCGCTTCAAAGTCCTCCACAAGATCGTCGACTTCAGGAAACGCTTCGGGTATGACATGTGCGTGGGCTGCGGCCGCTGCGATATGATCTGCCCGGAATACATTTCCTTCGCCAATATCATCAACAAAGTGAACCAGGCTGTGGAAGGAGGTGCGGACAATGCGTAATGGAAACGGCAACCCGTATGTGCCCTGGCCTTCAGAAATCATGGAGATCATCCGCCATACGGAAAAGGAATATACCTTCCGCATGCGTTTTACCGGTGAGGTAAAACCCGGACAGTTTTTTGAAGTATCGGTTCCCAAATACGGCGAGGCCCCCATCTCCGTCAGCGGCATCGGCGAGGACTTTGTGGACCTGACCATCCGGAAAGTCGGCCGCGTGACCGGGGAAGTCTTTGAAAAGGGAGAGGGCAGGACCCTGCTCCTGCGCGGCCCCTATGGGAACGGTTTTGATACGTCCCTTTACGAGAAAGGGGAAGTCATCGTCATCGCCGGCGGCACAGGCGTATCGCCGGTCCGCGGCGTGATTGACGCTCTGGCAAAGACAGAAGCGCCCAAAGATAAGCATGTGATCGTCGGCTTCCGCAGCCCGGCGGACATGCTCTTCCGGGATGACCTGAAACGCTGGGATGAGGCCCTGGATCTGATCCTGACTGTGGACGGAGCGCCCGAAGGCTATGAAGGCAATATCGGCCTGGTCACCAAATATATCCCCGAAGTCGAGATCCGGGATGTGGCCAACGCCAGGGCCGTTGTCGTCGGTCCGCCGCCCATGATGCGTTTCTCCGTGATGGGCCTGCTGCAGAAGGGCTTCCGGGAAGAGAATATCTGGGTGTCCCAGGAACGTAAAATGTGCTGCGGTCTGGGCAAGTGCGGTCACTGCCGGATCGGAAAGACCTATGTCTGCCTGGACGGCCCCGTGTTCAATTATACCGAGAGCAAAGATATGCTGGATTAAGGGGTGAGGAATATGGCAAGAGATATCAATACAAAAAAATTAAAGAAAAATGCGTTCCGTTACTCCAAAGTCAGAGGTGAGACTGCCAGCCGGATCCGTATTCCCGGCGGCGTGATCAATGCCAAAAGCATGGCGAAGATCGCCGAGGTGGCGGAGCAGTACGGCAACGGGACGATCTTTGTGACCAACCGCCAGGGCGTTGAGCTGCCCGGCATCAAACTGGAGGATATGGACGCTGTCAATAAGGCAATCCAGTCCATTATCGATGATTCCGGCGTCAACCAGGAAGAGCGGGACAAGGGATATCCGGCTTCCGGTACCAGGAACGTGGTAGCCTGTCCGGGCCAGCGTCTGTGCCCCTTCGGCTGCTACGATACCACCGCCCTGGCCAGAAAGATGGACAAGATGATCTTCCCCAACCATCTGCATGTCAAGATCGCCTTTACCGGCTGTTCCAATGACTGCGGCAAGGTCAGGATGGACGACTTCGGCTTCATCGGCATGACGGAACCCCAGTATGATCCCAACCGCTGCGTTGGCTGTGAACAGTGTATCAAATACTGCAATATCCGGTCGGTCGGCGCCCTCTCTCTGGTCAACGGCAAAGTGGTCCGGGATACACAGAAGTGCATCGGCTGCGGCGTCTGCGTCGCCTACTGCCCGACCAGGGCCTGGACCAGGAGTAAAGAGCATTATTTCCGTGTCGTCATTATGGGACGTACCGGCAAGAAGAATCCCCGGCTGGCGGAGGATTTCGTCAAGTGGGCTGATGAAGAGAGCATCTTCAAGATGGTGGAGAACGCCTACGCCTACGTGGAGGAATATATCGATCCCAACGCGCTGGAAGGAAAAGAGCATATCGGTTATATTGTAGACAGGACCGGATTTGATGAGTTCGTCAAATGGATCATGAAAGACGTCCACCTCAATGACAAAGCCGAAGTGGCCAGCCGTGTATACTGGGGCGGCAAGCACTATGACAGAAGCAATGACCTGAAATAATTTTTCTGCCTGCAGGGGCGGGTGCAGCCGGCTGCGGATTTCAATATGTGTATGCCGGAAATGCCCCGCCGCCTGCAGCGGCGGGCGCTTTCTGCGGGTAAATTTACACACTTACAAATACGGTAAAAAAGCAGCATATTCTATGACGGGGGAGATATGAAACTATTAAAGAAATTCACGGCGGCGGCCGCGATCCTGGTAGTCGCGGCGCTTACCGCCTGCGGAGCACAGACAAATCAGACGCAGGAACAGGCTGCCGCTCCGGCGGACCAGGCCGGTCAGGCAGTCACGGAGGAAGCCGGGGCGGACCAGGCTTCTGCAGAAGCGGTGACTTCGGCAGCAGCAGCGGATTCCCTTACGGTGGCCGCTGTCTCCAGGTCTGTCGGCGACCTCTGGCTCTTATCCGGCGGACAGCTGGCCGGCATGACCGAAGACGGCATGGATCTGGAGGGCATTACAGAGGATACACAGGTCATCGGAACGGTGACCAATCCCTCGCTGGAAGCGATCGCGGCCCTTTCCCCGGACCTGGTCCTTTTATCCGGCGAGCTGCCGACCCACAAAAAACTGGCAGGGGACCTGGAATCCCGGAACATTCCCTGCAAGATGATCAGCGTGAATTCCTTTGCGGATTATGACGCGGTCATGCAGGAGCTGACCGCCATGACCGGGCGGGAAGACTGCTATGCGGCAGCGGTCACGGAGGTCAGGGAGCGGATCGACCAGATTCTGGAGGAGGCTGCGGACCGTGACCTGCGTCAGGGAACCTACCTGGCCCTTCGAGTTTCGGCGACCAAGAACAAGGCCCTCAAAAATGATTATTTTGCCTGCGAGATTCTGAATGATTTCGGTCTGGTGAATATCGCCCAGGACAATGAGGCCCTGGATGAGCTCAATATTGAAGCGATTCTGGACGCGGATCCCGATATGATCTTTGTGATCGAGCAGGGAAAATCCGATGAGGCCCAGGGCAGCTTCGAGGAGAACTTCTCCGGAAAGCCTGTATGGAAAGAACTGACGGCAGTGAAGGACGACCATGTCTATAACCTGCCCAAAGACTTTTTCCAATATAAACCGAACGCGAAATGGGATGAGGCATATCTGTATGTCAGGGAACTTCTGGAAAAATAACAAAGTCATTATCGCGGGAATCCCTGTGCTGGTGCTGAGCCTTTCGGCTTCTGTATTCGCCTCCAGCGGCGCCGTCACCGGCGGCCAGCTCTGGCAGACCCTGACCGGCACAGGGGCTTCCTCTTCAACCAAACTTATACTGTATCAGATTCGTATGCCGCGGACGGCTGCCTGCCTGCTCTGCGGCAGCGGTCTGTCCGCGGCGGGCCTGCTCCTGCAGGAAGCCCTGTCCAATCCGCTGGCTTCCCCCGGCATCATGGGCATCAATTCGGGAGCAGGCCTTTTTGTGCTGCTGGCGGGCATTCTGGTCCCTCATATGTATTTTGCCAGGAACGCGGCAGCCTTTGCCGGCGCCATGCTGTCGGCCCTGCTGGTCTTTTTGATCTCGAGAAAGGCGGGCATGTCCAAATCCGTGATCGTCCTGTCGGGCGTAGCCGTCTCGACCATGATGACCGCCGGCACCAACGCCATTATCACTTTCCGGCCGGAGAGCGTTACGGACAAAGTAGGCTTTTCCATGGGGAGCCTTGCGGGCATGGATCTGGAACAGCTCCCCCTGCCGGCCCTGCTGATCGGTGCCGGCCTGCTGACGGCCCTGTATCTGGCGGATGGAATCGAACTGTTCGCCATCGGGGATGAGGCGGCCCAGGGAGTAGGCCTTTCGGTGGAGCGCCACCGCAAGCTGACCGTGGCCTGCGCGGCCCTGCTGGCTTCCGCTTCTGTCTGCCTGTGCGGACTGCTGGGATTTGTGGGACTGATCGTCCCCAACATGCTGCGGATGGCGGACCGGATCTCTGTCCGGAAAAAAATCCTGGGCTGTATCTTATGGGGCAGCAGCCTGCTGCTGGTCTGCGATACCCTGATGCGGACCCTGTTCTATCCCTATGAGCTGCCGGCGGGCCTTCTGCTGTCTCTGGTCGGAACGCCCTTCTTTATCTATGTACTGACACGGCGGGGCGCAAGGGGGAAGCGGCATGATTGAGACAAAGATTTCAGAGCGGCGTAAGGGGGAACCGGTATGATTGAGATAAAAGATTTCAGCGCGGGATACCGGGGTTCGAAAAAAATACGGATCAGAGAGCTGGACATCCGGCCCGGTCAGATCCTGGGGATCCTGGGCAGGAACGGCAGCGGCAAATCGACCTTCCTGCGGGCCCTGGTGGGGATTATTCCCTACGAGGGACATGCCCTGCTGGACGGGACGGAAACAGCCGCCATGTCCCACAAAGACAGGGCCCGGCGCATCGCCTACCTGCCCCAGCAGCTTTCGCCGGCCCGGATGGATATCCTGACCCTGGCCTCCCACGGACGTTTCGCCAGAATGTCCTTTTCCAAAGTCATGGGAGAGGAAGACAAAAAAGCGGTCCGGCGGGCCCTGGAGCGGACCGGGCTCTGGCAGGAGAGATACCGCAGGGTGGATACCCTGTCGGGAGGCGAGCGCCAGAGGGCCTATCTGGCCATGGTCCTGGCCCAGGATGCGGAGTACATGCTGCTGGACGAACCGGCCGCCGCTCTGGACATAGCCCATCAGATTGAAACCATGGATCTGTTAAAGGAATTGGCCTCGGAAGGCAGGGGAATCGTAATCACCTCCCATGACCTGCCCCAGACAGCCGCCTACAGTGACCGGATCTGCCTGATTGACCGGGGCAGGGCGGATCCCGCCGCCCCGCCGGATCAGCTGATCCGTGAAGGGAAAAGGATCCGGCAGGTCATGGGCATGACCCTGGTCCCTGCCGACAAAGGATTGTATCCTTATATTCTGGAAGCATAGATTGCTGAAGAAAAAGAGAAATTCAGATATAAGTGAAGTATGAAAAAGGATCCCGCCGGCTGATCAGCCCGGGATCCTTTGAAATTTCCGATATTTATATTATCGATATTTATATTTCTGATATTTGTACCGGTCATTATAAGTCTGCCCCATCAGAAAATAAAACTTGTCACCAGGACCGTCAGGCAGCAGCTGATGGCCACCACGAACAGGTCTCCGTTGAACCAGGCGGCCAGCAGGCCTACGACCAGGGCGGCTGCCCCGCACCAGATGCTGCTGCTGGCGTGCAGGATGGCCGGGAAGGTCATCACAGCCAGGGTGACGTAAGGGACATAGAACAGGAAAGATTTCAGCCATTTATTGGTAATCTCCCTGCGCAGGAAGAGCAGGGGCAGCAGGCGGATCATGTAGATGGTGATGATCATGATCAGCAGGGACTTATAGATTGATGCATTCATGTCTTTTCCTCCTCTACAGGTCTGATCCAGGCGGCTGCGCCGGCAATCACCAGGGTCAGGATAATGACTTTAAAGCCGGACGAGATGGAAGACAGGACCGGCAGGAGCGAGAAGAGAAAACTGACGGCCATGGACAGGGCGACCAGCAGCCCGATAAAGGAATTCTTTCTGGCAGGGGGGATGATGATGGCCAGGAACATGCCGTACAGGGATACGCTCATGGCGTTGGAGGCCCAGTCCGGCAGGATGTTGCCCACCAGGACGCCCAGGGCGGTCCCGCAGGTCCAGCCCGCTACCGATACCAGGGTGATTCCGTAGGTGTATACAGGGTTCAGATAGCCATCCACCGCGACGGACAGGCCGAAGATCTCATCCGTGACACAGTAAGCGGTCAGGAAACGGTGGATAATCGGGATATCGCTTTTGAGTTTCTGGGACAGAGCCGTGCTCATCAGCAGGTAGCGCAGATTGACAATGATGGTCGTGGCGATCATCTCCACAGCGCCGGCCCCGGAAGCGATCAGGGTCAGGGCCGCGAACTCACCGGCGGAAGCTACCATACCCAGGGACATCAGGAAGGCCTGGAACCAGGTCATGCCCACTTCCCGGGCGGCAATGCCCAGAGTAAAGGAAACGGCAAAATAGCCCATGCAGATCGGGATTCCGTCCCGCAGGCCTTTGGCGAACCAGGCTCCGCCAGACATGGTCTTGGAAGTTTCTTTCATATTTTATAGCACCTGTTCATTTCAGAATGCCTTCCTTTCCGCCATTCCGACGGGAAGAAAGTGGATTCCGTTTTTTAGCATGTTTCTGTTTCTGCTGTATTTACAGCGTATATGATTATAACATTAAACACCGGACTTGGTAACTGATTCTTTGCAGTGAACCGACAAGTCTGACGCCCCGGTTCAGTGAACCGGCAAGTCAGACCCTCCGGTTCGTTCACCTGCGGCAGGGCTGAGAGACAGGGGGCGCTGCTGACTCATCCTTGCGATGAGCCGGTGAGGCAGCAGCGCCCCCTGTCTCTCAGCCCGTACCACAGTCCTGCCCCCTGCCTCTCAGCCCGTACCCCAGTCCTGCCTTCCCGACTGCATTCTGTTGACAAATACCTGCTTCACCGATAAGATAATAACTTAGGCGGTTCAGCCGCCAAAGGGAGCAAATAAGCATCTGGAGGAACATATACATGCGCAAGGAATTAGCCAAGACCTACGATCCCCAGGGAATCGAGGACCGTATTTATAAGAACTGGGAGGACAAAAAGTACTTCCACGCGGAAGTTGACTACAGTAAAAAGCCCTTTACGATCGTCATCCCCCCGCCCAATATCACCGGCCAGCTCCATATGGGCCATGCTCTGGACAATACCATGCAGGATATCCTGATCCGCTTCAAGAGGATGCAGGGATATAATGCCCTCTGGCAGCCCGGGACCGACCACGCGGCCATCGCCACCGAGGTCAAGGTCATCGACGCCCTGAAGGAACAGGGGATCGACAAGAACGATCTGGGAAGGGAAGGCTTCCTGGAGAAGTGCTGGGACTGGCGGAAAGAATACGGCACCCGTATCGTCAACCAGCTCAAGAAGCTGGGTTCCTCCTGCGACTGGGACAGAGAGCGTTTCACCATGGATGAAGGCTGCAGCAACGCGGTGCAGGAAGTCTTTATCAAGATGCACGAGAAAGGATGGATCTACAAGGGCAGCCGCATCATCAACTGGTGCCCGGTCTGCAAGACCTCCATTTCCGACGCCGAAGTCCAGTATGAGGACCAGGCCGGCCATTTCTGGCACATCAAATATCCCCTGATCGAAGAGGACGGCAGCATCTCGAAGACCAGGTTCCTGGAATTCGCCACCACCCGTCCCGAGACCATGCTGGGCGATACAGCGGTCGCGGTCCATCCTGAAGATGACCGTTATAAAGACGTGATCGGCCGTAAGGTATGGCTGCCCTTCGTAGACCGCCAGATCCCCATTGTGGCTGATGAATATGTAGACCGTGAATTCGGTACCGGTGTCGTTAAGATCACCCCTGCCCATGACCCCAACGACTTTGAGGTGGGCAAGCGCCATCATCTGCCTGAGATCAACATCCTGAACGACGACGCCACCATCAACGCCAACGGCGGCAAATTCGTCGGTATGGACCGCTATGAATGCCGTAAACAGATCGTCAAAGAGCTGAATGAGATGGGCCTGCTGGTGGAGATCGAGGATTATTCCCATAACGTAGGCACCCATGACCGCTGCGGCACTACCGTCGAGCCCATGATCAAGCCCCAGTGGTTCGTCAAGATGGACGAGCTGATCAAACCCGCTGTGGAAGGCATTAAGAACGGCGATATCAAGCTGATCCCCAAACGGATGGAGAAGACCTACTTTAACTGGACCGACAACATCCGCGACTGGTGCATCAGCCGTCAGCTCTGGTGGGGACACAGGATCCCTGCCTATACATGCGACAAGTGCGGCGAGATCACGGTTGCCCGTCAGAAACCGGAGACCTGCCCCTGCTGCGGGCATGACCATCTGACCCAGGATCCCGACACCCTGGACACCTGGTTCTCCTCCGCCCTCTGGCCTTTCTCCACCCTGGGCTGGCCGGAAAAGACAAAGGAACTGGAATATTTCTATCCGACCGATGTTCTGGTCACCGGCTATGATATTATTTTCTTCTGGGTCATCCGCATGATCTTCTCCGGTTATGAGCAGATGGGACAGAAGCCTTTCAATACCGTCCTGTTCCACGGCCTGGTCCGTGACGCCCTGGGACGCAAGATGTCCAAGTCCCTCGGCAACGGCATTGATCCCCTGGAGATCATCCATGAGTACGGCGCCGACGCCCTGCGCATGACCCTGATCACCGGCAATGCCCCCGGCAATGACATGCGTTTCTATAATGAAAGAGTCATCGCCAACCGTAACTTCGGCAACAAGGTATGGAACGCCAGCCGTTTCATCATGATGAACATGCCCGAAGGTCAAGAGGCAGGCCCGGACATGCCCGGAGCCCTGAACGCGGAGGACAAATGGATCCTGTCCCGCTTCAATACGGTCGTAAAGGAAGTGACCGAGAACATGGAGCGGTTCGAACTGGGCATCGCGGTCCAGAAGGTCTATGACTTTATCTGGGATGAGTTCTGCGACTGGTACATCGAGATGGTCAAACCCAGACTCTACCAGTCGGATGATCAGGCTTCCAAAGATGCCGCCCTGTGGACCCTGCAGACGGTCCTGATTGGCAGCCTCAAGCTCCTGCATCCTTACATGCCTTTCATCACCGAGGAGATCTTCACGACCATCCAGTCCAGAGAAGAGACCATCATGCTTTCCGCATGGCCGGTATATCGTGAGGACTTTGCCTTCCCGCATGAGGAAAAGGGCATTTCCATGGTCAAGGAAGCGGTCCGCGCGGTCCGGAACATCCGTGCCGAAAGGAACGTGGCTCCTTCCAGAAAGGCCAAGATCTATGTGGTATCTGACAGTGATGAGGTCCTGGATACCTTCCGTGAGGACGAGGTCTTCTTCAAGACCCTGGCCTTCGCGTCCGATCTGGAACTGCAGAAGGATAAGGCAGGAGTTCCGGACGGATCCATCTCCGCGGTCCTTCCCGCCGAGACCCTCTATATCCCTCTGGCGGATCTGCTGGATGTCCAGGCCGAGATCGCAAGGCTGCAGAAGGAAGAGAAACGCCTGCAGGGAGAGCTGAAGCGCAGCGCCGGTATGCTCAGTAATGAGAAATTCCTGGCCAAGGCGCCCGCAGCCAAGATCGAAGCGGAAAAAGAAAAACAGAAACAGTATGAAGTGCAGATGGAAGGTGTCCGCAAGGAACTGGAACAGCTGCGCAGCATGTAAGCGTTACAGGCCCGGCTCCTTGCGGAACCGGGCCCTGCTATTCACACAGGAGCGTCAGCCATGAGCCGAGAGGACAGGAATGAGATGCTGCAGGCCCGCATGCGGGAAGCAGAGGAATATATAGAAGACATGCCCCGTTTTTCATCCAAGAACACGCCCGAGGTCACCAAGGCCTATCTGCGGCTGCTGGGAGAACCCGACCGGGATATGAAGATCATTCATGTGGCCGGGACCAACGGCAAGGGCAGCGTATGCAATTATCTGGAATCCATCTGCCTGGCGGCCGGTTATTCCACGGGACTTTTCATTTCTCCCCATCTGTCGGATATCCGGGAACGCCTGCGCCTGAACGGGCAGATGATTCCGGAGGAGGCTTTTATCGAAGTCTTTGACAGGATCCGGGACCTGGCCGGCCGGGAGGGTCTGCCCCATCCCTCCTATTTTGAATTTTTCTTTCTGATGATGATGGCCTGGATGGGAGAGGAGAAACCGGATCTGGTCATTCTGGAAACGGGAGTGGGCGGCCGTCTGGACGCGACCAACACGGTCCGGGAAAAACTGCTGACGGTCATCACCCGGATCGGCCTGGACCACACGGACTATCTGGGAGAAACGCTGGAAGCGGTCGCCGGCGAAAAGGCCGGGATCCTGCGGCGGGATGTGCCCCTTGTCTGTCTGGATACCCCCGAACCGGCTTATCAGGCCATTCTGGAGGCGGCCCGGCAGGCAGGCGCCCCGGTCACGGCCCTGGGGGAAGACAACTGGCGGGATACCAAACTTATTGAGAATCTGATTGATTTTTCATTTCGATATGGATATCATTGTACTGTATGCGCAGAAGAAGGAGTCTGTATACACGCCAGACTCCGGGGAACGGGCCTCTATCAGAGAGAGAACGCCTCCCTCGCCGCGGCGGCGGCCCTTCTGCTGGCAGACCGGGGTCTGGAAATCACGCCGGATCAGATCCGCCGGGGACTGGAGCAGGCTTTCTGGGCCGGCCGCATGGAAGAGAAGCGGCCCGGTCTCTGGCTGGACGGAGCTCACAACCCGGATGGGATCCGGGCCTTTCTGGAGACCGTCCGCGCCATGGAACTGCCCGGCGGGGCGTCCAGGCATCTGCTGTTCTCCGCTGTCAGGGACAAGCGGTACGGACAGATGCTGGGGATGCTGGCAGCTTCGGGCCTGTTCCGGACGGTCCTGGCAGTCCCCATGTCCAATTACCGGTCCGTGACGCTGGATGAGATGAAACAGGCAGTGGAGGAAACGATCCGGGAACTGCCCGCGGACAGGCGGCCCCTCTACCGGGTCATGGACAGCGTGGAGGAAGCCCTGACGCAGATGATCCGGCAGAAAAAGCCCGGAGACCTCTGCTTTGTATGCGGCTCACTGTATCTTGTTGGAATTGTTGAAGACCTTACCGTCATCTGAACAGGGAAGGATTGTAACGAAATGGTAGTGTTTTCCAGTGTGGAATTCATATTCCGGTTCATGCCGGTCTTTATGATCATATATTGGATCGTGCCGGGCGCGGCCAAAAAGTATATCCTGTTCGCAGGCAGTATACTTTTTTACGCGGTCGGGTCAGGATGGTTCGCCCTGCTCCTGCTGGGCGCGACGGTCTTTAATTTCCTGCTGGGCAACTGGATCTATATGAAGCCCGGACGCAGGATCAGGCCGGCCAGGGCCGCCCAGCGCAAAAAATATCTGCGGATCGCAGTGGGGACGGATGTATTTCTCCTGGTCCTCTGCAAGTTCCTGGCGCTGAAGGTGAACGCCGCCCTGCTGCCCCTGGGCATGAGTTTCTACATCTTTAAGATGATTTCCTTCCAGGCGGATATCTATACGGGGAAGATTGAGGTGCGGCCCGGCTTTATCAATACGGCCGTCTATTTCTCCATGTTCCCCCAGGTCACCCAGGGCCCGATCATGCGTTATGGCGAAGGAAACTTTGAACAGGAACGCAGGATCACCCTGCGGGCCGTAGAAGACGGCATGGTCTTTTTCGTGATCGGTCTGGGCATGAAAGTGCTTCTGGCCGACCGGATCGGGATCCTGTGGAATGAACTGACCAAGATCGGCTATGAGAGCATCTCCACCCCGCTGGCCTGGCTGGGTGCCTATGCCTATTCCTTCCAGCTGTATTTTGATTTCTGGGGCTATTCCCTGATGGCCGGCGGGCTTGCCATGATGCTGGGCTTCCCCCTGATCCGCAACTTCACCCATCCTTACGCGGCTGCGGGCGTTTCTGATTTTTACCGCAGATGGCACGCTACACTGGGCAGCTGGTTCCGGGATTATGTCTATATTCCTCTGGGCGGCAGCCGGGAAGGCGTCTTCAAGACCATCCGCAACCTGCTGGCTGTCTGGCTTCTGACCGGCTTCTGGCATGGCGGCAGCCTCAATTTCATCATCTGGGGCGCGGTCCTTGGCCTGATCATCATCTGGGAGAAGTATCCGGCCAGAATGCTGCTGGAGCGGGTCTCCCTGCTGGGGCATCTGCATACGATCATTCTGATCCCCCTGACCTGGGTCATCTTTGCGGTGACCAATCTGCAGGAACTGGAGATCTATTTCAGCCGTCTGTTCCCCTTCTTCAGCCAGGGGGTCGCGGTATGGAAGGGTGATATCTTTAAATATCTGGGCATTTACTGGCCCTATCTGCTGGCATCTGTCATTCTGTGTGTGCCGGCTGCCTATAATCTGGTGGTCATGAACCGCAGACATCCGGCTGTGATCGCCCTGCTGACAGGCATTTTCTGGTGGAGCATCTATATGCTGGTCAATAATGCCGGCAATACCTTTATGTACTTTACATTCTGATCATTGATCTGTATTACACACTGACCGGGCCGGGACGTCCGGGAGGAAGGGAATCTTGCAAAAAATACTGGATTTTATCAGACAAATACCGCTGGTCGCTGTACTGACGGTCACAGGCCTGCTCCTGACGGGGATCGCCCTGGTCTGCAAGGATACTGCCTACGCGGACTATGAGACCGAGTCTTTCTCCAGGCCCTTCCTGACTATCGTAATGGAAGGGATCCATGACGGCGTTTATCCCTGGTCCGGCGGCGGAAACGGAGATCCGGCTGCCGAAGCCGGCAGTACGGCAGAGGCTGTGGCAGCCGCTGAAAAGGCCCCGGAATCCGCGGAAGAAAACGGCGGACAGGAGGCCCCGGAAGAAACGGAAGAGAAGGAAAACGCGGAGGAAACGAAATCCGCGGACGAAGAGAAAAAGGACGAGGAGGCCGTTCCTGAAGAGAAGGCAGACGAAGAGGACGCCTCTGAAGAGAAGAAGGAAGAAGAGAAAACCTCTGAGGAAGAGGACGGCAAAGAAGAAGCGGAAGAGGGAAAAAAGGATCCGGAGACAGAAGAGAAAGGCAAACGGGAGAAGACCGACGCGGAGAAGCGGATCGAGGAAGCCGCCCGGCAGGCGGAAGCCAAAGACGCTCTGATCGAGGAAGTCGAGGCCCAGGTCACAGCGGTGGAAGATTCCGAAACAGCTCCTCTGGACAAGCCGCTGGATCCGCTGCCCGAAAATGTCTGTAATAAAGTGGTCGGCGCCAAGGATTACGGCAATGCGGACTCTTACTTTATGTCGCCCGACGATACCCTGTATAACACGGATACAGAGGGCATGTTCGCCCGTGGCGAAGTGACCTATACGCTGGGGGAAACGGATGATTCTTATTTTGAGGACGCCCTTTTCATCGGCGATTCCAGAACCAGCGGCCTGGCTGAATACGGCAATATGATGGATCATACCAGCTTTATGTCCCGTGAATCGGCCTCGATCTACGCCCTGTTCTCTTCGAAAATGGATTTCCGGGAGCCCGGCAGCGACGTCAGGGAGACGGACCTCTACGATGTGCTCTCCGCCAGACAGTACGGGAAGATCTATCTGTCTGTCGGTGTCAATGAGCTGGGCATCGGCAATACCTACGGGTATTATGATCTCTACCGGAGGGCCCTGATCAAGATCCGGGTCATGCAGCCGGAGGCGATCATTTATATTCAGGGCAGCATGCATGTTTCCGAGGCGGTCACCAAAAAGGACAAGGTGACCAACAATACCATCATCGTCCAGCGCAACAAAGCCATCGCCACCCTGGCCAACGGCTATAATATCTTCTATATTGATATGAATACCGCAGTATGCGACAAAAACGGCAACCTGATCGCGGACTACTCCGGCGACGGCGTCCACCTGAAGGCTTCCAAGTATGAACTCTGGCATGAGTCCCTGCTGCAGAATGCGGTTTCCCGATAAGGGACCGGTGCTTCCGGTATTCCCGGGACGGAAAAGGACAGGCATCCATGAGAGAAATCGTTTTTAAAATGGAACGGGAAGGACTGCTGGAGACCGGACAGCGGGTGACCGTAACGGAAGGCGTCCTGCCCAGCAATTATTACTATACGATCGACCCTTCTCTGGCCATGAGCGGCAATATCCCCTTTAACCGGCGCCTTATGGCCCGGGAGGGTATCGTGACCGAAATTGAACATAACGCCAGAGGCTTTTACGTTCACGTGCAGTTTGACGAAGAAGCCCCTTCGTGATAAAACAGTATTGGGATAGCAAGACCGGAAATATTGTTTTGTAAAACAGTATTTTTGGATACCGTTTCGCAAAAGGCCTGTTTCATAAAGCAGTTTTTTTGTGAACAGCATTTATGTAAGGTGTTTTTCATATCAGGAGGGTTACAACATGTCAAAGAAGGACAAAGAACGCAAGGACGCGGAAAAGAAGCAGAAGAAGGAAGCAAAGAAGGACAAGGCGGAAAAAGCCCTGAAAGCTGTAAAGGAGAAAGCGGCAGAGAAAAAGGCAGTCCTGGACGATCTTCTGGGCGAGATCCCTACAGTCCATACGGATGAGCTGCAGAAATACGCTGAAAAGCATGAAAAGATGGCGGAATCCGATGACAAGGCGGAAGATGAGATCCTGACAACTGTCTCCACGGAGAAGGCGCCTGCTGCCATCGGCCCTTATTCCCAGGCTGTGATCGCCGGCGATTTCCTGTTCGCTTCCGGTCAGATCCCGATCAATCCCAAGACCGGCGAGATCGACGGAGAGGATATTCAGACCCAGGCAAGGCGGGTCATGAAGAACATCGGCAAGATTCTGAAAAAAGCAGGCACCTCCTATGACCATGTGGTCAAGACCACCTGCTTCCTGGCGGACCTGGCTGATTTTGCCGCCTTTAATGAAGTATATGGCGAGTATTTTACCGAAAAGCCCGCCAGAAGCTGCGTTGCTGTCAAACAGATCCCCAAGGGCGTTCTGTGTGAAGTAGAAGTGATCGCGTATCTGAAGTAAGACCGCGTTCCGATAGGACCAAAACGAAATATCAGAATATAGCTTATAATAAAACTGTATTTCGATTTATTGTTGTATTTCAAATAAAACATGAGTTCATGACCGCCGACGGGTGTTCTGCGCCGGCGGTCTTTCATGTTCTGAAGTTATGAACAGAGAGTGGAGAACTGCCATGAGACTGCCCGCCAAAAACGCCATACTCCTTTTTCTGGCTGCTCTGATCTGGGGGACCGCTTTTGTGGCCCAGAGTGTGGGCATGGATTATGTGGGCCCCTTTACTTTCAATGCCTGCCGTTATGTGATCGGGTCCGCTGTCCTGTTCCCTCTGATCCTCCTGCGCAAAAGGCGGACCGGGGGTACACTTATTTCCCGGGATGATCTGCGGGCCGGCATGGCCTGCGGCTTTTTTCTGGCGGTGGCTTCCAACCTGCAGCAGGCCGGGATTATGACCACGGACGTGGGCAAGGCCGGTTTCCTGACGGCCATGTATATCGTGATCGTGCCCGTCCTCCATTTCTTTCTGACCCGCAGGTCCAGCCTGCGCCTGTGGATCTCGGCGGCCATCGCCGCGGCAGGCCTGTATTTTCTCAGCATCAGCGGCAGCTGGACCCTGGAGACGGGCGACATCCTGCTGATTCTGTGCGCCTTCGTGTTCTCACTTCATATTCTGTGTATCGATCATTTCAGCGGGACCAGCGACGGGGTCACAGTCTCCTGCCTGCAGTTCCTGACGGCAGCTGTCCTGTCCTGGGCGGGCGCCCTGCTGACCGAGACCGTCCTGTGGGACACCATCCGGCAGGCGGGCCCGGCCATTCTCTATGCCGGCGTCTTTTCCTGCGGCGTGGCCTATACCCTGCAGATCATAGGACAGAAAGGGGCGGACCCGGGTCCGGCTTCCCTGATCCTGTCTCTGGAGTCCGTCGTATCGGTCGCTGCCGGCTTTCTTTTCCTGGGACAGGCCCTGACGGCCAGGGAACTGCTGGGCTGCGCCCTGATGTTCACCGCCATTGTGCTGGTGCAGCTTCCTGAAAAAAAATAAGGTCTGCATTCCCTTCAGCATTCCCAACAGGATTTTACTATGTTATACTTGCGGTGATTCAAAATACCTGCCGCGGACGGATCTGCCGCCCCGGACAGATAAGGAGTAATGCCAATGATTCAGAAACTGATTGAACAGATCCAGGCCAAAAATGCCCCCGTGGTGGTCGGTCTGGACCCGAATCTGAAATTTATACCGGCCTTCCTGCTGGAGGAAGCCGCCAGGAACCACGTTGTTTCCGGCTTTGGGAGCGATGCCCTGGATACGGCCGCGGAAGCGGTCTGGCAGTTCAACAAAAGGATCGTGGACGCTGTCTGCGACCTGGTCCCTGCCGTCAAGCCTCAGATTGCCATGTATGAGCAGTTCGGCATTCCGGGTCTGATGGCTTACTATAAGACCATCCGCTACTGCCGGGAAAAGGGCCTGCTCATCATCGGCGACGTTAAACGGGGTGATATCGGTTCAACTTCCGCAGCCTACGCCCAGGGGCATCTGGGTGACGCGGACGCCCTGGACGTGGATTTTGCCACCGTCAATCCCTATCTGGGCACGGACGGCATAAAGCCTTTCATCGATGTCTGCAATGCCAGGGACAAGGGGATCTTTGTCCTGGTCAAGACATCCAACCCTTCCAGCGGTGAGTTCCAGGATGTGCTGACACAGGACGGCCGCCCGGTCTATGAGCTGGTCGGACAGAAGGTCAATGAATGGGGTGCCCTTTCCATGGAAGGGAAGTACAGCAATGTAGGCGCCGTGGTAGGAGCCACCTATCCGGAACAGGGACGTCTCCTGCGGCAGCAGATGCCCCATACATTTATTCTGGCGCCCGGTTACGGGGCCCAGGGAGCGACCGGCCGGGATCTGAGCTATTTCTTTGATGAAGAAGGTCTGGGCGCCATCGTTAATTCCTCCAGGGGCATTATCGCTGCCTGGCAGAAAGACAGCTACAGCCGTTACGGGGAGACCGGATTCGCGGAGGCCGCAAGAGCGGCAGCCCTGGATATGATCGAGGATCTGCGCAGCGCCATCGCGGAGCGCTGAAGATACAGGGCGCGCATATAAAACTACAAAAAGGGACAGGGGTATAAAAGGTTATGGAAGATTACAAAAAAGAGTTTATAGAATTCATGGTGGACGCGCATGTCCTGAAGTTCGGGGAATTTACCCTGAAGAGCGGCCGCAAGTCGCCTTTCTTTATGAACGCGGGCGCCTATAAATACGGTTCGCAGCTTCTCAAGCTGGGCGAGTTTTACGCCAGGGCCATCAAGCATACCTACGGACTGGACTTTGATGTCCTGTTCGGACCGGCCTACAAGGGAATCCCGCTGGCCGTCTCCACAGTTATGGCCATCAGCAAGCTTTACGGCAGGGATATCAAATACTGCGCCAACCGTAAGGAGATCAAGGATCACGGCGATAAGGGTATCCTGCTGGGTACCAGGCTCCATGAAGGGGACCGGGTCCTGATCATCGAGGACGTGACGACTTCCGGCGCCTCCATCGAGGAGACCGTGCCGATCCTGTATGAACAGGCGGACGTGGACATTGTCGGCCTGATGGTCTCCCTCAACCGCCAGGAGGTCGGCAAGGGAGGAAAGGTATCCGCCCTCGAAGAGATCCGTCAGAAATACGGCTTCTCCGCCAGCGCCATCGTCACCATGGAGGAAGTGACCCGTTATCTCTATAACAGGCCCGTGGATGGCAAAGTCATCATTAATGATGAGATCAAAAAGGCCCTGGATGCCTATTACGCCGAATACGGCATCAAGTAATTTTTCCTGTCCCTGCAGGGACAGGAATACACCGGAGTGATCATATTGATTGAGGAACGATATCAGCTGGCTCTTCACAGGATCAGCCAGATTCCGAATGAAAAGAACATGACAGCTCCCGCTTTTGAGGACTACTTCCGCCGGGCAGCGCAGTGGATACTGCAGCTGGCCGGCCTCAAGTCGTTTTTGAAAGACGGCGGCTTTGAAAAAGCTTCCCTGGAGGAGCTTGGGGAGCGCAACCGGGCTTTATATGAGGAGATCCTGCCCGGCCATTATGAGAACAGTTATGCCTGTTACGCTTACGCGCAGGACAGGCTGGGCAGCAGTCACGGAAAACTCCTCTGCGCCCTGTATTATGAGCTCAGGACCTTGATCCCCTTCGTGTTTGAAGAGGAAACGGAGCGGATGCTGATCCGTATGGAGCTCTTCCTGGAGATTTATCATATGTTCACCGCCCGCTTCGCGGAAGCCCAGGCGGATCCGGACACAGACGAGATTCCGGACCACCGCCATATCCGGGACAGGATCTATGATTTCCTGACGGATTACGCGGAGGCCGAGACCCTCTGTGAGGTCCGCGAGAAGCTGGTGGGCGGCACCGGTATCGCCGAAGGGATCATCCGGGAGGCAGATCTGTCCGACCTGCGCTATCTGTACAGGTACGGAGAATATATCACAGAGAATGAACTGCGGACCGCTCGGCACCTGAATACCATGGCCCCGGAAGAGATCGCCCGCATGGCGGACACCTATACGGAAGGCTACCGGATCGGTTTTGAGGTCACCGGCAAGGACCTGTCGATTAAAAAGCAGTACAGCATCATCTATCATCTCGGCTTTGAACGCATGATGCGCAGGGCCCTTCAGAATTTTGACCGGATGGGACTGACCTGCGCGGCGCCCCGCACCATGGAGACCCTCTTCCGTCTGTCCCGGGGAGATCGTTCGGGCTATCGGGGGGCGGTCCCCAATCCCCAGTGCAGCTATGATCACAGGGAGGATATTGCCCTTTTCCTGAACGGCTTTATGCGCAACCGCAGGCTGGAGGCCCTGGAGGCCGCCTATAAGCAGCTCCATGCACAGACGGTCCTCTTCGCGGGACCCGCTGTGGTAGAGACCTTCGGCGAGACGCCCTTCTCCCCCGTCAGGAACGCCGGCGTGCCGGTCCTGAACCGCCGTCAGCGGAAGGAAATGGCCGAATACCGGCGTAAGTCCTCCGCCCTGCAGCAGGAAGCCATCCGGGGATGGGAGCGCAGCTTTACCGTGATCGCGTTCCCGCTTCCGTCGGTCTCTCCGGACCGCTATGAAGAGATCTTTGACGCGGTCATGGAGATCAACACCCTGGATTACATGAAATACAGCAGGATCCAGACTGTCCTGATCGATGCCCTGAATGACGCGGACCATGTCCGCGTGAAGGGGCGGTATCCCAACCGGACAGACCTGACTGTCAAACTGCGGCAGCTGGAGGATCCGGATCATCAGGCCGTCTTTGAGAACTGCGTGGCCGATATCAACATTCCGGTCGGGGAGGTCTTTACCAGCCCGGTCCTGGAGGGAACGAACGGCCTGCTCCATGTCTCCAAAGTCTACCTGGAAGGCCTGCAGTATATCGATCTGGCCATCCGCTTCCGGGACGGCATGACAGAGGACTATTCCTGCGGCAACTTCACGGATCCGGCCGAAGGCAGGAAATATATAGAAGACAATATTCTCTTTCATTATCCTTCCCTTCCCATGGGAGAGTGCGCAATCGGGACCAATACGACCGCCTTCGCGGCGGCCCGCAGATATCACATCGAGGCCCTGCTCCCGATCCTGATCGCGGAAAAGACCGGCCCCCATTTCGCGGTCGGTGATACCTGCTATGCCCATGACGAGGATAACAGGATGTTCAATCCCGACGGGAAGGAGATCGTGGCCAAGGACAATTCCTGGTCCGCCAGAAGGAAGGAGGATCCGGAAGGCGCCTATTTCGGCTGCCATACAGATATCACCCTGCCCTACGACGAGCTGGCGGAATACAAGGCTGTCTACAGGGACGGCAGAGAGGTCATGATCATCCGGGACGGACGTTTTGTACTGCCCGGTACGGAGGAACTCAACGCCCCCCTGGACCGGATGGAAGAGACAGAATAAATACTGCACATCGTAAATTCCTTTTTTGGAAATTCCTTTTTTGGAAATTCTTTTTTTGAAAATGCTTTAATATTTAGAAAAGCGCTATTTTTTATGATCAGGAAAAGCTCTATAGTAAGTACGGACAGCTTTTTTTGAGAAAAGATTTTACATAATAAAGAAACAGACATAAGATACGGAGGAACATATGGCACAGGTTGGAATTGTAATGGGAAGTGATTCGGATATGGCAGTCATGAGCAAGGCTGCGGATGTCCTGGAGGAACTGGGAATCTCCTATGAGATGCGTATCATCTCAGCCCACAGGGAGCCGGATCTCTTTTTTGAATGGGCAAAGGGCGCGGAAGACAGAGGACTGAAGGTGATCATCGCGGGCGCGGGCATGGCGGCCCATCTGCCCGGTATGTGCGCGGCGCTGTTCCCTCTGCCGGTCATCGGCGTTCCCATGCATACCACATCTCTGGGCGGCAGGGATTCCCTCTACAGCATCGTACAGATGCCTTCAGGCATCCCGGTGGCCACCGTTGCCATTAACGGCGGCAAAAACGCGGCTCTCCTGGCGGCAAAGATCCTGGCGGTATCCGATTCCGCCCTGCTGGACCGTCTGAAGGCCGTCTCCGCGAAGCAGGAGGCTGAGGTGAAAGCCAAAGACGCCAGACTGCAGGAAACAGGTTATCAGAACTATACCCGGTGAGAGGCGTTACGGCCCCTGGGAATAAGAGAAGTTAAAGGAGTAAAGCATGGATTATAAGAGCGCCGGCGTGGATATCGAAGCCGGATACAAAAGCGTTGAACTGATGAAGAAATTTGTAAAGTCCACCATGCGGCCCGAAGTACTGGGCGGCCTGGGCGGCTTTTCGGGAGCATTTTCCCTGGCAGCCGTAAAGGACATGGAGGACCCGGTCCTGCTGTCGGGCACGGACGGCGTCGGCACAAAGCTTAAGCTGGCCTTCCTGATGGACCGGCATGATACGGTCGGCATTGACTGTGTCGCCATGTGCGTCAACGACGTGGCCTGCGCCGGCGGCGAGCCCCTCTTTTTCCTGGATTATATTGCCTGCGGCAAGAACTATCCGGAAAAGATCGCGCAGATCGTCAAAGGCGTCTGCGACGGCTGCAGCCAGGCCGGTGCGGCCCTGATCGGCGGCGAGACAGCCGAAATGCCCGGTTTTTATCCAGAGGATGAGTATGACCTGGCCGGTTTCGCGGTCGGCGTTGTTGACAGAAAAGATCTGATCACCGGGCAGGAGATAGCCCCCGGCGACGCCCTGATCGGCATCGCCTCCTCCGGTGTACACAGCAACGGTTTCTCCCTGGTCCGCAAGGTATTTGATGTCAGCGCGGAGAACCTGGCTGTCTATTATGAGGAACTGGGGACCACCCTGGGCGAAGCCCTGCTGCAGCCCACAAAGATCTATGTCAAAGCCCTGAAGAGCGTCAGGGAAGCCGGCGTGACCATCAAAGGCTGCAGCCATATAACAGGCGGCGGCTTCTATGAGAATATCCCCAGAATGCTGCCTGACAATGTACTGGCGAAGATCGGGAAGGACAGCTATCCCGTTCCGCCCGTTTTCGGCCTGCTGCAGAAAAAGGGCGACCTGGCGGAAAAGATGATGTATAATACCTTCAATATGGGCATCGGCATGGTGCTGGCCGTGGACGCGGCGGATGCCGACAAGACCCTGGCGGCCCTGGAAGCGGCCGGTGAGAAGGCTTACAGGATCGGCTGGATCGAAGCCGGACAAAAGGGAGTGGAATTATGCTGAAGCTTGCAGTATGTGTATCCGGCGGAGGAACCAACCTCCAGGCCATCATAGACCGGATCGGGGACGGCACCATACAGGGAGCCCGGATCGTCCGTGTGATCAGCAACAATCCCCGCGCCTATGCCCTGGAACGGGCAAAGCAGGCCGGGATCGAGGGAGTCTGCGTATCTCCCCGTCAATTTGAGACCCGTGATCTTTTTAACCAGGCCCTGCTGGAGGCACTGCAGGCGGCGGAGCCCGATCTGATCGTGCTGGCCGGCTTCCTGGTCGCCATCCCGCCCGCGGTCATCGAGGCTTTCCGGGGCAGGATCATCAATATACACCCGGCTCTTATTCCTTCTTTCTGCGGAAAGGGGTATTATGGACTTAAGGTCCATGAGCGGGCCCTGGAAAGAGGCGTCAAGGTTTCGGGCGCCACGGTCCACTTTGTGGACGAGGGACTGGATTCCGGTCCCATCATCCTGCAGAAGGCGGTGGAGATCCTGGACGGGGATACGGCCGAGGTCCTGCAGAAGAGGATCATGGAACAGGCGGAATGGATCATTCTGCCGCAGGCAATCTCCCTGATCGCCCAGGGCAGAGTCGTAATAGAGGGCAGGACCACCCGGATTCTGCCGGAACGGAGGTAAGAATGAAGGTATTACTTGTGGGCGGCGGCGGAAGAGAGCACGCGATCGCCACAGCCCTGGTCAGGAGCAGCAGGGTGGACAAACTCTACTGCGCGCCCGGAAATGCGGGTATTGCCCGTATCGCGGAATGTGTCCCGATCGGCGTCATGGAATTCGAGAAACTGACTGCCTTCGCGCGGGAAAAGGCCATTGACCTGACGGTCATCAGCATGGATGATCCCCTCTGCGCCGGTATCGCGGACGCTTTTGAGGCGGCAGGACTCCGGGTCTTCGGTACCAGAAAGAACGCGGCCATTATTGAAGGCAGCAAGGCCTTCTCCAAGGATCTGATGAAGAAATACGGGATCCCGACAGCCGCCTATGAAATATTTGACGACGCCGAAAAGGCTCTGGCATATCTGGAAACATCCAAATATCCCATCGTCCTCAAGGCATCCGGACTGGCCCTGGGCAAGGGCGTCCTGATCTGCGAAGACCGCGAACAGGCCCGGGCCGGCATCGCCGAGCTGATGGTCGATAAGAAGTTCGGCACCGCGGGGGACCAGATCGTTATTGAAGAGTTTATGACAGGCCGTGAAGTATCCGCCCTGGCATTTGTGGATGGAAAGCATTATAAGTTAATGACCTCCTCCCAGGACCATAAGCGGATCGGAGACGGAGATACCGGTCTCAACACAGGCGGCATGGGCACTTTCTCTCCCAGCCCCTTCTATACGGAGGAAGTCCACCGCTTCTGCGAGGAGCACATTTACCAGAAGACGGTCGACGCCATGGCGGCAGAGGGCAGGCCTTTTACCGGCGTCCTCTATTTCGGCCTGATGCTGACCCAGGACGGACCCAAAGTCCTGGAATACAATACCCGCTTCGGCGATCCCGAGACCCAGGTGGTCCTGCCCAGGATGAAGACGGACATCGTGGATGTGATGGACGCCTGCATCGACGGTACACTGGATCAGATCGATCTGGAGTTCTACGACAACGCTGCGGTCTGCGTCGTTCTGGCCTCTGGCGGGTATCCCCAGAGCTATGAGAAGGGCAAGGTCATCACCGGTCTGGATAAATTTGACGGCGCGGATGGCTTCTATTGCTTCCATGCGGGGACTAAATTTGACGATAATGGCAATGTCGTGACCAGCGGCGGACGTGTCCTGGGCGTCACGGCAGTAGGCCCTACGCTGAAGGAAGCCAGGGCGGCAGCTTATGAAGCGGCCGGCTGGATCCACTTTGACGGTCAGTATATGCGGCATGATATCGGCAAGGCAATCGATGCCGCGGAATAATCGAGGACCCCGCTGGAGTCCGGAAAGGATCATATAGTTATGAAAAACAGAAGATTTGCCCGTTTCGGCAGACTCGCGATGACTGTAATGACCGCGGCGGCACTCGCCTTCGGTACACTGGCAGCGGCACAGCCTGTCATGGCGGAAGTCATTACCCAGGACGGTGTCAATATCCGTCTGGAAGCAAGTACGGAAGAAAATAATATCATCGGTTCCCTGAACGCAGGCGACCATGTGGAAGTCCTTGACAGTACCACCGGCACTGACGGCGCGGAATGGTATCTGGTCCAGCTTGATAACGGCAACCAGGGCTGGGTAAGAGCGGATATGGTCGGAGAAGACCCGGAGGAAGCGCCTGCCCAGGAAGAGCAGAAGGAAGAAGCCCCTGCCCAGGAAGAACCTGAAGAGGAGGCCCCTGCAGCCGAGGAGACCAAAGAAGAGGAAGCCAAAGCGGAGGAAAAGAAGGAAGAGACCCCCGCGGCCGAAGAGAAGACAGAAGAACAGGCCGAAGAGAAAAAGGAAGAAGCGCCTGCCGCCGAAGAGAAAAAGGAAGACAAGGCGGAGAAGGACAACAAGGAGACCGGCAAGGAAGAGGAGGCCGCCAAAGATACAGCCCAGACAGACAACACTCTGAGCGCTGCGGATTCCGACCCCGCTACGGATCCCAACACTTCCTACGGACTGCAGTATGATGAGGAACCGGACGGAACCGGCAGATGGTATGTCTATAACTATGATACCGGCAGAAAGTTCGCGGTCAGCGAGATCCAGCAGATGGATGAACTGAACCAGCTGGCGGAAGAGAACGCGGCCAGGGCAGCCAGATATCATACTGTCCTGATCATCCTGTTCATTCTGCTGCTCCTTCTGGTCCTCTATATCATCTGGATGCTGCTCCGGCGCGGCCAGACCCCCGATGGCGGCAGACCGGCCCGCAAGCCTTTCTTTGCGGATGATGATGACGACGATGATGACGATGACGGTGAGGACGACGGTGAGGACGACGAATTCGACATCTACGGAGAAGAGGACGACGAAGACGAATATGAGGAGATCGATGATCTCGACAGCGGCGAAGACGATGAGGACGACTACGAAGACGATGAGGATGATGAGGAAGACGACGAGGAAGAGGGCAGCTTCTTCAAACTCCCTTCCTTCTTCGGCGGCTTCATGAAGAACAGGGGAGAGAAGAAAAAAGAGCCCCAGAAGCCCCGCAGGAGATACGGAGACTTTGACGAGGACGAAGATTACCCCGAGGATGTCGGCCTGATTCCTGATGAATATGAAGAGCTTGAGGAAGACGAAGATGTGATTCAGGAAAACGCAGACCCCGTTCCTGCCGCGCCTGAGGAGGAAGCAGCTGATCTGCCTGCAGAGGACGAGATGCCTGCGCCCGCGCCCGCGCCGGCACCCGGACCTTTCCGCCAGGATGCCGGATATGCTCCGGAGGACGACGAGGACGAGGATGAAGACGATATGGAGTATGAGTTCCTGAATGTCCGCAAATAAACAGGTGTCCGGAGGAATCCCGGCGCTTTATTGACATAGCATGCCATCTGTTATATTATCGATATAACAGATGGCGTTCTTTTTTCAGTAATGAAAGGTGAGGTGATATATATGCTGATCCAGATTGATTTCAGCAGCGAAGAAGCGATCTATCAGCAGCTCTGCAATCAGATCATACTCGGGATCGCGACTTCCCAGTTCACGGAGGGCCAGGCCCTTCCTTCTGTCAGGCAGCTGGCGGATGATATCGGCATCAATATGCACACAGTCAATAAAGCTTACACGGTTCTGAAGCAGGAAGGCTTTGTCAAAGTAGACAGGCGCAGGGGCGCCGTCATTTCTGTGGACGTGGACAGGATCCGGGCACAGAAGAGCATTGACAAGGAACTCAGGATCCTGCTGGCGGAAGCAATCTGCAGGAACCTGACCAGGCAGGATATCCATGCCATGGTCGACAGAATCTATGATGATTATGGAGAAGTGAATGAAAGATAACTATACCAGGAGCGCGGCGGAGGCCATCCGGCTGGCCCACAGGGTCTCCGCTGCCGGCAAACAGAATTACACAGGGACCGAGCATCTGCTGCAGGGACTGGTGCTGGAGCAGGAGGGCGCTGCTTCCCGGGTCCTGCGGGAGAACGGGGTGACCCCGGACCGGCTGCGCCAGATGGTGGAACAGCTCAAGATCCAGTCCGGCAACCTGGCCCTGCAGGACCAGGACGGTTTCTCCCCCCGCTGCCAGAAGATCCTGCGGATGGCCAGGGGACAGGCGGACCGCTACCGGTCCGAAGCGGTAGGCACGGAGCATATCCTGATGGCCATGATCCTGGAGAAGGAAAATGTGGCGGTCAAGCTTATTGAAGCCCTGGGCGTCAATCCTGCCAAGATCTATTATGAAGTCCTGTCCGCCATCGGTGAGAATCCCGCCGATCACAAGGAGGACCTGCAGACCGGCGGCCCGGACCAGTCCGGGGAATCCATGCTGGCCCAGTACAGCCGGGACCTGACCGACCTGGCGGCCCGCGGAAAGCTGGATCCGGTCATCGGCCGGGAAGATGAGATTTACCGTATGATCCAGATCCTCAGCAGGCGGACCAAGAACAATCCCTGCCTGGTGGGTGAGCCCGGCGTGGGCAAATCAGCCATCGTGGAAGGCCTGGCCCGGCGGATCGTGGAAGGAAGCGTTCCGGAAACGGTCCGGGGCAAACGGCTGCTGACATTGGATCTGTCCGGCATCGTGGCAGGCTCCAAATACAGGGGTGAGTTCGAGCAGAGGATCAAGTCCATTATCGCCGAGGTCATCGAGGACGGGAATGTCATCCTCTTCGTGGATGAGATGCATACCCTGATCGGGGCAGGCGGCGCGGAGGGGGCCATTGACGCCTCCAACATCCTCAAGCCCTCCCTGGCCAGGGGCGAGCTGCAGATGATCGGCGCCACCACCCGGAATGAATACAGAAAATATGTGGAAAAAGACGCGGCGCTGGAAAGACGTTTCCAGCCTGTCGCCGTTGAAGAGCCCGACGCGGAGGAAGCCATGGAAATCCTGCGGGGGATCGCCCACTGCTATGAGGACTACCATAAGGTTTCCATCACAGAGGAGGCCATCCAGTCCGCAGTCAGCCTCTCCGAGCGTTATATCAATGACCGCAACCTGCCGGACAAGGCCATAGACGTGATCGATGAAGCCTGCGCCGCAGTGCGCCTGCGCGGTCTGGGGAGCGGGACAGATCCCCTGTCGGAGCTGGAAAAGGAGATCCGGGAGGCCGACGACAGGATTGCCGCCGCTTTTATGGCTGGCGACATGGATACAGCCCGTCAGGCCAGGGCGGAACAGGAAGCCCTGCGCAAAAAGCTGGAGTCCAGAAAGAGACGGGCCGGCAGGAAAGCCGCCGGACCGCCCCGGGTGACCGCTGAGGATGTGGCAGGCGTTATTTCAGTCTGGTCCAAAGTCCCTGTCAGCAGGCTGACCCGGAAAGAGAGCGACCGCCTGATGCAGCTGGAGTCCGAGCTCCATAAGCGGGTCATCGGCCAGAAGGACGCGGTCCGGGCCGTGGCAAGAGCCATCCGCAGGGGCCGGGCCGGCCTGCAGGACCCCCGGAGGCCCATCGGTTCCTTCCTTTTCCTGGGACCCACCGGCGTCGGCAAGACGGAACTGGCCAAGGCCCTGGCCCAGGTCATGTTCGGGTCCGACCAGGATATGATCCGCGTGGATATGTCTGAATATATGGAGCAGTACGCGGTGTCCAAGATCATCGGCTCCGCGCCCGGTTATGTGGGCTATGAAGAGGGCGGCCAGCTGTCCGAAAAGGTCAGGAAGCACCCCTATTCCGTCGTCCTTTTTGACGAGATCGAGAAGGCCCACCACGATGTCTTCAACGTGCTCCTGCAGATCCTGGACGAAGGCCATATCACGGATTCCCAGGGTCACAAGGTGAACTTTAAGAATACCATTATCATCATGACCTCCAACGTGGGCGCCCAGAAGATCATCGAGCCCAAGACCCTGGGCTTTGGCGCCAGAGCCAGCCGGGAGACCAGCTATGAGAAGATGAAGACAGGCGTCATGGAGGAGGTCGGCAAGATCTTCCGTCCTGAATTCGTCAACCGGATCGATGAGATCCAGGTCTTCCATGCTCTGACCCCCGAGGAGATGCAGCAGATCACGGCCCTGCTGGCCTCTGACCTGCAGAAGCGGGCTGCCCGCAATATGGGCATTACCCTGCGGATCACTCCTTCCCTGCGCCGTCATATCGCGGAGCACTACGCCAATGAAAAGATGGGCGCCCGGCCCCTGAAGCGGGCCGTACAGACCGTGATCGAAGACCCTATGGCGGAGAAACTCCTGTCCGGCGAGATCATGGCGGGCGATACGGTCTCGGCAGGCATGCGGGGCGGCGAAGTGGTCTTTACCGTGAAGGACAGAAAGACCGTCCCGGCGACGGCGGAAGCGGCCGGGGAGGAGGCGCCCGATGGCCTCGAGTAAGAAAAAGACCGCCTTCTTCTGTCAGGAATGCGGTTATGAATCCGCCAAATGGACCGGCCAGTGTCCGGTCTGCCGGGCCTGGAATACCATGGTAGAGGAGCCGGTCAAAATGACCGGGACCGGCGGCATGGCAGGGCGGACGGCCAGGATCGGTCAGGACCGGATGCCGGTCAGTCTCTCCGCCGTAAAGGAAGGCGGGGAAGTCCGCTTTCCCACCGGTTTCGGGGAACTGGACCGGGTCCTGGGCGGGGGGATCGTCAAAGGATCTCTGATCCTGGTCGGCGGCGACCCCGGCATCGGCAAATCCACCCTGCTGCTGCAGGCGACGGCCAATATAGCGGCCGCCGGACACAGGGTCCTCTATATTTCCGGCGAGGAATCCCTGCATCAGATCAAACTGCGGGCCGACCGGGTCGGTTCCTTCGGGGATAATGCCCGTTTCCTGTGCGAGACCGAACTGGATACCATCACACAGATCCTGCCCCGGGAAAAGCCGGACCTGGTGATCATTGACTCCATCCAGACCATGTATAATTCCGGCGTCCAGTCGGCGCCGGGCAGTGTTTCCCAGGTCCGGGAGACCACGGCTGTTCTGCTGCGTCTGGCCAAGGAGACCGGGATCACCTTCTTTATTGTCGGCCACGTGACCAAGGAGGGGACCGTGGCGGGACCCAGGGTCCTGGAGCATATGGTGGATACGGTCCTCTATTTCGAGGGCGACCGCTATGCCTCCTACCGGGTCCTGCGGGGCGTCAAGAACCGCTTCGGTTCCACCAATGAGATCGGCATTTTCGAAATGGGAAGCGCGGGCCTGCAGGAAGTCCTGAATCCTTCGGAATATATGCTGAGCGGACGGCCCGTGGGGGCCAGCGGCAGCATCGTGACCTGCTCCATGGAAGGGACCAGACCCCTGCTGACCGAAGTACAGGCCCTGGTCTTTCAGACCAACTATGGCTATCCCAAGCGTCAGGCCACCGGTACCGATTACAACCGGGTCAATCTGCTGATGGCGGTCCTGGAAAAGCGTCTGGGCATCCCCATGTCCGACTATGACGCTTATATCAATCTGGCCGGCGGCGTCCGTCAGACGGAGCCGGCACTGGACCTGGGGATTGTCATGGCCATCCTGTCCAGTTTCCGCAACACCCCCCTGCCCGATGATATGGTCGCCTTCGGCGAAGTGGGCCTGTCCGGGGAGGTACGGTCCGTGACCATGGCGGAAGCCAGGGTGCAGGAGGCCCGCAAGCTGGGCTTTACGACCTGCCTGCTGCCGGCCGGCAGCCTGGCCAGGCTGAAAGCGCCGGAGAGCATGCGGCTGATCGGAATCTCCGGTCTGCAGCAGGTCCTGGACTATATTTAGGGAGCGGACGCGGTTAACAGTTCATGAATGAGTATTGACAGCGGATATGCTATAATAAGGAGCATAAAACGAAGTCTTCTGTAAAGAGGATTCCAAAGCGTGTGTTCCGCGCGGGAAATGAGGTAGTAATGAGCAAAGAGAAAGTGGACAGAAGCAAAAGTGAAATCGGGGATTCCAAAGGCAATCTGGCCTATAAGGAAAGGAAGAGATGGACATTGTTCGGCCTGCCCTTTACCTTTACGGAGTTCTATATCTATGATAATGATATCCAGATCCGGGCGGGTCTGATCAATTCCAATGAGGATGACTGCTATATGTACAGGATCACGGACGTCAAGCTGAAACAGTCCCTGTTCCAGAAGATGTTCGGCCTGGGTACTGTAGAATGCTATACCTCGGATGTCACGGACAAGAAGATCGTTCTCAAGAACATCCGCAACGCCCGGGAGATCAAGGATTTCATCTACAGTGCCTCCGAAGAGAGCAAGAGACGCCGCCGGACAGTCAACATGCAGAACATCGGCGCTTACGAGGACTATGATTACGATCAGGATATGTAAGCCGCATGGCTGCAGATCCTGACGGACAGCCTGTCATCCCCGTTCCCATGCGGACCGGGGATGGCGCCTGGGTATTCAGACCTGAAATTTTTATCAAAAACAGGTTGAATCTCGTAAATTCCTATGCTATACTTTCGTAGTCGGCAAAAAAAGCCGCCATAGGGGAATCATACAATGGCAGTATTCCGGTCTCCAAAACCGTCCATGGGGGTTCGAATCCCTCTTCCCCTGCTGCAGATCCTTTCAGATGCTCCGTACGGAGCGCCTGAGAGGATTTTTTTTTGTTTCTCTGTGCATTCTGCGCATTTTTCAGGGAGGCCCTGTCCGAAATGTAGTGTTGAAAGTCTGCTGTACTTTTCACCTGCTTGTGATATAATTAGCGCGACAGCCGCGCGCCGTCCGCAGGCCGGCCCGTGGCCGCAGCTTATCCATACGCGATTGAACAGGACAGGTCAATTTGAGCGACAAAGCGGAACGTAAGAAAAAACTGATCAGAGATACAGCCCGGGAAGTCTTTATCCGGAAAGGCTTCAAGGATGTCACGATGAAGGACATCGCCCAGACTGCGGGGATCAGCAGGGGCGGCCTTTATCTGTATTATTCCAGTACAGAGGAGCTTTTGCTGGACGTGCTCCGGATCGAATCGGCAGAGTCGGACGATACCTTTGAGACAGCCATCTCCCGGCGGGCGGCAGCGGCGGACATCCTGCTGCTGTTCCTGAATGAACAGAAAAAGGAGCTTCTCAACCAGCAGGACGCTCTTTCTGTGGCGACCTATGAGTACGCCTTTTCCACCGGCCCCGGGGAAAGCGGTTTTTTGCGCAAACGTTTCCAGTCGGCGGTCCGCATCATCGAGCATCTGATCCGGGCCGGGATCCAGAATGATGAATTCTACAGTTCGGATCCCCACGCCGCCGCGACCAACATCATGTTCGTGATAGAGGGTCTTAAGATCTCCGCCCAGACCATCGGGATAACGGAGAAGGAGGTCGACCGTGAGATCCGCTACCTCATGGACGGACTTGCCCGGTTTTAATGAATGAAAAGTGCTTTTGACAGTGACCCTGCCCGAAGCACTTTCTTGTGTACCCAAACGGTCTGTATCCGCCGTCCGGGTACCCGCCACAGGTAATACAGTCAACTGCCGTCGGCCAGCCCGGCGTACGTTCACAGACAGATATGTATATAAGAACAGGAGGAACCATTTAGGAAATGAGCGGTGTAAGACGTATTTACGTTGAAAAGAAACAGCCCTATGCCGTAGAGGCGCAGCACCTGAAGGAAGAGATCACAGGCTTTCTGGGCGTTGACGGGATCGAGGATGTCAGAGTCCTGATCCGCTACGACGTCGAGAATATTTCAGATCAGGTATTTGAAACAGCCTGCAGGACCGTATTTTCCGAGCCGCCCGTCGATATCCTTTACAGGGAGACCATTGAAATCCCGGAAGGCGCCAGGGTCTTCAGCGTGGAGCCCCTGCCCGGCCAGTTCGACCAGCGGGCCGATTCCGCCGTCCAGTGCGTCCAGTTCCTGAATGAGAACGAGAAACCTGTGGTCCGTACAGCCAGGACCTATATCCTGACCGGCAGGATCAGTGACGACGAATTTGACAGGATCAAAGGCAACTGCATCAACCCCGTGGATTCCAGGGAGACAGGGCTGGAGAAGCCTGAGACCCTGACAGATGTTTATCCGGAAGCGCCGGATGTACCGGTGCTGAAGGGCTTTGCTGATATGGAGGAAGCACCCCTGCGGGAACTCTACGCGTCCCTGAGCCTGGCCATGACATTCCAGGACTTCCGCTTTATCCAGGATTATTTCGCCGGAGAAGAGCACAGGGATCCGACCATGACCGAAATCCGTGTCCTGGACACCTACTGGTCCGATCACTGCCGCCATACTACTTTCTCTACGGAATTGAAGAATATCACCTTTGAGGACGGATATTATAATACGCCCATCGAGACGACCTTCCGCAGCTACCAGGATACCAGAGAGGATCTGTATCAGGGCCGCGAAGACAAGTTCATCTGCCTGATGGATCTGGCCCTGATGGGCATGAAGAAGCTGAAAACGGACGGGATTCTGACCGATATGGAAGTCTCTGATGAGAACAACGCCTGCTCGGTCGTCGTGCCCATCGAAGTGGACTACGGCAACGGTCCCGAGACGGAAGAGTGGCTGGTATTTTTCAAAAACGAGACCCACAACCATCCCACCGAGATCGAGCCTTTCGGCGGCGCGGCCACATGCCTGGGCGGCGCCATCCGGGATCCCCTTTCCGGCAGAGGCTATGTATACCAGGCCATGCGCGTGACCGGCGCGGCCGACCCCACCATTCCGGTGGCGGATACCCTGAAGGGAAAACTCCCGCAGAAAAAGCTGGTCAACGACGCGGCCCAGGGCTATTCCTCCTACGGCAACCAGATCGGCCTGGCTACCGGCGAGGTCAAGGAGATCTATCATCCCGGCTATGTGGCCAAGCGGATGGAGATCGGCGCTGTCATGGGCGCGGCGGCCAGAAAGAATGTGGTCCGTGAGAACCCTGAACCCGGCGATATCATTATCCTGCTGGGCGGCCGTACCGGCCGTGACGGCATGGGCGGGGCCACCGGTTCTTCCAAGGCCCATACGGAGCAGTCCCTGACCACCTGCGGGGCCGAGGTCCAGAAGGGCAACGCCCCTACGGAACGAAAGCTGCAGAGGCTCTTCCGCAGGGCGGAGGTCAGCAGACTGATCAAAAAGTGCAATGACTTCGGCGCGGGCGGCGTTTCTGTCGCCATCGGCGAACTGGCGGACGGCCTGGACATTGATCTGGATCTGGTACCCAAGAAGTATGAAGGCCTGGACGGCACCGAGCTGGCCATCGCCGAATCCCAGGAGAGAATGGCGGTCGTTGTGGCCCCCAAAGACCTGGATGAATTCATGGGCTACGCGGCCGAAGAGAACCTGGAGGCGGTCGTTGTGGCAGTGGTGACCGAAGAGCCCAGGCTGGTCATGAACTGGAGAGGCACCCCCATTGTGGATATTTCCAGAGCCTTCCTCAATACCAACGGCGCCCATCAGGAAACAGATGTGACTGTCCTGATGCCCGATGAAAAGGACAACTATTTTAAGAAGCTCGCTTCCAGAGGCGTCTCGGAGGTCCTGGATCAGGATCCGGAAGGCGGCAGCCAGGAGCACCTGTTCGCCGGAGCCCTTCTGGCCGGCCTGCAGGATCTCAATACCTGTTCCCAGAAAGGACTGGTCGAGCGTTTTGACGCCAGTATCGGCGCCGCTACCGTGACCATGCCCTATGGCGGTAAATATCAGCTGACAGAGACCCAGACCATGACCGCCAAACTTCCGGTCCTGGGCGGCAAGACCGACGCCGTCACCATGATGAGCTTCGGCTTTGATCCCTATCTGTCTTCCTGGAGCCCTTATCACGGCGCTGTCTACGCGGTCACCGATTCCATCGCCAAGATCGTGGCTGCCGGCGGTGACTATCGCAAGCTCCACTTTACCTATCAGGAATATTTCGGCAGGATGTCCCAGGAGCCGGCCCGCTGGAGCCAGCCTTTCTCGGCCCTGCTGGGCGCCTATGACGCCCAGATCGGCTACGGGATCGCCAGCATCGGCGGCAAGGACAGTATGTCCGGAACCTTCAATGACATCGATGTGCCCCCGACCCTGGTATCCTTCGCGGTCGATGTGGCCGACGTCCATGATGTCGTGACGCCCGAACTGAAAAAGGCAGGCGATGTCCTGGTATACTTCAAGATCGAAAAAGACGAGTATGACATGCCTGTCTACGAGGAAGTCAAACGGCTCTACGGCCTGGTCACCGGCATGATGCGGGATGGAAAGATTACGGCAGCTTACGCGGTCGACGCCTACGGCATCGCGCCTGCTGTCGCCAGGATGGCTTTCGGCAACCGGCTGGGCGTGGCTTTCAGCACGGACAGAAAGGTCCGCCGCCTGTTCAGCAACGGCATCGGCAACCTCATTGTGGAAATGAATCCGGAGGCTGCGGACGGACTGGATGCCCTGGATGTCGAGTACAGGATCATCGGTGAGATCACAGAGGAGCCCGTATTCACCTACGGGGACGCGGTCCTTTCCGTTGACGACGCGGTCCGGGCATGGAAAAAGCCCCTGGAGAAGGTATTCCCTTCCATCGCCGTAAAGGATAAGACCCCTGTGGAGACCCCTCTGTATCAGGAGAAGAATATAGCGGTCTGTGCCCATCCGATCGCGCAGCCTACTGTATTCATACCGGTCTTCCCCGGTACCAACTGTGAGTATGATTCCGCCAGGGCCTTTGAGGCGGCCGGCGCCAGGACCGTGACCAGGGTCTTTACCAACCTTTCGGCGGAAGGCATCCGCGACTCTGTCGCCGCTTTCGCCAGAGAGATCAGTCAGGCCCAGATCATCATGTTCCCCGGCGGCTTCTCAGCCGGCGATGAACCCGACGGCAGTGCCAAGTTCTTCGCGACAGCTTTCCGCAACAGCGCCATCGAGGACGCTGTCATGGATCTGCTGCAGCAGCGGGACGGCCTGATCCTGGGCATCTGCAACGGCTTCCAGGCCCTGATCAAGCTGGGACTGGTCCCGAACGGCGCATTTACCGGCCAGGACGCCCAGTCGCCTACCCTTACCTACAATACGATCGGCAGGCACATCTCCAAGATGGCCTACACAAAGGTCGTCAGCAATAAATCCCCCTGGCTGGCAGGCGCGGACCTGGGAGGGGTCTATGTCAACCCCGCTTCCCACGGCGAAGGCCGTTTCGTGGCCCCGAAGGAATGGATCGACAGGCTCTTCGCGGCAGGCCAGGTGGCTACCCAGTATTGTGACCCCGACGGAAATATTTCCATGGATGAGGAATGGAACATCAACGGTTCCTTTGCCGCCATTGAAGGCATTACCTCGCCGGACGGCCGGATCTTCGGCAAGATGGTCCACTGTGAGCGGCGGGGCAGCGGCGTCAACCTGAATATTGTCGGCAACCAGGATATGAAACTGTTCGAATCCGGCGTGAATTATTTCCGCGGATAAGAAAGAGAGATCCGGCCGGCTGCCGGGCGAAAGACGCGCGACGGATCCGCTGGCACGCCTGTGCCGCTGCATCTGCCGCGCGTTTTACCTTGCGAACCAGGGCAAAACATACTAAACTGTTCCGCAGGAGCGGATTCGGGAATGAATAAAGTCAATTACAGCAAAGAAACGGAAAAGATCCTGGAACAAATTGCGGCCGGCGCGGGACCGGAGGAGGGACAGGCGCCCCGCCTGCTCCTGCACAGCTGCTGCGCCCCCTGTTCCAGCTATGTCATGGAATATCTGCGGGAGTATTTTGACCTGACGGTCTTTTATTACAATCCCAATATCACCGCGGAGAAGGAATACAGATACCGGCTGGCGGAAGAAAAGCGCCTGATCGAGGCCTACAACCGTCAGGTGGAAGAGGGATCCTTTACGGGCATGCATTCTACGGCAAAGGCCCGCAGGATCAAAATCATGGAAAGTCCCTATGACCCGGACAACTGGTATCAGGCCGTCCGGGGCCTGGAAGACTGCAGGGAAGGCGGCAGCCGCTGCTTTGTCTGCTTTGAGACGCGGCTGCGGGAGACGGCCCGGCAGGCCGCCGCGGAGGGCTTTGACTGGTTCACGACCACGCTGACCATCAGCCCCCTCAAAAACGCCGCCAGACTCAACGAGATCGGTCAGAAGTGCGCGGAGGAGTACGGCGTACCCTTCCTGCCCTCTGATTTTAAGAAGAAGGACGGCTATAAAAGGTCGATCGAATTATCATCCATGTTCGGACTGTACCGGCAGAACTACTGCGGCTGTGAATTCTCGCGGCGGCAGCAGGATCCGGACAGGGAATAAAGCAGGAGGAAATTTACGTGCGGAAGTTTATTGAAGTCATTTCACAGGAAATGGAGCAGGCGTTCGAAGCGGCAGGCTATGATCCCTCCCTGGGCAGAGTCACTGTTTCCAGCCGCCCCGACCTGTGTGAGTATCAGTGTAACGGCGCCATGGCAGGTGCCAAAAAGTATCATAAAGCGCCCTTCATGATCGCGGAGGATGTAGCAGCAAAGCTGCAGGATTCAGAGGTGTTCTCCTCTGTAGAGGTCGTACGTCCCGGTTTCATCAATCTGAAGATCGCGGAAGCTTTCCTGACCGTTTATCTGATGCAGATGAAAGACGCGGAACGTTTCGGCATGCCCGCCCAGGAGGCCCCTTCCCGGATCATCCTGGACTACGGCGGCCCCAACGTGGCCAAGCCCCTGCATGTAGGCCATCTGCGTTCCGCGGTCATCGGCGAATCCATCAAACGGATCTGCAGATATCACGGGGAAGAGGTCATCGGAGACATTCACCTGGGTGACTGGGGCCTGCAGATGGGCCTTGTCATTACCGAGCTCCAGGACCGTCAGCCGGATCTGCCTTATTTTGATCCCGCTTACAGGGGAGACTATCCGGAGGAGGCACCCTTTACGGTCTCCGAGCTGGAAGAGATCTATCCCTATGCCAGCAAAAAGTCCAAAGAGGACGCAGACTATTACGCCCGGGCCATGGAAGCGACCCACCGCCTGCAGGAAGGCGACCGGGGCCTGCGCGCCCTCTGGGACCAGATCATCCAGGTCTCTGTGACGGATATGAAGCGCAATTATGCCAAACTGGATGTGACCTTTGATCTGTGGAACGGGGAGTCCACCGTCAATGACATCATCCCCGGCATGGCCGCCAGGATGAAAGAAGAGGGCTATGCCCATGAAAGCAACGGGGCCCTGGTCGTTGATGTCTCCGAGGAGACCGACAGCAAGGAGATGCCGCCCTGCATCATCCTCAAATCGGACGGAGCGGCCCTGTATACCACCACAGATCTGGCCACCATGCTGGACAGAGAAGAAAACTATCATCCCGACCGGATGATCTATATCACGGACAAGCGGCAGGAGCTCCATTTCAGCCAGGTCTTCCGCTGTGCCCGAAAGACCGGCCTGATCCGTCCGGAGACCCGTCTGGATCATATCGGTTTCGGCACCATGAACGGGAAGGACGGCAAGCCCTTTAAGACCCGGGAAGGCGGCGTCATGCGGCTGCAGACCCTGATCGAGGACATTGACAGGGAGATGCTTGGCAAGATCAGCACCAATGAGGAGATACCTCCGGAGGAAGCCCGGGAGACCGCGGAGAAGGTAGCACTTGCGGCCCTGAAGTACGGCGATCTGTCCAACCAGGCCTCCAAGGATTATATTTTTGATATCGAGCGTTTTACCTCTTTCGAGGGAGATACAGGTCCCTATATCCTGTACACCATCGTCCGGATCAAATCCATCCTGTCCAGATACAGCAGGGAGGGCGGTAAAGAGATCGGCTCCCTGGCCATCGGCACCGCCAGGAGCTCAGCGGAGAAGAATCTTATGTTCGATCTGGCCGGTTTCTCCGCCATGATGGACAACGCCTATGAAGAGCTGGCCCCCCATAAGGTCTGCGCTTATATCTACCAGATGTCCAATGATTTCAACAGCTTCTATCACGAGACCAGGATCCTGACCGAAGAGGATACGGAGAAGAAGGAAGGCTGGATTGCCCTGCTGTCCCTGACGGAGCGGGTCCTGCTGACCTGCATCGATGTGCTGGGCTTTTCCGCGCCTGAAAGGATGTAAGGAAGCTTCCATTTATTTACATCATTTTAAATAAGTGGTACATTATTAAAATAATGCGACAATTCACAGTGTTTTAGACAACGGAGGATGAGAGATGTCAGTATTCAAAGGATCCGCAGTCGCGATCGTCACACCTTTCCATGAAGATACAAGTGTCAATTACGACGCTTTTGCCGATTTTATCGATTATCAGATCGACAACGGGACCGACTGTATTGTTGTTTGCGGTACAACAGGCGAGTCCGCGACCCTGTCTGAGAAGGAACATGTCGAGGTCTGTAAATGGTGCATCAAATATGTCAACGGCAGGATCCCTGTCGTAGCAGGCACAGGCTCCAACAGCACCCAGACCGCCATTGAGCTCTCCTCCGAGATCGGCGAGGCGCGTCCTGACGGACTGCTGGTCGTGACCCCCTATTACAACAAGTGCACCCAGAACGGTCTCTATGCCCATTACAAGGCAGTCGCTGAATGCACGGATGTTCCGGTCATCATGTACAATGTTCCCAGCCGTACCGGCTGCAACATCCAGCCTGAGACCGCTGCCAGGATCGTCAAAGAGATCCCCGGCGTTGTCGGCATCAAGGAAGCCAGCGGCAATATCAGCCAGATCGTTAAACTGATGGCACTGACAGACGGCAATATCGATCTTTACTCCGGTAATGACGACCAGGTCGTGCCCCTGCTTTCCATGGGCGGTCTGGGCGTGATCTCCGTTGTCGCCAACGTAGCTCCCAGAGCCATGCATGATATGTGCTATAAGTTCTTTGAAGGCGATATCGCCGGTGCTGCCAAACTGCAGAGAGATACCAATGAACTCTGCAATAACCTCTTCTCGGAGGTCAACCCGATCCCTGTCAAGAAGGCAGTGGAATTCATGGGTTACCAGGCAGGCCCGCTGCGCATGCCTCTGACCGAGATGGAGCCTGCCCATGCGGCAGCCCTGAAAAAGGCCATGCAGGACTTCGGCATCCTCTGATCCGCAGCACCATGGCAGGACGGCAGACTTGCCCCGGTGCAGTCTGCCGGCAGATTTCCAAGGGAGAAGAACAAGAAAGGAAACCGGAAAATGGCAACCAATAAAGTGGTAAAAGCGATCTTACACGGCTGCAACGGCAGAATGGGCCGTATAATCGAAGACATCGTATCCAGAGACGACAGGATTGAGATCATCGCGGGCGTTGACGCCTTCGGGACCCCCAGCGGTGCTTTCCCGGTGTATCAGACCCTGCAGGAATGCCCCGCGGACGCGGATGTCCTGATTGATTTCTCAACGGCAGCCGCAGTCGACGGCATGCTGGATTACTGCGCGGCCCATGCCCTGCCCGCTGTGGTATGCACCACAGGCCTGAGTGAAGAGCAGACAGCCCATCTGCGGGAAACAGCGGAAAAGACTGCCGTTCTCAAGTCCGCCAATATGTCCCTGGGCGTCAACCTGCTGATCGGCCTGCTCAAGGAGGCAGCCGGCAAGCTGTCAGCGGCCGGATTTGATATCGAGATCGTGGAGAAGCACCATAAGAGGAAACTGGACGCGCCCAGCGGCACCGCCATCGCATTGGCGGACGCCTGCAACGAGTCCCTGGCAGAGCCTTTTGATTACGTATATGACCGTTCCGCCAGAAGAGAGCAGCGTCCCGTCAAAGAGATCGGTATTTCCGCGGTCCGCGGCGGTACCATTGTCGGTGACCATGATGTGATTTTTGCCGGTGAGGACGAAGTCATTACTTTCTCTCACCGTGCCTACAGCCGGGCCGTATTTGCCAAGGGCGCCGCGGAAGCAGCCGTTTTCCTGGCCGGAAAAGCGGCGGGCATGTATGATATGAAGGACGTACTGGGCCTGTAATACAGGTTCCGGAACGATCGGGTGCTGAAACAGAATCCCTGTCCGTCAGGACAGGGATTTTTTAAGAATAATAAAAAACAAAGGAGACAGACGGGATGCGGATCAGACCCTGTATTGATATTCATGACGGCAAGGTCAAACAGATCGTGGGCGGCAGCCTGCGGGACCGGACAGAAGCGGAAGGCGGTCCGGCGGATGCGGATCTGGCGGTCGAGAATTTTGTCTCGGAAAGGGACGCGGACTGGTTCGCGGCCCTTTACAGGGAGAAGGGCCTGTCCGGCGGACATATCATCATGCTGAACGCCCGCCGGGAGCAGGCTTATCAGGCGGACCGTGCCCAGGCCCTGAAGGCTCTGGCGGCTTTTCCGGGCGGCATGCAGATCGGCGGCGGGATCACGCCGGAAGACGCGCCGGATTATATCCGGGCCGGTGCATCCCATGTGATCGTTACTTCGTATGTGTTCCGGGACGGACAGATCGCCATGGACCGGCTGGAACAGATGGTGGCCGCAGCCGGCAGGGCGCATCTGGTACTGGACCTGTCCTGCCGCCGGACAGAAGACGGCTCCTACCGGGTCGTAACGGACAGGTGGCAGAAGTTCACGGAATTTACAATCAACGGAGAGAACCTGTCTTTTCTGTCTGCCTTCTGTGACGAGTTCCTGATCCACGCGGCGGATGTGGAAGGAAAACGGGGCGGCATAGAAAAAGACCTGGTCCGTCTGCTGGGAGAGTGGCAGGCCCGGACAGGCTTTCCCGTTACTTACGCGGGCGGCGTCCACGCCCTGGAGGACCTGCGGACGGCGTCAGAACTGACCGGGGGACGGCTGGACCTGACGGTCGGCAGCGCTCTGGATCTGTTCGGCGGCAGCCTCCGGCTGGATGATCTGGTGGCGGCCTGTAATTAAAAACAATTATATTTTTTACTTATTCCCGGTTTCTTCCGCCGGCAGTGCTGTGTCTGCGGTCACGGCTTCATCGGCGCTTTCCTCAACGGTCTGCTCCGGCCCGAAAACCTTGAAACCGAACAGGTAAAAACTGTTGTCGCCGGACGACATTCTGTATAAGATCCCGTAAAGCAGGCAGAGGGCGATCAGTATGATCAGAATCCGGTTGCTTCTGCGGGTGCGTTCAGGGTCTCGCATATGGGGCCTCCCTTCCTTCCAGAAAATTTTACGCGGCAGCTGTGTCCGCCTCCTTATTATAACATGTTCCGTCTGCTGAATCAGATTTATTTGCAGGCCGGAAACTTCCCCCAAATTTCCACAAAAATTCCTGCAAAAAATTCCCGCAGAATATTTCCACAGAATATTTCCACAAATAAATTCCTGTCATGGAACAGAGACAAAGAATAAGAGCCGCGGCTGTGATATGATTCCCCTAAAGTAGACAATGGAAATATCCAAAGTCTCCTTTAGGGGGATTTTTTATGGCTAAAAGGAAGCACACTACCGAATGGATGCTTG
>CADAOZ010000015.1 GCA_902789735.1 uncultured Lachnospiraceae bacterium
TATCAACGGATGGGATCTTCGCAAAGCGCTGCTGGCATTCGGAAAAGGAAATCCGAATGTGATGGAATGGGCGAATTCACCGATCATTTACCGGAAGACAGCGGAATGGGACGATTTGAAAGAAGCTGCCATGCACTATTTCTCTGAAAAATCTGCTTTATGCCATTATTACGGGACCGCCAACAGTACACTGCAGGGATATCTCACCGGGGGTATGATCCGCTATAAAAAATACTTCTATGCGCTCCGGCCTCTTCTGTGCTGCCGGTGGATCGAACGGTATCATACCGTTCCGCCGATGGAATTTGAAAAGCTGCTGACCATGTTCAGCGAGCCGGATGAGGTGCTGACACAGGACCTGTATGCAGCGATCCGAGAATTGCTGGCAAGGAAGGCGGAGACGGAAGAAAAAGATCTGAACATTCAGATGCCGGTTATCATATCGTTCATACGTGAGGAATGCGCACGGCAGAAGCAGATCTCAGATGCAGCATCGGATGATCATTGCCATGATTATACAGAGTTGAATGTGGCTTTCCGGTCGTTGCTTTGCAAGCTGTCAGCGGGGATCGCGTCATGAGGATCATCATATGAAGATCATGGTCAGTGCCTGCCTGGCAGGTGAGAACTGTAAATATAATGGTGGAAACAATCGGAACGAGAAGGTCCTTCAGCTGATAGAGGAAAATGAAGTGATTACCGTCTGTCCGGAGCAGATGGGAGGACTGCCGACACCGCGCGTGCCATCCGAGATCAGGGATGGTGTCGTCACGGCAAAGGATGGCCGGAACGTGGACGCAGAATTTCGTGCCGGTGCAGCGAAGTGTCTGGAAATCGCCATGCGTGAGAAGCCGGATCTCATCGTTCTTCAATCCCGAAGTCCCAGCTGCGGGGTGAAACAGCGGTATGACGGAACTTTTTCCGGAACACTGGTGGACGGAGCCGGAGTGACAGCCCAGCTCCTGATGGAGAACGGATTCCGGTGTACGGATGTGGAGGATCTGTAAATGAGCAATAGAAGATGGGTTTTTATCATTATGGCAGCTCTTCTCCTTCTGCTTACAGCATGCTCCTCCGGTCCTCAGGCCATGGATGGCGAGGACATGGTCCGCAGTTATACGCAGATCTCGCAGGATGAAGCAAAGCAGATGATGGAGCAGGACGGCACGCAGATCATCGTAGATGTGCGTACTCAGGAGGAATATGACTCCGGCCATATACCCGGGGCCATCTGTATTCCGAATGAGAGCATTGGGACAGAGCAGCCGAAAGAACTCCCGGACCTCGACCAGGTCATCCTTATTTACTGCCGCAGCGGCAATCGCAGCAAGCAGGCTGCACAGAAGCTTTTTGATATGGGTTATACCAATGTCTATGAGTTCGGCGGGATCAATGACTGGACTGGTGAAGTCGTTACGGAGATGCCGGATGCAGATACGTCACAGGAAAGTGAGCCGGAAAACCCTCAAGGGACCGTGCCGGCGCCTGCCGATACGCTTGTAGGCGAATTTGATTTTTCCGCAGAAAAAGTCCTTCTTGCGGCTGGGAGATGCCCATTATCGGCACCGGCACCTGGGCGCTTTCTGATGAAGAGGCAGAGAATTCCACATACTATGCACTGAAAGCCGGCATGCGCCTCATTGATACGGCCCGGTACTATCAGAACGAGACCGGCGTGGGGAAGGGACTTGCCCACGCGATCGACGAAGGAATCGTCACAAGGGAGGAAGTCTTTATTACCAGCAAGATCTATGGCGGCGATCATGACCGGGCAGTGAAAGTGATCGACGAGGCCCTGTCGGAGATGATGCCGGTGTTTATAAAGCTATGGTAGAGGCCGTGGAGAGCGGAAAACTTCATTCCATCGGCATTTCCAACTATTATACAAAAGAGCAGGTTGAGGAAGTGCTTTCATTTGCGGAAATCACACCGGCAGTGATCCAGAACGAGAATCATATCTACTATCAGAACGCGGAACTTCGGGATTACGTGAAGCAGTATGGGATCGTAATGGAATCCTGGTATCCGTTCGGCGGCCGGGGACATACACAGGAAAGCTTTGAAAATGATGTGATCCTGGATCTGGCCAAGGCTCATGGAAAGACTGCAGCCCAGATCATCCTCCGCTGGCATCTGCAGGACGGGTATATTGCCATACCAGGCTCATCGAATCCGGATCATATCGCGGAGAACTATGATATCTTTGACTTCGAACTTTCGGAAGACGAGATGAACCGGATCCGCGGCATTGATGAACAGAGAAGGTATGAGCATTGGTGACAGGAAAGGCCTACGATAAAGAGTATGATTATTCAGCAGATCAGAAATGCAGGGGATCAAATGCCCTATGAACGCTTTGCCGGACACACCGGACCGTATTCTGAAAGATGTTGATTACTGCCTCGTTACACATCTGCATTTTGACCATTTCTGCCCAGACTATCTGCCAAAGGATCTGAGGATCATTGCGCAGAATCATGAGGACGCGGAAAAGATCCGTCAAATGGGCTTTGAAAATGCAGCTGCCTTTGATTCGGAGCGTCTGATTATTGATGATGTTGTGATCCATAAGACAAAGGCAATTCACGGGGACAGCGAAGAAGTTGTTAAAAAGATGGGCGAAGTCTGCGGATACGTATTCGAGGCTTCCGGAGAAAAGCGCCTGTACCTTGCCGCTGATACGATCTACTGCCGGGAAGTAGAGCAAACCATTAAACGGTATCAGCCGGAGGTCATAATTCTAAACTGCTGTGAGGCGACAACGCCGCTCGGCAGATTGATCATGAATCTGTCTGATGTAGAAAACGTATATCAGGCGGCTCCGAAAGCCATAGTGGTTGCCTCCCATCTTAACAGTGTCAACCATGCCTTGCTGACGCGAAAAGACATCATAGAGTTTGCGAACGAAAAAAGCCTTACCACAATCAAGGTTCCTGAAGACGGGGAGTGTATAGACTTATAATGTCCAGTTGATCGAGGTGGTACCACCATGACAGTATGCCCAAGAAAGATAGCAAGAATCCGGACCGGCGGCCAGAGCGGTGTTGACAGAGCAGCCCTTGATTTTGCCATAGAACATAACATCCCCTATTGCGGGTGGTGTCCGAAGGGCGGCTGGGCGGAGGATTATCCTGATCCTCCGGGGCTCCTTCGGGACTATCCGGAGTTACAGGAGACTCCTTCATCCGGGACGGAGCAGCGGACCAGATGGAATATGCGTGATGCGGATGCGATCCTCACAATTATTCCAGAGAGCTCGTCAGAATCAAAAGGAACAGAAGTCGGTCTTGAGGAGGGTGAGTATCTTGGAAAGCAGATGTTTACAGCTGCCGGGCTGAAAGATGTGTCGGAAATCGTCCGATGGATCAGCACGCTGCCGGATGAGACAGAGCTGTGTGTGGGCGGCCCCAGGGCGAGTGAATGTCCGGAAGCGTATGAGACAGCGAAGGCAGTTCTTACATCTGTCCTGTCGGTTTTTGATATCCAGGAAATAAGATGGATGAATCAAAAATTCTGAAAATCTGGAATTTAAGGCAGTGTATAGGCGATATTAATTGAAAATTTGTTCGGAATTCCCCGTAACGTTAAATTGACCGGATTTCCAATATGCGCTATGGTATTTTTGAATGGATGAAGGTATGACTATACCTGATTCTGCAAAAGTTGATGGCAAAGCAGTTGTCCCGTCTGAGGTGAATGACTCCGTGTCACCGGAAATGGAGCATGATGAACAAGGATGCTATTTCACTCACTAATACGATCAGTAAGGCTGAAGGAAACGAGGCACTGAGCCTCACTTACGCGTCTCTGAAAGATGCGGCGGGCAGGGAAGCGGACACGATCAGCACAGAGCGTCTGCAGGCTGGCAATACGATTCTTGATATATATACGATTGCGTCCGACGCGATTTCAGGAGGCATGGGCAGTGTGTGGCGTGTCCATCATGAAGGCTGGAACATAGATCTGGCCATGAAGCGCCCTCAACCCAGATTTTTTGCGGAAGGAAGCAGGGAGCGCAAGGAGAACTTCATCCGGGAATGTGAGAACTGGATCTACCTGGGCCTGCATCCCTGCATCGTCTCCTGCTATTATGTCAGGGATATCGGCGGTGTTCCGTCGATATTCTCGGAATGGATGGACGGTGGAAGTCTTCGGGACAGGATTATGGATGGGACGCTGTATGAAGGTACAGCAGATGCGGTGCAGGAGAGGATTCTGGACATTGCGATCCAGTCCGCGAACGGCCTCATGTATTCTCACCGAAACGGCCTGCTGCATCTTGATATGAAACCTGGCAACCTGCTTCTTACAAAGGACTGGGACGCCAAAATATCGGATTTTGGACTCTCGAACGCCAAATCGGAGCTTGGAGACCGGACTGCAGGATTTACGAGGGAATACTGTTCCCGGGAGCAGGCAGAAGGCACGGCGCCTGCCCGCTGGATGGATGTGTACGCATGGGCTCTGACGGTGCTTGAGATGTACGCAGGCGGACGTCTGTGGGAGAGCGGAGAGGAAGCCGCATGGAACTGCGCGTCTTATTTTGAACGGTGTCAATGGTTTATTCCGGGAAAGATGCAGCAGACGCTTCAGCGCTGTCTTACAGATAAAACGTGTGATTTTGAGGAGCTCCTGCCTCAGCTGGAACATATTTATTCGGAAGTCACAGGAAACACTTATCCCAGGGAAAATCCGGGAAAAGCCGCAGCCGATTCCGCGGACAGTCTGAATAACCGGGCACTGAGCTTTCTCGACCTGGGAATGCCGGACAGAGCGAGAGAGATATGGCAGAATGCTTTAAAGATTGTTCCGGGTCATCCTGCCTCTGTCTATAATCTGGGACTTATGGAATGGCGTGACGCGAAGATCGATGATATGGAACTGCTGCGCCGCTGTGAACAATCCGGCAGCGATTACAGCAGTTCCGTTACAGATCGTCTGGTGGAACAGATCAGGATGGAACGCGCGGATATAACGGACCATCCCCTGTCAGACGGCAGGATTCCACCCGGACAGTTGGAAGAAAAGAAGAGGGAAGATCTGGTTCCCCCTGCTGAGAATAACGCGGATCCGAACCTTGGAACCATATATAAAAGCCCGGATGGAAACAGATATTTCTGTTTTAATATAATGTCAGAAGAAATCGTACTGACAGACGCAGCCTATCAACCGCTGATCACAATACGGAATCCTCATCATAAAAATTTATATAAAGCCTGTTTTTCCGAAGATGGAAATACAATCTATGTGGGCGGCATCGGATATCTGGCGTTTCTGGATACAGAGACGCTGCGCTGGGATGAGATTACTTTGCATGGTACTGTGTCTTTCATTTATAGAAGCAGTGAAGGGCGCTATATGATCGCCGGGGACTCCGATGCTGACAGGATTGTGGATGTCAGGAATCACAGGATTTTGCTGACGCTGGAAAACAGGGATGAGCGTCTTGTAGATCTGATCGAGCGGGATGATCTCGTACAGGCTGTATTCTCAGTCCGGCATGAGAAAGACTTCCGCATTATAGAAAACAGATTTCCCGGCCCTGCCGCGCCCTGGGAGCTGTGCAGGATCCGGAATATCATGGAGGCGGAATCTGACAAAGCCAGGGCTGATATCCTGGAAGGACAGCTGAGGGAAGCCATAGACCGGAATGATATGGGGCAGGCCATTGCGTTATTGGAAGAAGCTGAAAAACTGGGAGGAACCTTCCGCTTTCTGAAATACCGCCGCCGTATCTATGCGCGATGCAGCCCCAAAGAACTGATCGGTATTTATGAGATCAATCATGTTCCTTTGCCGGAAGAAGTTACTCCTCACAGCATGGCTTTTCATCCTGTAAACGGAAAACTGGCTGTAAGCCATCGGGGAAGTATGGGTTCGGCAATCACTTTTTTGGACAGTGGGCTTCTTCCCTGCGGGTCATTTTTTACTGACACTGCCGATCCGCCCTCTGTTTTCTTTTCCGATTCGGGAGAACTGCTTATATGTGCGTATAGCGGCAACTATACACAGATCCGGGACGCGGAGAGTGGAAAAATACGGATGAGGGTGGGAGAAACAGGCGCGCAGGTAACCGGTATCAGAGCCATTGATCCGGAGGACCGGCTTCTCCTGACACATACTGACGGTACGACCACCTTTTGGACTATCCCGGAAGGTAAGGTCCGCAAGAGAATGAAACACCCTCTGACGCACGTTCATGACGTCTGTTTCCTGAAGGACGGGAGAACGGTCTGGGGCAGGGAAGACGGGAAGATTCAGATTACGAATACTTATCATCTGTTCGGGAGGACCTCCTGTCAGCTGTTTGAAGATGATGAACCTGTTTACTCCGTACTTCGCTCCCAAAACGGGAAAACACTGTTCGCCAATTATGATGACTATATTGCTGTCGTAGATGTGCGTACTATGGAAAAGCGAGCTGAACTGACACTTCCGTTTGACAGGGATTTTATCATAACATTCTGCCGGATGGCAGTCAGCGCAGACGGGCTGCTTCTTGCGGCAGCAAGAGGCTACTATATCCATCTGTGGTCGCTGCCGGATCGTGAACTGATCCAGTCTTTCCGCATCCCGGGTCGGGATATTGTTCAGGAAGTTCATTTTTCCCCGGAAGGGAGCCTTCTGTGTGCGCGTTGTAAAAATTCCTTCCGAATCTGGGTTCTGAGACGAAGACTGGAGTGACCCGGATGTCCGGGCTTCAAAAATCAAATAAATAACAACAGAGGAAAAAAGCAGCGGTACCAGGGAATAAATCCCCGGTACCGCTGCTTCCTTTATCAAAAATGAAACTTTAATGAATGAATAGGAGTTGTCCCCTTACCATATAGCAGTATCGTTTCTTACTGTGTCATCTCGACATAGAGGGCACGGTACTGTTTTGCGGAATTCTCCCAGGAGACGTCTTTTGCCATGTCGCGCTTGACCATATCATCCCAGCGGCTGCGGTCGGTGAAATACAGTGTCTTGGCCCTGTTGATGGCATCCAGAAGGAGTCCGGCTTCATATCTGTCAAATGTGAATCCGTTGCCTTCGCTGGTGAACTCGTTGAAAGGCTCGACCGTATCCTTGAGGCCGCCTGTCTCGCGGACGATCGGCACGGTGCCGTAGTGCATGCAGATCAGCTGTGTCAGGCCGCAGGGCTCGAACAGGGACGGAACCAGAAGAGCGTCCGAACCGGCATAGATCTTATGTGCCCTTCCTTCATCATACATGATGTTGGCGCAGAAGCTTCCCTTGTACATATTCTCGTAGCCGCGGAAGGAATTCTCATATTCGGCATCGCCGGTGCCAAGCACAACGACCTGGGTGTTTCCGTCCATAATTTCGGGAACGATCGCGTTGATGAGATCCAGGCCCTTCTGATTGGTCAGACGGGAGATCAGGCCGATGACGAACTTGCCCTCGTCCTTTTCAAGTCCGAGCTCCTCCTGCAGAGCGAGCTTATTGGCTTTCTTGTTTTCGAGAACCGTATTGATGTCGTACGGTGCCGCCAGCAGGGAATCTGTAGCGGAATCCCACATGCCATAGTCGATACCGTTGATGATGCCGCGAAGCTTGCCCGAATGATAACGAAGATGCGCGTCCAGGTTTTCACCAAAGAAGCCTGTCTGGATCTCACCGGCATACGTGCTGCTGACAGTGGTGATCATATTTGAATAGGTCAGGCCGCCCTTGAACATGTTGGCATCGTTGTAACCCTGCTTGAGAGCGTCCTTGTTGAAGACATAATCCGGAAGACCGGACCAGTATTGGATGGTGGGGATATCATAGATACCCTGGAAGCGCAGGTTGTGGATTGTGATCATGACCTTGGATCGGCCAAGAGGAGTATTCTGGAACATGGTGCGAAGATAGACCGGTACCAGGCCCGCCTGCCAGTCATGGCAGTGAATCACATCCGGGATCCAATCCATGTAATTGAGTGCCGCGAGAGCAGCCTTTCCGAAATAGCAGAACTTCGGAATATCATCGATCAGGTTTGTATAGGGCTTGCCGAAACTGAAGAATTCCTCGTTGTCGATGAAATCATAAACAACGCCGTCCCATACATATTCCATGATGCCTACATAGTATCTCTTGCCGTCAGAACAGAGATCCATATCGAAGGCTCCGCGATAGACCATCTTTTCCTGGTATTTATCAGGGATGCATTTATATCTGGGAATAATGACCCTGACATCACAGTTCTGCGCGATCAGTGCCTTGGGAAGGGCATACATGACATCGCCCAGGCCGCCGGTCTTGACAAACGGATAGCACTCGGAACCGATGAAGGCAATGCTGCGTCTGGGCTGCGGAAGTTCGGGCTCTGCAGGCGTTTCCACGGGCGCTTCAACAGGCGCTGCCGCCTCTACGGGTGCTTCAACAGGCGCTGCCGCCTCTACGGGTGCTTCAACAGGCGCTGCCGCCTCTACGGGTGCTTCAACAGGTGCTTCAACAGGCGCTGCCGCCTCTACGGGTGCTTCAACAGGCGCTGCCGCTTCTACGGGTGCTTCAACAGGCGCTGCCGCCTCTGCAGGTGCCTCTACCGCTTTTTTCCTGCGGGTCGCGGTCTTCTTAGGAGCAGCAGTCTTCTTAGGAGCAGCAGTCTTCTTAGGAGCAGCAGTCTTCTTAGGAGCAGCGGTTTTCTTTGCCGCTGTGGTTTTTTTGGCGGCAGAAGTCTTTCTTACAGCCTTCTTCTTCGGCGCTGCCGCTTCTTTTTCTTCTACGGGCTTCTCTGCTTCTGCTGCCGCTTTTACTTCTTCACCTGCTGCCGTTGTTTCAGCAGCCTTTACTGCTTCGGTTTCTGTTGTTTTTTTCTTTCCTGCCATTTTAACCCTCCATTAATGAAATACTAAACATTAGCACAAAAATAGTTTTTCATAACCGTTTGTTGCTGAAAATTTACCCTGTCACAAATCATTATAACGTACATTGCCGACTTTTTCATAATCATCTGCGTTTTTAGTGATTTTCTGAAATCATAGCATATATTATTGGCAAAATCATTATAGCGCGGCACATGCAGGCACATCCGGAGAGCGCAAAATACGCTGCACCTGCTGTTCATCAGCAAGTGCAGCGTTCTCATGCAATTATTTTCGTTTTTTTCCGAATTGGCCCATTTGTCCGCCCATCTGTCCGCCATGCTGTCCGCCCATCATCTGATTGGTGATGTCGTCAGTCTGTGTCCCGTTGACAATAATGGTGCCTCCGGTATGCTGGCAGCTGCCGTCACAGTCGAAAGGAGACTGACCGGTGATGTCGATGGTGCCTCCGGTGATGAGCAGGTCTCCGTTGGAATCAATGGCATCTGTATCGCCGGAACCCATGGCGACGGTAACAGTACCGCCGTTGATCTCGACCTTTACGTCCAGGGCGGTGGATTTCCTGCCGGCGTTGATGCCGTCATCCGAGGCGTTGATATTTACAGAGCCGTCGTTAATGATGACCTGGGTAGCTTCGATGCCCTCCCCGGCAGTGATGGTGAGCGTCCCGCCATTGACCGTGGCAGCGGTGGTGGCATGGACGCCGTCGTCACCGACTTTGACGGTGAAGGTACCGCCCTCGATCACGATATCACCGGCGGTATCATCATCGTTGTCCTCTGCATGAAGTCCGTCATTACCTGCAGTCAGTTCGTACACACCGTCGCAGGCATAAATGCCGTTATGGGCCTTCAGCGCGGTATCGGCTGCGTCCACGATCCAGGTTCCGCCGGTGAGCTTCAGATCATCATTCGTACGGATGCCATCGCCCTGGGACGTGACGGTCACGGTGCCCAGGCCGTTCAGTACCAGGTCATCCCGTGAGAAGATTACTGCATCCTCATCTCCGCTGAAGTCTTCGCTGACAGTCAGGACATTTTCACTGCCTTCCGCAGAGGTCACAAAAACCTTGTCCGCGCTCTCGATCAGGATACAGGGCTGATCGGTATTGATGATGCTCACACCATCCAGAACCAGCTGGACCTTTGCATCCTCCGCAGTTTCGATCACGACAGACGCGTTCTTTGCGCTGCCGCTTACTACATAAACGCCCTCTTCCGTGATATTTACAGTTTCTCCGTCAGATACCGTGATATAAGATGCTTCACTGAGGTCTGCTGTCTGTGCCAGATCCCGTGCAGTGAACTGTTCGTTTTCATCAGCAGAATCTGTGTCTGCTGTGTTTTCAGCAGCTTCAGCGGAATCTGTATCTGCCGTAGTTTCAGCAGTCTGCGTTGTGACCGCCGCAGCCGCGGTATTGTCTTCCGATACAGCTGTACGTGTTTCTGTGTTTTCCGTCATCTCCGTTCCGGTGCTTCCGGCGCTGACGATGTTTCCGCAGCCGTTTAAAAATACCGCCGATGTCATGATTACTGCTGCAGCTAAGGATGCCAGTGTTTTATTTTTCATAGTTCATACCTCGATTTCTTTTTATAAAGTGTTTGTTTCTTCTGTGTAAGGAAGAATGGATATTTCCAGGTTTCCGTTTCTTGTACGCAGTTCATCAATAAAGGCTTTTTCTTCCGCCGGATCTTTCATCTGAATCCTGTAGGACAGGCGGAACATGCTGCCCATGGCGGTGGTCTTCACGCCGGTGCAGTCCGCTTTTTTCAGGTACCGGGCGAAAGCTTCTTCAAAGGCCCCGCTGTATTCCAGTGTTTCCGGGATGGTGACGCGCAAAAGCCTGTCTACGGTCATGTTTTTGTGTTCAAAAATGTTCAGCTCGTTCAGGAGCAGGAATAAAAGGGCCATACCCAGCAAAATGATACTGCCGTAAGCCAGGTAGCCCATACCAAAGGCGATGCCGGAACCCATGGACACCAGAAGCGCGGCGATTTCATCCGCGCTGCCCTGGGCAGAGCGGAAACGGATCAGGCTGAAGGCGCCGCCAATCGCGACGCCGGCCCCTATATTGCCGTTCACAAAGGTGATCACCGCGGCGACCATGAAGGGTATCAGCGCGTTCACGATGAAGAACCGTTTCGTGGACCGGACCCGGAAGCTCATGATCCAGGAATACACAACACCGGCAGCAAGGGCCGCAGCCGCCATCAGGAAAAACTGGGCCGGCGTGACCATGGAAGTATAGATAGAATCAAACATATCAGTAACGTCCTTTCTTTATATTCAGGCGGCACGCAGGATCGCGGGAGCGGTGATCAATGTGCCTTTTTCGTTCTCTTTCAAAAGCTCCAGCCGGTAGGCTTCTCCGTACTTTGAGAAGCTGTTTTTGAAGATTCCGCCCGCGCTCAGAGCTGATGACAGCCAGAGGGGCATGGCTCCCTGTACCTTGATTTTCAGGATGCTCCAGCCCTTCTGCAGAAGCGGGCGCCCTTCCATGGACTTTGTCAATGTCAGGTCCTCTGTCCGATATCTCGGTCTGTAATCAATGGTCAGACGCAGGTCGTCGTCAGGCTCATAGTAGGCCGTCCGGTCATAAATGATCAGGCAGGCGGGAACCAGTGTCTTATAAAAGTCCCGGAAATAGGTCAGTTCCCTCCGGATCTGTTCATCTCCGCCTGTAAGATCCGCTCCCGCAAAGAAGTTCCCGATTTCAGGAATCGTGGATGGTACACGGCGCTTATAAACAATGTCCTCGCACTTACGCTTCAGTTCCAGGTATACCGGCGATGTATCTGCCGCCAGGCCATAAGAGCGCAGGCGGATCTTTTCCTTAAAAGCCGGCTTATCGATACTGTTTCGGATCAGCCGGGCATCCGGTGTGTCATAATATAGGGAAGCGATGGAGGTCAGACCGTATTCGTCGGCCTGCATATGTCTTTCCAGTTTCTGCAGGATGTAGTCCGTCTGGGACCTGTCCAACAGGTATTTCATTTCGTATCGCTGCATGACGTTGATTGCCATAGCTGCTGCCTCCTTTCCTGAGAGTGGCTTCAGTTTACGGCAGAAAGATTGATGTTTTATTGAAGTTCCATAAATTCTTTTTCAATACGATTTCCATGTTTCACGCTATAATTGGAGACAGGAAAAAGAAAACCGGCCTTTTGAGAGCCGGTAAAAAGCAGGTGTGTATATGAAGATTTTAGTTGTAGAAGATGAAAAGGGACTCCGGGAGGCGCTGATCCGCACTCTGTCAGGAGAAGGATATCTGGCTGACGGCGCGGCCGATGGCGATGAGGGTTACAGTATGATCTGCAGCGGTCTGTATGACCTGGTGCTTCTGGATATCATGCTGCCGGTCTACGATGGCCTGGAAGTCCTGCGACGGATCCGGAAACAGAAGATGGATGTTCCTGTGATCATGCTGACAGCACGCAGCACCATTGAAGATAAGGTGGGCGGCATGGACCTGGGCGCGGATGATTATCTTACGAAGCCTTTTGCCATGCCGGAACTGCTGGCCCGTATCCGTATGGTATCCCGCCGTAAAGCGGGAAACAGCATTGACAACCGTCTGAAGGCCGGTGATCTGATCCTGGATACACAAACCTATACATTGTCCTGTACAAATAATAACCGTTCGGTCCGCCTGGGCGCCAAGGAATATCAGCTGATGGAATACCTGATCCGCAACGCCGGCCAGATCATTTCCCGGGAACAGATCACCCAGCGGGTCTGGGGTTATGACACGGATGCTGAATATAATAATGTGGACGTTTATGTGTCCTTTTTACGTAAGAAAATGAAGTTTGTCCAGTCGGCAGCTAAGATCAGCTCCGTACGGGGCGTCGGTTATGAATTGGAAGCAGGCCCTGTATGATTACAAGTCTTAAGAAAAAAGTATTCTGGAGCATCCTGCTCAGCGCGGGCGGCGTCCTGCTGGCCATTCTTGTCGCCATCAATGTCCTGCAGGTAATGCGGACGGCTTCGAAGCAGGAGGCCATCCTGGATTCCGCGATGATGATACTTAACCCGGAAGACGAAAAACCGGAAGGTGAAAGACCACCGGATGACAAAGCACCAGGTGACAGGCGCGGCGGCGGAAAAGATAAAGCAGAGCTTCTGCGCGCCGTTTCGGAAGATGAATTAGGCGTTCTGTTACTGGATTCCAATGGCGAAGTCATCTCTCAGGCAGGCTGTGCCGGTCAGTTAGAGGAAGCAGTGGTTTCCGCCATTGTCAATGCTGCCCTGACGGATGAAGACGGCCGCGGAAGCACGGAGGGCTGGCAGTACAAGACCATCCGAAATCCGGAGGGCATCATCGTTTCTTTTCTTGACGAGGCTTCTTTACGGTATGAGATCGTGCAGACCCTGCTGCTTTCTCTCGCGGCCTTTGCCATGGCCTTGAGTCTGTTCGCCATGCTGGCCTGGTTCCTCGCCCGGATCATTGTCAGACCTGTGGAAGAGAATACAGAGATGCAGAAACGATTTGTCGCGGACGCCAGCCACGAGCTGAAAACGCCCCTGACGGTCATCGACGCAAATGTTTCCGTGCTGGAACAGTCCATCGGTCAGAACAAATGGCTGGACTATATCAAGGAACAGACCGGGCGCATGTCCGGACTCGTGAATGAGATGCTGCAGCTTTCGAATCTGGAGGAGACCAAACATACAGAAACATCTCCGCCGCATGAAGCATACGACGCGGCGGAGGCAGTACTGACGGCAGCATTGCCCTTTGAAAGCGTGGCATTTGAGCGGGGCGTGATATTGGATACCCAGGTACCTGATACCCTGGACGCTTACGGCTGCAGGAAGGATCTGGAGCAGCTGGCGGCCATCCTCATAGATAACGCGGTGAAACATTCCGAAGCTGGCGGGACAGTCAGGGTCATCCTGGACCAGTCCACACAGCGGCATGGTCTGAAGCAGACGCAGATGCTGGAGCTTTGTGTGTCCAACTCCGGGGAGGAAATTCCGGCGGAAGCGCTGCCCCACTTATTTGACCGGTTTTACCGGGTCGATGAATCCCGCGCCCATAAGGACAACAGCTACGGTTTAGGTCTGGCCATTGCCAGGGGCCTCGCTGAGAAGAATCAGGGCACTATTACCGTGACATCGCAGGACGGGATTACCGAGTTTACTTTACGCCTTCCGATCTCTTCGTGAAAAAGCAAAAAATCTTTAGAAAGAGAGGCTGGGAATATGCCCAAAAGAACTGTTCAGACTGTGGTTGAGGAAAAAATATAAGATATAAGAGGATATTGGCGGCTATGACTATCAAAGAAGCCAGGGATTTCCTGGCACAGAGGATCCGTTATAATCCTTTCTTCGGCGACCTCAATATGATGAAGTGGCTGATTGACGACCTCTATGAAATCATTGAGTTTGACCCGGAAGCTGCCGGAGAAATGAAGAACCGGCTGCCATTATAATACAGATACAAATCCCCTCTGTCAGCGATGGCTTTCATAGGGGATTCTGTCTGTTTCCGAAAATCTGAGAAAGGATGATTGGATTGTCGGATTTTTGTACCTGTTTATTATATAATTAAAACAGCAAGGGTTCTGCTTTCACAGCTGATCTGTTTGTTTGGATTGATGAAGCAGTACAAAAGGGTCAAATGGCGTACCGATAGCACGGAAGAAAGGAAGGAAAAATGAACACATCGTTTATTATTGAGGGTATCGGTTATCTGGGTTCGGCTCTTGTACTGGTCTCGTTCCTTATGGCTTCAGTCAAAAAGCTCCGGATCGTGAATACGATCGGCAGCTTCATTTTCATGGTCTACGCCCTGATCATCCATTCCTATCCTACAGCCATAATGAACGCCGCTCTGGTCATCATCAACCTGCGTTTCCTCTGGAGAATGAGAAGCGACGGCAAAGAGTATGAACTGGTCCCGGTGGACCGCAGCGAGTCATTCCTGCGTTATTTTCTGCAGCGTTACGCGGCAGACATTCAGGAATGCTTCCCCCAGCTGGCGCTGGAGACGGACCGGGCCGACTGCAGCTATATCATTACCTGTCAGGGAAAACCGGCAGGCGTTTTCCTCGGAGAAAAGAACGGAAGTGAGGTCGATATCCTGCTGGATTACTCTACGCCGGAATTCAGAGACTTTTCATTGGGAACGTTCCTGATGGACAAACTGAAAGAGACCGGGATCCGAAAACTCAGCTATAAGGGACCTGACAAGAACCATCAGGAGTACCTGGAAAAAATGGGCTTTACAAAAATCCCGGATGGATATGAAAAGGAACTGTAAACGAAAAAAAATCTGGTCAGGAATATGACCGGGATTCCAGTAAGAGGGGAAGATGAATATACCAAGTCATTTACAGAAAATCGGAACTCATACATGGGTCTATACCTTTGATACGGAGAAGGACAGGCCCAACCTGGGATATATCAGGGGAACGGATATGGCGCTGGCGGTGGACGCGGGACATTCTTCTTCTCATGTAGAGGACTTCTACCGGGCACTGGAAAGGGAACAGCTGCCGCTTCCGGCTCTGACGGTAATCACCCACTGGCACTGGGACCATACTTTTGGAATGCATGCGGTCCATGGAAAAACGATGGCCCGTCCGGAAACAAACAGGCGCCTCCGGGAAATCCGCAGGGAAATGCAGGAAGACCCTGATTACGCCCGGCGGTTCCTGCAAAGTGATTCCTGTATCCGGAAGGAATACGCGGGCGGCGTTCCCCTTATTGTGGTTCCTGCGGATGAGGAGGTGCCGGATGGATTTGAAATCAATCTGGGCGGTGTAACAGCGCGCCTCCTGTATGCCGAATCCCCGCATACGGAAGACGGTCTTCTGGTCTATGTGCCGGAAGATCAGGTTCTCTATATCGGAGACGCGCAGCTTGGGGAATTTCCTTCCTGGCGTATGGATTACAGGAAGCTGGCTGCCCTGGCAGACCGGATCCGGAGGCTGGATGTAAAGACCGTGGTCGACGGACATTGGGGAACATACAGAAAAGCAGCTTTTCTGGAGGAACTGGGGTACTGAAACAGGATTGCGGAAGTGGACAGTGTCATAGGGCAGTGTCATTTGAAAGGACAGGCTGATGAAGGAAATGTATCTGGCAGGCGGCTGTTTCTGGGGCCTGCAGAAATTTTTTGACCAGTTCGACGGGGTGGTATCTACAGAGGTGGGCTATGCCAACGGGCCGGAAGGCGCGGCAGAGTCCGCGCCTTCCTATGAAGATGTATGCCGCAGCAGCGGACACGCGGAAACGGTCAGGGTGGTCTACGACGAAACGAGACTGTCTCTTCCGGAGCTGATCGGGTACTATTTTATGGTCATCGATCCTGTTGCGGTGAACAGACAGGGAAATGACCGGGGAATCCAGTACCGCACCGGCATCTATTTCACCGATCCGGGACAATACCCGGAGCTCCGGCGTCTGTATGACCGGGAGGAGAGAAAAGCCGGCAGACCTTTGGCTGTCCAGCTCGAACCGCTGCGGAATTTCTTTTCTGCCGAAGCCTATCACCAGAAATATCTGGAAAAGAATCCGGGAGGATACTGCCACATCCCGGAAAAATATTACCATCTGTAACAAAGCATGCAAAGAGGCCGTGCTTCCGGTGTAAATAATTACAGTCATCGGAGGCACGGTCTCTATGTCTGTTATATGATATAATGCTGACGGAAGAACATGCTGCTGCAATGATTGGGGAGCAGGAATGAAAAATAGTGATATTCAGCAATATTTCATAGAAAAAGGGCAGGGGGAAGCGCTTATTCTGCTTCATGGAAACGGTGAGAACTGCGGTTATTTTCAGGGACAGATGGATGCCTTCTCAAAACGGTATCATGTGTACGCAATTGATACCCGGGGCCACGGCAGGACCCCCAGGGGCAGCCGGCCCTTTACCATACGGCAGTTCGCGGAAGACCTTCTGAATTTTATGGACAGGCAGCGGATTGAAAAGGCGCATCTGCTGGGGTTCTCGGACGGCGGGAATATCGCAATGGTTTTTGCCATTCAATATCCGGACCGGGTAGACCGTCTGATCCTGAACGGAGCGAATCTAAACGCGGGCGGCGTAAAGCCGGCCACCCAGATTCCGATCGAGATCGGATACAGGATCGCAGATATGTTCGCTGGGAAAAAGGAGTCCGCCAGGCGGAAAGCAGAATTGCTGGGGCTGATGGTGAACGATCCGAACCTGGATCCGGCTGATCTTGCCGGCATACGGGCAAAGACACTGGTCATCGCGGGGACCCGCGACATGATCAAGGAGGAACATACGAAACTGATTGCGGACAGTATTCCCGAAGCGGAACTTGTTTTCCTCAAAGGGGATCATTTTGTCGCCGCCAGGCATCCGGATGCCTTCAACCGGGCCGTTTTGAAATTCCTGGGCAGCTGATGCAGAAAACCGATGGAGTATAATTCCACGTTAGTAGAGAAGAATATGGAGGCAGAGATCATAGATGCGGAAAGAGAGATCCGGTAAGCAAAAGGAAAAAACGAGCAGGTTCATTTCCATGATCCTCCGCCACAGACCTGAGGCCGTCGGAATCTCACTGGACGCGCACGGATGGGCGGATGTACAGGCGCTGATCAGCGGGATCAACAGAAGCGGCGGACATACGATCGACATGGAAATCCTGGAGGAGATTGTCAGGACTGATGAGAAACAGCGATATTCCTTCAATAATGATCATACAAAGATCCGTGCCAATCAGGGACATTCCATTCCGGTAGATGTGGAGCTGGAGGAAAAGAACCCGCCGGATCTGCTCTGGCATGGGACCGGAGAGAAGTATGTCCCATCCATCGACGCCCGGGGACTGATTCCAAAAGGCCGGCTGTATGTACATCTTTCTTCTGACCGGGAGACGGCCCGCAAGGTCGGAAGCCGGCACGGCAAGCCGGTCATTTATGAAATTGACTGCCGGAAGATGAAGGAAGACGGATACCGCTTTTTCCTTTCCGCCAATCATATCTGGCTGACAAAAGAAGTACCGGCCCAATACCTGAAAAAGCTGCAGCGCCCATGATGCAGAAGGAAACGGACCCTTCAACCTGAATGTGGCTGTGGCCCTGTGTCCCGGGTCTCTTCAAATACACGTTTCATCCGCAGATCCGGGATGATCCAGGGGGCTACCGCCACAACTAATAGAGGGCACGAAACGTAATGCACGCCGGGAATGAAGGTAAGGACCAGGGCAAGGAACTCGACACAGACCGTCCACATCTCTTTCCGGCTTTCGCTTACAGCAAGCTTCAGGATCGCGCAGTCGTGGGCGTGAATGATGAAATGCTGCAGCAGGATATAGCTCAGCGCGCTGAGCAGATGCAGCAGGACATAGACCCGGACCGGCAGCATGGCGAAAACAGATTTGCCGACCCATCCGGTTGACAGCGGCTGGAAGGACAAAAGAAACAGATAGAGAAGATTTGCCCAGAGAATTTTTCCGTCGACAGACCCTGCCACCTGCAGCAGGTGGTGATGGTTAGCCCAGTTTGTGCCCACCATGATGAAGCTGATCAGATAGCTTACCACCAGGGGGAGGATTGCGGCCAGTGCCTGCATGTCATTTCCATTCGGCAGATTAATTTCAAGAATTGTGATTGTAATGATGATGGCGATTACGCCGTCACTAAATGCTTCCAGCCGTCCTTTTGTCATCTCAGCCTCCCAATGCGGGCAGGGCCGCGCCCTGTTCCCATATCAATCGGGTTCATCTTCCTCAACAGCAGTGAATCTTATACCTACTATAGAACCGGTGCCGCAGATGGTCAAGAATATACCCGGATGCTGCCCGGGGACGGTTCTTTTGTACAGGCAGGGAAATAGTAAAAAAGACCTTGACTATTACGTTGCGTAATAGTTTAGAGTAATGGTACCAGGAGTAAGGAGGAACCGCAGTGATGATGACTGTAAAGGAAGTGAGCAGGCTTACAGGCGTAAGTATCCGCGCCCTGCAGTATTACGACCGGATTGGACTGCTTCATCCGTCCGGGCATTCGCAGGCCGGGTACCGCCTGTATGACGAAGCGGATCTGGAGATCCTGCAGCAGATCCTTCTGTTCCGGGAGCTGGAATTTCCCCTGAAGGATATCAGGAAGATCATCCGCAGCCCCGGGTTTGACAGGAGCAAAGCACTTGATCAGCAGATCGGGCTCCTGAAACTGAAAAAAGAGCACATAGAGAACCTGATTGATCTTGCTGTACGAACAAAAGAGAAGGAGGTGGGAACATTGTCATTTGACGCGTTTGATACAGGAAAATTAGAGAAATACGCTGCGCAGGCAAAAGCTTCCTGGGGCACAACGCCGGCCTATCAGGAATATGAGAAAAAATCCAAAAACCGCACAGAAGAAGAGACCAGAGATATCAGCCGCGGGCTGATGGATATCTTTGCGGAGTTTGGCGCCATCCGGAACACGGATCCGGCGTCGGAAGCGGCACAGGCGCTGGTAACAAAGCTGCAGGAATATATCACAAAGCACTACTATACCTGCACAAAAGAGATCCTGTCCGGGCTTGGAAAGATGTACGCTGCCGGCGGTGAATTCACCCGGAACATCGACATCTGTGGCGGAGAAGGCACAGCCGCCTTCGCCCATCAGGCAATCGAGGTTTTCTGCCGGTAAAGGACCGCGTAGACCTGTCCCGTGAGCGTAAGGAATCCTTCTACTGGTATAAGAAAGTCATTGAGAGCAACGGAGAGGAACTGGGCTGAACAATGAGGTCCTGTTCCGGGAAATAAATAAGAGAAAGCCTTCTTTGCGAACTGCTCATCGCAAAGAAGGCTTTTTTCTGATAAAAGGGAGCTGTATGCGTTATTTCTCTACGGAGTGAAATACGCAAAGGTTTTTCTGTCTCCTAAAGACTTACATTAACGGGGCGGCCAGACGCAGAAGGAGCTGCTCTATACGCAGTAAGGCACCGCGTCCGGTCTCGTACTGTTCCGTTACATCTCTGCACTGGGCAAAGGTTTCCTCAAAGTCTTTTTTCGTTTCCATGACCGCGCCGCAGTCCGCGTACAGACACCCGTTCTCAAAGTGATGGTAGAGACTGCGGTAATCCATGTTGATCGTACCGCAGGTAGCCATGAGATCATCTACGATGGACATCTTGGCATGGCAGAAGCCGGGCGTAAACTCATAGATCCGTACGCCGTTTCTGGCCAGGCCGTTATAATAGGACCGGGTCACACTGTATACAAGCTTTTTGTCCGGGATTCCCGGCGTAATGATGCGCACATCCACGCCGCGCCGCGCGGCCAGGGCGAAGGCGTGGCGCATTTCATCTGTAATGATCAGATAAGGGGTGATGAACCAGGCATACTTCTGGGCGCACTCCACCATGCTGATATAGACATCTTCACCGACATGGATCTCGTCCATCGGCGAGTCCGCGTAGGGCTGTACAAATCCGAGATTTCCGCCGCCGGCGGCTTCCGTATCCGCGAGATATCTTTCTTCCGGCCGGAGCGTGTCCTGCATGTTTGAAAAATATTTTTCCCTGTTTTTGGCAGCGCGTTTCGCGCTTTTTTCACCGGCCTTTGTCTGGTCCAGAGCCAGCACGCGCTCTGTTTTGCTGGCGATCACATACTTTCTGAAATCTCTGTCATCCTTATCACGGTCGGAGATCGCGTTCCACATTTCAAGGAAAGTGACCGTCAGGCTCTGTACGGCGTCGCCTTCCAGACGGACGCCGGTATCCTTCCAGAAACCGAAAGGTTCCGTTCTGTGAAAATACTCATTTGCCAGATTGTAACCGCCGGTGTAGCCTACTTTTCCATCGACTACGGTGATCTTACGGTGGTCCCGGTTGTTCAGGAACAGATTCAGGCCGGGCATGAAAGGGTTAAATACGCGGCACTGGATTCCGTACGCTTCGGTCCGCTTTATAAAATCCGTGTTGATAAAGCCAAGGCTGCCCATGTCATCATAGAAGACCCTGACTTCCACGCCGGCCCTGACCCGCTCGGCCAGGATATCCCGCATTTCATGCCAGCATTCCGCGTCCTCAATGGCGTGGTATTCCATGAAAATAAATTTTTCCGCTTTTGCCAGATCTCTTTTCTGTGCTTCAAATCCCTTTTCCGCGTCGTCAAAGTATTCTATTTTTGTGTTCCGGTAGACCGGATATCCGGCCTGTCGGCGGATGTATTCCACAAGGCTTCCCAGGCGGCCGTCCCTGGCAGCGGCGCTCCGGGCCACATCTTCATTCGCGGGCAGTAAGGGAAGGAGGATCTTGTCTATGTCTTCATACCGCTGCCGCATCTTGAGAGAGTGTCCGTTCAGACCGATCAGTAAATATAAGACAGTTCCGCAGACAGGGAGCAGCAGGATCACAAGCATCCATGTCATGCGGATCGAGGCAGTTTTGTTGCTGCCGTAGATAAACAGCACCAGGATGGCGCCCAGAATTCGCAGTACCGAGTAGATCCAGTTGGCTTTCTGCCCTGCGTTGAAGAGCAGCAGCAGGATTACGGCCACCTCCAGAAGAATGGAAATGACGGCAAAGATCATCCGGCTTACGCCGTTCTTGACAGATGCCTGTGTTTCAACCGTAGTTTTCATTCGAGGCTTCCTTTCGATATATAGTAGTTTAATTTGAGCTTTTGAAAGCGGCGGGTCCATGAGAGGCTGCCCTGTGCGCAGGCAGGCAGCCGCGGCATGCCGCAGTTTTCCGCAATAACGAAATAACAGATAAATCCCAGTATCATTGTAATTCCGCAGATGTTCCTGTTCAAGTATATTTGCGGGCCATCTGGTGTCCGCCTCCGTTTTAGGACCCGGGGAAAAGGTGCTGCAGGACATGCCGGCAGACAGGGGACAGCTGCCATGCAGACATATTGATTTCAAATGGAAGGTTTTGTAATATAGAAACAGCAGATTGGATGTCCGCGTTTTCACTGCCGGAAGGCATATATCCGCGGTTTGAAAATAAAAATGAGAAGAGGGACTAAGATGCGCAGGGATAAAAAGGACGCCACTATAAATGGGAAAATAGAAGTTCGATTCAACTGGGATGCTTTTCCCAGACAGTATTCCGGCGGTCTGTTCGGCGGCCTGTTCGGAGATTCCACCAGCGTGGACTGTGACGCGCGGGCTGTTTTCTGTGACGCGGAAGGCGTGCCCGTATCTTTGCATAACAGAGAAGCATGTCTGAGCTATCTGGACCCGGACATGTATGACGGGGCGGCCCTCCATCACGGTGACAATCAGACGGGGCATGGGAAGGATGATGAGACCATCAGCCTGGATCTGACAGCAATCCCGCCGGAAGTCGGCAGAATCCTTCTGACCATGGATCTGTTCAAGGAGAAACGAAGTATTGGTTTCGGCAGGATACAGAATCCCTCCATCCGGATTCTGCGGGCCGGGAGCCAGGAAGAGCTCGCGAGAAGCGATTTCAGAAACCTGGGAGTCGATGCGAACCTGGTGGCCGGCGGCGTTCTGTATCGTGAGAAGAAGGGCTGGAGCTTTATACAGAAAAAGGATTCCTATAAGGTGGCGGATATGGACGCCTTTCTGGCACAGCTGGCTGAGAAATACGGATGATGGAACAGAGATAAGTCCGGCGCGTCTGCCGGTGCGGGACACAGGGAAAGACAGGTATCAGAAAAGTGGACGGGAGGTAATTTGTTGAGACTGCAGGATCAGGTATATGAAGTTTATAAAGAGCACATCAATACCCATATGAAGGAAAACCGGCGGGAAGCCTTTTTGATGAAGGATATGGTGGAGCGGTCCCCGCTGAACCATAAGGGCGTACTGGACAAGACCCTGCAGATTCCCAAGGTCTATGATGCCGGAACGGTGGCACGGTTCCGGGAGATCACGGAGATTTCCATCCGGATTTTCGAGAAAGTCATTGCGGCTTACAGAAGGGACCCGGAATACAGGAAACTCTTTCCCTTTTCCAGGGAGCTGGAGGAGCTGATTCTTCTGCCTGCTCCGTATGAAGGGGAGCTTGCCATTGCCCGTCTGGATCTGTTCTATGATCAGGACAGCGGCGAATTCCGTTTCTGTGAGATCAATACGGACGGTACGGCGGCCATGCTCAGAGATCTGGAAATGCGGAAAGCCCTGATCCATAATCCTGCCCATCAGGCCGTGGAGCAGGCTTTTGAGCTGGAGCCCTTTGAACTGTTCGACTCCTGGGTACGGACCTTCCTGTCTCTTTACGACGGATATGATAAGAAAAAAGAAGATCCTCATGTCGCCATGGTGGATTTCCTGGAGAACGCCACGATCCGGGAATTTGACGAATTTGCCGCATGTTTCCGCAGGGCCGGCGTACAGTGCGAAATCTGTGATATCAGGGATCTCCTCTATAAAGACGGCGTCCTGTTTTCAAAAGACGGATACCGGATCGACGCTGTTTATCGTCGGGCTGTTACCGCGGATATTATGGCCCATTATGAAGAGGCGGCGGACTTTATCCGGGCGGTCCGGGAGAATGCCGTATTTGTGGCCGGCGCCTTCGCGACCCAGATCATCCACAATAAGTGGATCTTCTATGTCCTGCATCATGAACAGACAAGGGCTTTCCTGACGGAGGAAGAGGCGGCTTTCGTGCAGAAGCATGTGCCGCTTACCCTGGAGTTCTCTTCTGACTATATTTCCCTCCGGGAGGTCTGTGATAACAAGGACGCCTGGATGATCAAGCCCATGGACGCCTACGCTTCCAAGGGGAAGTACGCGGCCGGCCGGGAATATACACAGGAGGAATGGGAACGGACCGTATCGGAGCTCTACGGGAAAGGTTATCTCTGTCAGGAATACTGCAGGCAGTATATGACGGACAACATTGACTTTGCCTGGGGCGACGGGAAATGGCATCCTTATCTGAATATGCCGGGGCTTTATGTCTACCATGGCCGCTTCGCCGGTGTGCTGATGCGCATGGCCTGTGAAGAGAACATCATCGTGGCCCATGAGAACGAAAGGACCGTTCCCGTATTTGTGGTCAAAAGCAGGAAACAGGGATGTGAAGGCGCGGAGCAATCCCTCTCATGACGGGCTCCGAAAGCCGTACATGAGAAGGTTAATATAAGAAAGAGGACTTCCGGAACCCATAAGGGCCGGGGGTCCTCTTTGTTTTTGGGTGCCTGTGTCCGGACCAGGGGCATGACGCGGAAAAAAGGCAGGTGATAAAAGTCCGGCCGGCAGGTATAATGAAGAAAGCCGCGGCAGACAAAGAAAACGGCGGGGAGGTGAAAGATGAAAGAAATATGCTGGCAGGGCGTTGCCATCGATATGCCTTTTGACGTGGAAGTGAGTGAAGCGCATGTGGAAGAGGACTTCCGGGTGCTGGAGCAGACCGGGATTGAGCGGATCATCAGAGAACGGTTCATTCCCTGGCTGAAGGGAGAGGAATTCACAGACCGGGATGATGAAAAAATCTTTGAGGGCCTGCAGCTGTATGAAATCACTTATACTTACGGCAGGATCATAGCCCGGTATTCACCGACAGGAGAGGAAAATTATTTCGGCCAGTTCGAGTTTTCCTTTGAAAGCGGCAGTGCGTATACCGCTGATATGCTGGAAGCTGTGGCCATGCAGGTCTATGTACTGGATGGAAAAATCGTTAAAGTCGACGGATATGATGTCTGAACGTGCGGGGGAGGAGAAAATGACAGATATACAGAAAATGCTGGCGCCTTTCCGGGAGATCTGTCCGGCCTGCGGGAAGCGTCACGATATTGCCATTGACCGGATCGAAATCGGGAGCGGGGCGCTCCGAAAACTGCCTGTCATGGCAGGGGAACTGGGAAGCAGGCCTTTCGTGCTGGCGGACGCCAATACCTGGGAAGCGGCCGGGCGCCAGGCAGTCTCCCTGCTGGAGGAGGCGGGGATCCCCTGTTCCGTATACAACTGCGGGCAGGGCCGGCTCAGGGCGGATGAGCAGTCCCTGGGCAGGATCATGATGCATTTTGACCGCAGCTGTGACTGTATTCTTGCGGTGGGCTCCGGCACCATCAATGACCTTGCCAAGCTGTGTTCCGGCATCTCCGGACGGCCCTATATGATCATCGGTACGGCCCCTTCCATGGACGGCTTTGCCTCCGGCAGTTCCTCCGTGATCCGGGACGGCCTGAAGATCTCACTGGACAGCGCTTTTCCTGCCGCAATCTTAAATGACATCGACATTCTCCGCATGGCGCCGGCCCCTATGCTGCGGGCCGGTATGGGGGATATGCTGGCCAAGTATACCAGTATCTGTGAATGGCGGCTTTCCGCCCTGATCAACGGGGAATATTACTGTCCGGCGGTGGCCGGGTTCGTCCGGAACTGCGTCCGCCGCTGCGTGGATCACGCGGACGGCCTGATGGAGCGGGATCCGGAGGCTGTGCAGGCAGTGACCGAAGGCCTGGTCCTGTGCGGCATGGCCATGACCATGGCGGGATGCTCCCGGCCGGCGTCCGGCATGGAGCACTATTTCTCTCATTTATGGGATATGCGGGCACAGGAATTCGGTACGCTCTCGGACCTGCACGGTATCCAGTGCGGTACGGCGGAATATTGCTGCGCCCGGATCTATGAGTATATCCTGCAGCTGCAGCCGGACCGGGAGAAGGCCATGGCCGCAGCGGACCGCTTTGACTGGAATCTGTGGAAAGTGGATCTGCGGGCCTTTCTGGGACGCGGCGCGGACGCCATCATTGCCCTGGAGGAAAAGGAACGCAAATATGACCCGGCTGCCCACCGGGAGAGAGTGGACAGGATCCTGGCCCGCTGGGGGGAAATCTGTCAGATCATCCGGGAGGAGGTACCTTCCGCCGACCGAATCCGGGAGCTGCTGGAAAAGACCGGCGCCCCTGTGACCTGGCAGGAGCAGGGCCGTACGCCGGAGGAAGTCCGGACCGCCTTTTACATGACCAAGGATATACGGGACAAGTATATAGGTTCCCGTCTGCTCTGGGATCTGGGCCTTCTGGAGGAGGCCGGGAACCGGCTCTTTCCGGATGAAAGACCGGTGGCTTATTTTACAGAGCCGGGGACAGAGGACTGACCATAAGGAAGCAGAGAGTATATGAATATTTTAAATCTGGAACATGTCAGCAAGCGCTATGTCTCCAGGCCCATCCTGACGGATGTTACGATCGGGATCGAGGACCGGGACCGGATCGGGGTCGTCGGAATCAACGGGACCGGCAAATCCACCTTTCTTTCCATCGTCGCCGGAACTGAGGAGCCTGATGAGGGGCAGGTCATCATGCGGTCGGGGCTGCGGATCTCCTGTCTGCCCCAGGAACCTGTCTTTGATGAGGGGAAGAGCCTGCTGGATAATATAGCGGACCGGACCGGGGACCGGGAGGAATACTGGGATACAGAAGGACGGGTGCGGAATATGCTGCTGCGTCTGGGAATCGACGATCCCGCCTGTAGTCCCCGCCATCTGTCGGGCGGCCAGAAAAAGCGGGCGGCCCTGGCGGCCGCCCTGCTTACGCCCTGCGATCTGCTGATCCTGGATGAGCCCACCAACCATCTGGATCTGGCCATGGTGACCTGGCTGGAGGAGTATCTGAAGAACTGGAAGAAAGCCCTGCTGCTGGTTACCCATGACCGCTATTTTCTGGACGCGGTCACCAATGAGACCATTGAACTGGACCGGGGCGGCGCTTTCCGCTATGACGGCGGTTATTCCGAATATCTGGACATGAAGCAGCAGAGACTGGATTATGCCCTGGCGGCGGAACGCAGGATGGCCCAGCTTTATAAACAGGATCTGGCCTGGATGATGCGGGGGGCGCGGGCCCGGTCGACCAAGCAGAAGGCCCATATCCGCCGCTTTGAGGCCCTCCGGGACCGGGAAAAGATTGCGGAAGACCGGCAGGTGGAGCTGGCCTCTCTCCCTTCCCGGCTGGGCAATACGGTCATTGAAATCGAAGGAATCGGAAAAAGCTATGAGAACAGGAGGCTTTTCGGAGACTTTTCCTATCTGTTCGGTAAAACGGACCGGATCGGCATTATCGGGCCCAACGGCTGCGGCAAAACGACCCTGCTCCGCTGTATTACAGGGGAGACCGTGCCGGATGAGGGCCGGGTGACCATCGGACAGACGGTGCAGATCGGTTATTTTTCCCAGGAGAACGACATGCCGGATGACAGCCTGCGGGTCATTGATTTCATTCGGGAGACGGCCGAATATATACGCACACAGGACGGGCTGACCAGCGCTTCGGCCATGTGCGAGAAGTTCCTGTTCGATCCGGAAATGCAGTACGCGCCGGTCGGCAAGCTGTCCGGCGGCGAAAAGAGGCGGCTGTGCCTGCTCCGTGTCCTGATGGAGAATCCCAATGTCCTGGTCCTGGATGAACCCACCAATGACCTGGATATCCAGACTTTGCAGATTCTGGAGGATTATCTGGACCATTTCGCGGGCGTCGTCATCGCGGTCTCCCACGACCGTTATTTTCTGGACCGGGTCGCGACCCGGATCTTTGCCTTTGACGGCAGCAGTCCCCTGCTGCAACAGAGCGAAGGCGGATTCAGTGATTATGTCAGACATTCCGGCGGTGTGCCGGGCGCCGGGGAGGCGGTCCTTTCTGCCCGGGAAGTCAGGAACGAAGCGCCTGACGGCGGGACGGCCGGGAAAGGATCCTCCCGGGATACCTGGAAAAAGGACCGGCCCAAAAAGCGCCTGTCCTATATGGAACAGCGGGAATATGACACCATTGAATCCGAGATCGGACAGCTGGAAGAGCGGATCGCAGATCTGGACCGGAAGATTCTGGAGGCGGCTTCGGATTTTGTAAAGCTGCAGGCGCTCACCGTGGAAAGAGAGGAGGCGGACGCCCTGCTGGAAGCGAAAATGGAGCGCTTTCTGGAACTGCAGGATATGGTGGATTCTTTTTCCTGATACTCCGGGATACCGGCGCGGACATGTTTCCGGGGGACGGTCCCGGAAAGAAAGGCTTTTTCTTTCATCAGAGCCGGAATATGATAGAATGGTGCGTGAAGAAAACTGAAAAATCGTTCCGGAGGAGGGAGACCGGAGATCCGGAAGGAAGCAAGGAGAGACGTATGAATTATCGGGAAACAGCAAAGAAAGTCAAGGAAGCCAGCATTATTCTGGGCGCGCTGCCGGAAGCGGACCGCAACCGGGCCCTGCAGGCCATCGGCCGGGCGCTGATGGAACATAAGGAAGAGATTTTCGCCGCCAACCGGCAGGATCTGGAAAAAGGAGCGGATCTGCCGGCGCCGATCCTGGGCAGGCTGAAATTTGATGACCATAAACTGCAGGATGTCGTAGCGGGCATCGAGGGACTGGTCGGACTGGAGGATCCGGTCGCCAGGGTCCTGTTTGAAAGAGAACTGGATGAGGGACTGGTCCTGTCCAAGGTCACCTGTCCCATCGGCGTGATCGGGGTCATTTTTGAGTCCCGCCCGGACGCTCTGGTGCAGATCTCTTCGCTTTGTATCAAGAGCGGCAACGGTTCGATCCTGAAGGGCGGCAGCGAAGCCCTGCGGACCAACAAGGCCCTCTTTGATGTCATTTATCAGGCCGGGACCGCGGCAGGACTGCCGGAATATTTCACAGCCCTGATCGAAGACCGGGCCGGCATCAGCGAGATCATCAAATGCAGCGAGTCCATTGACCTGCTGATCCCCAGAGGATCCAACGCCTTTGTGAAATTCATCATGGACAATTCCGATATCCCTGTCATGGGCCATGCGGACGGCATCTGTCATGTTTATGTGGACAAAGACGCGGATCTGGACAAGGCGATTCCCCTGATCATAGACGCCAAGACCCAGTATGTGGCGGCCTGCAATGCGGCGGAGACCCTGCTGCTGCATAAGGATATCGCGGAGGAGGTCATGAAGCGGCTCCCCGGCGCTTCGGAGACAGCTGTGGAGTATATTCCGGCCGCTTCCGAGGAGGATTTCCGGGAGTATCTGGATTATAAGATGACAGTTAAAGTCGTGGAGGATGTCCGGGAAGCCATTGCCCATATCAATCATTACGGATCCCACCATACGGATTCCATTGTTACGGAAAACGCGGCGGCGGCGGACCTGTTCCAGAATCTGGTGGACAGTGCCGGCGTATACTGGAATGCCTCTACCCGCTTCGCGGACGGTTTCCGGTACGGATTCGGGGCGGAGGTAGGCATCAGCACCGGCAAGATGCCGCCCAGGGGCCCGGTCGGCCTGGATGGTCTGGTGACCTATAAATACAAGCTGAAAGGAAACGGCCATATTGTCGGGGATTATGCCTCCGGGAAGCGGTCTTTCCATTTCAGGGAGCTGTAAAAAAGCGGGATGGCCGGTCCTGCCGCCTGTAAAGTACACAAAGCGGAAAAGAAAGCAAGATTTGGCTATTTATAGATGTTATTTTGGCATGCACAGGGGAGCGGCATCCGATATAATCACAATTGTTCAAGGGAAACGCAACAGCCCTTTAACATACATGATAACCCCCCTTTTATTATCATAACCCTCCCCCTATGAGACTCCGCAGCGATCCCCCGTCGCAGGCGGAGTCTTTCATATTATATTTTCATTTTTTTGCCGCATTCCCAGTATCTGTCGTACTCTGTTTATTCCCAAACAGTTCGTTGTTTTTTCCAATGATTTACGATACAATTACTTCGTATACCCGCAGGACCCCTGCGGAATTTCCGAATGCCCGAAGGCAAGGAGGTGTTCAGTTGGATACGAAAAAAGTCGTGGACGATCTGACAGATGTCGGGGCGGATATTCTGGGAGCAGTCACTGAAGCGATCAACAGTAATGATTACAGTAACCTCAGCAGGACCATCAATGAATCCCTCGGATCCGTCGTCAGGAATTATACAAACGGAAGCGTAAATGAAAAAGGATATGGTGATGTCAGAAGAGGAACCGGCGCGTATACCCCTTACAGACAGGCGGCCAGGGCGAAAAGACAGCAGGAGACTGTCGCCCCCTTCATGTCGAAAAGGGTCAGCAGGATGACCGGTTCGGGCGGACAGGTCGCGGGTATTCTGGGAATGACCGCAGGCGTGACACTGGCGGCGATCTTCGGAATCATCGGCCTGAGCTTTGAGCTGGGAGGCATGGCCGTCGGCGCGGCGCTGGGCGCGCTTATCTTCGGCGGATCTCTGGCCGGCTATATCATGTCCGGTAAAAAACGCAAACTGGTCAAACAGTATTATGAATACGCCAGGATCATCGGCGAGGATGAGTATATCACCATTGAAGAACTGTCCGACAAGACGGGCAGATCCAGAGACCAGATCCTGGATGATCTGGAACAGATGTCCAAACAGGGCATGCTGCCCCAGGTCTGGTATGACAGCGACAAGACTACGCTGATTCTGACCAGAAATGTATATGATCAGTATAAGCAGACAGAAAGCTACAGGCAGGATCTCGTAAAACAGGCACAGGAAGAGGCTGCCACATGGGGCAATATTTCCGGTGATGTCAAATCGATCATAGAAGAAGGCAATAACTACAAAGACAAGATCCATCAGTACAATAAGGAAATCGATGACGAGGTCATGTCGGATAAGCTGAGCCGGCTGGAAGAGATCATGAACCGGATCTTTGAGCAGGTCAGGAAACAGCCGGATACGGCGCCCAAGCTGCGCAAGCTGATGCAGTATTATCTGCCTACGACGACAAAACTGCTGGAGGCATATATAGAGCTTGACAGACAGCCGGAGGCAGGGACCAATATCACTCAGACCAAAAAAGAGATCGAGGATGTCCTGGATACGATCAATGACGCCTTCGAACAGCTGCTCGACAGCATGTTTGAAGATATGGCGTGGGATATTTCCTCGGATATTTCGGTCATGAAGTCCATGATGAACCAGGATGGACTGGTCCAGGAACAGGGGCTGGGACAAGTGCAGGAACAGGGTCAGTAACAGTACCGGTTTACAGACACTTACAGGCGGCAGATATACAGAACAATATTTATTTAACCGTATATTTATAAAATTTATAAATTTTAGAAGGGACAGATTATTATGGAAGACAATTTTGCACAGTTCACATCCGCAGGCCCTACGCTTTCCTTTGACGAAGAACCCGCCCCTGCTCCCGCGCCTGTATTGGAGCAGGCTGCCGAGCAGCCGGAACCGGAAGCCAACGGTCTTTCCGAAGCCGAGCTGAAGCAGGTCGATGACTTTGTCAAAAGGATCGATATCAGCAACTCTCAGGCAGTCATGAATTATGGCGCCGGCACCCAGAAGAAGATGGCTGATTTTACAGAGAAGGCGCTGGACAATGCCAGGTCCAAGGATCTGGGAGAAGTGGGCGAAATGATTACCAGCCTGCTGGGCCAGTTAAAGGGCCTGAACCAGGAGGAGGAAGAAAAAGGTTTTCTGGGATTCTTTAAGAAGGGCACCAACAAGCTCAACAACATGAAGGCCAAATACGCGGAGGTCGAGACCAACGTTACGGCTATTTCCAATGAGCTTGAGAAGCATCAGATCCAGCTGATGAAGGATGTGGCGGTTCTGGATCAGATGTATGAACTCAATCTCAATTATTTCAAGGAACTGTCCATGTATATTCTGGCCGGCAAGAGAAAGCTCAAACAGGCCAGGGAGACTGAGCTCAAAGCCCTGCAGGAAAAGGCCCAGAGGACCGGCCTGCAGGAGGATGCCCAGGCGGCCAGGGATTATTCTGAAATGTGCGACCGCTTCGAGAAGAAGCTGTATGATCTGGATCTGACCCGTATGGTCGCCATGCAGACCGGTCCCCAGATCCGGATGATCCAGAACTCCAATACCGTCATGGCGGAAAAGATCCAGTCCACGATCGTCAATACCATCCCGCTCTGGAAGAACCAGATGGTCATCGCCATCGGCCTGAAGCACTCCACGGACGCGGCCAAGGCCCAGAGAGAGGTTTCTGATATGACCAATGAGCTGCTCAAGAAGAACGCGGAATCTCTGAAGATCGCTACGATCGAGAGCGCCAAGGAGGCAGAGCGCGGTATTGTAGACATGGAGACCCTCAAGCATACGAACGAGATGCTGATCTCCACCATGGATGAAGTACTGACCATTCAGAGCGAAGGTAAACAGAAACGCCGTGAAGCGGAAGCGGAACTGGCGCAGATCGAAGATCAGCTCAGGGCCAAGCTCCTGGAGGCTTCCAAACGCTGACGCGGCAGCAGGAAGATTTAGAAGGGCAGGATTATAGAAAATGAAACGCAGATTAGCAAAGCTTCTGACGATTCTTCTTACAGTGTCTGCCATATCAGGGGCGGAAGTGGTTTCCGCCGCCGCTGCCGCCCCGGCTCCCGAGCGGGTTATGGCAGCAGAGACAGACATGCCGGATGCCGCCGCTGTCGCAGAGACCGTGGAGGAACCTGCGGAAGATCCGGTGCCGGAAACGCCGATGATCGGTGATACGGACGTAGCGGCCGATCCCATGGCGGATCTGGAACAGCAGGAAGAGAAAAAGGAAGAGCAGGCGGGTGAAACCGCTGCCGAAGGCATGACCGAAGAAGCCGCCGCGGAAGCGGCCACGGCGGAAGAGGCAGCAGTTCCGGCGGAAGAGCTCACGGAAGCGGAAGAGGCCGTGGAAGCAGTGACGGAAGAAGCGGCCGCCGCGGAGACCGAAGCGGCTGCCGAGGAGCTTACCGAAGAAGAGCTGGAAGAACTGGAGGCCTCCAAAATCAAGAAAGAAGGCTGGTATAAGGTCAACGGGATGAGCAGGTATTATTATCTGACCTCTGCCGGCACCTATACCTATGCCAGAAACAGATGGTTCGAGACCGAAAAGAACATGTGGCATTATTTTGACAGTAAGGGCCAGTCCTATCATAAGAAGGCTGCTTACATCAATAATAAGACCAGGTTCACTTCCGCCAGCCGGTTCGGCGGCAAAAAAGTTACATTCGGTGTAGGCAGGGTCTATTTCTCCAAAAACGGGGCGGCTCTGGTCAATGGCGTAAATACCGATAAAAACGGATATGTTTACCGTAACGGCAGCTGGATGTTCATTTACCCCTCCAGCAATACGGCGGCCAGCGGCTGGTGCCTGATGAATAACGGCTGGCACTATTTTGATCCCTCGACCAATCTGACCGTGCTGGGCAACAGCCAGGGCTGGAAAAAGGTGACCGCCTCTTATAAGGGAAAACAGACATCTCCCAACGGCCGGATCACCCAGTCTGTCAATATCAAGGCAGGGACCCATCATTTTACCAAATACGGTGTTGTAGCCATTAAGTGCTGGAGAAAGATCGGCAATATGTCCTTCTATTTCGGCGCGGACGGCATCCAGTATACCGGCTGGCACAGAATGAGCGCGGGCTGGTATTACTTCTCAAAGAACGGTACCTATAAGGGCTGGCACAAGATCGGAAAGACCGTAAAAGTCACGGATAAAAATCCTTCGACCGGCAAAAAGGAAACCATTACCGTCGCGGCCGGCAGCCACTATTTCACGTCCAAAGGCGTTTATGTCTACAACAAGTGGTATACCGTGAACGGCTGCAAGTTCTTCTTCAAGGCCAACGGCCTGCAGGCGCTGGGCTGGTGGAAGCTGGGGAGCCGCACTTACTACATCACCAAAAAGAAGGGCGCCCTGAAGGGACGGCAGAAGATCAGCGGCAAAGAATATTATTTCAACCCGGACGGCGTCATGCAGACCGGCTGGCAGAGCATTAACGGTTCCTGGTATTATTTTAATTCCAAGGGAGTCATGCGGAAAAATACCAGTGTGAACGGCGTATGGCTGGGCAGCAGCGGCAGGGCCCAGTCCTCGGGGTCGGAGTTTTCCATGATGATGAAGGCCCAGGGACTGTCCAGTCCGACCAACTACCTGATTCTGGTCAACCGGTCCACCCATCGTGTCGGAATCTATAAAGGCAGCAAGGGCCACTGGTCAGAAGTTAAATATTTTGCCTGCGGGGATGGCAAGTACAGTACCCCTACTGTAGAAGGCACTTTCTACCGGGGCATCCGTATGCTCTACTTTGATTCCGGTTCGGCCAGATGCTGGTACGCGACCCAGATCTGGGGCAATTATCTGTTCCACTCGGTGCTTTACAGCCAGGAAAGTTATCCCAGAACGGTCATAGACGGGACACTGGGAGCAGGCGTCTCCCATGGATGCGTCCGTCTACAGGTAGACAACGCCAGATGGATCTATAATAATATCCCGTCAAATACCAAAATCGTGATCTATCACTGACCATCGTTATCAAATCCGGCGGAAGCTGCGGCCTGCCTGAGATGCAGGATGCGGCTTCCGTTTTTTCTGTGCCGCTGAACAAAGGAGGGAATCTGCATAAAATATCTCTTATATGTTGTGAAAATCGGTACTTTTCAGTGGCATAAAAGCAAAATGAGTTGTATTATAGATTATGTTGGTGATGTATACATTTGTCGTTTGCCAGATATACATCCCCACCGTCGGAAGACTGTGTCCGGGGCAGGCTCAGATGTGCCGGTCAATATGTTTTCCGGCCGTATTGACACAGAAGTATCCCTCAGATTGAAAAGGAGGAGTATTGAATGAAACGCAGAATTTCACTGTTACTTGCAGTCATTATGACCGCGGCGACAGTCGCGGCTGCCAGCGTGGACATCAATGCCGCTGAGACAGGCAATGACGCATCGGCAGGCCAGACCGTTGTTGAAGAGACAAAGGAAGAAGAGGAAGCAGAACCGGTTCCGGCAGCAGAGGAAGAAGAACCCAATGAACCTGAGGCGGCAGAGGAGACCGGAGAAAAGGTCGAGGAAGCGGAAGCGGCAGATACCGGCATCGAAGAGACTGTAACAGAACCCGAAGAAGAGATTGCCGGAACGGAAGAGACAGCCGGGGAAGCAGTCGAAGAAATCACGGAAAATACAGAGGAATCCGCGATCGCTGCTACAGAAGCTGCTGTAGAAGATGAGACCCAGACAGAGGAAGAGATCAATCTTGACGAACTCGATGCCCTTATGGCATCCATCGTAACTGCGGAAGGCTGGTATGGTACGGGCAAAGGCTTCTCCAGATATTATTACAAGAACAGCAGCGGAGATTTTGTTTACGCGAAAAATCAGTTCTTTGAGACTGGCAAAAACGCGTGGCATTATTTTGATAAATACGGCAGATCCTACCATAAAGTGGCCACCTATTATAACAACAGCAAGTCAGTTACCGTGACAGGCCATGTTTCCGGCAAAAAGGTCACCTTTGGCAAAGGCCGCATCTATTTTAAGGACAACGGCCTTATTTATCTGAACGGCGTCAACACAGATAAGAACGGTTATGTTTACAAGAACGGCAGCTGGATGTTCATTTATCCCAAGACCAACGTTGCGGCCAGCGGCTGGTGCCTGATGAACAACGGCTGGCATTATTTCGATCCTACGACCAACCTGACCGTACTCGGCAACAGCCAGGGCTGGAAGAGCATCAACGCAGCATATAAGGGAACACAGACATCTCCCAACGGTAAAGTGAAGGAGACCGTCAATATCAAGGCCGGCACCCATCATTTCTCAAAGACAGGTGTCCTTGCCCGTAATTGCTGGCGCAAGATCGACAATATGTCCTTCTATTTTGACGCTTACGGCATCCAGTACAGCGGCTGGCACCGGATGGAAGGCGGCTGGTACTACTTCACAAAGACCGGCACCTATAAAGGCTGGCATAAGACGACCAAGACTGTAACCAAGACAGATACCGATCCCAAGACAGGTAAGGAAGAGACCATTACCGTAGCGGCCGGTTCTCACTATTTCACCGACAAGGGCGTTTATGTCTACAACAAATGGTATACAGTAAACGGCTGCAAATTCTTCTTCAAGAACAACGGCCTGCAGGCTCTGGGCTGGTGGAAACTCGGCAAGAGCACATGGTATATTACCAAGACCAAAGGCGCCCTGAAGGGTATGCAGACGATCGACAAGAAGAAATATCTCTTTGATACCAGCACCGGCGTTATGAAGACCGGCTGGCAGCAGTACAAGGGCAGCTGGTACTATTTCAACGCCAGCGGCGTTATGCAGGTAAACAAGACAGTTGACGGCGTCCGCCTGGGCAAGGACGGCAAGGCTGATGTAACAGGTACCAAGATGAGCATGATCATCAAAGCCCAGAAGTACTCCTCAGGTACCGGTTATCTGGCTCTGGTCAACAAGGACGCTCATAAGTGTGCGATCTTCAGAGGCAGCAAGGGTAACTGGAAGCTGGTCAGATACATGACCTGTTCGGTAGGCGCATGGGAAGGCGGACATTCCAGAACTCCTTCCGGTGAATTTACGACCAGATTCAGAAGCTACAGAGTCACCTTTACGCAGTCTACCTGCTTCTACTGCACATTTGTAAGCGGCGGATTCTATTTCCACTCCATCCTGTATGAAAAATATTCATCAGGCCCTTACAGCGTGCTGGACGGCTCCCTGGGTATCCACATTTCCCACAGCTGTGTAAGACTGTCCCTGGACAACGTAAGATGGATCTATAACAACATGCCTCTTTACACCAAAGTCGTTAGCTACGGCAGATAAACGGCATACGGAGTGATTCAGATCTCAGAAAAACAAAACACCCGCGGCAGCGCCGCGGGTGTTTTTTTTGGGCGTGCCGGCCGGCACGCTCTTTTTGATTATTCATTTCGATGTTATAGCAGGCTCAGAAATGATATCTGGAAATAATGATCCCGATAATGATAATCGCCACGCCGATGACCTTTCGGCGGGAGATTTTTTCTTTCAGAATAAAATATCCCATGAGAAAGACCCAGATAAATATGGTAGCTGTAATACAGGGCATGACAGACATGGGTACGTGGATCAGAGCAATCTGATTGATGGCCAGTGTCAGAAAAAGGAGCCCGTAAGACAGGATCACTCTCCAGTTGAGAAACTTCCAGATAAAGCTCTTATTTGTGGTCTGATTGGCCTGCATCTTCAGCAGGATCTGGCTGAAGGCAGAAAGGAAAGTACCCAGGATGGCCAGACCATAGCAAAGCTGGGGAGAAAAAAGCTCAGAACTCATCAGACATACTCACCACCATTCCAATTGTAATAACCACGATTCCGATGATCTGCTGCAGAGTGATTGTCTCACCGAATATCAGGATGGCCCAGACAAAAATCAGGATATAACTGATACCTCTGCGCAGATAAGCTGTTGTCAGAGGAAGACGTTCCAGAATCAGCTGCCATATGACTGCGTAGACGCCAAGCAGGACGACCGCGATGATGAACCAGACGAAATAGCCGGTGGAAAGAAATCCGTATCTGCCGCCGATCTTCAGGCAGGCGCTGGTCAGACTTTCCAGAAATATAGCAATAAAGGCCAGGATAAAGACATTCCGCTTGTTATCCAGAAAATGATTCATGCGCCGGCCTCCTTGTCCCGCCGGCTGCGGCCGGGCGCGTTATAGGTCTGGCGGATCACGAACTGGGGCGAATTATTGAGAGATATATAGATCCTGCCGATGTATTCGCCGATCAGTCCCAGCATGAACATGATCATACCGCCGATAAACAGGAGCATGGCCATCAGGGAGCTGTAGCCGATGGCTGTGGTCGGGACCAGCAGCTTATGAACGACCGTATAGATGACCATCAGGGCGCCCAGAAAGGCAAAGAGCATGCCGCAGGTAGTCGCGATCCGCAGAGGTTTTACGGAAAAAGCGGTAAAGCTGTTGAGCCAGAGTGCGAATGACCTGCGGAAATTGTAATGGCCGACGCCAATTGTACGTTCCCGTTCTTCCATTTCCACGTTGCAGACCCGTTTGGTGGACCGCAGCATCAGGCCGGACATATAAGGGTAGGGATTGGTATATTTAATAATCTCGTCACGGACAAATTTCCGCATGACAGAGAAATTGGAGAATTTCAGATCCCTGGATTTACCCAGCAGCCAGGTGGCCACGCTGTCATTGACATAGGAACCGAAGTTCTTGAAGCCGGACTGTTTCTTTTTGGGATATTTGGCAATGGCAACATCGTAATTGCCTTCTGTCAGCGGCGCCATCAGGTCCCAGAGCCGGTCGGCCGGACACTGCTGGTCATCATCTATAAAGACGACATAATCCCCTTCCGCGAAATGACAGCCGCACATCAGCGCGTTATGACGGCCGCCGTTCTTGGCCAGGTCGACTGCGATGACCTTCGGGTCAGCAGCCGCATATTTGCGGAGTACGTCCATGACACCGTCCGGGGAGCAGTCGTTTACAGCTATGATCTGATAATCGAATGCCGGCTTCTGACGGACAATATCCCGGAGCTCATCAATGACCAGGCCTACAGAACCTTCGCTGGCGTAGCAGGGAATAATAAAACTAATCAGTTCTTGTTGTTTGTTCAATGGTTCAGTCCTTCTTAAAATATTCTTTGACCAGGCGGATGACCGTCTGCAGGTCCTCTTCTGTCATTCCGTAGTACAGGGGGAGACGGACCAGCCGGTCGCTTTCGCTGGTGGTATATCTGTCCTTACCGTGGAAGCGGCCGAAACGATAGCCGGCCGGGGAGGAATGAAGGGGTACATAGTGGAAAACGCAGGAGACCCCGTTCGCTTTCATATATCGGATGAAATCTGTGCGCTCGGCCAGATCCCGCAGTTTGATATAGTACATATGGGCGTTATGGACACAGTCCGCCGGAACGGTGGGCTGTTCGATCCTGCCTGCTTCCGCCAGAGGGCGGAGAGCCTCATGGTAGGTATTCCAGACGTGCAGGCGGGCCTCATTGATCATGTCAGCCTGCTGCAGCTGGGCCCAGAGATAAGCGGCGTTCATGTCGCTGGGCAGATAGCTGCTGCCGTAATCGACCCAAGTATATTTGTCGACCTGGCCGCGGAAGAAGCGGGCACGGTTGGTACCCTTTTCGCGGAGAATTTCGGCTGCTTCCAAAGCCCATGCATGGTTAATGACCAGAGCGCCGCCCTCTCCCATGGAATAATTCTTGGTCTCGTGGAAAGAATAGCAGCCAAAGTCGGCGATGGTACCCAGCGCTCTTCCTTTATAGGTGGACATCACACCCTGGGCAGCATCTTCAATGACTTTAAGTTTGTAACGGGCTGCAATATCCATAATGGTATCCATTTCGCACGCGACGCCCGCGTAATGGACGGCGATGATGGCTTTGGTGCGGCCGGTGATGGCATCCTCGATTTTGGTCTCATCAATGTTCATGGTATCCGGACGGACATCCACAAATACAGGCACGGCGCCGGTCAGGACAACGGCGGTCGCGGTGCTGGAAAAGGTATAGCTGGGGAGAATGACTTCATCCCCGGTTTTCAGACCGCACAGGAGCGCTGCCATTTCAAGGGCAGAGGTTCCGCTGGTCGTCAGGAGGACCTTGCTGGCCTTGAAACGGTCTTCGATCCAGGCGTGGCATTTCTTTGTAAAAGCGCCGTCACCGCAGATCTTATGGGCGTCGACTGCTTCCTGGACATATTTCATTTCTGTTCCGATATAAGGAGGGACATTAAAAGGTATCATAAACTCTCTCTTTTCTTTAAACTGGTGCAGGGAGCAGAAGGCAGGAATGGACTTCCGTTCCGAAAGCCGCGTCAGGAAAGGTCCGGATCAATTATCAAAATCTCCGACACAGACAACGACCATGTCTCCCACATCCCATATTTCATAGGCGTGCATTCCCCGGGCCTGACAGCCGTTCCAGTATTTGCTGTAGGTCTCGGATTCAACATCTTCAAAAACATCTATATCATATCCAAAATAGGACAGATATTCATCCATCAGCTGTCCTTCGAACTGCCTTCTGTAGAACTCTATGGCAGAGGACAGGTTGGTGTCAACATATTTGACATGGGTCTCGGTATAACCGGGATCGATGATCTCCCTTGCCTGAAAATACAGGCGGCCGTTCCAGCTGTCCGGATCCACTGTGATCTGGCGGTCTGTCCAGCGGCTGTAATGGGTGGGGCCGACAAAGGTCACTTTGCGGCCATAGTACTGGGAGACCAGGGTCTGTCCCAGCATGCGGATCTGCGCCGCTTCATTCTCAGACCGCAGGTTATCCAGGGACAGGATCATGTTCAGGTAGGCGCTCTGCCGCCAGCACAGGAAGAGCAGTATCAGTACGGCCCCCCTGTAGACGCACTGGGGAGCTGACTGGAATTTCGCCAGCAGCAGATACAGGGTGAAGCCTGTAAAGACCGTCAGGGTCAGGGCTGTCCGGTAAGGCATGGGCGTGCCCTGGATCAGGGTCTGGAAGAACAGGGACAGTCCGATAAAGAATCCCAGCAGCAGGGGCAGCAGGCTCTTTCTGCGGACACAGAGTACAATAACCATGATTATAAAGAGAATCACGCAGATGTCAAATATTGTGATCGGAAAATAAACAAGACCGTTCACGCCGTACCATCTGGCGGATTTCCGGACCAGGGTAACAAGCTCTTTACGGGTCAGAGGCCAGGCAATCTGGGTGTCTCCCCGGAAGGAACGCTCCAGGTGCAGCAGGAGCATGATCGCCTTGCCGACCGCGAACTTGATAACAACGCCCAGGATCAGAGGCAGGGCAAACACCAGTCCCTCCGGGAACCAGCCATAAGCTTTATAAAGACCCTTTTCCTGTACGCAGTATTTATAGAAAAGGATGCAGAGGACGGCCGTCACGTATACGAACATGAGCGACTCGCCGCTGGCAGCCACAAAAGCAAGAATAAGAGAGTGCCAGAGCAGGCTCTGCCAGGTAAATTTGGGGCGGCATACCTGACTGAGCAGTACCAGGGCGACCAGCATGAAGCAGCCGGGCACGATAATTGTGGCACCGCAGGTGTATTCCCAGATTTCATTGATCAGGGGATAGGTAATCAGAAGGCCTGCCGTAACGGTATAGGTCCAGACATTTTTCCGGTCTCCGGTTAGGTGGTACAGGACGCAGCAGGCCAGGGCGGCTGCCAGCATCATGAAATGAATGGACAGGAATTTGTCCAGATAAGGGGTGCATATGGCATAGGTAGTCATCTTTTTCCAGATTACGCCGCCCCAGCGGTATTCGCTGAGCCAGATATTGCCGTCAACATAGAGTTCCGTGGCCAGGTCATCTATGCTGACAGTCCGGTTCATGATGGAGAAGCCAAAAGAAGCCCAGGTCAGGAAAAAGACCGGCATCCAGAAGCGTTTCTTTCTGCCAATATCGTTATAAAAATTTTTCAGGACCTGTTTCATATAAATAAGAGTTTCCTTTCTGTTCTAATATATGCCAGTCACTGCATAAAATACATACAGTTAATAACATTATACTATCAGACGGACCGGATTTTAATCCGTTTTTTCAAAGCCGGCCCAGGATTTCATAAAATGTTAAGGATATTTCACAGTATATACATGTTTTTTTTCGTAATCTGCGTTACAATAGGAGAGGTTGATATAGTAGTTATATAACAGGTAACAATATTATATATGTGGAGGAATCCTATGAAAGAAATAAAACCACCCCGGAAATCGTTAATGATTTACTGGATTACCGTCATTGCCGTTATCCTGCTCTTTAATGTGTTTGTGGAGCCCATGCTCAGTTCTGTCAGTATTAAGGAGGTGGATTACAATACCTTCATTACCATGACAGAAGAGAAGAAGATCGCGGAAGTCGAGATTGCCGGCAATCAGATCCTGTTCAAAGACCAGGAGGGCAATTATTATAAGACCGGCCCCATAGAGGACCCCGGTCTGGTAGACCGCCTGCATGAGAACGGCGTTGCCTTTAAGAGCCAGATCATACAGCAGGCATCTCCGATTATGACCTTTGTGCTGAACTGGGTCCTTCCCATGGTCATCTTTTTTGCTGTCTACCGGATGCTGTCCAAACGGATGATGGACAAGATGGGCGGTGCCAATTCCATGATGTTCGGCATGGGCAAAAGCAACGCCAAAGTGTATGTCAAATCCACGGAGGGAATCCGTTTCTCGGACGTGGCCGGAGAAGAGGAAGCCAAGGAAAACCTGCAGGAGATCGTGGAATATCTGCATGATCCCGGCAAATATAAGGAGATCGGTGCCTCCATGCCCAAGGGCATTCTGCTGGTGGGCCCTCCCGGAACCGGTAAGACCATGCTGGCCAAGGCCGTGGCCGGAGAAGCCAGTGTGCCCTTCTTTTCCATGTCCGGTTCGGAATTCGTCGAGATGTTCGTCGGTATGGGCGCCTCCAAGGTAAGGGATCTCTTCCGGCAGGCCAAGGAAAAAGCGCCATGCATCGTATTTATTGATGAGATCGACGCCATCGGCAAAAAGCGTGATTCCGGAAATTTCGGCGGCAATGACGAAAGAGAGCAGACCCTGAACCAGCTGCTGACGGAAATGGACGGCTTTGAAGAGAATCTGGGCGTCGTTATTCTGGCGGCTACCAACCGTCCGGAATCCCTGGATCCGGCCCTGACCCGTCCGGGACGTTTTGACAGGCGCGTGCCGGTTGAGCTGCCCGACCTGAAAGGCCGTGAGGATATCCTCCGGGTCCATGCCCGCAAGATCAAAGTAGCTGAGGATGTGGATTTCAACAAGGTGGCCAGAATGGCAGCCGGCGCTTCCGGCGCGGAACTGGCCAACGTCGTCAATGAAGCGGCCCTGCGGGCCGTCCGGGACGGCAGGAAATATGCCACCCAGGCCGATCTGGAGGAGAGCATCGAGGTCGTTATTGCCGGCTATCAGAAGAAGAACGCCATTCTGTCCGATAAGGAAAAGCTGATCGTGTCCTATCATGAAATCGGCCATGCGCTGGTGGCAGCCATGCAGACCCATTCAGCTCCCGTACAGAAGATCACGATCATACCCCGTACTTCCGGCGCTCTGGGCTATACCATGCAGGTCGAGGAAGAGGGCAATCATTACCTGATGAGCAAGACAGAAATGGAAAATCAGATCGCCACCCTCTGCGGCGGCCGCGCGGCGGAGGAGGTAGAGTTCGGCTCCATCACCACCGGCGCTTCCAATGATATTGAAAGAGCCACCCGGATGGCCAGATCCATGATCACCCGTTACGGGATGAGCGATGATTTCGGTATGGTCGCCCTGGAAACGGTCAACAACCAGTATCTGGGCGGAGATACCTCTCTGGCATGTTCCGCAGAGACCGCGGCCCTGATTGACAGGAAGGTCATTGAACTGGTCCGGACCCAGCATGAGAAGGCCCGGCAGATCCTGACCGACAATAAATACATTATGGATGCTCTGGCAGAGTATTTATATAAGAAGGAAACCATCACCGGCGATGAATTTATGCTGATCATCCGGGAACAGACCCGTCAGAGACAGCTGGATGTCCGACAGGCTATTGCGATTCCGCCTGCCGGGGAGGCCGGGCCTGCGGAAGAGTCCGGACAGGCAGAGGCTGGCGCGCCGGAGGAGACCTGAACCGGGACAGGACAGGTACAGAAGCCGGGTACTGCTGCCGGGATTTCCCTCAATGGTCTGAAAAGAATTGTCTTAAAGAAGCCGATATGATATCATACTTGTCGAAAAACAAGTAACAGATCATTGTTAGATCACTGCAAAAGGAGTGAAAAAATGACAGAGCAGACAATTGAATTCAGATATGATACACAGCTGCTGATCGAAGGCGAGAACCTGGACGAGGATGAGATTTTTGATTATATCTCCGAGCATTTCGAAGGCGACAGCCTGCTGGCAGTAGGCGATGAGGATCTGATCAAGATCCATTTCCATACCAACGAGCCCTGGAAGATCCTGGAATACGGCAGGAGCCTGGGCGAGATTTATGATATCGTTGTGGAGGATATGGACCGCCAGAGCAGAGGCCTGAAAGGCTGACATACAGACACACGAAAACGGAGCCTGCGGGCTCCGTTTTTTTACTGCGTTTTTCTTTTCTCCATACGCTGACGGTCGCATTCGATCCATTCATCCAGCGTCAGAGGCGTATAGTCAGAATACATGCAGAAGCAGTTGATCAGGTTACAGGGAATATGGAAGGGATGGCCGCTGCGGTCATAGCGGACCGTGGACCGGATCTTTTCCTGGAAGTCTTCGATCAGGCGCTGATCGACGGTATCATGGACATGACCGTAGAGCATGTAAGTCTGGGGACGGCCGTCTTCCATCAGCTTGTACTGACCGTTATAGCAGAGGATCGGATAATGGCAGAGGATGACTTTACGGCGGTTGTCACGCAGCTCTGTATAGGGCCGGATCCATTTGAAGCGGGAAGCGCTGTAGCCTTTTTTGGTCCCGTACCGGTCATGGTTGCCCTGGATCAGGCAGAGATGACCGTTGAGCTGCTCCAGAAGCGCCGTACTCTCCTCTGCGGTTCCGAAGGACAGATCCCCAAGAATAATGACTTCATCATTCCATCGGACTTTTTGATTCCATTTCTCAATCATATAGGCGTTCATTTCCGTCACATCGGCAAACCCTCTGCAGTCCATCTGGTGATTGATGTTGGCGTGATAGAAATGACAGTCGGCGATATAGTATCTCATAATGTACCGGTCCTTTTTGACAGGTCTGCGCCTGCCGCCGGAAGTTTCCATACAGCGGATGCGCGCATATATGTTTAGAATAGCAGACAGATTTCTGAATGGCAAGGTAAATGGCGGATCTGTCAAGACATATGTACGGATAGGAATACAGGAGCGTAAAAGAGTCCGGGAAAAGAGGTGTTGGCAGTTGACAATACCCCTCTGGGGTATATAATAAGGAAGGATACCCCGGAGGGGTATAATTGGCTTACAGAAGAAAGAAACGTCCGGCCGGCAGGGAATACCCGCGCCGTCTGGCGCAGCACCATATAGCTGTCGATCAAGAAAGGAAGGAAAAAGATGTCCGGTGAGCATGTGAATGACCATACAGAGATTCCGGCCGGAAGCGACGTCCCGGGAACGGAACAGGAAAACGGCTGCTGCGGCAGTGACCGTCATAAAGTCAGGTCTGAAAAGGAATACAGGGATCTGATGAACCGGCTGAGCCGGATTGAGGGACAGGTAAGGGGCATCCGCAGAATGCTGGAGGATGACGCGTACTGTATTGATATCCTGACCCAGGTATCCGCTGCCAACGCAGCGCTGAACAGTTTCAGTAAAACACTGCTGGCCAATCATATCCGGACCTGCGTCGCGGAAGATGTACGGGAAGGCCATGAGGAGAAGCTGGATGAGCTGCTGAAGACTCTTCCCAAACTGATGAAATAAGGTTTTTCCGGGCAGAAAGTAAGGAGGAAAGATGGAACAGTATACAGTAACGGGCATGAGCTGCGCTGCCTGCCAGGCCCGTGTTGAAAAAGCGGTGCGGAAGGTACCGGGCGTGACGGACTGCAGTGTCAGTCTGCTGACCAATTCCATGGGCGTAGAAGGGACTGCTTCCCCGGAACAGATTATTGCGGCTGTGGAAAATGCCGGCTATGGCGCCGGGATCCGGGGCGCCGGCGATACCCGGAAAAGGGGCAGTCTGTCTGCACGGATTGCGGAAGAAGAGGAAGCCCTGCGGGACAGGACAACGCCGGTCCTGAAGAAACGGCTGCTGGCTTCGGTGGGATTTCTGCTGGTCCTGATGTATTTTTCCATGGGACATATGATGTGGAACTGGCCCCTGCCGCCCTTTTTTGAAAACAACCATGTGGCTATGGGCCTGGTGCAGCTGCTGCTGGCGGGCATTATCATGGTCATCAACCAGAAATTTTTTATCAGCGGTTTTAAGAGCCTCTTTCATGGGGCGCCCAATATGGATTCTACCATCGCTCTGGGATCCGGTGCGGCTTTTATTTACAGTACGGTCATGCTGCTGGCAATGACCCGGGCGCAGGCGGACGGAGACAGCGCCAAAGTCATGGAATATATGATGGAGTTCTATTTTGAATCCGCAGCCATGATTCTGACCCTGATCACCGTCGGGAAGATGCTGGAATCCTATTCCAAAGGCAAGACGACCAATGCGCTCCGGAGTCTGATGAAGCTGGCTCCGGAGACAGCCACTGTGATCCGGGACGGCGCGGAGATGACAGTCCCGATTGACGACGTCCGGGAGGGAGATATTTTTACCGTCAGGCCCGGTGAAAATATACCGGTCGACGGTATTATTCTGGAAGGCAGCAGTGCTGTTAATGAGGCGGCCCTGACCGGAGAGAGCATTCCTGTGGACAAGGAGGAGGGAGACAGTGTTTCGTCGGCTACGCTGAACCAGTCAGGCTTCCTCAAATGCCGGGCCACCCGGGTCGGAGAGGATACTTCTCTGGCCAGGATCATTTCCATGGTCTCGGATGCCGCCGCGACCAAGGCGCCTGTCGCCAGGCTGGCGGATACGATCTCCGGCTATTTTGTACCGGCCGTCATCGGAATCGCGCTGGTGACCCTGGCCGCCTGGCTGCTGGCCGGACAGACGCCCGGCTTTGCCCTGGCAAGGGCCATCAGTGTGCTGGTGGTCAGTTGTCCCTGCGCACTGGGGCTGGCCACGCCGGTCGCCATCATGGTCGGCAGCGGCCTGGGCGCCCGTAACGGCATCCTGTTCAAGAACGCGGAAGCCCTGCAGGAGACCGGAAATATCCAGATCGCGGCCCTGGATAAAACGGGGACCATTACCAACGGACAGCCCCGGGTCACGGACCTGCTGCCGGCTGCAGGTGTGACAGCGGAAGAACTGCTGGAGAAGGCGTACGCCCTGGAACTGAAAAGCGAGCATCCGCTGGCCAACGCGGTCACTGTATATGGCAGAGAACAGGGGCTGACGGCGGACGCGGCCGATGATTTCCGGGCGCTGCCCGGGAACGGACTGACCGGAACATATCGGGGAAAGAAACTGACGGGAGGCAGCCTCAAATACATCAGCGGCCTGGGACCTGTGAGCGCGGCCGTCCGGCAGGAATGCCGGGATCTCTCGGAAGCGGGCAAGACCCCGCTGCTGTTCATGGAGAATGGAAAGCTGCTGGGCATCATCGCGGTGGCGGATACCATCAAGGAAGATTCTGCCCAGGCGATTCGTGAACTGCGCAATATGGGCATCCATGTCGTTATGCTGACCGGTGACAACCGGCGGACTGCGGAAGCCATCGGACGGGAGGCCGGCGTCAACGAGGTCATCGCGGATGTGCTCCCGGACGGGAAGGAAGCCATTATCCGCCGCCTGCAGGAGAAGGGCAAAGTGGCTATGATCGGCGACGGAATCAACGACGCGCCCGCTCTGACCAGGGCGGATATCGGCATCGCCATAGGAGCGGGCACGGACGTAGCCATGGACGCGGCCGATGTTGTTCTTATGAAGAGCAGGCTGACGGATGCTTCCGCGGCAGTCCGCCTGAGCCGGCAGACCTACCGCAATATTCTGGAGAATCTCTTCTGGGCGCTCTTTTATAACGTCCTGCTGATTCCGGTGGCGGCCGGCGCCTATGTTCATCTGCTTGGAATCACCATGGATCCCATGCTGGGTGCCGCGGCCATGAGCCTGTCCAGCTTCTGTGTTGTCAGCAATGCCCTGCGCCTGAACCTGTTCAGGGTCCATGACGACAGCCGCGACCGTAAACGGAAACATCCCGTGGAGACAGATGCGGAAGGATACCTCCTCCCGCACTTGTCCCAGGCGGAAGAAGATAACAGTCAAAAAGAAAGTGAGGAATCCGAAATGAAGAAAACCATCAGAATCGAAGGCATGATGTGTCCCCATTGTGAGGCGACTGTAAAGAAAGCCCTGGAAAAACTGCCTCAGGTCGACAGCGCCGAGGTCAGTCATACAGCGGGTACCGCCGTTGTCAGCCTGAATGCGGAGATTGAGGATGCAGTCTTGAAAGAGACCGTCGAAGCCAAAGATTACGATGTGACCGGCATCGAGTAATACGCAGGACCCGCGGTTTCCGCGGGAAAGACGATAAAGAGAATCCTCTGCAGAAAACCTTCCTGTCCGAAGGAAATCTGCAGGGGATTTTTTGATGCTTCGGATCCCAGGCCATGCGGATGGCGCAAAAAAGCCTTGACACACAGGAAAGACATTATTAAAATATGAAATCGAAATTCGTTTTCAAATTGAAAGAACAGGAGGCTGCCCGTGGCGGCAGAGAAAAAGATGGCAGAGAGGACCCGTTATAAAACAAAGCAGAAGGATCAGCTGACCGCCTATCTCCGGGACCGGTCCGGTGTACATGTGACAGCGGCGGAGATCCATAATGATTTCCAGAACAGAGGTGTGACCATGGGGATGGCCACCATTTACCGCCATCTGGATCAGCTGGTGGCGGACGGACTGGTCCGGAAATATATCATCGGCGCGACCGGCAGCGCCTGTTTTGAATATGTAGGCGAACGGGCGGATGATATGATCGACTGTTTCCATTGTAAATGTGAAAAATGCGGGAAACTGATCCATCTGCACTGTGATGAACTGAAGGAGCTGCAGAAGCATATCGATAAGAACCATGGTTTTGTCATTGATCCCATGATGACGGTCTTCTATGGAATATGCGGAGACTGCAGGATAAAAATACATGCGTAATACCGGGAATCAGAAAACAGACAAAAAACGCCAATTCAAAAAGCTGCCATATAAAATACTGCTGGGAACGGTCATCCTGGCCCTTTTCCTGCTGACAGGCTGCGGGGCGTCCGCTGCCGGGAAGGAAAAGACCGGCCGCCTGCAGGTGATCACCACCATTTTTCCCCCCTTCGATTTTGCCAGGCAGATTGCGGGCGGGCAGGCGGATGTCCGTATGCTGCTCAAACCCGGTGAGGAGATTCATTCCTACGAGCCGACGCCCCAGGATATCCGGGATATCCAGAACTGTGATCTGTTCATTTACGTGGGCGGTGAGAATGATGTCTGGGTGGAAGAGATCCTGGAATCCATGGGCGAACAGGCCCCGGAGTCCCTGCGTCTGATGGATATGGTCGAGGTCTTCCGTGAGGAAACTGTAGAAGGCATGCAGGAAGAGAAGGGGGCGCACGATCACGGAGATGCCCATGGGGAGGAAGAGCACGATCATGAAGAGGAAGCAGATGAACATGTCTGGACTTCCCCTGTGAACGCGGCGGAGATCACCGCGCATATAGCGGAAGCCATGGCTGAAAAGGATCCGCAGAACGCGGCTTTTTACAGGGAAAACGCGGAGGCTTATATCGGAGAACTGAAGCGGCTGGATGAGAGCTTCCGCTGCCTGACCGAAGGCGCGGCCAGAAAGACCCTGGTCTTTGGAGACCGTTTCCCTTTGCGCTATTTTGCCGAGGAATACGGACTGGATTATTACGCGGCCTTTCCGGGCTGTTCGGCCGACTGCGAACCGTCCGCGGCGACCATGGCTTTCCTGATCGACAAGGTCAGGCAGGAGGGGATTCCGGTGGTCTTCAGCATCGAATTTTCCAATGGGAATATAGCTAAGGCTATATGCGAGTGTACAGACGCCGTACCCATGACCTTTTACAGCTGCCATAACGTGACGGCCGACCAGATGCAGGCAGGCGTTACCTATATAGATATGATGGAAGACAATCTGGCCGTATTGGAAAAGGCCCTGGATTAACGGCGGATATTTGAGGAGAATCCTGCATGAGCTTACTTGTATGCAAAAACCTTTCTTTCGCTTATGACGGCATGACGGTCGTACATAATCTGAACTTCAAAGTGGAACAGGGAGATTACCTCTGTATCGTCGGCGAAAACGGCGCCGGCAAGAGTACCCTGATCAAAGGCCTGCTGCAGCTGAAAAAGCCGTCCGCAGGATCCATAACCATGGGGGAAGGACTGAAAGCCTCGGAAATCGGCTATCTGCCCCAGCAGACCCAGATCCAGAAGGATTTTCCGGCCAGTGTCCGGGAAGTGGTCATGTCCGGCTTTCTGGGCGCCCACGGCCTGTCGCCCTTTTATTCCGCCTCTGAGAAGGAAGAGGCCATGCGGCATATGGAGGCGCTGGAGATCACCGACCTGTCCCGCCGCTGTTACCGGGACCTGTCCGGCGGCCAGCAGCAGAGAGTCCTTCTGGCCAGGGCTCTGTGCGCGACCCGGAAGCTGATCCTGCTGGATGAGCCCGCTTCAGGCCTGGATCCCGTGGTGACCCGGAGCCTGTATGATGTGGTGGAAAGGATCAATAAAAAGACCGGTATAACGGTCATCATGGTCTCCCATGATATACCGGCCGCCATGGAGTACGCTTCCAAAATCCTGCATCTGGGGAGCGACCGTCAGCTGTACTTCGGCAGCATGGACAATTACCGCCACAGCGCCGCCTATCACAGCTTCCTGGGCGGATCCGCGGTCCATATCTGGAAGCATGACGGGAAGCTTCGCAGTCCCCAGAAGAAAGAGCAGGCAGGAGATTAAAAATGTTCAGTCTAATCATAGAGATGTTTTCTTATCCATTTATGGTCAGGGCCCTGCTGGCAGGTTCCCTGATCGCCCTTTGCGCGTCTTTGCTGGGCGTGAGCCTGGTCCTGAAGCGCTATTCCATGATTGGCGACGGCCTGTCCCATGTGGGATTCGGCGCCCTGGCTGTGGCGACCGCCATGAACGCGGCCCCGCTGGCCGTAGCCATTCCGGTCGTAGTCCTGGCAGCTTTCGGCCTGCTGCGTCTCAATGAAAACAGTAAGATCAAGGGAGACGCGGCCATCGCCCTGATTTCCAGCGGATCGCTGGCCATCGGCGTGACGGTCATCTCCATGACGACCGGTATGAACACCGATGTCTACAATTATCTGTTCGGCAGCATTCTGAGCATGTCCCAGCAGGATGTAACGCTGACAGCCATCCTGTCCCTTGTGGTCCTGGCCCTGTTCATTTTCTTTTATCACAGGATCTTTGCCGTTACTTTTGACGAGACCTTTGCCAGGGCCACCGGTATGAACGCCGGCCTCTACAATATCCTGATCGCCCTGTTGACGGCGCTGGTCATTGTGGTGGGCATGCGGATGATGGGATCTTTGCTGATCTCCAGCCTGATCGTTTTCCCGGCCATGACGGCCATGCGCCTTTGCAGGACCTTTTTGTCCGTGATCCTGCACGCGGCCTGTATTTCGGTGGGCTGCCTGCTGGTGGGCATCACCATTTCCTATCTGTACGCGACGCCTACCGGGGCCAGTATCGTGCTCTGCAACATCGCTGTATTCCTGGTCTACAGCCTGATCGGCCTGGTCCGGGACAGAAACTGATCTCAAAAAATAATAAAGACCTTTGCCATTCCCTGTAAGGAACAGCAAAGGTCTTTTTGATGCGGATAAACGCTGCGGTCCGGGCGGTCAGCGCAGCTGCAGGATTACAAGGTGGTCATCCCGGTACAGCGCCTGATAGCCTTTTTGGGTCAGTCCGTCGGAAATGGCGGTCATATCCAGCGTACCCGGCGATTCCAGATTCAGGACCGCGTAGCCGTACGCATCCGCAGGACTGCCGTCCAGATAGCAGTTGATGCCCGCGCCGGCCGGGATGCCCAGCAGATGATTGGTCATATGGCCGTACAGGGCGATGGTATTCTCTTCCGCTGTCTTTCCCTTTTCCACCTGAATATACTGTTCAAAAATCTCAGCCTGGGATTTGATCAGGGCGGTACGTTCGCTGTCAAAGCGGTCTTCCAGGATCGAGGCCCTGAAATTGGGGATAAATCCGATCAGCCCGATCAGCAGCAGGACCGAGAGACGCTGCGAAACGATGGTGTCCTCCTCCCCCAGACAGAGCAGCAGGACCGCCGGGACAAAGGCGATATTCAGGCCCCGGATCAGGGTGGGCAGAACAGTTGTATACAGAAGGATAAAAGCCGCCAGGAAACCGGTCAGCATGTACAGGGACGCCAGATACTGGGGCAGGCAGTCTCTGCAGCGGTAGTTCTTATCGATGCAGCGCAGGATCCTGTAACAGAGAAACAGGATCAGCGCGTAACAGGTCAGCAGGTAGAACATATAGCTGCCGAAGTGCTCGGACCGTCCCCGGATCAGGGCTATGGGACTGATCGTTTCCCAGGCAGGCTTCAGGCGGGCCTTGAGGAAAGGGAGGATGGCGGCCGGGCCGTCACTGCCCAGGGAAGAGACCAGGCTGCCGGTCAGGCTGACATTATAGGAAGCGCTGGTCTTCATTCTGATATAGAAGCATACCGCGATCACGCCCAGGGACAGGACCAGGGACAGGAGGACATAAAGGAACCAGAAGAGTTTTCCCCTGCCGCTGCCGGCCGTCAGCCGCCTGCCCAGACATAAGAACCATACGGGCACCGCGAGGGCAAAAAGAATATAGCAGGAAACACAGAACAGGATATAGAGGGGCGCCAGCAGGTACAGGATACTGTTATAAATGACACTGCCTTCCTTTGCCTGTGTCCACAGATACCACAGCATGGCGGCCAGAACAATGCCCAGGGAGAACCGGGTCGTTTCCGACATGGCGGTCAGGATATAGTTAAAGCTGGTATAAAAGAAACAGGAAGCCAGCAGCATCTTCAGCGTGCTGCGGAAGGAAGGCCTGGTGAACAGGAGAAAGAAGAAATTGGCCAGGCAGGAAAAGAGCAGGTTGGTATAGACCGGCGTCAGCAGGTCCATACCGGTGACAGCCGCGACGGGGGACATGGCCCAGACCATAAAAGGGCCCCAGGCGCCGAAGGTGCCGATGGCCGCATGACCGCCATTGTAACCGTAATAGCCCAGGGGGCTGCCGAAGGCAGCCGCGCTGCGGACCTGACAGAACCAGGAGATTTCATCGTTCCAGACCGGAATCGCGGCCCGGGGGTCCACCCTGTAGCACAGGCAGAGAAAGAGGGCCGTCAGCAGGGGCATCAGGATAAAGAGAATATATACGGGGATCCGCTTGAGATCCATTTTCGCGTCTTTCATGAAAAATACCGCCTTTCTGATGGACCGGCCGGAGCCGGCGCGTTTTCCGCAGCGGGGCCGGTCAGACCCCGTTATGCAGGATCAGAATGTAATAAAGGTAATAGATACCGGACAGTACATGCAGGGCCAGCAGGACGGAGGCCAGGACCTGGAGGAAAATATCCGGGCCGGATTTCTTCCTGCCGCAGGCCCACAGGGCCAGATACTGGCGTATGGCGCAGAACCAGAGATAGTACAGGGCCAGCATATAGCCCCAGCTGAAATTGCCGTGATATTCCCGGCTGCCTTCCTCCACCAGCAGCATGCGTTCCGCCAGGCCGGAAAGGAAGATCAGGAAAGCAAAGCCGTCACAGACCCGGAACTCCCGTTTCAGCAGGCTGACCAGCAGCATGAATAAAGGAAAAGCCGTGACCAGCAGCAGGGAAATACCGACATTGTCTGTATAAAAGCCCGCAGCCCGGAAGGGGGCTATGGATACGCCGCCGGCGTCTTTATTACTGCTGTAGAAAGCCCGGATATACTGCAGGATCATGACCGCCAGGGAAGGCAGGCACATCAGGAAGAACTGCAGGCAGTGTTTGAGATTGGCCCCTTTTGAATAGAAGAGCCAGATCAGCATGATCAGGAAAAGGGCCGGGTAATAGATCTGGACAAAGCTGGGCTTGGCCAGAGTGGACAGGACCAGCAGCAGGGCGGAAGGGATGACAATGGATGCTCTCGCGTTGCTGCGGAAGCGGTCCTCCTTCAGCCGGGCCAGTTCGATGGCTGTCAGGCCGAAGACCAGCAGGCCGATGGGCCGGACCATATTGTTGGTGGGGTTGTGCCAGACATTGGGAGAGCCCTGTCCCAGATAAGGCAGTTTATTGAACCAGGGAACATAAATGGCCGCGGCTATGCCCAGCAGGATACACAGAAAAGCAGCCGCTGGCGGGGAAGGCTTCCTGGTAAGCCTGCGGACCAGATGGCAGGCGGTCAGATAAGTCAGGGCGTGGCAGGCACCGGTCACAAGTCCGGCAGCCCGGATGGTCTCCAGCCCCAGGGCCTGCCCGAGCACATGGACGCAGATATGCCAGAGCGGCTCAAAATGGCGGCTGATAAAAGCCCCGAAATGGGCAAAATCCACGGCGTCGGCAATGGCGATATGGGTCTCGAAATCGACACCCTCCCAGACGGCCTTATATCCCGCGTAAAAGAGCAGCAGGGCGCCCAGGATCTCCAGAGCCGCTGCCGCGGCAATTTCGCCGGCCCCGGTCCTGCGGCCGGTATCAGTATGCTTATTGACAGATGACATGATCATTCTCCAATCTTTGCCTTATATCCTGACGCCCGCACAGAACTCCCGCCTCCGCGGGCATCGTTTACTGCTTTCTATTTTAGCATAAAACTCGGGATATTTTTCATGGAACAGACGGAGGGTCCGGTTCCTCCCGGAGGACCCTTTCCGGCCGGCGGATTTCCGGGAAAGCAGATCCGCTTTTGTAAATAATATGCCGGGACCGGGATTTGGGCAGCCTGTATGACTTGCATTTTGAGCGATGGTTCGCTACAATATTTATGGTTAGTCAAAATAAACTATATGAGCGCATACCGGACCGGACTCCCTGCTGCGAAACAGCCAAAAGCCGTATCCGGTGTGAGAAAGGATGTTTTTATGGATTATTTACAGATTGAAAAAGTCATCGGCCGTGAGATCATTGACTCCCGCGGCAATCCGACCGTCGAAGCAGAGGTCTATCTGGCAGACGGTACGATCGGCAGAGGAGCGGCTCCCTCCGGCGCTTCCACAGGTATCTTTGAAGCGCTCGAGCTTCGTGACGGCGACAAGAGCAAATATGGCGGAAAAGGCGTTTCCAAGGCTGTCGCCAACATCAACGAGCTGATCGCTCCCGCACTGGTAGGCGTAGATGCTTCCGATACCTATCTTGTAGATAAGGTTATGCTTGACCTTGACGGCACAGCAAACAAGGATAAGCTCGGCGCAAACGCGATCCTGGCAGTTTCCATTGCGGCAGCGAAAGCAGCGGCAGCGGCAGAAGGCATTCCGCTTTATCGTTTCCTTGGCGGTGCCCAGGCTACAACGCTTCCTGTTCCCATGATGAACATCCTGAACGGCGGCGCACACGCTTCTAACTCTGTTGATACACAGGAATTCATGATCATGCCTGCCGGCGCTCCCACATTCCGTGAAGCGCTTCGCTGGTCCACAGAAGTCTTCCACGCTCTGCAGTCCCTGCTGAAGAAGGAAGGCGAGACCACCGCAGTAGGTGACGAAGGCGGCTTCGCTCCCAACCTGAAGTCCGATGAGGACACTCTGGACCACATCTGCCAGGCCATCAAGGATGCCGGCTATGAGCCCGGAAAAGATTTCGTTCTGGCTATGGACGCTGCTTCCTCCGAGTGGAAAGACGAAGAGAAGGGCATCGGCTTCTACAAACAGCCTAAGAGCGGCCTTACATTTACTTCCGATGAGCTGATCGCGCACTGGGAGAGCCTGATCGACAAGTATCCCATCATCTCCATCGAAGATGGTCTGGATGAAGAAGACTGGGAAGGCTGGGTAAAGATGACCCAGAAGCTCGGCAACAGAGTGCAGCTGGTAGGCGACGACCTGTTCGTTACCAATGTAAAGAGGCTGCAGAAGGGCATCGATCTGGGCGCCGCGAACTCTATCCTGATCAAGCTCAACCAGATCGGTTCCGTATCCGAGACTCTTGAGGCGATCAAGCTTGCCCATAAGAACCATATGACAGCAGTTACGTCCCATCGTTCCGGTGAGACAGAAGACACCACCATCGCTGACCTGGCGGTCGCGCTGAACACCTGCCAGATCAAGACCGGTGCGCCTTCCAGAACCGAGCGTGTCGCCAAGTACAATCAGCTGCTCAGAATCGAGGAAGAGCTTGGCGCAGCAGCCAACTATCCCGGATTCAAGGCTTTCAACATCAAGAGATAATACAGGGAAAGCATTGCTTTCGGATTTAAATGAAAAGTCCAGAAAGACCCCCGCGGGAATTGATTCCGCGTGGGTCTTTCTGTGTATATAGCCGTTTACATAGAATCTGTCTCCGGTTCATTCCGGATGTGCCGGTTCTTACGATTACTTTTTGGTGACGCCGTCTCCGTAGATGGTGGTCCAGTCATTTTTCATGGAAACGGGGATCCAGTCAAATTCTTCACACAGAGAGAACATCTTGTCCGCCTTTTCCACATTGCCGTTCTCGCGCTCCGTATCATCGCAGCAGAGCATGAAGGCCAGGCTCTTATAAGGATTGCGGCTGGTCGTATATTCCGCCATGCTGGAATCGCCGGTGCTGTTGCCGAAGGACAGAACAGGCTGATCGCCGATTTCCTGGGCGATCACACTGACCTTGTTCATTTTGAGGTTCTTGATTATAAATTCACCGCCGAGAATCAGCTCGTCATCATCGTCAAAAACATAATCCAGACCGTTTACATCTCCCTGGTCTTTGGCGACCAGCGTCTCATCGGAACCGATGATCTGCCGGTTGGGGATATGCAGCGGGGAATCATAAACGATGCCGCGAACGATGAAACGGTCGGTACCGCTGACAACGTATACGGTAAAGTCATTGGCCTGCAGATAGTCCACGACCTGCAGCATGGGCTGATACCAGCCGCCTCCTCTGGTCATGCCGTCATAGCTGGGCATGGGGAGTTTCTTGAACTCCTGGATGTAGCTGTTGAATTCTGCCGGTGTCATACCGGAAAAGGAAGAGGCGATACATTTTCCATGGTCGACTTCCAGACCGGTGAAGGATTCGCCGGTTTCATTCTGGGTCACAATCTTCTGGGCAGTTTTCTTTTCGAAATCAGAAGCTTTGTCGATATAATCGGGATCTTCCAGGACACGGTGGACCAGCAGCGTATAGTCAAAATAGTTGGGATCTGTTTCACAGAACAGGGTACCATCCAGATCAAAAACAGCGATCCGGTGCTCTACGGGAATGAAATCCGGGCTGCTTTCATCCGTGACCGCTTCCACATAGGAAATCAGTGCCTGCTTCGCGGGCGCGTCCTCTGTCCATAAAGAGAGCATTTCCGCACCGGAGACGGCCGGCTCTTTTGTTTCCGCAGGCGCCTGCTCTGTCTGTCCCGCGGCGGCGTCTGTCGGTTCCCCGGTCTCGACAGCTTCCTGTTTGGTTTCAGCAGCGGCAGCCGCGGTCTGCTCCGCGCCGCCGGCGGCGTTCTGTTTGCTCCTGCCTGTCGCGTACAGGAAACTGACAATGACCAGCAGACAGATCGCTATGATGGCGATGGTACGCCAGATATTGCCGGAATTGTTTTTCTGTTCCATTTCATAGTCCTCCTTTAGTAACATATTTTCCCATCCGCCGGGCGGATGGAATAATTTTTTTCAGGGCAGGCAGGGGCCTTCTTTTGGCGGAAGGCATCCGGCCGGCCCTGTCTGCCCCTATTGTAGCGCATTTATCCGGGCTTTGCATTTATTATCTCTGTCTGTATACTGCTTCCCGCTGCCGGCGTCCTTTAGCGGAAACTGTTCTGCACCGTCGGCAGGATCCTGCAGGCGCGGAACAAAAATGCCGGGAGGATTCCGAAAACTTGCGGCGAAAACATCCTGTTTCCGGCATTTTTTTACGAATTCGCAGCAGGGGTTTCGCAGTATTCGCGGATCGTTCTTGTTGGTCCGGAAAGGGCCTTTTTATAATGAATTTGCGGGAAGGTGCTGACATTCCCATGCGTAATGCGGAAAGGAGATGGCTGCGGGCTGTGATGGTCAGACAAATTTCGCTCCTGATTTATGCGGGCGGCGCGGCGGTCACCGACTGGCGCGGACACAAAATATATAATGTCTGGACCTTTTCCTTTATGGCCGTCGGATTTGTCCTGCGTTTTCTGCAAGGCGGGCCGGGCGCGCTGCTGCCGGCCGCGGGAGCTGCGGCCGGACTGATTCTGTTCCTTTTTCCTTTCTATAAAGCGGGCGGCCTGGGAGCCGGGGATCTCAAATATCTGGCAGGGATTTCCCTGCATATGGAGCTCCGGGCCTTTCTCTATTTCCTGTTTTTTACATTTCTGTTCGCGCTTGCGGGCGCGGCCGCCGGCTCCGGCGGCCGGCTCCGCGGCAGTCACAGGACAGGGATCGGTCTGCCCGCGCTGGTCTCTGTTCTCTTCTATCTGGGAGGTCTATACCCATGAATACATGTCTTGATGCTGCGGGGCCGTCTGCCCGGACGGCGGTCTCTGCAGCGATAACCGTCTGCGATTCTGAATACGTCTATGCCCTGCGCCTGCAGGAATATCTGCAGGGACAAAAGTTTAACGGCAATGCAGCAGTTTTCAGCAGCCGCGGCCTTCTGGACCGGAGCCTGCGGGAGGGAAAGACGGACAGTAAGGGAATCCTGGTCATCGGGGAGAGAGAATACCGGGAACGGCCTGTCGACTGGGATCCGGCCCGGATTCTGGTCCTGAACGAGTCGGGCGCTTACGAGGGGGCTTCTCCCCGTGCCATATGTAAATACCAGAATGCGGCCGCCATCGCCCTGCAGATCCGCAGGCTCTGCCTGGAGCTGGATCTTCCGGCAGCCTCTTTGCGGCATGGGCCGGAGCTCCGCGTGATCGGTTTTCATACCCCCCTGACAGGATGTCTGCAGACCGGCACAGCCCTGTGCCTGGCCCGGAAACTGGCGGAAAGGGACCCGGTCCTATATATGAACCTGGAGGCCTGGCCCTGTCTGGAGCAGCTGACGGGTCTTTCTTTTGAGGGTTCTCTGGGAGATCTGATCTATTTTAATGACTGCGCCCCGGAAAAGGTCGCGGCCAGGCTGGTCATGATGGAAAGAAAGCTGGAAAGGGCGTCCCTCCTGCCGCCGGTCCGCGGACCGGAAGAGCTGCGCGCCATCCAGACAGATCAGTGGCTGCGCCTTCTGGAAACGATTGGCAGGGTCACGGAATATAAATATCTAATCCTGGATCTGGGCCCCCTGGTGAACGGACTGCAGCAGATTCTGGCCCGCTGCGGAAGGATCTTCCGGATCATCCGGGAGGATCCCCTGTCTGCTGCCAGGGATGCCGCCTGCGACCGGTATCTGCAGGAACACGGCGGAGAAGAAGTACAGCTGAAGACCCGGAAAATCCTGCTTCCCCCGATGGAAGAGCCGGGGCTCCGCCCGGCAGGGCTCCGCCGGGACAGTCTGTATCGGTACGCTGCCGGTCTGGCAGACCGGATCCGCGCGGCAGAGGCAGGAAATCCGCAATAAGAAAGGAGAAGGATGTGGCCCGGCTGGAAGAGATAAGAAACAGGGTGCACAGTGCTGTCATCAACCGCATTGACTTTACCAGGGAAATCGGGGATACCGAGGTCCTGGACCTGATCGATGAGGAACTGATTCGGTTCAGGGGGGAAAATGATCTGGATATCGCGTCCATGAAGACGCTGCGCCAGGATCTGTTCCACTCGATCCGCCGCCTGGATGTCCTGCAGGACCTGATTGACCGCGATGAGATTACGGAAATCATGATCAACGGACCGGACCGGATCTTTATTGAAAAGGGCGGCGGACTGACGCCATATCAGGGAACGTTCAGTTCCAAAGAAAAACTGGAGGACGTCATCCAGCAGATTGTTTCGGCCTGCAACCGGGTTGTCAATGAATCGGTCCCGATTGTGGACGCCAGGCTGCCCGGAGGCGCCCGGGTCCATGTAGTCCTGCCGCCCATAGCCCTGAACGGACCCATTATGACCATCCGCCGCTTTCCGGACCGGCCGATCGGGATGGAGGACCTGCTGCGCTTCGGCTCTCTTTCGCCGGAAATCGCGGCATTTCTCTCCCGTCTGGTCCGGGCGGGCTATAACATCTTTGTCAGCGGCGGGACCGGGTCGGGCAAGACCACCTTTTTAAACGCCATGTCCGCGTTTATCCCCGGTGATGAAAGAATCATCACGATTGAGGACAACGCGGAACTGCAGATCCTGCACATTGCCAACCTGGTCCGGCTGGAGGCCAGGAACGCCAACGTGGAAGGTGAAAATGAGATCAGTATCCGGGATCTGATCCGGGCCAGTCTGCGGATGCGGCCGGACCGGATCATCGTGGGAGAGGTGCGCGGCGGAGAGGCCATTGATATGATTCAGGCTATGAATACAGGGCATGACGGATCCATGTCCACAGGACATGCCAACAGCGCGGAGGACATGCTCTCGCGCCTGGAGACCATGGTCCTGATGGGAATGGACCTGCCGGTGCCTGCCATCCGGGGGCAGATCGCGGCGGCCATCGACATTATCGTGCATCTGGGCCGTCTGCGGGACAAGTCCAGAAAACTGCTGGAAATCTGCGAGATCACCGGGATTGAGAACGGGAAGATCATCCTGTCCAGGTTATACGCCTTCAGAGAAACGGGAGAGGAGAATGGAAAGATCATCGGCACCTGGGACAAAAAGAACCGGCTGGAAAACACCGCCAAGCTTGCAATGGCAGGGATGGAGACTGTCTGACTGCAGAATCCGCTTCCTGGCCGAAGGAATGGTCATCTTTCTGGTGACGGGGAAACTGTTCTATGACTCTTTTTGGGCCTGCGTATTTATGCTTCCGGTCCTGCTCCCTTACTGCAGGAAAAGGGCGGAGCAGGAAAGGGAGCGGAAGACCCGGGAACTGACAGCGCAGTTCCGGGACGCTCTGGGAAGCCTGATCACGGCCCTCCGGGCCGGCTATTCCGCGGAAAACGCCTTCCGGGAAACAGCCCGGGATATGGACTTCCAGTTCGGCAGGGATTCTCTGATCGCGGCAGAGCTTACACGGATCGCCCATGGAATCGACAACCGTATCCCTCTGGACCGGCTGCTGCAGGATTTTGCGGACCGGAGCGGGGCGGAAGAGATCGTGGAATTCGCCCAGGTCTTCGCAATCGCCCGTAAGAGCGGCGGCAACATGGTGGAGATCCTGGAAAAGACGGCGGATCAGATCCGGGACCGGATCGATATCGAAAACGAGATCCGGATCCTTCTGGGCAGCCGGCGGATGGAGCAGCGGATCATGGACGCCGTTCCCTTTCTGATCATCGCTTATATAGGGACCGTTTCCAAAGGATTTTTCGATGTGCTTTACCATAACGCGGCCGGCGTTGTGTTCATGACGGTCTGTCTGGCGGTCTATCTGGGGGCCTTTCTTTTATCTGAAAAGATCCTGCAGATCCGCATGTGACAGGAAGCGTCCGGAAAGGAGGCGTGGCAGGATTTGATCAAAGCGGCAATATATCTGGTTCTTTTGCTGGGGCTGGCCGTATGGGCCTTTGTATCCCGGGACTGCCGGTCGGAAGAGGAAGCGGAACTGTCCCCTTTTCTGCGGATCTTTCAGAGAATGGCGGTCCATATCTGGCAGATGCTGAAGCCCGTCAGACAGAGGATTCCGGGGCTGGAGGAAGTACGGGCAGACCTGCGCCTGCTCCATCCCTCCCGCCGGATCATAGGCAGAGAGGAGGCTTATTATACAGGCAAGATCCGGAATCTTCTCCTGTTTCTCTGTGCGGCGGACCTGCTGGCGGCGGCTGTCTTTCTGGGCGGACAGACCGGCAGGATCCTGGAGAACGGCAGACGGATAGAACGGAACAGCTATGGAGGCAGTGACAGGACCCTGTCCCTGACGGCAACAGACCCTGACCGGACCGAGCTGGGACGTTTTGACCTGCAGGTCAGTGCCAGACGTTATGGAGAGGAGGAGGTCAGGCGGATGGCGGATGACCTGACAAAAAAACTGCCGGACCTGATTCTGGCGGACAATCCGGATCTTCTGCATGTTTCTACGGATCTGGCTCTGGCTTCCACCGCAGAAGGCTATCCGTTTATTCTGCAGTGGGATACGGGCAGTTATTCCCTGGTCAATACAAACGGGGAAGTCCAGCCTGACAATCTGGAGAACGGGAAGTCCGCGCAGGTAAGGCTCAGAGCCACCCTGAAATATGATCCCTGGGTCTTCGAAACAGAGATTCCGGTAACGGTGGTCCCCCGGAGACTGACAGAGGAGGAAGCGGTCCGGCAGAGCATAGAGGAAAGTCTGACTGCGGCGGAAACATCCGGCAGGGAAACAGAAGCCTGCCTTTTACCGGATCGGGCCGGCGGCATATCCCTGACCTGGGAAGAAAACCGGACGGACCTGAGTCCTGCAGTGCTGCTGGGGATACTGGCAGCAGGAGCGGCAGGATTCTTCCTGACGGACCGGGACCTGCGTAAATCCGTGGACAGCCGCAAGCGGGAAATGGATCTGGATTATCCCCATATCCTCAGTAAATTTGTCCTGTATCTGGGCGCGGGCATGTCGGTCCGCAGCGTCTTTCAGAAGCTGGCGGCGGATTACCGGCAGGAGCGGGACCGGGGGGCCGGCAGCAGATATATACAGGAGGAGATCCTGCTGGTCTGTCACGAGCTGGACAGCGGGATTCCGGAGATCACGGTCTACGGACATTTGGGGCAGCGGTGCCGGTCCCGTCAGTATACCCGTTTCTGCTCTCTGCTGACCCAGAACCTGAAAAAGGGGAACAGCGCCCTGCTGGACGTCCTGCAGGAGGAATCTGCAGCGGCTTTTGAAGAACGCAGGAGTATAGCCCGGGAGCTCGGGGAAGAGGCCGGCACAAAGCTGCTTTTCCCCATGATTATTATGCTGGCGGTGACTATGCTGATCATCATAGTGCCGGCTTATTACGGATTCATGTAAGCGGAAACTGAAAACAGAAGGGAGATAAAAAATATGGAAACTTTAAAAAATGAAATCAGGAGCTTTGTGGAGGACGAGAGCGGGATGGGGACGGTAGAAATCATCCTGATCATCGTCGTTCTGGTGGGCCTGGTCATTATATTCCGCCAGCAGCTCAATGACCTGGTCCAGAGAATCTTCAGCAAGATCACCAGTGACAGTTCGACGATCATTGGATAAGGGCAGAAGGACCGGAGGCTATCTGACCGTTTATATGGCCCTGATGACGGCCGTTCTTCTGACCCTGCTCCTGACCCTTCTGGAAGGAGCGCGGATCGGGGGCGCCAGGCTCAAAAGTGAGACAGCCCTGCGGATTTCCGCAGATTCCCTGCTGGCAGAGTATGTAAGGGAACTCTTTTCCAGATACGGCCTGCTCTTTACAGACGCTTCTTATGGCGGCAGTGCCTCTGTGGAAAATGTAAGGGGACGGCTGCTTTATTATCTGAACGAGAACCTGGATCAGCCGGCCCGGTCATCGGAAGCGGGAAGCTTTTGGCGTCTGCGTACGGTCGACGCGGAGGTTGCAGGAATCCGCTTTGCCTCCGACAGCGGAGGACGGCCGCTGCTGGAACAGATCCATGCCTACATGGCGGCAGAGCCGGCAGGCGATACGCTGGCCGGAATTTCCACCCTGGCAGACAAGTGGCAGGGCCTGTCCCTGGATCCTTTACAGTGGCAGCAGGCGGAGCGGGACAATACGGAACAGCTGCGTCAGGCTTATGCGGAAAGCGAAAGCAGACAGAGCGCGGCGGCTGCGGAGGAACCGGCGCCGCCAGAGCAGGAAGAAGCGGCGCAGCCGGTACAGGATCCCCTGCCGGGCATGGCTGCCTTCCGTCAGCAGCCGGTCCTGCGGCAGGTACTGGGGGAAGCCGGACAGGTATCCGGGGCTGCGGCGGATACGGGCCTTCTGTACAGCGGAAGATCCCATAATAGCGGAAACCGGATGGAAGCGGATAACGCACATCACTTCGAACCGGCAGACCCGCTTTTGATGGACCTGTATCTGGGAGAGAAATTTGGGTCTTATACCGCGCCGCTGCCGGATACCGTATTCCGCTATGAACAGGAATACATCCTGTATGGAAGGAACAGTGACGCCGGGAATCTCGAAGCAGCGGCAGAGCGTCTGCTCCTGGTCCGGATGGCCTCCAATATGACATTCCTGTCTGGCAGTCCCGGCAGACAGGCGGAGGCTGCTGAGATGGCGGCTGCCTTGTCGGCGGCCCTTCTGATCCCGGAATGTGAGGAGGTCATCCGGTACGCCCTTCTCTTTGCCTGGGGGTATATGGAAAGCCTGCGGGATGTGCGGACCCTGCTGGCCGGCGGCGGCGTGCCCCTGGTCAAAAGCGAAACGGACTGGGCGGTCCCGATCGAGGCGATCCTGGCCCCGGAAAATCTGGCAGCGGGGGATCCGGCGGCACCCGGACTGAAATATTCGGAATATCTGGGACTTCTTCTTTATCTGGAGGATATGCCGGTCAAGACCGGCCGGACCATGGATCTGATGGAACTCAATATCCGGCAGTCGGAAGGCTGCGGCGGCTTTTGCATGGACTGGTGCTATGATCTGGTTTCTGTGAAGGCATCTGTCAGCGGAAATGTCGGCATGGATTTCACGCTGGCCTATACCGTCTGCAATAATTGAAGCCATTTTTCGGTGGTGAAGGAAGGGGGGAGAGATGATGACTTCCTGGAAGGAGGGCCGCAGGAAAATCCCGTCAAATAAAAGCAGCTGTTCTCTCCGGACGGTACCGGCCCGCAGGGAGGCATCATTCCTCCTCCTTTCCGCTTCCATGACGGTGGAGGCGGCCGCTGTACTGCCGCTTTTCCTGTTCCTGATGGCCAATCTGCTCTATCTGACGGAGATGGTCCGGGCGCAGAGCGCGGCGGAAGCCGCCCTCTATGAGACCGCTTCCACTCTGGCGGAATACGCCTTTTATCTGGAGCCCGAAACAGCCGGCGCAGCCGGTGCAGGCGGACGCGGCCCGGCCGTTCCGGAAGGACTGCCGGTTTTCGGGGAAGCGGCAGCTGCGTCTCTTTCAGAAGTCTGGGCGTCCGGGAACGTACAGCGGCTGATGGGGGAGGCTGGTGTTTCCGGAGGCGCACTGGCGGAGCCGGTCACGCTGACCGGGTCGGAAATTGACGCCCGGAGCGGCAGGATCCGTCTGTCAGCTCGCTTTTCCGTACGGACCCTGCTCAGTGTAATGGGCATGCCGGCTTCCGGTCTGCAGTCCGCCTGCGCGGGCCACACCTGGACCGGTTATCAGACCGGCAGCGGGGAGACCGGCAGTGAGGCAGATCTGGATGATACCATTGTTTTTATTACGGATTACGGAAGTGTCTACCATCGGAGCAGGGAATGTACGTATCTGAAGCCGTCTGTTCACAGGGTCCCGTCTTCCAGCCTCCATTCCCTGCGCAACAGCAGCGGCGCGATTTATTATGCCTGTCCCTTCTGCGGCGCTGCGGCCGGGGGCAGCGTTTATGTAACAGGATACGGGAACCGCTACCACAGCTCCGCTTCCTGCGGGGCGATTGAACGGAATGTGCAGGAGGTCCGGCTTTCCGCGGTAAAAGGAAGAATGCCGCCCTGCTCCAAATGCGGAGGCGGCTGAAGAGGAAAGATTTCCGGACAAAAGGGGACTGAGACTGTATGGAAACAAACAGCATGATGCATAGTATGATACGATACGCGGCCGGGACAGCAGCCTGTCTGTTTCTGGCAGCGGCCGCCGGTCAGGACATATACCGCAGGCAGGTCAGCCTGCTTCTGCCTGCCGCTTTTCTGATCCCGGGCCTTTTCTGCGGATTCTGGAGGCTGACAGCGGAGGGGGAAGACCTGCATATGGCGGCAGCCGCCCTTTTGCCCGGCTGCGGTCTTTGCCTTCTGGCAGGTCTTTCGGACAATAAGGTGGGCTGGGGAGACGGCCTCTGTACGCTGATCCTGGGTCTGCTGGCTGGCGCCGGGCCCTGTATTTTTGCCGTCAGTGCCGGCATGCTGCTGCTGTCCCTGCTGTGCATTATTTTGCTGCTGTCGGGAAAAGCGGACAGGAACAGCCGGATGCCGTTCCTTCCTTTTCTGGCGGCAGGCTATTGCTTATATCTGCTGCTGTCAGCCGGAATCAGGCAGTGATGCAGGGAGGAAGACCGGATGAAACGGACAGAAAGGAAGCAGAATACCGCGCGCGGGCAGGAACGGGTCAGGAAACAGCAGGGGCCGGCAGCAGATGCCTATATGACAGTGGAAGCGTCTTTCGTGGTCCCCATGGCTGTCTGCCTGATCGTACTGGTCATCTACCTGTCCTTTTACATGTACAATAAATGCCTTCTGACCCAGGACTGTGCCAGGACGGCCATCCGGACCGCAGCCCTGAAGGAAGGCAATATCTGCACGGTCCCGCCGGAAGAAGAAATCTTCCGGGACCATTATTTTATGGCGGACAGACCGTCGGTTTCGAATGTGGACGGCAGCAATGTGAGGGTGACCGCCTCCGAAAACATGCGTGCCCCGGCCATGCAGGGATATTTTCTGATGCCCGGCGGCGGATGGCAGCTGCGGAGCAGCTTTACGGCCAGAAAGACCGACCCGCCTGCAGGCTTTCGCAAATACAAACGGATTCTGGATCTGGCGGCCCGGACATGTACAGCAGATGTGTCGCAGCCGGCGGATCCGACAGAGGATTGACACAGAAAGGACAAACCGCATGACAGATGGTGTTATGTATGAAAGAGGCGCCTGCCGCAACTACATGGTCATCCCGTGTCCCGGGAAGCTGAGGAGTTCGGAATATCAATACAGGATGCTGGAAGAGAACCGGATCGACGGAATCCTGCCTTTCAGCCGGCGTTTCATAGATGACGCAGTCTTTTTATATTATGATGTGACTTCAAAACAGAAACTGACGGCAGTTTTCCGGGAAAGGACCATCGGAGGAGAATCCCTGCGGGCCTTTCTGCGGCAGCTGGCGTCGGCCGGAAGCGCTCTGGCAGGCTATCTGCTGGATACGCGCAGGCTCCTGCTGGACCCGGAGATGATCTATTATGACCTGACAGAGGAAAAGTACAGTTTCACCTATTATCCGGAACTGACAGAAGAGAGCCGGCCGGCTGTATTCGGCTACCTGGCAGCCCGGGCGGATCCGGCAGACCCGGAAGCGGCCGGGATCCTGCAGCAGCTGCGGGACATGGCGGAAGAAGAGGATTTTCTGTTTACAGAGGAGCTCTGTGACCGCCTTCTGCGTCCGGAGGAGAAGAATGGGACGGCGGGAGAACCTGCCGGAGATTTCCCGGGAGACAGAGCGGATTGGAAAGAAGATGCGGTTTACAGGGAGGATCTGTATTCGAATGAGCCCTGGCAGGATCGTACAGCCGGCTTTTCTTCTTATGAAGAGGAAGACGGAGCGGTTCCTGAAGCAGCCGCACAGATATCCGCAGCCGCAGAAAAGGGCGGTAAGGACAGACTGGCCGGGATGGTACGGTGGCTGCCGCCAGTCGCGGCAGCCACCGGCGTGATGCTGATTGCGGCCTCCCTGACAGTTCTCAGAGACGAGTACAGCAGCAGGACCTGTCTTGCGTCCGGCGCGGTACTGCTGACCACCGGTATGATCCTGCTGCTGCGCAAAGTACTGCGGGGCATCCGGAATCAGGGAATAAAAAGCTTTGCCATTCCCTGGAAAAGGAAGAACAAAGAGGAGCAGAGGGATCCCTGGGACGGTCAGGAGGACTTATGGAGCGGCGGCGGGGATACAGATCTTCCGGTATGGCCGGAGAGAGGCAGTGAATGGACCGGTCCCAGGCCGTCCGGAGAGCCTTACGCGGCCGCTCCGGTCACGCATAAAAACGGAGCGAAACTGGAAGGGGCGGAAATGACCTGCGCGGAGCTCCCGGAGGACGTTCCCATCCGGCTCTACGGCAGCGGAAAAGCCAGAGGGCAGACCATTGATCTGGAAAATCTGCCCTGCACGGTCGGTAAGCTGTCCGAATACGCGGACGCGGTGCTCGACGCGCCCTCTGTCAGCCGTATGCATGTCCGTTTCAGCCGGAATGCCCGGGGCGAACTGGTCATGAAGGACCTGAACAGTACAAACGGGACCTTCCGGAACGGCCTGGCCTTGAAGCCGGAGGAAGAGGTAAGGATAGAGAGAGGGGATGTCATCCGGATCGGCGCGCTGGAATTTTTCTGCCGATAAAGGGATTCCGTGATATACTTGACCTAATACAGGCGCCGGCCCGTAAAGCCCGGCAGGCGCGGAAAGAGGTTAAGTATGAAAAATGACAATTGTATTTTCTGTAAGATAGCAAACGGAGAGATTCCTTCCAGAACCCTGTATGAGGATGAAAGGTATCGTGTGATTCTGGATATGGGACCTGCGACCCGGGGACATGCCCTGGTTCTGCCCAAGGAACACTTTGAGAATCTTTATGAGATTCCGGATGACTGGGCGGCCGGCGCCCTGGCCGCCGCGAAGAAGGCGGCAGTTCTCATGAAAGACAAACTGGGAACAGACGGACTGAATCTGGTCCAGAACAACGGCGAGGCAGCGGGCCAGACAGTCATGCACTTCCATATGCATATCATTCCCAGATACAAAAATGATAACGCGCATATTTTATGGAAACCCACCAGCCCTTCCGCGGAGGAACTGGATGATGTACTGCGGCAGATTACAGGCTGACAGGGAGATTTAGGATGAAAAAGATAATGATCATCGGGGCAGGCGATTTTCAGCTGCCCCTGGTACAGAAAGCGGCGGAAAAATATCAGGTAATCCTGGTTGCGCCCGTTGTAGGGGAAGCATTCCTTCCATATATAGATAAAAAATATCTGCTGGATGTCAGGAATAAGGAAGAAATCCTCGCGATTGCCAGACAGGAGCAGATCGATGGCGTGATTACAGACCAGACAGATATCGCGGTCCGTTCGGTCGCCTATGTGGCGGAACAGATGGGCCTTCCCGGAATCGGCTATGAAACGGGCTGCCTTTTTACCGATAAACGTCTGATGCGGGAGAAGATGGAAGCGCTGGGCATCCCGGTCCTTCCCAATAAGACGGTATATTCGTTGGAAGACGGTCTCAAATTCTATCAGGAGCTTGGCGGGACCGTGATCATCAAACCGGTGGATACCCAGGGAAGCCGGGGCGTACAGATCTGCCGTAACGCCGAAGAACTGGAAGAGAAATACGCCGAAGCGGAAAGATGGTCTTCCGACCATTCTGTTATGATCGAACGCTGCGCGACAGGCCGGGAGTTCGTTGTGGAAGGCCTTGCCTGGAATTATGAATTCCGGAATCTCAACTGCGGGGACACCCTGTACTTCAACCTGCCGGACGCCTTCGCGGCCAAAAGCAGGATCTTCCCCAGCACAGCGGATGCGGCGCTGACAAAACGGGTCTGCGATCTGAATGCCCGGATCATCACCGGGTTCGGCCTGAAACAGGGAATTACCCACAGCGAGTTCATTATGGAAGGTGATGATATTTATCTGATGGAGACAGCGGCCCGGGGCGGCGGCGTCTTTATTTCATCGGATCTGATCTCACTGTCCACAGGCCTGCATACAGAGGAGTATCTGCTGGATATCGCCCTCGGCCAGCAGAAGGCCTTTCCTGAGATTCTGCCCCAGCAGTGCTTCTGCGGCTATATGGCTTTCTATATTCCGACCGGCAAAGTCATCCGGGCGGAAGGCATGCGGGAAGTACAGGAACTTCCCTATGTCCACCGCAACCAGCTGGACGAACTGAAGCAGGGCATGGTCAATACCGGCGGTATGTCGGATAAGACGACCCGCCTGGCCATCATCGTATCCGGTGCCACAAGGGAGGAACTGAACGCCAGGATGCAGACAGTCAGAGACATGCTGCGGGTCGAGGTGGAAACGGAGGATGGCATTAAGGGACTGATCTGGGAGTGATTTTTCAGATTCCTTTTCAACTGACAACGGCTGTATCCTCCGCCGATAAGAATTGTTACAGAAAAACGGCGGATCCTGCCGGAAGAGAAGTCCTCTTTTCCGCAGGATCCGCCCTGTTTTGTCTTCTCTGGAGCAGAACCGGAAAACAACAGAAGATCGGCTGAATAATGCCAATAAAAGGAAAACTTTTCGTTGACAAACATATCATGCGTCGGTATAATAATACATGCGTCGAAAATAAGACGCATCCAATTACATCATTGGTAACCGGTGAAAGGTCCGTCAGATCTTAGCCGGAAAGGGTTTTCAGACCAGGAGAAATACTCAAGAGGCTGAAGAGGCGCCCCTGCTAAGGGTGTAGGTCGCGAGAGCGGCGCGCGGGTTCAAATCCCGCTTTCTCCGTTTTTAGGGGACTTTTACAGGACCCTGAAACAGAAGAGGCCGGCCGGAATAAGGAATTAAAATTAATTCAAAAAACCGGTTGACATGGCAGCTTTAGATTGATATAATGTCAAAGTTGCGTGTGAAGAGAAAGTCCTGTAAGGGACAGGATCTTCCAGCCTCCCTGCCTGCCATGCAGGAAAGGGAGAAGCACCATAACAAGCAAATATATGACAACTTAACAGAAATGCAGCCCTGAA